>JAJXHK010000035.1:5630-22611 GCA_021639365.1 Collinsella aerofaciens
TTCGTACTGTGCTTGCACGTTTCCGCAGCTATTGGTATAGTTTGCTTGCAAATGAAGTTGTAATTGAAAGAAGTGGGGTTTCGGCCCCGCTTCTTTTTTGTATGGATGGAGGTGCCGCAATGGTTAAGACCAAGACCGAGCAGGCGATCATCGACGCACTCGAGGCCGCCGCTCCACAGCACGATGTCGACATCGTCGACGTCGAGCTCGTGGGTGCCACTAAGGCCCCCTGCGTGCGCGTGCGTATCGAGGGTGCCGAGGGTCAGAGCCTGTCTCTCAACGACGTCACGGCCAACACCAAGTGGGTCGGCGATGTGATTGAGGAACTCGATCCTATCTCTTCGAGCTATACGCTTGAGGTGTCGAGCCCGGGCATGGCGCGCCCGCTGCGCCGCCCGTGCGACTTTGCCCGCTTTGTTGGCGAGAACTGTGAGCTCACCTCCACCGCTACCGAGGGCCGTCGCAAGTACGCCGGCAAGATTGCCGCTGCGACCGAGACCGACGTGACCCTCGAGCTCGAGGACGGCGAGTCCGTCACCCTCGATTTCTCTGATGTTAAAAAGTGCAAGTTGAAGCCCACCTACGACTTCAAGCCCGCGAAGGAAGGAAAGTAAGATGGCAGCATCCGACATGATGTCCGCCCTGATGGAGCTTTGCCAGGAGAAGCACATCGACCAGCTCTACCTGATCGACCGCCTGGAGCAGTCGCTCGCCAAGAGCTATGCCGAGATCCTGCATCTTGAGTGGGGCGCCAAGGTGACCATCGACCGCACCACCGGCAAGATCTACGTCTACCGCCTGGAGCCGATCGACGATTCCATGGACGAGGAGGGCAACTTCACCGAGTTTGAGGAGATCGACGTCACCCCCAAGAACACGAGCCGCATTGCTGCCCAGCACGCCAAGGCCGAGATCAACGCCATCGTGCGTAACTCCGCCCGCGAGCAGATCTACGAGGAGTTCTCCGGCCGCATCGGTGACCTCATCAGCGGTACCGTGCTGCAGTCCACGCCCGACTTCACGATCGTCAAGATTCGTGAAGGCGTCGAGGCCGAGTTGCCGCACTTCGATCAGCGCCGTTACGAGAACGAGCGCAACGAGCGTCCGATGGGCGAGCGCTACCTGCACAACCAGCATATCAAGGCCGTGATCATCGACGTTCGCGACCCCAACTCCAACCTGCAGCCGGTTCGTGGCGAGCACAGCCGTCCGCCGATTGTCATCTCCCGTACCCACCCCGAGCTCATGCGTCGTCTGTTTGAGCAGGAGGTGCCCGAGATCTATGAGGGCACCGTCCAGATCAAGTCGATCGCCCGCGAGCCTGGCCAGCGTTCCAAGGTTGCCGTCCACTCGCTCGACGACCGTCTGGATCCCGTGGGTGCCTGCGTCGGCCCCAAGGGCAGCCGTGTTCGCGCTGTCGTGGGCGAGCTCCGTGGCGAGCGCGTCGACGTCATCCTGTGGGATGCCGATCCTGCCGTCTACGTCGCCAACGCCCTTTCGCCCGCTAAGGTCACCCGCGTTCTCATCGACGAGGAGAAGGCCTACGCCGGCGTCATCGTGCCCGACGACCAGCTGTCCCTCGCCATCGGCAAGGAAGGCCAGAACGCCCGCCTCGCTGCGCGCCTGACCGGCTGGCACATCGACATCAAGTCCGAGACGCTTGCCGCCGATATCCTCAAGAACGTTCCCGTTCACGAGGAGCCCACCGCCGACCTGATCGGTGACGAGGAGGACGAGGACGTCCGCCGCTGCGAGTACGTGTCCGAGGACGGCGTCCAGTGCCGCAACCAGGCCCGTCCCGGCTCCCGTTTCTGCGGTGTCCACGACACCGACGCCTTCGATGATGCGGAGGACCTGATCTAGCGCGCGGTCGCGCCGGGCGGGTCCCGGCGCATCTCCTACGCTCGTTCAGTCTCTAGGCACCCAAGGTGCCAGAAAGGGTAGGTGAAGCCATATGGCAAAAGTCCGTGTGTCCACCCTGGCCAAAGAGTTCGGCATGACCTCCAAGGAACTGATGGGTCATCTCGCCGATATGAAGATTCCCGCTAAGTCCGCTTCCTCCACCTTGGAGGATGCCTATGTCGCCATGGTCCGCAAGCAGCTCGCCTCGGTGATCGAGGCCCGCGCTCAGGAAGTCGAGGCCGCCAAGCAGGCCGAGGAGCAGGCAGCTGCCGCCGAGGAGGCCGCTCGCGCCGCCGAGGCCGAGCGCGAGCGCATCGCCGCCGAGAAGGCACGCGAGGAGGAGCGCCGCCAGTTTGCCGCAGCCCAGGCTGCCGAGGAGGCTGCCCGCGCCGAGGCCGAGGCCAAGAAGAAGGCCGAGCAGGAGCGCCTTGCCCGCGAGAAGGAGGAGGCTGCCCGCGAGGCCCAGCGCCGCGCCGTTCCCGCTTCCGACTCCGGTTCGCGTTTCCGCTCGCTGCTCGACCAGATCGCCGCACAGGAGACCGTGCTCAAGGAGAAGAAGGACGCCGAGGACAAGGCCAAGGCCGAGCGCGCCGCCGAGCGCGGTAACCGTCGTGGCGGCAACAACGACCGCCGCGGTGGCCGTCGTAACGATCGCAACGCCTCCGACAACAACTCCGAGCGCAACGCCTCCGAGAGCCGTCCGCACAGCCATCGCACCAACGCCAGCAACAACGTCGCTGCCGGCATGGACTTCCCCAACCCCGACAAGCAGGGCAAGGGCAAGAAGCGCAAGGGCGGTCACAACAACGAAGAGGACCACTATAGCCGCATGGCTCGCGAGGCCGAGGAGTACAGCCGCGAGAAGGTGCTCGAGGAGGCTCGTGCTGCCGTCGAGGAGGCCTCTCGCGAGTCCACCGGTCGCCGCAAGAAGCGCAAGGAGAAGCGCGAACGTGAGGCTGCCAAGGCTCAGGAGGAGCGCAAGATAGAGGAGGCGCTGGCCCAGGGCGTGAACCCCGAGGAGCTCGACGCCATCAAGGTCTCCCAGGGCGTTACCGTCCAGGAGCTCGCCGAGGCTCTCGACGTTCCGGCCAACGACATCATCAAGCGCCTGTTCCTGCTGGGTACGCCGCTCACCATGACGCAGTCCATGTCCGACGACCTCGTCGAGCTCGTTGCCGACGACCTGGGCCGACAGATCAAGATCATCACCCCCGAGGAGGAGAACACCTTCTCGTTCTACGACGATCCCGCCGACCTTAAGCCGCGCGCACCGGTCGTCACCGTCATGGGCCACGTCGACCACGGCAAGACGTCGCTGCTCGACGCTATCCGTCACACCGGCGTCGCTGCCGGCGAGGCGGGCGGCATTACGCAGGCCATCGGTGCTTCGCAGGTCATGATCAACGACCGCAAGATCACCTTCATCGATACCCCGGGCCACGCCACCTTTACGGCTATGCGTGCCCGTGGTGCCAAGGTGACCGACATCGTCATTCTGATCGTGGCTGCCGACGACGGCGTCATGCCCCAGACGGTCGAGTCGATCAACCACGCCAAGGCCGCCGGCGTTCCCATCGTCGTTGCCGTCAACAAGATCGATAAGCCCGGCGCCAACCCCGACCGCGTGCGCCAGGAGCTCACCGAGTACGGTGTCATCCCCGAGGAGTGGGGCGGACAGAACATGTTCGTCAACATCTCGGCGAAGCAGAAGATCGGTATCGACGACCTGCTCGAGACCGTGCTGCTCCAGGCAGATGTGCTCGAGCTCAAGGCCAACCCGGACACCTTTGCCTCCGGCAACGTCCTCGAGGCCAAGCTCGACAAGGGCCGCGGCTCGGTTGCTACCGTGCTCGTGACCCGCGGTACCCTGCACGTGGGTGATACACTGGTCGCCGGCCTCACCTACGGCCGCGTCCGCGCCATGCTCGACCCCAAGGGCCGCGCCGTCACCGAGGCCGGCCCCTCCGACGCCGTCGAGATCCTGGGCCTGCAGTCCGTGCCCAACGCCGGTGACGAGTTCCGCGTGTTCGAGGATGAGCGCGAGGCTCGCGCCCTTGCCGACGAGCGTTCGCTCAAGGCCCGTATCGAGGAGCAGAGCCGCGTGAAGCACGTCACGCTCGAGAACCTCTTCGAGACCATCGCCGACGCTGAGGTCAAGGAGCTCAACCTGATCATCAAGGCCGACGTCCAGGGTTCCATCGAGGCCCTTCAGGACTCGCTCGACAAGATGGATCAGTCCGAGGTTCGTATCAACACGATCCACTCCGCCGTTGGTGCCATCAACGAGACCGACGTCGTCCTGGCCGACGCCTCCAACGCCATCATCATCGGCTTTGGCGTCCGTCCCGACGGTAAGGCCCGCTCCGCCGCCGAGCGCGAGGGCGTCGAGATCCGTTGCTACGACGTCATCTACAAGTGCCTCGAGGAGCTCGACGCTGCCCGTATCGGCATGCTCAAGCCCACCGAGGTCGAGGTCTCCACGGGTACCGCGACCGTCCTGGACACCTTCAAGGTGCCCAAAGTCGGTATCGCCGCCGGTGTCCGTGTCGAAGAGGGCGAGATCGCCGCGACCGATTCCGTGCGTCTGGTGCGCGACGGCATCGTGGTCTTCAACGGCAAGATCGCCTCGATGCGTCACTACAAGGACGAGGCCAAGAGCCTCAAGAGCGGTTCCGAGGGCGGCATTGGCCTGGAGAACTTCCAGGACATCAAGCCCGGCGACCAGATCGAGGGTTACCGCATCGACCAGGTTGCCCGTACCGAGTAGGGGGTAGCGCTATGAAGCAAACGCAGGCAACCCGCCGTCTGGGCGAGCAGCTTCGCGAGAAGCTTGGTTATATCCTGCTCTTTGAGGTTTCCGATCCGCGTCTCGACCTGGTTACTTTGACCGCGGTCGAGGTCGCGGTGGACCGTTCGTTCGCGCGTGTGTTCGTGTCGTGCGATGCGAGCCGCTACGACGAGGTCATGGAGGCGCTCGCAAGCGCTAAGGGCCGTATTCGCAGCCTGTTGGCTCGCTCGCTCGATTGGCGTGTTACGCCCGAGCTCGATTTTCGCATCGATCGCTCGACCGATGAGGCCGAGCGCATCACGCGTGCGCTGGAAAACGTTCCCGCCACGCTTGCGATCGAAAAGGACGAGGACGGCTATCCGATAGCGGATGCCGCCCAGGAGGCAGCTTTAGATGACTAATTCCGCCGACCTCGCCTCGTGCGAGTCTGCAGATATTCAACGACGCATCCTCGAGCTTATCGAGGGTGCGTCCTCCATTGCGATTTCGGGACACACTTCTCCCGATGGCGACGCCCTGGGCTCCGTGCTGGGTTTGGGCCTCTCGCTTATGAAGTTTTTCCCTAATAAGGACATTGCGCTGCTGCTGGCAGACGATGACCCGGTTCCGCGCATTTACCGCTTTATGGAGGGTGCCGATCGCCTAGTGCCGGCATCTGCGTATACCGGCAATCCGGACCTGTTCATCTCGGTGGACGTGCCGGTCGTCGAGCGTCTAAATAATTCCGCCGAGGTGCTTCGTCGCTCCAAGCATGTGGTGTGCTTCGATCACCATCCGGCGCGCGAGGAGTTTGCCGAGCTCAGCCTGAGGCGCGTCGAAGCCGCAGCCTGCGCCATGATCATCGACCGCTTCTTGGACAATTGCGGCATTGTCGCACGTGATGGCGTTGCGACTTGCCTGCTGTGTGGTTTGGTTACCGATACCGGCCGTTTTCAGTACCAAAACGCCGATGCCGCCGCGTTCCATGCAGCCTCGCGTCTGGTTGCCCACGGTGCCGATCCGGCGCGTGTGGCACTCGAGGTCTACCAGAGCATGCGCGTTGAGTTTTTGCACCTCAAGTCCATCGTTATGGGCCGCATCAAGACGGTGGCCCACGGGCGCGTCGCGTATAGTTACGCGTACCAGAGTGACCTTGAGGCTTGCGGCGTCACCTCGGATGAGTGCGACGGCCTGGTCGATGTGGTGCGCTCGGTGATGGGCGTCGAGGTCTGCCTGTTCCTGAAGGGCATTGAGGGCGATACCAAGGTGCGCGGCAACCTGCGCTCTAAGGGCGACCTCAATGTTTCCGAGATCGCTGCTGCATTTGGCGGAGGCGGACATCCCGCTGCCGCCGGTTTCTCCAATAACGGAACGATTCTCGAGACGCTCACCGTGGCACTTCCCATGCTGGCCGAGCTGGTAGGGGAGGATCCCGCTTCGGTGACCGTCGAGCTTTAACTTTTTGGATGGTACATGGCTCGTCGTACGCCTTCTCAACTGAATATGCTGCTCGCCGTCGATAAGCCGGTGGGCTGCACGTCCCACGATGTGGTCTCGCAATGTCGGCGCGCCCTCCATGAGCGGCGCGTCGGCCATGCCGGCACGCTCGACCCCATGGCATCGGGTGTCATGGTGGTGGGCGTGGGCCAGGCCACCCGTCTGCTGGGCATGCTCACGCTCGATACCAAAAGCTATGTCGCCGACATTTCGTTTGGCGCCGAGACCAATACCGATGATGCGGAGGGCGAGGCGGTCCGCACGGTGGCTGTTGCCAACGAGCTCCGCGATCCTGCCTATGCCCGTGAGCGCTTGGCCGCTATGCTGGGTCCGCAGATGCAGGTGCCGCCGGCGTTTTCGGCTATCTCGGTCAATGGCGTTCGCGCCTACAAATCTGCTCGCGAGGGCAATGCGGTGGACCTACCTCCGCGTCCCGTCGAGGTCTATGCCGCCGACCTGATTGCCGTGGGCGGCGAAGGTGATGCGTGTGTGTGGACCGTGGCGTTCTCGGTGAGCAAGGGCACCTATATCCGTGCGCTCGCTCGCGACTTGGGCCGCGCCTGCGAGAGCGCCGCGCACATTTCTGCGCTGCGCCGCACGGCCTCCGGTGTTGTTTCCATTGGCGCTTGTCATGCGGTTGAGGAGCTTTCTCCCGAGTCCGCGGCTGGCTTTGCCCTGGATCCCATTGCAGCCCTGGGCGCCACGCGTGTTGACTTGCCTGGCAATCTTGCCGACGATCTGCTCTGCGGCCGACGCATTCCCGTTGAGCGTGCGTTTGCCGATTTTGATGCCTCGAAGGCGCCTTTTGCGTTGGTGCTCGATGGGGGACTCAAGGCGCTCGCCCGCATCGAAAGTGGCCGCTTTGTCATGGAGCACGTGTTTCCGCAGGCAATCGGCGGTGTTCGATGATGTTGTCCGCTCGCGAGCTCGCGCGTATCTTTTTCGCGGGCGAGTCGGACGAGGCTCGCATCGTTACTGCCGATGCGTTTGATGAGTGCGAGCACTTGGGTGCCGCATCGATTGCAATCGGCGTGTTCGATGGCGTGCACCGTGGACACCAGGAGCTCATTGCCGCGCTTGTTAGCGACGCGCGCGCCCATGACTGTAAGGCGGTCGTGGTCACTTTCGATCCCGATCCGGACGTTGTGGTGAGTCCTTCGCCCGCTCAAAAATTGATGACGACGGCCGACCGTCTACATGCCTTGGCTCAGACCGGGGTCGATGCGGTAGTGGCCGTTCCCTTTACGCCTGAGGTTGCGGCGCTTGACCATGTCGGTTTTCTCGCATTGCTGTCGCGCGTGGTTGACATTCGCTCGATTCGCGTTGGTAGTGACTTTAGGCTGGGTCGCGGCGGTGCTGCTGGTGTTGCCGAGATGCGCGCCTGGGGTTCCGAGCGCGGCACTGACGTGTATGGTCACGACCTGCTTTGCGAGGGCGGGGAGGCCATTTGCGCCACCCGCATTCGTCACGAGCTGGGACAGGGCCATGTGGAGCTTGCTGCTGGGCTACTTGGCCGCCCGTATATGGTGCGCGGCGGCGTTATTCGCGGCCGTCACGAGGGTTCTGGCATGGGCTTTCCCACGGCAAACCTGCAGGTTCCCGATGGCATTCAGGTGCCTGCCGATGGCGTGTATGAGGGTCTGGTGCTGGTCGATGACACCGCGTGGCCCGCTGCTGTCAACGTCGGACTGCCGCCAACGTATGCCGACGATGCCGCATCTGCGCATCTCGAGGCCAACTTAATTGGTTATACGGGCGACCTGTACGGCACTTCCGTTTCGCTGGCGTTTACGCGCTGGCTGCGTCCCTCGCGTGTGTTCGAATCGCTGGATGAGTTGATCTCGACCGTCGAGGGTAATATCGAAGATATTCGTCACAACTTGGGCGAGCAGGGGGTGAGCATCCGTGATTAGCGATGAGGAAAAAGACCAGGTACGCGCTGCGTCTGACCTGGTTGCCATCGTGCAGGAAACGGTTGAGCTCAAGCCCCGCGGCCATGAGTTTTGGGGTTGCTGCCCCTTCCATGGCGAAAAGACGCCGTCCTTCCACATTATCCCCGCCACGCAGGTCTGGCACTGCTTTGGCTGCGGCGAAGGCGGCGACGTCTTCACTTATATCATGAAGCGCGAGAACCTGAGCTTTCCCGAGTCAATCCGTTATTTGGCCGATCGCGCGGGTATTGAGTTGCACGACACTGGAGATCGCCGTGAGCGCGGTACCAAGCGTGCCCGCATCTACGATCTGTGCGCCGAGACCGCCCAGTTCTACCACACCATGCTTATGCGCGGTAAGGATGGCCGTCCACGCGAGTACTTTGCCAGCCGCGGCATGGGTGGCGACGTCTGCCGCCGCTACTGCCTGGGTTTTGCACCGGGCCGTAACGCGCTGGTGTCGCACCTGTCCCAGGCGGGTTTTACCCCGCAGGAGATGATCGACGCCAACGTTGCCGTGAGCCGCGGGCGCGGGCAGCTTGCCGACCGCTTCTACGACCGCGTAATGTTTCCCATCTTTGACGAACAGGGTCACAACATTGCCTTTGGTGGTCGCATCATGGGTGACGGCCAGCCCAAGTACCTCAATACCGCTGAGACGAGCGTGTTCCATAAAAAGCGAAACCTCTACGGCTTTAATTGGGCCAAGGAGTTTATCGTCGCGCAGGATACGGCCATCGTGGTGGAGGGCTATACCGACTGCATCGCCTGCTGGGAGGCGGGGATTAAAAACGTTGTCGCTACGCTGGGCACCGCACTCACGGAGCATCACGTCAAGACGCTCACCCGCTTTGCCAAGCGCATCGTCTATATGTTTGACGGAGACGCCGCGGGCCAGAAGGCCGCCCGTCGCGCGATTCAGTTTATTGAGCAGGATTCGATGGACCTGCGCTGCGTGGTGCTGCCCGACGGCAACGATCCCATGGAGTTCATCACGGCGCACGGCGGAGAGGAGCTGCAGAAACGCATTGACGCTGCCGAACCGCTCATGGACTTCGTGTACCGTTCGCTGCAGGAGTCGAGTGACATCACCACGCCGGGCGGTCGTGCCAAGGCGCTCGAGGATGCGCTGACGCTCATCTATCCGCTGCGCGATAGCTACATGATCGATACGTACTTTATCCAGATTGCCGACCTGCTTGGCTTGGATCTGGAGACGGTTCGCGCGAGTTCGGGTCGCGTGTTTCGCGATGTCGCCAAGCGCGAAGATGCGGAACGACGTCGTGAGCAGAACTATGAACGCCAGCGGGCGCAAGCCGAGCGCTCTGGTAGCGCGGGCGGTCGGACGTCTGGTTCGCAGGGGGCATCTCGCGGTGCTTGGGCATCGGGCGCGACGCCGCCGGTGTCCGCGCCGGTCGAGGAGGAGCCGTACGACTATGTCCCGCTCGATGCCTACGGCGCCGCGCCCGTGGAGGTCGTCGACGATTTGCCGCCGATCGATGTGCCTGATGGTATGGGTGCTGTGCCTGTGGCTGACGGTTCGGGCGCACCGGCTGCGGCGGCGCCGATGGTTCTTACTGATCTTGAGCGCAAGTCCTTGGCAGGGGAGCGCGAGCTGTTGACGATGCTTACGAGCTACCCCGACCTGTTCCGCACGTATGCCGACCGCATCTGCTCTATCGAGTGGGTTGACCCTCGTCACGAGTCCATCGCATGGGCCGTGCTGGCAACGCCGCCGGGAACCGATCCTGCGGCCTGCATGGATGCAGCGCGCTCGGTGTGTCCCGAGGCGGCAACGCTTGTGAGTGCCGGGCGCATCTCGGCGACGAGCAAGCACCCCACCGAGACGAACATCGTGTTTATGCTCGATACGCTCGAGCTCTACACCATCAAGCGCCGCATGCGTGCCGCACAGGCCAAGCTGCGCCAGGACCGTTCGCTCGATGATGAGGCCCGTCGCGCGCTGACCGTGCAGGCCGCGCAGGATTCGCAGCGTCAACGCGAACTGCAAAAGTCGATCGGCGGCGTGGCGGACCCGTTCCGTTTGATTGGTCTGGAGGCCGCAGGCACCGAACAGGCCTAGATGTTGTGGTCAACCAGCGTATTCTCGCCTATATCCAGTCCTCTTTTTGGGTATAGACGTCTCTGTGTGTGCTAAAGTATTGAGTCCTGTGGACTATGAAGGGAGAATCTGTGCCAAAAAAGACTGAGAGCACGGGTACTGGGCTGGAATCCTACGTTGCAAAGCTCATGGGCAACGGCTCAAACAGGACTTCGGTAACCGAGGACGAGATTCAGGTCGCCCTGAAGGATATCGATGTTTCTGACGAGCAGCTCACCGCGGTGTATTCCGCGCTGCGCAACAGCGGCATCCAGATTATCTCCGCGAGCGGTAACGACGACGCCCCCATGGACGTCGACGATGACGATAACGATACCGATACCGACGATTTCGATGACGACGACGAGCACGATTCCGGCTCGCTCGACGATCATGAGCTCAAGATGGCCCGTCAGGCCGACGCCGAAATGGGTTCTTCCAAGAGCAAGAAGAAGCGCACCGTGCGCACGTCCCGTTCACGCTCGCGCGTGCGTGGCATCGATGCCTCCACGGTGATGCTGACCGGCGATCCGGTTCGTATGTACCTCAAGGAGATCGGCAAGGTCGACCTGCTGACCGCTTCCGAAGAGGTCGATCTGGCCATGAAGATCGAGGCCGGTCTTGAGGCCACCGAGAAGCTCGAGGCTGCCGATGCCGGTGAGCTCGAACTCACGCGTGCCGAGATGCGTCGTCTTACGCGCATTGAGAACGTTGGCCTCGAAGCCAAGCAGGCACTCATCAGTGCAAACCTGCGTCTGGTCGTCTCCATCGCCAAGCGCTACGTCGGTCGCGGCATGCTGTTCCTGGACCTGATCCAGGAGGGCAACCTCGGCCTGATTCGCGCCGTCGAGAAGTTCGACTACCAGAAGGGCTTCAAGTTCTCCACGTACGCCACGTGGTGGATCCGTCAGGCCATTACGCGCGCTATCGCCGACCAGGCCCGTACCATCCGTATTCCCGTGCACATGGTCGAGACCATCAACAAGCTCGTCCGCGTGCAGCGCCAGCTCCTTCAGGACCTGGGCCGCGACCCGACCCCCGAGGAGATCGGTGCCGAGATGGACATGAGCGCCGATCGTGTCCGCGAGATCCAGAAGATCTCGCAGGAGCCCGTGTCGCTCGAAACTCCTATCGGCGAGGAAGAGGATTCCCAGCTGGGCGACTTCATCGAGGACTCTCAGGCTATCGTTCCGCCCGATGCCGCCAGCTTCTCCATGCTGCAGGAGCAGCTCACCCAGGTGCTCGACTCGCTTGCCGATCGTGAGCGCAAGGTTATCGAGCTGCGCTTTGGCCTTGTCGACGGGCATCCCCGTACGCTCGAGGAGGTCGGTCGCGAGTTTGGCGTCACGCGCGAGCGCATTCGCCAGATCGAGTCCAAGACCTTGGCCAAACTCCGTCACCCCAGCCGCAGCAGCAAGCTCAAAGACTATATTGAGTCTTAACCTCGCAAGCAAGAAGCGCCCTCAAGCACATCCGCTTGAGGGCGCTTTCATGTAGTCGTTGGGGACGTTCTTGAATGACTAGTCGTTTAAGAATGTCCCCAACGACTAGGTCGGAAAAAATCTCAAAAAAGTTCTTGCCCTGAGCTGATTCGTCCGTATAATAAACTTCGTTGCTTGAGAGCACGCACCTATTCCTCGGTAGCTCAATGGTAGAGCACGCGGCTGTTAACCGCGCTGTTGTAGGTTCGAGTCCTACCCGGGGAGCCAGAATTTCTCAGCCCATTCCGCTGGGCTTTTAAATTCCTCGGTAGCTCAATGGTAGAGCACGCGGCTGTTAACCGCGCTGTTGTAGGTTCGAGTCCTACCCGGGGAGCCAGGTTGTAAAACCCGTCGCATATGCGGCGGGTTTTTTCATGCCGCGATCGGCTGTCGCGAACGTTACCTTATCAACATTTCGTGTCGAGGATGTAATCGTGAACCCCGCCGCCCTAACATGGCGCGGTCGTTGTAGAATATTGCAATGATTGCTCCCACGACATGGTGCCGCGAGCACCAGATAAGGAGATTCTTGTGTCTGAGACCATTAACGGCAGCCTGAGCGTCTCGAACGACGTTATTGCCGATATTGCCGGTTATGCCGCGATGACGTGCTATGGCGTCGTCGGTATGGCTGAGCAGCTCCAAGGTGCCGAGAGCGTGCGCCTGCTTGCCGGTCAGCGCCTCCGCAAGGGCGTGCTTGTCTCCGCCGACGAGAACGGCCTTACGGTCGATCTTCACGTCGTGCTCGAGAACGGCGTCAACATGAAGTCCGTCTGCCACAATCTTTCGAGCTCCGTTGCCTTCACCCTGCAGGAGATCGCCCAGATCGATCCCGCCAGCCTTAAGATCGGCATCCATATCGACGCGCTCAAGAGCCGTCTGAACTAGCATCCGAAAACGGAGATTCAAATACCCATGATTGCAAAGACCATTCGCACCTGTTTTCCGATCGCTGCGGCTGCCGTTTCCGACAAGGCCGAGGAGATCAATAAGCTCAATGTCTTCCCCGTGCCCGACGGTGACACCGGCACCAACATGTCGCTCACGCTCGCCTCGGTGACCAAGGAGCTTTCCGCCCTTCCCGCCGACGCCGACATGGAGGCCATCGCCGGCGCCATCACCCACGGTTCCCTGATGGGCGCCCGCGGCAACTCCGGTGTCATCACCTCGCAGATCCTGCGCGGTGTGGCCGAGGGTCTCGTTTCTGCCGATGAGCCCATTACGTCCGCCAACATCGCCTATGCGTTCCGCCGAGCCGTCAAGGTCGCCTTCCAGGCCGTCCGCAAGCCCATCGAGGGCACGATCCTCACGGTGCTGCGCGATGTCTCGACCAAGGCCGACGAGTGCGAGAAGAAGAAGTTCTCGGCCGAGGACGCGCTCGACGCTATCGTCGTCGAGGCATATCAGTCTGTCGCCCGCACGCCCGACCTGCTGCCCGTTCTGAAGGAGAACGGCGTGGTCGACTCCGGCGCCTTTGGCTTTGCTATTTTCCTTGAGAACTTTGTAGCCGCCGCTCTTGGCCGCAGCACCGTTGTCGAGGATTTCTCCGCCACGTTTGATTCCGCTGGCTCTGCCCGCGACGCGGCCCTTGGTCGTGTTGAGATCGAGGCCAACGACGATTGGGAGGGCTCGGAGTTCCGCTACTGCAACGAGTTCCTCTTTAAGGCCGACGCTCCCTTTGACGAGGACGAGTGCCTTAAGTTCCTGGGCTCCATGGGCGACTGCGAGCTGCTCGTGGGTGCCTACCCCGACTACAAGATTCACGTGCACTCCAACACCCCCAACCTGGTGCTCGAGCACATGCTGCAGCTTGGTCAGATCTATGAGGTCTTTATCCATAATATGGAGATGGAGGCCCACGACCGTACCGCCAAGATCCACGAGGATCAGGAGAAGGCCGCCGAGCCCGCGAAGGCCCTGGGCTTTGTCGCCGTTGCCGCCGGTTCCGGCGAGGCCGACATCCTCAAGTCCCTCGGCGTCGACGTGATCGTGTCGGGTGGTCAGACCATGAACCCCTCGACTGCAGATCTGCTGGGCGCCGTCGACCAGGTCAACGCGACCTCGGTCATCATCCTGCCCAATAACGGCAACATCCGCATGGCCGCCGAGGCCGCTGCCTCTGCCTGCACCGACAAGAAGGTCGCCGTCGTTCCCACCAAGACCGTTCCGCAGGCCTTCTCCGCGCTGTTCGCGGTCCTGCCCGATTCCGAGCTCGAGGATGCCGTCGCCGCTATGGTCGACGCCATCAGTGAGGTTCGCGATGGCGAGGTCACCCGTGCCGTGCGCGATTCCAGCGCCTCCGACGGCTCTCCGATTCACTCCGGTGACGTCATGGGTATCATTGCCGGCTCCATCGATGTGGTCGGCTCCGACGTGAAGCAGGTCACGCTCGATTGCATCAACCGAATGCAGGAGGAAGAGGAGGGCGACGCGCTGACGATTCTGGCCGGCGAGGAGCTGTCCGATGAGGCCTTCCAGGAGATTGTCGACGCCATTGAGGAGGCCCAGCCCGATCTGGAGATTGACGCCCATCGTGGCGAGCAGCCGCTCTATCCCGTGATCTTCTCGATCGAGTAGGCAACTGCCTATGTCCGAACTGTGCTCCGTGCCGCGCGTCTCGGAGCGCTTTGCCCAGAGCAATGCGCTCGACGAGGATATCGCGCGACTCAAATATGTTTCGGGTAAACGTGAGGAGGCCCTTCGCCGTCTGGGAATTCGGACGGTGGGGGACCTCCTTCTCCATATCCCTCATCGATACCTCGACTTTACGCGCTCCTGGTCCATCGAGATGGCGCCCATCGGTACCGTGTGCACCATCATCGCCACGGTCGACCGTATCGTCCAAAAGCAGCCGCGTCCGCGCATGCAGGTGACCGAGGTCTCACTCGTTGACGAGACGGGTGTACTGCAGGTCGCCTTTTTCCGCCAGCCCTGGATTGCCCAGCAGCTTAAGCAAGGCGACCGCCTGGCCGTGATGGGCAAGGTCGAGTTTGCCTACGGCTTTAAGCAGATGGCCTCGCCGCACTTTGAAAAGCTTGAGGAAGGGCGCGCCGCGGGCACTATCCTGCCGGTCCATTACGTGAGTGATGGCGTGAGCCAAGCGTGGATGCGCCGCATCGTAAGTGGCGCGCTCGAGGTCGTCGGCAATCCCTTTGATCCCATTCCGGCACGCTTACGCGTTAAACGTCGCCTGATGAGCAATGCTCGTGCGCTTCGATCGATCCACTTTCCCTCGAGCATGGCTGAGCGCGATATCGCGCGCGCACGGCTTGCCTACGAGGAGTGCCTCTACCTGCAGCTGGCGCTGCGCCTGCGCAACGACGGCGGCCTGGTCGATGTGGTGCCCTATGCCCACACCGCGGGCGAGCACCTGGCCGCGCTCAAGCAGGCCCTGCCGTTTTCGCTGAGCGACGAGCAGGAGGCCGCGTTCCAAGATATCCTGCTCGATATGTGCGATGGCGGGCGCGTGATGAACCGCCTGCTGCTGGGCGATGTCGGTACCGGCAAGACCGCCGTTGCCGCCTGCGCGCTGGCTGTGGCTGCCGATAGCGGCACGCAGGCCTGCGTTATGGCGCCCACGGGCGTGCTGGCGCGTCAATATGCCGATAAGACCGGCCCTCTGCTCTCGCAGGCTGGCATGACCTGGGCGCTCCTGACGGGCGCCACGCCGGCGGCCGAGCGCGAGCAGATCCATTCCCAGCTGGAATCGGGCGAGCTCGATGTCCTCTTTGGCACCCACGCGGTGCTTTCGGATAACGTGGCGTTTAAGCATCTGTCGCTCGTGGTCATCGATGAGCAGCACCGGTTTGGCGTCGGCCAACGTAACGCCCTGCGCGCTAAGGGCCCGGGTGCCGATCTGCTCGTTATGACGGCAACGCCCATCCCGCGTACGCTGGCGCTTTCGGTCTACGGCGATCTGGACACGAGCATCATCCGCCATCGGCCCGTCCCTGGCGCTGGCGTGACGACACGCGTACTCACCGAGTCGAGCCGCGACCTTGCCTATGGCGCCATCCGCGAGGCGCATGAAAAGGGTCAGCAAGCCTACGTGATTTGCCCGCTCGTGGAGCCGAGTGACTCGGCCGATGAGTTGGAGGACGTTCCCGGTATCGCCCGCGACGACGAGGGCCGCGTGGCGGTCCCCGTGCCGCTGCACGATACAGCGACCGAGCTCGACCGACTGCGCCTGGCGTTGCCGGGTCTTGCCATCGAGCGCCTTCACGGCCGCATGCCAGCGGGGGAGAAGGACCAGGTTATCGATGCCTTCAAGCGTGGCGAGATCGACGTTCTCGTCTCGACTACGGTGGTCGAGGTGGGCGTCGACGTGCCCAACGCCACCGTCATGGTCATCGAGAATGGCGAGCGCTTTGGGTTGGCGGCCTTGCACCAGCTGCGCGGGCGCGTGGGCCGCGGCAGCGTGTCGGGTACGTGCCTGGTCATGACGCACTCCAAGGGCAATGGCGGCGCGTCGGCGGCACAAGACCGCCTCCAGTCACTCGAGAAGACCTCGGACGGCTTTACGCTCGCCCAGATGGATCTGCGTTTGCGCCACGAGGGCGAGATTCTTGGCTACCGTCAGCATGGCGGCGCGACCCTGCGCTTTGTGGACCTGGACGCCGACGAGGAATTGATCGAATGGGCCCATTTGGACGCGGTCGAGCTCTTGCGGTATGCTTGCAACCTTGACTCTGTGGCGACGCGCCCCCTACGCGATGCGGTCGCCATGCGGTATCGACATATCTTTAAGGAGGTCAGCGGAGGATGAGAATCATCGGCGGCGAATGGCGCGGTCGTAAGATCGAGGAGCCCCGTGGTCGCGATGTCACCCGCCCCACGACCGATCGTGTGCGCGAGGCATGCGCATCTATGGTCATGTCGGCATTCGACTTCGATCTTGACGAGGTCTGCGTGCTGGACGCCTTTGGCGGCTCCGGCGCTTTGGGTATCGAGATGCTCTCACGTGGTGCCCGCTCGCTCACGACGTTCGAGATCGATCGGAATGCCGCGCGGCTCATTACCAAGAATATCGAGTCGCTCTGCCGTGACCGTGCGCGTTGGCGCGTGGTAACGGGCGACATGCTGGCGAGTGCCTCGCGCGGTCGTGTGCCGGGCGGCCCCTTTGATCTGGTCCTGCTCGACCCGCCCTATGCTTTTGGTGCCGAGCCGGTCGAGGAACTGCTGCAGAACCTGGCTCAGCAGGGTCTGCTTGCACCTGGCGCTTATGCCCTGTTTGAGCATGCCGCTGCTGATGCGGGCGCGCATCCGGCAGGCTTTGAGATCGTACGTGAGAAGCGCTACGGCA
>JAJXHK010000036.1 GCA_021639365.1 Collinsella aerofaciens
TGTATACCAGCCATTACATGGAGGAAGTCGAGCAGATCTGCAGCCGCATCATGATCATGGACGGTGGACGCGTGCTGGCGCAGGGCACTAACGACGAGCTCAAGCGCATGATTCAGATGGGCGAGAAGATTGTAATCGAGGTCGGTGAGGTTCCGAGTGCGGCGCTCGGTGCCGTCGCAAGCCTGCCGCACGTTCTGGACCTTTCGGCAACGGCGGGACAGCTCACGTTTTCGTGCGAAGCGAGCCCGCACAACCTGACGGACATTCTCGATGCGCTGCGCTCGCATGACGTGCCGCTCGGCCGCATCTATTCCGAACCGCCGACCCTCAACGACGTGTTCCTCGAGATCACCGGCCGCGAGCTGCGCGACTAGGGGGCGGCCATGTTCAACACCATCATCACCACGGTCAAGACGCTGCTGCGCCGGCCGAGCACGTGGGTCTGGGGCGCTCTCTTTCCTATTGCGCTTTCCACGATGTTCATGTTTATGTTTGCGAACCTCAGCTCCGACGGCACGGTCGACCCGGTGCCGGTTGCCGTCGTGGCGGACGAGGCCTGGGATGCCTCGACCTTTAAGGACGTGGCAGCTTCGCTTGCCAAGGCAGGCGACGACCAGCTGCTCGATGTGAGCGAGTACGAAGACTTGGCTGCCGCGCGCAAAGCGCTCAAGGCCGGCGAGGTCGCGGGCATCTATATGGTCGATGCCGCGGGCACGCCCAGGCTCACGCTGCTATCGAGTTACGACAGCTCTCGCGCCTCGTCGGTGCTCACCGACCGCAGCATCCTTGAAACGGTGGCAAGCTCGTATACGCAAAATGCCGAGCTCATGGCCCAGATTGCTCAAGATGACCCGGCGGCGCTCGCCGACCCGGAGGCGGTTGCGCGCGCTCTGTCGCTCGAGGGCGGAACCCGCCGCGTGAGCCTGACTCGTGCCACGCCCGATGGCACGGTCATCTACTATTACGCGCTTTTTGGCCTGGTCGCGATGATGTCTGCCGAGTTTGCCGCCTTGAGCGTCGTCGATTTGCAGCCTAATCTGTCGGGCCTTGGCGCGCGCCGCTGCGTGGGCGGTCTTTCCAAGACGGCGTCGCTGGCCGGCATTTTTGTCGGCTCGTGGCTGGTTTCCTTGGCCTCGATGACGGTTGCGATCGGCTACGTGCGCCTAGTCGTTGGCGTCGACTTTGGCGGGCGCGAGGGGTTGTGCCTGCTGGGCGGGGCTGCATCCGCGCTTGCCGCGACGGGCCTGGGCCTTTTTGTGGGCACGCTGCCCGTTAAGGGCGGCAAGGCGTCCAAGTCGGGCATCCTCACAGGCTTTGCCACCACGTGCGCCTTGTTCGCCGGCCTCTACGGCGAGCCGGCGATGGCGCTTGCCGACGACGTCGCCCGCGCCTGCCCGGCCGAGTGCTGGCTCAACCCCGTCAAGCTCATCTGCGATATGTTCAATCGCCTGTATTTCTTTGAGGACCTGGGGCCCTTCGCCGTCCGCGCCGGCGCGCTCGTTCTGATGGCCCTGGTGTTTGTCGCCGCCGCTACGCTGATCTTTGGAAGGAGCCGCTATGAGCACCTTTAAGACCGCGCTTCGCATGGCGCTGGCGCACCCGTTCTACCTGCTCATCTATACGGTGTTCATCTCGCTCATGGGCGTATTCATCGCGGCCTCGGTGAGCTGGAACTCGTCGCAGCTCACCGAGTACAAGCCCTACGACACCAACGTGATTGTGGTCGACCGCGACAATAGCGATCTTTCGCGGGCGCTTACCAAGCACTTGGGCTCACGCTTTGACCTGGTCACGGGCATCGGCGACGACGCGTACGACCTCGCGGACGCGCTCGCCAAGAGCAACAGCGCCAAGGGCAGTGCCGATTGCGTGTTCTTTATCCCGGAGGGGTTTGAGGACGATCTTGTTGCAGCCGCCCGTGCGGGGGAGGCCCTGCCCAAGCTCGACGTGACCTACGGTTCCGGCACCATGGCGGCGGCGCTCTCGTCTGCCGAGGCCTCGCGCTGGATCTCGCTCGCGGGCGCTGCGGCGGCGCTTGAACCCGCTGCCTCCAACGGTGACGTCGCCAAGGCCGCCGAGCATGCCGCCGCAAAACGCGCGGAGGTCCAGATCGAGCAGGTCAAGGTCGACTCGACTGCTGCTACCACGCTCGAGTCGTACTTCAACTTTGGCGCGTACGCGATCATCTCGTCGGTCATCGTGTCGGTGGGGCTGGTGTTCTCGGGCATGAACGAGCCCGAGCGCGTGCGCCGCATGGATGCCAGCCCGGTCTCTGAGCGCCAGCGTTCGCTCGCCGTGTTCGCGGCCGCCGCCGTGCTCACCGTCTGCATCTGGCTCGTGTCGAGCATGATGGGCGTCGTGGGCTTTGCCAGCGCGGTTGCCGAGGTCGGCGTGGGTCGCGTGTGCCTAGCGCTGGCGGCAACGTTTGCCCTGGCGTGCACGCCGCTGGCTGTTGGCTTTATGCTGTCGAGCCTGGGTGCGCGCGAGGAGCTGCTCAACGGTGTGGGCAACTTACTCGGCATGCTCATGACGTTTTTGGGTGGCGCCTGGATGCCGCTGTCGCTGATGGGTTCGGCCGTGCAGACCGTGGCGCATTTTGTGCCGACGTTTTGGGTGAACGACGCGATCGGCAAGGCGCTTGCCTCGGACCTGACGTCTGCCGCGCTGGGCGACATCGCCTGCGACCTGGGCGTCACGGTGCTCTTCGCCGCCGCCATCGCCGCCGTAGGCCTAGCCCTCGCCCACAACAAATCCCGCGTCTAGCCACCTAGTCATTGGGGACAGTCTTTGCCGATTCGCCGGCAGGGCTGGCAGGGACTGTCCCAATATGTCGGCACTTGGGGACCACTCATTGGGGACAGACTTAAATGAGCGATTTCACTCATTTAAGTCTGTCCCCAATGAGTAAGTCTGTCCCCAATGAGTAGGTTGGAAAATAGTTCGCGCACGTCGCTTAAAAATAGTTCGCCGGGGTTTACTATTAGCCTAGAAAAGTAGCAGAAGGCTAACAACGGGGGATAGCATGGCGACAAAGCAAGTCTATGTCCAGGTCAAAGGGCTCAAGAAACACTATGGCGACGGCGATGCGCGCCTGACGGTACTCGATGGCATCGACACGTCCATCAACCGCGGCGAGATCTGCGTCATGCTGGGGCCCTCGGGCTCGGGCAAGTCGACCTTTCTCAACCTGATCGGCGGCCTGGAGGATGCCGACGGCGGCTCCATCATGGTGGACGGCTGCGATCTCACGGCGCTCAAGCCCGCCGATCTGGGCGAGTACCGACGCCGCGAGCTGGGCTTTGTCTTCCAGTTCTACAACCTGGTGCCCGACCTTACCATCAAGGAAAACATCGAGGTCACGGCGCACCTGTCCAAAAAACCGCTCGACGTCGACGATCTGCTGCGTTCGCTGGGCCTCTACGAGCACCGCAACAAGTTTCCGCGCCAGGTCTCGGGCGGCCAGCAGCAGCGCTGCGCCATCGGCCGTGCGCTCGTCAAAAATCCGGGTCTGCTGCTGTGCGACGAGCCCACGGGCGCGCTCGACTACAAGACATCCAAGGAAATCCTGCAGCTCATGGAGGACGTCAACCGCACCTACGGCTGCACCATCGTCATCGTCACCCACAACGCCGCCATCGCGCGCATGGCCAACCGCGTGCTGCGCCTGCGCGACGGGCGCATCGTCGAGGACGAGCTCAACGATGCACCCGTTGCGGCCGCCGAGCTCGATTGGTAGGCGGCACCATGACACCTCTCGCAAAACGCCTCCCGCGCGAGCTGCGCCGCAATATCGGCAAGTACCTGGGCATCTTTTTGCTTATGTGCGGAAGTATCGCCCTTACCTCGGGCTTTTTGCTCGCGGCGCATTCCATCGGTTGCCTTATCGACGACATGCGCGATGCGTACACGATCGAGGACGGCCGCGTGACCACCTCCTTCGAGGCCACCAAAGACCAGCTCAAGGCAGCCGAGGATGCAGCCGGCGACGTCGGCGGCGTCACGCTCTACAAGAATTTCTCCATCGACGCCATCATCAAAAAGACCGCCGGCGACGACGGCACCAAGCGCACCCTGCGCACCTATGCGCACCGCACCAAGGTCGATATCGCGTCCTACTGTGAGGGCAGGCAGCCCAAGGCGGACGACGAGGTGGCCATCGACCGCGTTTTTGCCACCAACAACGACCTCGCCGTGGGCGATAGGGTCGAGCTCGAGGGTCGCACCTACACCATCTGCGGCATCATGACCCAGCCCGATAGCCAGGCGCTGTTCCTCAACAATTCGGACTTCACGGTGAACACCATCACGTACGGCGTGGCCGAGGTCACCGACGCCGGCTTTACCGTGCTCGAGGATGCCGGCGGCGCGCCTGCCTACACCTACTCCTTTACCTTTACCGACCGCGATCTCCCCACCGCGGATCGCATCGATGCGGAGCAGGATATGGTCGAGGCGCTGACCGATGCCGATGCGCGCGTGGACGATCTGATCGATGCCGATTCCAACCAGGGTATTGGCTACGCGCGCGACGACGTAGACGGCGACTCCATGATGTGGATGACGCTGCTCGACATTATCATCGTGATCATGGCGTTTGTCTTTGTGGTCCTTACCGACGCCACCATCGAGGAGGAGAGCGCCATCATCGGCACGCTGCTCGCCAGCGGCTATCGTCGACGCGAGATCGTGCTGCACTACCTGGCACTTCCCGCCATCGTGGGCGTGGTCGCGGCGCTTTTGGGCACTGCGCTCGGCGTTGCGTTCTTTACCGAGCCCATGCGCGGTCTCTACTACGGCTCGTACAGCCTGCCGCCCTTCCAGGTGTACTGGAGCTGGGAAATCTTTGTGAAGTGCGCTGTGGTCCCCGCCGCCGCGCTCATCCTCATCACGCTGGTGGGTCTGCTCCGCAAAATGGGCAAGACGCCGCTGCAGTTCCTTCGTCACGAGGCGAGCGGCAAATCGGGCACCAAGCGCGGTCTGCGGCTGCCGGAACGCATGGGCTTTGTCTCCCGCTTCCGCCTGCGCGTCTTCCTGCGCAACCTGGGCAACTTCGCCACGCTCTTCGTGGGCATCGCGTTTGGGTCGCTGCTTTTGCTCTTTGGCCTGGCGATCCTGCCCACGATGACGCACTATGCGGACAACCTGGAGACGAGCCTGGTCGCCGAGCATCAGTACACACTCAAGGCGCCGCTGGAGCTCGAGGGCACTACCGAGGAGCGCGAGCAGTGGTCGGCACTCGAGCGCTTGCAGTCGGTTGACGGCGCGCTGCTTTCTGCCGCCCAGGATGCCGATGACGAGCTTGACGGCGCGGCCGATGCGGCGCAGACGGCAGCCGATGCCGCGACCGCATCTCCGTCTGCCGAGAGCCTGACCGCAGCGCAGGATGCGCTTGCCAAGGTCCAGGACAAGAAGGATGCGCTCTACGCGCGCCTTGACGATCTTGCCGCTGCCCTCGGCTGCAACCGCGACGAGGCCATCGGCCTGATCGACAAGGCCTCTAAGATCGACACTGACAACGACGATATCCACCCGGTCAATACGACCGACAACGGCGCTGGCGCAATCGCGCGGGCCGAGAAATACGCCGTCTACCAGCTGCAATACGACCGCGGCGATGGTAATGGCGAGGAGACGATTTCTGTCTACGGCGTCTCGGCAAACTCGCGCTACTGGAAGGGCCTCGACGTCGGCGATGGGCGCGTTGTCTTTGGCGGCGGCCTGCTCGACAAGTTTGGCTGGAGCGAGGGCCAGAAGGTCACGCTCCACGACAAGTATGAGGGCGAGAATTATTCCTTTGAATACGCGGGCAAGGACTGCGTTTGGGGCTCTAAGTCGGACATGAATATCTATATGAGCATCGATGACTTTAACGAGCTGTTCGGCAACGACGCCGCCTACTTTAACGGCTATGTGAGCAACGAGAAGCTCGACCTCGACGCGCGCTACTTTGCCGGTGACACTACGCCCGACGACATGCGCGCCGTGGGTGACCAGTTCATCGGCATGATGAGCAAAATGATCGGCATGATGATTGGGCTCGCGGTGTTTATCTTCCTGCTGTTTATGTACCTGCTGACCAAAGCGGTGATCGACCACAGCGCCCGTTCGATCAGCTACATGAAAGTCTTTGGCTATCGCGATAGCGAGATCTCGCATCTGTACATCCGCTCGATCACGCTGTGCGTGGCGGTGTCACTCGTGCTGAGCCTGCCGGTCATTATTGGCTCGCTCACGGCCATCTTCCGCTCGATGCTGCTCGCCTACAACGGCAATATCGAGATCTACGTGCCCGCTTGGTCCATGGCTGCATGCGTCGGCATTGGCTTTGCGACCTACCTGGTCGTGGCGCTGCTACACACGCGCTCTATCAAGCGCGTCAGCCTGGCCGAAGCCCTCAAGGTGCAAGAGTAGCAATTGGGGACGTTCTTAAACGACTAGTCGTTGGGGACAGTCTTTGCCGATTCGCCGGCTCGCCGGCCGGATTGGCAAGGACTGTCCCTGGCGGCGCTCATTGGGGACAGACTTAAATGAGTGGTTTCAGTCATTTAAGTCTGTCCCCAATGAGTGCCTGCGCTTGACTTCAACCCCACTTCACCGGGTACCATCTCCTATGTCTGTAACGCAATATAGACCGAGGGGATAGATCTATGACCGCAACTGCACCCGCAGCGCCCGCTAAGGTGTACTTTACCAACCTGCGCACGCATGCTCGCGAGAGCCAGCTCGACAAACTCAAACGCCTCATTCGCCGCGCCGGCATTGAGCAGATCGACTTTCAGAACAAGTTCGTCGCCATCAAGATTCACTTTGGCGAGCTGGGTAACCTGAGCTTTCTGCGCCCAAACTACGCCCGCGCCGTCGCCGACGTGGTGAAGGAGCTGGGCGGCAAGCCCTTCCTCACCGACTGCAACACGCTCTACGTCGGTAGCCGCAAAAACGCGCTCGAGCACATCGATACCGCCTACCAGAACGGCTTTACCCCGTATGCCACGGGTTGCCAGATCATCATCGCCGACGGCCTCAAGGGCACCGACGAGGCGCTTGTCCCGGTCGAGGGCGGCGAGTACGTGCGCGAGGCAAAGATCGGTCAGGCACTTATGGATGCCGATATCGTGATCAGCCTTACGCACTTTAAGGGTCATGAGCAGGCGGGCTTTGGCGGCGCCATGAAGAACCTGGGCATGGGAGGCGGCAGCCGTGCCGGCAAGATGGAGCAGCATGCCGCCGGCAAGCCGAACGTCTCGACCGAACACTGCGTTGGCTGCCGTGCCTGCGAAAAGATCTGCGCGCACAACGCTATCTCGTTCGACGACACCCGCGAGCGCGAGCTTGCCAACGGCAACACCCGCACGGTCCACGTCGCTGCCATCGACCACGATCGCTGCGTGGGCTGCGGCCGCTGCATTGCGGCATGCAACCAGGACTGCATCAAGCCCGGCTATGACGCCGCGGCCGACGTGCTCAACTGCAAGATCGCCGAGTACACCAAGGCCGTCGTCGACGGCCGCCCGAGCTTCCACATCTCGCTTGCCATGGACATCAGTCCCAACTGCGACTGCCATCCCGAAAACGATACGCCCATCGTCAACGACATCGGCATGTTCGCGAGCTTCGACCCGGTCGCCATCGACCAGGCCTGCGCCGATGCCGTCATGGCATCCGAGCCGCTGCCCAACACCGAGCTTACCGACAGTGCGGCCAAGATGGAGCACAACCACGAGCATCTGGAGGGCGAGCAGGCTAAGGACCCCTTCTGCATCACGCATCCCGACACCGACTGGCGCGCGTGCATCGCGCATGCCGAGAAGATCGGCCTGGGCACGAGCAAGTACGAGCTCATCGAGGTCAAGTAGCGCCTAGCTATTGGACAAAACAAGCGCATTCGTGGCTTAATTCAAGCAAAATCCGCCCGCGAGCACAGCGCTCGCGGGCGGATTTTCGGAAGTGCTAGGGGTCAGATAGACCAGTAAACCGTACTATTTGCCTAAAAATTCTCGTCGAGGAAGTCGTCGACCGTATTCCAGTAGAGCTCGGGGTCGACTTGCGCGCTCTTGGCATGGGTGGCGCCGTGGATAGTGAGCTTTTGCTTGACCTTGCTGGCGCACGCGTCGTAGTTTTGGTCGAGCATGCTGTACGGCACAAAGGTGTCCTGGTCGCCGTGGATAAACAGCATGGGAACCGTCGCGTGTTCGAGTTGCTCCACACTGCTCGCCTTATGAAAGTCGTAGCCCGCGCGCACATTGCACACCAAGTTTGCTACATCGAGCAAGGGAAAGCTGGGCAGGCCGAACACGTCCTTGAGCTGCAGAGAAAACTCGTCCCAAACGCTCGTATAACCGCAGTCCTCGATAATGCATTTCACGTTTGCGGGCAGAGATTCCCCCGCGACGTTCATGGCGGTTGCCGCACCCATCGACTCGCCAAAGACCAGGATACGCGCCTCGGGGTCAGTCTGAACGATTCGCTCGATCCATGCGACGATGTCGAGGCGCTCGGGCCAGCCCATGCCGATATAGTCGCCGCCGGAGCGCTCGTGGGCGCGCGCGGCAGGTGCGAGCACGTTCATGCCGCGGTCGTGGAATCGCTTGACGTATCGGGCCATACCGATGGGCTCGTTGGTATATCCATGCAGGCAAACGGCGTAGTCGTGCGTGCTCTCCGACGCAGCAAAATACCAAGCGGCAAGTTCGGTTCCGTCATCTGCGGTGAGGCTGCTGCTCTCGCGGTTCTCTTTAAACCATGCCCGCGCCTCGGTGTCCTCGGCATCCGGCTGCTCACCTTCTTTGTCGTCCTTGCCGTCCTGCATCATCTTCATGGTGTATGGCGCGCGGGGATTCAGCGCGAAGTCAAACAGAAAGTTGCCGGCAAACCCCAGCAGCGCGACAACGACTACCAACGTAACAATGCCGGCTATCTTGAACTTTCGATGGGGGTGTGCGCTTTGAGGCATTTACGGTTCTCCTTAAAGATGTTAATACATCAACATTTAATGCAAGCGCATTATGGACGTTCACCGTTGATGCGTCAACAGGCAAAGAATGGGTAAACAAAGGGTCACGTATGGTGCAAATTTCGCACGCACCCAGACGCTTTGATATAGTGTTGAGAACTCTTTACGTTGGAGGATGTAACCGGCATGTCCGATTCGAGCGACAGTTCTAAGCCGCGACCCAAGACCGCGGCCGTTCCACACTACACGGTGGGCGAGGAGATCATGAACTCCGTCACCCATGGTGTCGGCTGCCTGCTGGGTATCGCGGGCCTGGTGCTCCTGATCGTATTCGCTGCCCTGCGCGGCGGAGGCCCGGCCCACATGGCCGCGGCGATTGTCTATGGTGTCAGCATTATTCTCGAATACCTAGCCTCCACGCTCTACCACGCGATTCAGCCCGCGCGCGCCAAGCGCGTGTTTCGCATCATCGACCACAGCTGCATCTACCTGCTCATAGCCGGCAGCTATACGCCGTTTTGCCTCATCACGCTCGCAAACGACGGCGGCGCTGCGCTGTTCTTCGCCGTATGGGCCATCGCCATTATCGGCATTGCCCTCGAGTGCTTTATGCGCGAGCGCCAGCCGCACTGGGTAAGCGGCCTGGTCTATCTGCTGATGGGCTGGCTCGTTGTCTTTAAACTGCCCGCACTCGTGGCGCTGCTGAACCCCGTGGCGCTTGCCCTGCTCGCCGTCGGCGGCGTGTGCTATACCGTGGGCGTGCCGTTCTATATCGCCAAAAACGTGCGCTATCTGCACAGCGTGTTCCACCTGTGGGTGCTCGCCGGTAGCATCTTCCAGTTCATGGCGGTGATTCTCTTCGTAATCTAGCGACCACGCCTGCGCGCCCGCGTCCTCGTTTGGGCGCCGGCGCCATTGCCGTATCCGCCATCAACGTTTTAATCCGACGTCCCGAATCTTGGAGGTTCGAGAAACTCCCGATGGACATAACCATCTCCCTTATCACCACCCTCGTTTTGACCCTCATCAACGGCTACTTCTCTATGTCTGAGATGGCGCTCACCACGGCCAAGCGCGCCGTGCTGGAGCACGAGGCCGAGGAAGGCGACAAGCGTGCCGAGCGTGCCATTAAGCTGGCTGCCGACTCCGACCAGCTGCTCGCCACCATCCAGGTCGCCATCACGCTCGTGGGCTTCGCCTCGTCCGCCGTCGCCTCGACGAGTCTGTCCGACCCGCTCGCCACGTGGCTCATGAGCTTTGGCATCGCGCCGCTCTCCGCCATCGCGCGCGGCCTGGCGCCGGTCATCATCACCGTCGCGGTCGCCTTCGTGTCCATCGTGATCGGCGAGCTCGTCCCCAAGCGCATCGGCCTGGCCAATGCCGAGGGTGTGTCCAAGCAGGTCGTGGGCCCGCTTTCCGTGTTCCAGAAGATTGCTCGCCCGCTCGTGTGGCTGACTGGCGCTTGCTCCGATGGCCTGGCCCGCATTCTGCGCATCAAGAGTGCCGACGACCGTCAGAACGTCTCGGAAGAAGAGATCAAGTACATGGTCTCGGAGCAGGACGACCTGCTCGACGAGGAAAAGCGTATGATCCACGAGATCTTTGACCTGGGCGACACCGTTGCCCGCGAGGTCATGGTGCCGCGCGTGGACACCACCATGTGCGAGGACGACGAGACAGTCGCCGACGTGTTGTCCACCATGCGCCAGACCGGCTTCAGCCGCATCCCCGTCTATCACGAGGACCCCGACAACGTCGCGGGCATCGCGCACATCAAGGACCTGATTCAGCCCGCGCTCGACGGCAAGGGCGACCAGCCCATCGCCGGCTTTTTGCGCGACGCCACCTTTGTGCCCGACACCAAGGACATCCTGCCGCTGCTGTCCGAGATGCAGACCTCGCACGACCAGATCGTGGTGGTCGTGGACGAGTACGGCGGCACGGCCGGCATCATCACCATCGAGGACATCGTCGAGGAGATCGTCGGCGAGATCGAGGACGAGTTCGACCCCGACAACAAGTATCTCACGCGCCTTTCGCGCCGCGAGTGGCTCGTTGATGGGCGTTTTTCGTGCGATGACGCGATTGAGCTTGGTTGGCCGCTCGAGGAAAGCGATGATTATGAGACCATCGCCGGCTGGATCTTGGAGCTTTGCGACTCGGTGCCCGACATCGGAGAGGTGTTTGAGGTCGCGGGGTACAAGTTTAAAGTGCAGTCGATGCGTGGCCAGCGCATCTCGCTCATTCGCGTGATCGCTCCGGCCGAAACCGATAAGAAGGATTCCGAGTCTTCGGTAGACGAGCCGACGACGTCGGGTGCGGGTTCCGCGAATCCGCACGACGGCGACGAGTAGGACAAGGAAGAGTAGGGGAGAGTTATGGCAGGCCTGTTCAACATCCTTAAGGTCACCGTCAGTGAGGACAAGATCTGCGCGCATGTGCTGGTGAACCCCGGCATGCCGCTCATGACCTCGGAGGACATCGAGGCCACGGCGCGCGTGTACTACCTGGTGCCCGCGATTGCCAAGCACCTGTGCCTGGGCGATTCCGGCCGCGAGTTCCAGGACTGCATGGGTCAGACCGAGCTCTGCCACCTGCTGGAGCACGTGACGGTCGAGCTCATGAACGAGACCGGTCTTGCCGGCAGCATTTCGTGCGGCCGCACGCGCGTAAGCGAGCACGACGAGCGCGTCTTTGAGATTGAGCTTTCGTGCCCCGACGATGCGCTGGCAATCGGTGCGTTGTCTTCGGCCACCTTTATGATGGACTGGGCTTACCTGCACGCCGACCAGCCGGCTCCCGACGTGGAGGGCACGGTCGCTGGCCTGCGCAACCTGGTGCTGGGCATGCGCGCCGAGGCCGAGGGCAAGGATCCTCACGAGGCCGTCGCCACTGCGAACGGCGAAGATGCTGCCGAGGACGAGGGCGATGTGCCGGTCGACGCCGAGTCCGTTGCCGATGCGACCGCCGAGCCCGTTCCCACCGAGCCCCAGGGCGTCCCCAACTTTGACGACGAGCCTCAGGTGGCGATTGATACCGAGGGCGCGGTTGCCGAGAACCATGAGGCCTCCGCTGCCGTCTTTGGCGGTGCGGCGACGGTTCCGGCAGGACCTGCGCATGAGGGCGGCCTGCCGCTCGTGGACGGCGCCGGCGAGGACCCGGGTGCCACGGTGGCCATGCCGGCTGTGCCTCAGGAGTAGGCCTACGCGTTTATCACCGTCACGTACCTGCGCCTTTGCCGTACGCAGATGAGCGGAGCGGCAAGTGATGCGCTGTGGGTATAATGGACAGCATTCAAACGGTGGGCACCGACGTGCCCGCAGGAGAGGAATGATCATGGGTAAGACTTTCAGCTTTGTCTCCGGCGCACTTTTTGGTGCTGCTGCTGGCGCTATTATCGGTGTTGCTCTGGCCCCGCGCTCGGGCGCCGAGACCCGCGCCATGGCTGCCGATATCGCCAACGACGCCTGGGACAATATGCGCGACACCTACGAGCACAGCGCCGAGGAGGCCCGTGCCGCGGTGAATGACTTTGGCCCGATGGTCGACGCCAAGACTGACGACCTGCGCGCCAAGGTCGACCTGGCCCGCGAGCGCATGGACCAGCTGCGCGAGCAGCTCAACGACGCCATTTCGGGCGGCAACGTGACGCCTGCCGCCGACGTCGTGGTCGAGAACGCCGTCGAGGCCGATACCGAGGCTGCGGAGCCCTCGACCGAGGCATAATGCGCGCCGGGGATTTTGTCGGCGCCAAGATCTATCGCAAGCCTACCGAGGACAAGCGCACCAAAAAGGACGGCACGCCGCGCAGCCCAAAAAAGCTCGGAAAGATTCACTTTCCGGTCTTTACCCCGGGCGGTACGCGCGTGGTCGGCTTTATGGTCCGCCAGTCCGATATCGCGGGCATGATCGAGCGTCCCGACCGATTCGTAGCGCTCGACGCCATTGGTGTCTACGAGGGCGCCATTGCGGTCGATGACGTCAAGGACACGTACGATGCCGCCGCCGCCAAGCGCCTCGACATCAACCTGGACGATTGCATCATCTGGGTCGGTATGGACGTGCGCACGGAATCGGGCGACGTCGTGGGCTATTGCTCGGACGTTGAGTTCAAGCCACGCTCGGGCATCGTGCAGGCATTCTATGTGACCGCCGGTGCCGCTTCGAGCGTTTTGGTTGGTGACACGCAGGTGCCGCCGACGATGCTACGCGGCTACGAGAACGGCGCGATGGTCGTCTCGGACGAGGTCAAGTCGCTCGGGTATTCGGGCGGTGCGGCTGCCAAGGCCGCCGAGGCCAGCGTCGTGGTGGGCGATAAGGTCAAGAAGGGCGCCAAGGTGCTCGATGACAAGGGATCGGTCGCCGTGGACAAGGGCAGCCGCGCACTGGGCAAGCAGCTCGGCAAGACGCGCGGTATGTTCAAGGCCTTTAAGGACGAATATCAAAAGGCGAGCGGAGGCTCGTCAAAAGCTACAAAATAGCGACGTACCAAATGATGGGAGGCAAGCCGGAGACCTGTTGCTCCGGCTTGCTGTGTTTATGGGGGAGGGCACATGCGCCAAAACGGATCCAACTTAAACGGGCGTTCGGGTGCGCGTCCGACGGCGCGCCGCGATCTGGGGCAGCTGCCCAGCGGTCAGCGCCGCCGTCGCCGTAAGCCCGGCGCGATGTACCTCAACCATAGCCGCGGGTTTAGCGACCGCAGCGCGCGCATCGGCAACGGGCGCTCGCCGCGCCGACCGTCCCGTCTGCCCTATGCGCTCATTGCCGTGGGCTGTGCGCTCGTGCTGTTTATCGCTGCCGTCGTGGGCTACGTCAACCGCAGCGTGGACGTGGAGCTCAACGGCCAAAAGACCGCGGTGCGCGTGGGCTCTACGTTGCAGAATCTCATCGACGACCAGGAGTTGACTGACGCCTACGGCGCAGGCGACCTGCTGGCCGTCGATGACAGCGTGCTTAAGCGCCATGGCGGCGAAAAGCTGTCGGTTAAGGTGGACGGCAAGCGCATAAAACAGGGCAAATGGGATAGCCGCGAACTTGAGGGCGGCGAGAAGGTGACGGTCAAGGATGGCCGTAACACCTACGAGAAGCATGAGGTTCAGGCTACGGTTATCGAGCCCAAGCTCAAGGTCGAGGGCACGGGCGCTATCGAGTATGTGCAGACGTGGGGCGTTCAGGGCCGCTCCGAGGTGTGGGTTGGTGAGCAGTCGGGCAAGACGCAGGACCGCGGCGAGGTTGTGCCCGCCACCGATTGCGTCGTTGCGTGCGCCAGCGTGGCGCCCAAGGGCAACGAAAAGTACGTGGCGCTGACGTTTGACGAGGGCCCGAGCGGTGCGACCAAGCAGATTTTGCAGGTGCTCAAGGAGAAGGGCGTCACCGCGACGTTCTTCCTTTCGGGCGATGCGGCCGAGGCCTCGCCTGCCACGGCCAAGGCGATTGTCGATGCCGGGTGCGAAATCGGATCCAACAGCTACAGCGACGATTCGCTCAAGGGCCAGGACCGTGAGGCGGTACGCGAGCAGATCACGAAAGGCACCGATGCGATTAAGTCGGCGACCGGCGTGAAGACGATGCTGCTGCGTGCTCCCTACGCTGCCTTTGACGAGCAAAACTGGATTGATGCGATGGACCTGGTCTCCGCCGTGGTCTCGTGGAATATTGACTCGGGCGACTGGCTGCTCAACGGTGCCGACGAGCAGGTCTCGACGGTGCTCGATTCGGTGACGCCGGGCAATATCGTGCTGCTCACCGATAGGGACGAATGCGCCGAGCAGACGCTCGAGGCGCTGCCGCAGATTATCGACGGCCTTGTCGCCGACGGCTACAAGATCGTGACACTCAGCGATCTGGTCAAGACGGACACGGCATTGAGCAAAAAGCTCACCTCGCTCACCAAGGTTTCCATGCCCAAAAACGCCGTGTTCCCCCAACTCCCCGAGGACGACGACACCGCAGAGTAGCCATGTAAGAACGTCCCCAATGACTATGTCACGGATACGTCAGTGTTTGGTATGCCTGCAATGTGCAGCGCATAAATTCGGTGCCGCAGCGCGATGCTGATGCTATAGTTACTGCGGTTAATGAGGGTCAAGAGAAAGGTTACAGGTGAAATCCAAACCTCGACCATACAGTCGATGACCCCATGCAGGTGCTTTCTGCGCGTGCACGGGGTGTGAGCGCCGAGCGGCGTGCCGCCCGCGCATGCGTATATATGTCTAAAAGTCCACGAATTGCGTGCCGGCATGGTCACGCGGTCCGCAGGAATAATGATGGGGAGCACCATTGAATTATCTGAGTGAGATGCTCAAATTGCCGGTCTTGGACGTCGACGGCGAAAAGCTCGGCGTTGTGAACGATTTTGGCATTGCAACCGGCGAAGTTTTTCCGCACGTGACGTCGCTCGCGTTCCGTGGTCCCGGCAAGACGCCGTTTATGATCAGCTGGCGCAAATGGGTCGACCGTATCGACGAGACGGGTGTACACCTTAAGACGTCGGCCACCGAAATCCGTTTTTCGTACCTGCAGCCGACCGAGCTGTTGCTGGCGCGCGACGTTCTCAATAAGCAGATCGTCGATACGCAGGGCATGAAGGTCGTGCGCGTCAACGACATCAAGTTCTCCATGTCGGGCGAAAATCAGCTGCGTCTGCTGGGTGCCGAGGTCGGCGCCCGCGGTCTGCTGCGTGCAATCAGCCCCGCGCTCGAGCACGTCGTCGAGGGCTTTATGAAGCACCTGGGCAAGCCGCTCAGCGAGGACATTATCGCCTGGTCTTACATGGACCTGCTCGATCGCTCGACTAAGAACATCCAGCTCTCGGTGTCGCACAAGACGCTTGGCGAGCTGCATCCTGCCGACATCGCTGACATCATCGAGCAGCTCGACCCGCGCCTGCGCGCGCAGGTGTTCGCGCAGCTCGATACGGCACAGGCCGCCGAGGCCATCTCGGAGTTCGATGACGACGAGCTCATGACCGAGATGCTCGAGGGCCTGTCCGATACCGACGCATCGTCGATGCTGGCCATGATGGACCCGGATGACGCTGCCGACCTGATCGACGAGCTCGATTACGAGAAGGCCGAGAAGCTCCTGCGCCTGATGGGCGTCAAGGAGGAGAAGGCGATTCGTAACCTGCTGGGGTATGAGGACAACACCGCCGGCCGCATCATGACCTCGGAGTTTGTCTCCCTGCCCGCCACGGCAACGGTCGGTGACGCCATCGAGGCGATTCGCGAGCTCGACGAGGACTTCGAGAGCGTCTACTACGTCTATACCGAGGATCCGAGCGGCATGCTGACCGGCGTGCTTTCGCTGCGCACGCTGATCGTAGCCGATCGCGACGCCACGCTGGGTCAGCTGGCCTATCGCGACCTGGTCTATGTGTCGCCTGACGAGGACCAGGAAGACGTGACGGACGAGATGACCAAGTACGACCTGGTTGCCATCCCCGTCTGCGACGAGAACCGTCATATCCTGGGTATCGTGACCTTCGACGACGCCATGGACGTTATCGCTGAGGAGCATCAGGAGGACCTGCAGATCGCCGGTGTCGGCTCGGGCGATAGCGCGTCGGACGACTCGACGAACGTGCTCAGCTGGTTCGTGCATCGCCAGTACTGGGTTGTTGTATGGGGCATCGCGTCGTGCATCATGGCGACCGTACTGGGAACGGCGCTCGGCTCCGCGCATCTGGTGGTGTTCCCCATGTGCGCCATGCCGCTCGTGCTGCTGGCGGCCTCGCGCATGGTGTCGTTCGTCAAGAACTACTTCCTGGAGTATGACGGTCACGACGACGAGCCCAAGCCGTATCTGGGGTTCTTCTTCCAGAGCACGGGCATGGGCCTGATTCTGTCACTCGTGACCTACCTGTGCGCCCAGCTGGTGCGCACCGCTGCATTCCCCGATGCGCCCATGTTTGAGGAGCAACTCTTTACCGGGTGCTTTAATATCGCTGCCATCATTTGCCTGGTTGGCAACATGAGCGCCGTGATTTACCTGATGGTGCTGTTCTGGCGTGACGAGCATGACCTCAACACGTCGGGCACCGCCATGAACGTCATTGCCGTCATGATCTCGTGTGTGGCGTATTGCATCGCCGCGGTGCTGCTCGCCATGTCAGTCATGGGTTAGGTGGTCGCGTGCAAAATACCAAGCAAAAGTCGGGCACCAAGCAAAAGCTGACCATCGCGGCCATCTTTGGCGCTATGGGTCCCGGTCTGCTGGCGGCGCTTTCGGGCAATGACGCCGGCGGCATTGCAACGTATTCCAGTGCGGGCGCCAGCTATGGCTACAAGATGCTCTGGATGCTTCCCGTCATGACTGTGCTGCTCATCGTGACGCAGGAGACCGCGGCGCGCTGCGGCTGCGTCACGGGTAAGGGCCTGGCATCGCTCATTCGCGAGCGCTTTGGCGTGCGCAAGAGTGTACTTGCTATGGCGGCGCTGTTGATCGCCAACACGGCTGTGACCATTTCGGAGTTTGCGGGCATCGCCAGCGGTCTTGCTCTCTTTGGCGTGCCGGCGAGCATCTCGGTGCCGTTGGTGGCGCTGCTGGTATGGATGCTTACCATGTCGGGTAGTTTCCAGCGCATCGAGAAGATTCTACTGCTGGTGAGTTGCGTGTTCGTGACCTATATCGTCGCCGCGTTTATGGCTGGCCCCAACTGGGGTGAGGTCGCGGTCGACCTGGTCGTGCCTAACATTCAAAATGACCCCAGCTACGTGTCGCTCGTGGTCGCAACGATCGGTACCACCATCGCGCCGTGGATGATCTTTTTGGCGCAGAACAACGTGGTCGATAAGAACGCGGGCGAGGACGATATCGTGCTGCAGCGCATCGATACCGTGAGCGGCTCGCTTGCCGCTGATGTCATTGCCGGCTTTATTATCATTACGACCGGTACGGTGCTGTTCCCGGCGGGTATTCAGATTAGCGATGCTGCCGATGCTGCCCGCGCGCTGGAGCCTATTGCGGGTCAGTGGTCTACGGTACTGTTTGCCTCGGGCCTGGTCGCGGCGAGTTTCTTGGCTGCCTGCGTGCTGCCGGGCGTTACGTCGAGCGCTATCTGCGAGGCATTTGGCTGGGAGCGCGGTGCCGATCGCAGCTGGGACGAGGCCCCGGTCTATCGCGGCATCATTACGGCCATCATCGGCATCTCTGCCGTGCTGGTGCTTATGCCCGGCGTCGATCTGTTCCAGATTATGATGACCTCGCAGGTCATCAATGGCGTGCTACTGCCCGTGGTTCTGGTGTTCCAGGTGGTTATCGCCGCCGACCGTCACATTATGGGTGCAAACCGCAACGGTCGCGTGTGGAACGTGCTCACGTGGGCGACTATCGCCGTGATTACGGTGCTGACGGTTGTCATGTTTGTCCTGCAAGCGATGGGCTACAGCGCTTAGCGCCTCTTTTGGACTCCAAACAGGCCGCTGCCATGGGCTGCGGCCTGCATTTTGCCTGTTATAGGGGGTTAGTAATATGTGAGTGGACAAAAAATGCCAAATATGAGTACTGTTGCCTGGCTGATAGCATTTACGACCAAAAAAATGATGGACATATCTAAAAATCTGTTCATTAAAAGCGGAGCTCCAAGTCCTAAGCCGGACATTCTGGCCAACTGGAAGGGTAGCGCGCTACCGCAGGGGCGCCATTTTGGGTGGTTTTGCCTGCTACTAAAATGGTAACAGTACTCATATTTGCCCCTTTTTGTCCACGACCTCTTGGAGTCGGCTCGAAAAGAGTGATTTTGGGTTGTTTGCTGCGGGTGTGGGCTTGGAAACAACGTTCGGGGTGGCGAGGCGCCCAGAATTCGGTCGCAAGGAGGGCGTTCCTCGGCTGTGCCAGGAGTGTCCCTAGGTGCCGGCACATAAGGAACGTCCCTAACTGCCGGAGGGGGTGCCTGCCGTGGCAGGCACCCCCTCCGAATGTGGGAAGTTTGCGCTGCAGGTTACTTGTCGGTGCCCAGCTTGTGCGGCTTGAGAGCGAGCGCATTGACGAGTGCGTCGGTGGCAGACTTGACGGCCGCCGGCTGCGGATCGTTGACGTGGTCCTCGGGATGCACAGGCAGGTCCTTCTTGACTGCATCGTGGATCAAGTTGAGGTACTCAGTCACGCCAGTGGTCGACAGGTGCGTGCCATCGCCATCGAACAGGTCGTTGCGATTGGCACTGTATCCGTACCAGTCGATAACGCGCACGTTTTTGTAGCGCGTAGCGGCGTTGGCGATGGCCTGGTTGGTAGAGCCAACCCACGGCTGCGGGCTGCGCGTGTTCACAAACACCACAATACGCTTATCTCCTGCATCGGCCATGATGGCGTCGATCTGGTCGTCGGTTACCAAGCCATTGGTTCCCAGCGCAAAGACCACGATCTTGCCGGCAAGGTTCTGCTGGATATAGCCCTCAAATGTCGCGCGGCCCGCATCGAACTGGCGGCCCTTTTCGGCATCGATATGGCTGTGCGGGAACACGCCATCAAAGGCGTCCACGGCACGTAGCGACACGGAGTCGCCGATCATAAGCAGGTCGTAGGAGCCATCGGGGAAGCCATCGTTGTCCTTGTCGGTGTCGTCGGCTGCCTGCTGGTCCGTGGGCGCGGCGTTTTTAGCTTCCTTGTTGAGGACTTCGGCGCCTTCGCCGCTGAGCGCGGAGGTTTCCGGCACAAAGACCAGACCGCCCAGCGCGATGACAAGCACGATGCCGCAAGTGGCGCACGCAGGAATATGCGCGCGCACCCAGTTGACAGGCGTGGTGGTGCCATCGCGGAACTCGGAGACAGTGCGCCCAAAGGCGCCCTTCCTAAACGGCGTCTCGATAAAGCGATAGGAACATTCGGCGACGGCTACCACCAGCAGTACCTGCAAAATGTACTGCCACCAGGGCGTATCGTTGATGTTGGCGACCGGGTTCATGAGCAGCAACAGCGGATAGTGCCACAGGTAGATGCTGTAGGAGCGCTTGCCAACCCATACGAGCGGCTCGGCGGATAGCGCGCGGGCCACCATTCCCTGGGGCTGCACGCAGGCCGCGATGACCATGAGCGTGAGGATAGAGCACAGCAGCGTGCCGCCGCGATACTGGAACGCCGTGTAGCCGTTGGTGAGCGCGACCATGGCGGCAAGGCCAACCAGGCCCACGATGCCCAACACATCGATGGATGCGGGCGAGGACCAAAAGCGCACGAGCGCGCTCGGCTGGGCCGGGGCGGCTTCGGCTGCGTTGTCGGCCTTCGTGCTCTGCTTGTCTTCGGCATTCTTGTCGTGCTTGGCGACGAGGCGGTCGAGCCCCAGGCGACGCGCGAGACGCACCGGCGCCAGGTCGCAATCGGGGATAAAGGCCATCCAGGCGCCCAGCAGCAGCGAGAACACGCGGGTGTCGGTGCCGTAGTACACGCGGCTGGGGTCGGCGGCGGGGTTATAGAGCACCATCATGGCGATGGCGGAGACAGCAGCCAGGCCCAGAACCACGCGGCGCGTGTTGGGCTTGCTCATGTGCATGGATACCATAGCGAGCAGCAGCGGGGGCCAAACCAGGTAGAACTGTTCCTCGATGGCGAGCGACCAAAAGTGCGTAAGCGGCGAGGGGTCGCCCAGGGCGTTGAAGTACGAGACGTTTTGGGCAATCTGCCACCAGTTGTTGAAGAACAGCAGCGACGGCAGGATGTCGGGGCGCA
>JAJXHK010000059.1 GCA_021639365.1 Collinsella aerofaciens
CCACTCCACCCTCAATATGTTGTAAAACACCCCCGAGCATATGTTCGAAAACACAATATGTTGTGTTTACAGCAAAGGCGGGATGCCACCTGTGGCACCCCGCCTTTCAACCTCAACCTTCAAGTTGACCTTGAGGCGATTTTTGCGTCCTTTTACATGGCGTTCACATCGCCCCCAAACTCCCCCACCCAAGGCACGTGCGGTCCACCACCGCGACGACAAGTGGCGAAAAATGGGACGGGCCCCAGATTGCCCATGCGCGCGCAAAAGCACGCCGCAGCAATCTGGGGCCCGTCCCCAAATACCTATAAATATGCAGGCCAGCGATGTGTTAACGATGCGCCAGCGGATGCGCCGCCAGATAGACCTCGGTCAGTTGCGTGCGGTCGACATGCGTGTAGACCTGCGTGGTCGAAATATCGGCATGGCCCAAAATCTCCTGCAGCACACGCAGGTCGGCACCGCCCGCGAGCATGTGGGTGGCAAAGGAGTGGCGCAAGGTATGGGGATGGAGCCCCACCAGCCCCACCTGACGCCCATACCGCTCGCATATCGCATGCACGGCCTGGCGCGACAGGCGACGTCCGTTCTTATTTAAAAAGACCGCCGAGGTCTCGGTTCCGCGGGCATGGGCCGCCAAGCGAGAACGTCCCTCAGTTACATAGAGCGTCAGAGCTCGCGCCGCGCTTCCCACCAGTGGGGACAGGCGTTCCTTTGAGCCCTTACCGCGAACGAGCACAAAGCCATCGTCGATATGGATATCGCCCACATCGAGCCCAACCAGCTCACTCACACGCAAACCGCATCCGTAGAGCACTTCCAAGATGGCATGGTCGCGCAGTCCCATCTCGCCCTCGGGAAAGTCTTGATCGAGCAGTGCTGAGACATCCTCCACCGAAAGGTATTCCGGCAGGCGATCTGCCTTTTTGGGCAGGCGCAACGCCGCCGTCGGGTTTTGGGCCACGGCCCCATCGCGCACCAAAAAGGCATGCAGGCCCTTCACGGCAGCAAGCGCGCGCTCCACCGAGGCGTCGGAATAGCCTCCGTCGCGGCGATCGGCAACAAAGTCCTCCACGACCTGACGGGTCACCTCTTCAAAAGACACAATGCCCGCCCGCTCCAGATAGGCGCAGTACGTCGTCAGGTCACGACGGTAGGCCGCAATCGTATTGCGCGCCAAACCCCGCTCGACCGCAAGGTAATCGAGATACTCCCCCGCCACCACAGCGAGCGACGAGGGAGTAGCTTCGGTATGTTCTTGGTTCTCCGGCACCCTTAGTCCGTAGCGAGGTTCATGGGCGTCACCTGCAGACGGTCGACACCCTCGTGCTGGCCGATCGAAGCGCGCACGAACTCGCGGAACAGCGGCTGCGGGTTGGTCGGGCGGCTCTTGAACTCGGGATGAGCCTGGGTTGCCACATACCACGGATGCACGTCGCGCGGCAGCTCGACCATCTCGACCAAGCGCTCGTCAGGCGACAGACCCGAGATAACCAAACCGGCGTCCTCGAGCTGGTCGCGGAAGGCGTTGTTGAACTCAAAGCGGTGACGGTGACGCTCGTAGACGAGCTCCTCGCCATATGCCTCGCGAGCGAGGGTATCGGCGGCGAGCTTGCACGGATAGGCGCCCAGGCGCATGGTGCCGCCCTTCTCGGTCACGTCCTCCTGCGAGCTCATCAGATCGATGACGCTAAACGGGCCGTCCGGATCGAACTCGGAGGAGCTGGCGCCGGCAAGGCCGACGACGTTGCGGGCGAACTCGCACACGGCGACCTGCATACCCAAGCAAATGCCCAGATACGGAATCTTGTGCTCACGGGCAAACTCGGCCGCGAGGATCTTGCCCTCCAGGGCGCGCTTGCCAAAGCCGCCGGGAACCAGGATGCCTGAGGCGTCGCCCAGAACCTCGGAGACATTCTGCTCGTCGAGGCTCTCGCCGTCGACCAGCTGGACGTCCACATGGCGATCGTAGAAGACGCCCGCATGGTGCAGGGCCTCGATAACCGACAGGTACGCATCGGGCAGCTGCGTGTACTTGCCCACGACGGCGATCTTCACCTTGTCGGCGTGATGGTTGGCGTGATTCTGTTTGCGCAGGAACTCGTTCCACTCGCTCATGTCGCGCTCACGCGGGTCCAAACCCAGGCGCTCGCAAATGCGCAGGTCAAAGTCCTGCTCGGCAAGCAGCTGCGGAACATCGTAAATGCTCGCGCAGTCCTCGTTGGTAAAGACGCAATCGGTGTCGACGTCGCAGAAGCTTGCGATCTTTCCGCGGATAGCGTCATCGATATGGTGATCGGAGCGCAGCACGATGATATCGGGCTGGATGCCAAAGCTGCGGAGCTCCTTGACGGAATGCTGTGTGGGCTTGGTCTTGACCTCGTGGGCGGCGGCGATATAGGGAACGAGCGACACGTGGATGTAGCAGACGTTCTCGGGGCCGGCCTCCTTGCGGTACTGGCGGATGGCCTCGACAAACGGCTGCGACTCGATGTCGCCGATCGTGCCGCCCAGCTCGGTGATGACTACATCGGAGCCGGTCTGCTCCTCGATGCGGCGGAACTTGTCCTTAATGGCATTGGTGACGTGAGGAATCACCTGCACGGTACCGCCCAAAAAGTCGCCGCGACGCTCACGGGCGATTAGGCTTTTGTAGATGGCACCGGTCGTAAAGTTGGAATCGCGGGTCAGGTTCTCATCAATAAAGCGCTCGTAATGACCCAGGTCCAGGTCGGACTCGTAACCGTCCTCGGTTACAAAGACCTCACCATGCTGGAACGGGCTCATGGTACCGGGGTCGACGTTCAGATACGGGTCGGCCTTCTGCATCGTTACTTTGTAGCCACGCGACTTGAGCAGACGGCCCAGCGAGGCCGCGGTGATACCCTTGCCCAGGGACGAAACCACACCACCGGTTACGAACACATGCTTGGTCATATTGAGTTACCTGCGCTTCCCGTAGAAGTTGTTTATCCACATCTTACGGGTCTTCATTGTAATACTCGCACCGCGAACCGTTCGCAATTTTTCTCACGTGCGATTGCATTTCTCAATCTTGAAACAAAACGCCGCCCGGTTTCCCAGGCGGCGTCGCTATGGCAAGGGTTACCTGCTGCTATCGATCAGCAGCCTCGTCCTCAAGCATTTCTTGAACGAGCATGCCGGTACGGACGCCCTCAAGATACCACTCACCACGTTCGGTGAGGCAAATGCCATTTGCAAGCTGACCGCCGTCGTCGCTATAACGCGAGACGACATCAATCATGCCTTCGGAATCCAAGCGATCGATTGCGGCGCGGGCACGATACGGCGAAACCCCCACGCGCTCGGCAAGCGTTTTGCGCGAGAAACCATACGGCCCGCCATTGTCTTCGGTTTGCTGGTCGATCTCCATCAACACCAGCACCTCGACACGCTTCATATCGTTGACACTCGCACGACCCTTGCCCGCCATAGCAGCCTCCTCAAACCGAGCACGAGCATCTAACGCGCCGTGCGCGACCGACACACCTCACGATGGCAGGTAATATCCATCATGCGGCATCCCGCTAAGGATGAAACAGTTACGGTTATTGTATACCGCTCAAATTGTCTCTAGGCAGGTAAACGGCTATTTTTCGCCGAAATAGGCGCTTTATTGATCAAAAAGCCGTACCGGGCGCTAACCCGATACGGCCAAATGCAATGCAATTACCGCGGTGCTTCAAACTTAGCGATGGAAGAAACCGCGGCGCTCGAACTTGGGCTCGCAGCACACGTTGAT
>JAJXHK010000037.1 GCA_021639365.1 Collinsella aerofaciens
TTCTTCTTTGTGCGAAAAGGGGACATCGAGCTCGGTGCGCATGGCGGCTCCTTGGTGCTGCAGGTGCAAGTGACTCAAGGATACCGCAGGGTGTGGACGTTGTGGCGTTTTGCCGAGAAGCTGCGGCTCAGATGGGTTCGAGACGCGTTGGCCTCGGCCTCGGTGGCTATTGACGCGGTTTTGTGCATGGGCAGGATGGTTGCTTGGGCGGTTGGAACTGCCAGCGGATTTAGCGACATAAAACAAAACAGCCCAGAGGACATAGCCTCTGAGCTGCGAACATTTGGTGGGCGTTAGAAGATTTGAACTTCTGACCTCTTCCGTGTCAGGGAAGCGCTCTCCCCCTGAGCTAAACGCCCGATCAAGGGTGCGCAAGCGCGCAAGGGATAATATAACGGAGCCTGAACTCGGTGGCAAGAACATTTTTAAAAATCGCTTACATTGTGGAATTCGGGGGTCTTGTCATATCCATTTCAAAAGAGCCTGCTGCCGCGATTTGGCTGTCGCATAATGCAAGGCCGTTGCGGTATCGAGCTATGGAAAGACGCCTGCGGAATTGTCCTACCGATAAACGGACAAGCCTCCAGCTGGTGCCTTCGCCGTGGTAAGGTAAGCCGAATTGTTTCCAGGCTGCTTCGAGGGAGTGGAATGAGCAAAGAGCGTGTCGAGCAGGTCGAAGGCGCAGGGGCTTCGGTGCCGATGACCGATATATCGAACATTGATGTGCCCGAGGGCACCGATGAGCTCAGCCGTAGCACCCGCCGCGCTTGGCGCGAGCGCCTGAACAGCGCTTCGACGCGCAAGATGATCACGGGTGTCTTGGCTACGCTGGTGGGCGGTTCGTTTTGGGGCTTCTCGGGCACCAGCGCGAGTTTTCTGTTCGATACCTACCACGTCGACACCTTGTGGCTTATGAGCGTGCGTCAGATTCTCGCCGGCCTACTCTTTATGGCCGTGGTTGTTACGCACGACCGCGAGCGCCTGGTTAAGCTCTGGACCACACCCGCCGATCGCAAGCAGCTGCTGCTCTTTACCGCCTTTGGTCTGCTGTTCAACCAGTTTTGCTATCTTTCGGCCGTGCGCCTGACGAACGCCGGAACCGCGACGGTGCTCCAGTGCCTGCAGCTCGTTATCATCATGGGCTACACCTGCGTGACCGATCGCCGCATGCCGCGTACTCGCGAAGTCGTCGGCATTGGCCTGGCTCTGGGTGGAACCTTTTTAATCGCCACCGGCGGCGACCCCACCAGCCTGAATATCTCGCCACTCGGCCTGATCGCGGGTCTTATGTGTGCGGTCAGCGCCACGTGTATGGCGGTGATTCCCGCCAAGATCCTGCCCGAATACGGCAGCCCCATCGTCACGGGCTCGGCAATGCTCACGGCAGGCGTGGTCTCGTGTGTCTTCGTGCAGCCCTGGGCGCATATGCCGGCGCTCGACGCTGCCGGCGTCGAGGCGCTCGCGGTGTTCGTGGTTATCGGCTCGTTTTTTGCTTACATGCTCTATATGCAGGGCGTTAAGGACATCGGCTCGGTGCGTGCGAGTCTCATCGGAACTGTGGAGCCGGTTTCGGCGACCATCACCAGCGCCGTTATGCTGGGCACGGTGTTTTTGCCGACCGACCTTATCGGCTTTGCCATGATCATCGTGATGATGTTCCTCACGGTGTAGCTGGCGCCGCCGCCAAGACAGAAAAGGTGTTGTGCCACATTTTCGCCAATTGATGTCCGTGTCTGGAGTTTAGCTGTCGATGCTCAAAATGCCATAAACTAGTAACGTTATGGGCTTTTTCATTGCGACTCAATTGCGAGGATTTCTTTATGGCTGGTAATCACTTTAAGGGCAGCGATAGCGGCCGTCCTGCAGTTCCGCCGCGTCCGAACGGGGCTGGTAAAGCCGGCACGCCGGGCGGCGCTGGACAGGGCGGTTCCGGTAAGCGCGTGTCCCCGGGAGAGACGGCGATGTTTACCGCTCTGTACGAGCAGTCTCAAAAGGCAAAAAAGACCGGCCGTGCAAGAGGGAATGTCTTTGCGGGCGGTGCAACCTCCACGTCGCAGCCGAGCGGGGCTCCTTCGGCACCTGAGAACAATGCAGGTGCTGCCAACGCCGCGAATGCCGCCGGCAACGTTAATGCCGGCAAGGCCGCCAACAATACTCCCTCTGCCGGTGGCGCGGGGCTTACGGGTAGCCTTGGCACGATCTACACCGGCGCCTCCGAGACTGGCACGTTCGCCCGCCTGGATGATAGCGGTGCCGAGTTTGCGGGCTCGGGTTCCAAGGAAGATTATTACGATTTTGGCTTGAACTACGGTAGCGACGCTTCGTCGAGTTCGACCTCTGACGGCCTGGTCCGTCATCGCCATCGCAAGGGCGAGCGCAAAAAGCGTCACACCGGCGCCATTATTGCCGCTGTAGTCGCGGTGCTTCTCGTTGCGCTTGGCGCAAGCGGCTTTATGCTGCTTAACTCGGCAAAGACCGTAAAGAGTGAAGCGAAGGAGGCCGTCGAGATTGTCGGTGGCCTTAAGGACAAGGTCACGTCGGGCGATTTTTCGACGCTGCCTGACGACGCGAAGAAGATCGATGAACTTTGCGACAGCATGAAGGCGGAGACCTCGAGCCCGCTGTGGACGGCGGCTTCGTTTATCCCGGTGTATGGCAGCGATATCAATGCGGCCCGCACCATGATCGACGCCCTGTCCGATGTCTCGAGCAATGCGCTGGTTCCCATGGCCGATAACCTTTCGCAGGCCACGCCCGGCAAGCTGTTCCAGGACGGCATGATTAACGTGTCCGCGCTGCAGGCGGTCGCCGATTCGCTTTCCAGCAGCTCGAAGGTGTTCAAGAGCGCCAACGAGAAGATCCAGGGCATTGGCGATACTCATATTTCTCAGGTGACCGAGCTGGTCGATAAGGCCAAGGACGGCTTTGCCACCCTCAACGGCGCGGTTGACGCGGCGGAGAAGGTCGCCCCCGTCCTTCCGCAGATGCTCGGCGCCAACGGCCAGACGCGCAACTACCTTGTGTACGCCATGAACAACGTCGAGATTCGTGCCTGCGGCGGCTTTGGCGGTTCGCAGGGCCTGATTTCGGTCACCGACGGCCAGATGTCGATTGGCGAGTTTGTTCCCCGCATTGGACTCAGCGAGGATGAGGCAGTCGAGAGCGTCGACGAAGAGGATGAGGCGCTGTTCGGCAACCACAGTAACCTGTACAACTCGGGCAATACCTATTCGCCTGATTGGCCCCGCAACTCGCAGCGTGTCGCGGCCCTGTGGAAATCTCAATATGGGCAGGACGTTGACGGCGTCGTGGGTATCGACCCGGTGTTCTTGCAGTACCTGCTGGGCCTGGTCGGTAACGTGTCACTGCCCGACGGAACGGTTGTCGACGGCACCAACGCCGCAAAGGTCCTCATGCACGATGTGTACTGGAACTATCCGGTCGAGGAGTCTGACGGCATCTTTGCATCCGTCGCCAGCGCTGCCTTCGACAAGATCCTTGGCGGTATCGGCGATGTCGATGTTGCGAAGCTTGTCAGCGCCGTTGAGCGCGGTGCCGAAGAGGGCCGCCTGATCGCGTGGATGAGAAACGATGATGAGCAGAATGCCATCAAAGAGACGGGCATTGACGCTTCGCTGCCCGATCCGGATGACCCGAGTGCCGATCCTGTTGCCGGCGTTTACTTTAACAACCTGAGCTTCTCCAAGCTCGACTGGTACCTGAACGCCGATACGCAGATTGGCCAGGGCGTGAAGAACGGCGACGGCACGTGCTCCTATCGCATCACCGTTACCCTGACGAACATCATGACGCAGGAGGAGGCCGGCAAACTGCCCGACTACGTCGCGGCGAGCGCGCCCGATGCCGCGCGCGACGACGAACGCCTGAATGTCTCACTGTTTGCCCCGACGGGCGGCAACATCAGTGACCTTACGGTTGAGGGCACCCAGTTTGGTCTTGGCGCCGCTACGTGGCATGGAATCCCCTTCTATTCGGGCACCGTTGACCTGCATGCTGGCGAGACGACGACGATCGCGTATACGCTGACCACGTCGGCCGAGGCGGGGGACAAGCCGCTTACGCTGCGTCAGACTCCTACATGCCAGGCGGCTCGCGACAGCGCGTCGGCGTAGGATTTTTCTGGTAGCGCAGATAATCGAGTACCATTTTGGGGCGGACAGGCAATCTGTTCGCCCCTATTTTGTAAGGAGAGCGCATGAAGTACTTTGGCACCGACGGCTTTCGCGGTGAGGCCAACGTTGGGCTGACGGTAGAGCACGCTTATAAGATTGGCCGTTTTGTGGGCTGGTATTACGGCGCTAACCGCGAGCGCAAGGCGCGCGTCATCGTGGGTAAGGACACACGCCGCTCGAGTTATATGTTCGAGGCGGCGCTGGTGAGTGGCCTGGTCGCGAGCGGTGCGGACGCCTATATGCTGCACGTGATCCCCACGCCGGGCGTAGCGCATCAGACCGTGGAAGGCTGCTTCGATTGCGGCATCATGATCAGCGCGAGCCACAACCCGTTTTGCGATAACGGCATTAAGCTCGTCAACAGCGACGGTTTTAAGATGGACGAGGACGTACTGGAGCTCATCGAGGACTACATCGATGGCAAGAGCGAGGTGCCGCTGGCCACGGGCAACCACATCGGCGCCACGGTGGACTACATGCAGGGCCGCAACCGCTACATTGCCTCGCTCATCGCCAGCGCGAACTTTTCGCTGCAGGGCGTCAAGATCGGTCTCGACTGCGCCAACGGCTCGGCGTCCTCGGTGGCCAAGCCGGTGTTCGATGCGCTCGGTGCCGACGTGCGCGTGATCAACGCCGCGCCCGACGGATTTAACATCAATGTGGACTGTGGCTCCACGCATATGGAGCGCCTACAGCGCCACGTGGTGGAGCAGGGCCTGGACGTGGGCTTTGCCTACGACGGCGATGCCGACCGCTGCCTGGCCGTGGACGAGCGCGGCCGCGTGGTCGACGGCGACCAGATCCTGTACGTGTGCGGTGTGTATCTGAACAAGCACGGTCGCCTTTCGGGCGGTACCGTGGTGCCGACGATTGCCAGCAACTTTGGCCTGATCAAGTCGCTGGAGCTTGCCGGCCTGAGCGCCGTGACCAGTGGCGTGGGCGACCGTCACGTGTATGCCAAGATGCGCGAGGGCGGTTACAGCCTGGGCGGCGAGCAGACGGGCCATACGATCTTTGGCGATATCGAGCGCACGGGCGACGGCATTATGACCTCGCTGCGCGTGATGGAAGTGATCCGCGCCGAGCGCGAGACGCTCTCGCAGCTCACGGCTCCGTGCAAGCTGCTACCGCAGGCGCAGGTGGCCGTGCGCGTGGCGGACAAGGACGCCGCGCTCGAGAACATGGGCGTGCAGAACGCCATCGCCGAGGCCGAGGCTGCGCTGGCGGGCGAGGGCCGCGTGCTGGTGCGCAAGAGCGGAACCGAGTCAGTGATTCGCGTTTTGGCCGAAGCCCCCGACCAAACAGCTGCCGACGCAGCCATGAAGCGCATCGCCAACGCACTGGAGGCTCTGTAGTTACGCGGTTTTACCAAACCGCGTAACTACTCGACGCTGCAAACGCCCCTAAGCGGCAATCTGACGTTCAATTTCAAGGGCGCGACCAGAAGGTCAGCGCCCTTTCATTTCACGTCACCTTGCTCGCTTAGGGTCGTTTTCGCTGACGTTGCCAAGACATTGGCGTCAACATAGTTGGCGTTGGCGATGGCGTGCTGGTCATTCCTTACAGCTCGTACAGCGTGGTGAACTTGTCCTGCAGGTAGCTGCAGTAGTAGCGGGCGTCAAAGGCCATGCCGCAGGCGCCCTTGATGAGCTCCGGCGCGTCCTTGGCGCGACCCCACTGCCAAATGTGCTCGCCCAGCCAGGCACGGACCGGTGTCAGATCGCCGCTCGCACAGGCGCCGTTGAGGTCGACACCGTCGCGGCACATGGCCGGCACAAACATGGCGTCGTAGGCGCTGCCCAGCGCATAGGTGGGGAAGTAGCCAAACGAACCGCCGCTCCAATGCGTATCCTGCAGGCAGCCGTGCGTGTCGTCGGGAACTGGAATGCCCAGGTACTCGTCCATAAAGCGATTCCAAAGCACGGGGATGTCCTTGGCCGTGGCTTCGCCGGCAAACAGCATACGCTCAATCTGGTAGCGCACCATAATATGCAGCGGATAGGTGAGCTCGTCGGCCTCGGTGCGGATCAACGACGGCTGCGCGATGTTCACGGCGCGGTAGAGCGTGTCTTCGTCGACGTCGCCGTAGACCTCGGGCGCGTGACGACGCAGCACCTCGAGCAGCGGGCCCATAAAGGCGCGGCTGCGACCAACGGTGTTCTCAAAGAAGCGGCTCTGGCTCTCGTGGATGCCCATGGAGGTGCCGCCCTCCAAGCACGTGCGCGCATAGGCGGGATTGACGCCCAGCTCGTACATGGTGTGCCCCGCCTCGTGGATGATGCTGTAGACGTTGGAGATGCAGTCGTCCTCGTAGATGTGCGTCGCGATGCGCGCATCACCCACGGCAAAGCCCTCGCTAAACGGATGCTCGGTAAAGGCAAGCGTGGTGTCGTCCAGGTCCAGGCCGACAAGCTTCATAAGGTCGAAGCTCATGGCGCGCTGGGCAGCCTCGGGCACGCGGGCGTGCAAAAAGTCGGCAGCCGGCTGCTGGCCGCGCTCGCCGATGGCGTGCACGAGCGGCACGACCGTGGCCTTGACCTCATCGCAAAACGCATCGAAGCTCTTGGCGGAAAGGCCGCGCTCGTACTGGTCGAGCCAAACGTCGTATGGATCGCGCTTGGGGTCCATGAGCTCGGCCTGATGCTTAAGTTGGGCGACGATTCTGTCCACATAGGTCTCAAAGCTCGCCCAGTCGTTGGCTGCCTTGGCCTTGTGCCACACGGCGTCCGCCTCGCAGGTGAGTCTGGTCCAGGCCTCGGCCTCCTCGGTGGGAATGGCGCTTGCCTCGCGCTGGTCGCGGCCGAGCACGCGGATCTCGTCGAGCAGCTGCGGGTCGTCGATCTTGCCGCCGGCGACGGTCTCGCGTGCCAGCGAGCGCACAAGCTCAACAGACTTTTTACTGGTCAGGAGCTTGTGATGTTCACCGGCAAGGGTGCCCATGGCATCGGCGCGCGCTGCGGCACCGTTGGCGGGGGCAATGGTCGCGCCGTCAAACTCGGCAATCTTGAGCAGGTACTCGCGAGTCCACAGCTTGCCTTCGAGCTTGCGGAGCTTCTTGATGCTCTTGCCCGCCTTGGCCTTCTTATCGAGTTTCTTTCCCATACCTATATCCTTGATCTCGCAGGTCGAGCGCCACGGGTGGGCGTGCGGCCAGTTTGCACAGCTACCTGCCTTGTACCCAGTGCGAACAAAACGGAACGCGGCGATGTGCTCGCGAAATGTGTTATCCTATAGCCCAATGCGTTGACGGAGAGGGTTTTGCCCGCCGCGTCGCCGGCAAGAGAGGGAAGGTCATGGGCTGCGAGCCTTCCTGCGGTGACAAGGGCCAAGCGTTCACTCCCGAGCAGCGACCTCAACGGGCACGCGGCCAGCGGCGGCGAAGCCCCAGTAGGGAAGCCGTGAGCCTCGCGACAAGGGGCACAGAGTGGGCGCGGCGGGCCAGACATCCGCCGGGTCAAACAAGGTGGTACCGCGGAATTCAACCGTCCTTGGGCAATGCACATGCCCGAGGGCGGTTTTTTTATTACCGAACCGGGCCGCGTTTTCACAACGCCAGACGGTGGCAGCCGCCTCGGCAAACGGAGAGCGCGAGAGACGAAAGGGAAGACATGAGTCTGATTGATGATCTGGTCAAACTCGAGGAAGAGGCCAAGGAGCTCGTCGCAGGCGCCGACGACGCAGCCAAGCTCGAGGCTGCGCGCGTTGAGCTGCTCGGCCGCAAGGGCCGCATCACCGGCCTGATGCGCATGATGGGCAAGCTCGCCCCCGAGGATCGTCCCGTGATGGGCAAGCGAGCCAACGAGATGCGTCAGCTGATTGAGGGCATGCTCGACGAGCGAAACACCGAGATGAAGGCCGCCGCCCTCAAGTGCGCACTCGAGCACGACGCCGTCGACATCACGCTGCCGGGCATCCGTCCGCAGATCGGCCACCAGCACCTGATCAAGCAGATCATCGAGGAGGCCGAGGACATCTTCTGCGGCATCGGCTACACCGTCGAGTCCGGTCCCATGGTCGACACCTCCTACTACAACTTCACCGCGCTCAACGCTCCCATGGATCACCCGAGCCGCTCGGCCCGCGATACCTTCTACGTGGTCGACAACAACCCCGGCAGCGTCGCGCACCCCGAGGCTCACGCCCACGGCGAGTCCGACGTGCTGCTACGCACCCAGACTTCGGGCGTGCAGATCCACACTATGGAGTCGCAGAAGCCGCCCATCTACATGATCTGCCCGGGCACCGTTTACCGTCCCGACACGGCCGACGCCTGCCACCTTCCGCAGTTCAACCAGATCGAGGGCCTGGTCGTCGACGAGGGCATCACCTTTGGCGACCTGAAGGGCACGCTCGACTACTTTGTTAAGTGCATGTTTGGCGAGGATCGCAAGACGCGTTACCGCCCGCACTTCTTCCCCTTCACCGAGCCCAGCTGCGAGGTGGACGTGAGCTGCCACGTGTGCGGCGGCAAGGGCTGCAACTTCTGCAAGCACAGCGGCTGGATCGAGATCTTGGGCTGCGGCATGGTCGACCCCAACGTCCTGATCAACTGCGGCATCGACCCCGAGAAGTACACCGGCTTCGCCTTTGGTATTGGCGCCGAGCGCGTCGCGGCCCTGCGCTACGACCTGCCGGACCTCAGAACGCTCATGACGGGCGATATGCGCTTCCTGAACCAATTTTAAGTTGACCTGTCCCGGCGGCTTCCCGAGCCACCGCACCTTGCCTTTCAATCGTCGGTTGCGTACCTAAGTACGCGGCCCTCCTCTTTCAAGGCAATCTGCGGCACCTCGGAAACCCGTCTCCGTAGCTGGAGTTTTCCGTCTGTTTAATGCAGGCGTTACAGATGAAAGGAGACCAGTTAGATGCGCGTTTCTTACGACTGGCTCAAGACCATGATCGATATTCCGGAGGATCCTAAGACCCTTTCGGACGAATATATCCGTACCGGCACCGAGGTCGAGGCGATCGACACCGTGGGCGAGTCCTTCGACCACGTGGTGACTGCCAAGGTGCTCACCAAGACCCCGCACCCCGATAGCGACCACATGTATGTGTGCTCGGTCGACGTGGGTGACAAGAACCTCGACGCTGACGGCAATCCCGCTCCGCTGCAGATCGTCTGCGGCGCGCAGAACTTCGAGGCCGGCGACCACATCGTCACGGCCATGATCGGCGCAGTCCTGCCCGGCGACGTCAAGATCAAGAAGAGCAAGCTTCGCGGCGTCGTGTCCATGGGCATGAACTGCTCTGCGCGCGAACTCGGCCTGGGCGGCGACCACTCCGGCATCATGATTCTGCCCGAGGACACGCCCTGCGGCATGCCGTTTGCCGAGTACGTGGGCTCGAGTGATACTGTGCTCGACTGCGAGATCACGCCCAACCGTCCCGATTGCCTGTCCATGATCGGCATGGCCCGCGAGACCGGCGCCATCTTCGACCGTGATTTCCACGTTGAGTTGCCCGCCATCAAGGCGGAGACCGGCCGCGCGACCGACGACGAGCTTTCGGTCGAGATTGCCGACGAGGGCCTGTGCGACCGCTATGTCGCCCGCATCGTGCGCAACGTGAAGGTCGGCCCGTCGCCCGACTGGATGGTCAAGCGCCTCAACGCCCTGGGCGTGCGCCCGCACAACAACATCGTCGACATCACCAACTACGTGATGATGCTCACCGGTCAGCCGCTGCACGCCTTTGACCTGGACACCTTTGCCGAGCGCGATGGCCACCGTCGCGTGGTGGTTCGCGCCGCCCAGCAGGATGAGAAGTTCACGACGCTCGACGGCGAGGAGCGCGTGCTCGACGCCGGCATGGGCCTCATCACCGACGGCGAGCGTCCTGTGGCGCTGGCCGGCGTTATGGGTGGCATGGATTCCGAGATTGAGGACGATACCGTCGACGTGATGGTCGAGAGCGCCTGCTTCAACGCCGGCCGCACCTCGCACACCAGCCGTGACCTGTCGCTGATCTCCGACGCCTCCATTCGCTTTGAGCGCCAGGTTGACGAGACCGGCTGCGTGGATGTCGCCAACGTTACCTGCGCGCTCATCGAAGAGATCGCCGGCGGCGAGGTTGCTCCCGGCTATGTTGACGTTTTCCCCGCGCCCAAGACCATCGACAGCATTAAGCTGCGCCTGGCCCGTGTGCACGCCATCTGCGGTGCCGACATCGAGTCCGACTTTATCGAGTGCTCGCTCACCCGCCTGGGCTGCACCGTCGAGCGCGACGGCGAGGACTTTATGGTCACGCCGCCGAGCTTCCGTCCCGACCTGCCGCGTGAGATCGACCTGATCGAGGAGGTCCTGCGCCTGTGGGGCATGGGTCGCGTCACGGCGACCATTCCGGCTGCCAAGAACCACATCGGCGGCCTGACGCGCGAGCAGAAGCTTACCCGCAAGGTCGGCGAGATCCTGCGCGCCTGTGGCCTCAACGAGACCACGACCTTTGGCTTTGCCGCTCCGGGCGACCTGGAGAAGATTGGCATGTCCACCGAAGGCCGCGGCTGCCCCGTGGTGCTCATGAATCCGCTGGTGGCCGAGCAGACCGAGATGCGTCGTTCGCTGCTGCCGGGCCTGCTGCAGTCCGTGGCCTACAACGAGGCGCACGGTACGCCCAACGTGCACCTGTACGAGGTCGGCAGCCTGTTCCACGGTCGCGAGAACGCCAGCCTGCCCAAGGAGACCAAGTCCGTGGCGGGTGTGCTCTCGGGCCAGTGGAGCGAGCAGTCCTGGAACATGAAGTACCGCAAGCTGCGCTTCTTCTTTGGCAAGGGCATTGTCGAGGAGCTGCTCGCCCAACTGCGCATCGAGAAGGTTCGCTTCCGTCCCGTCGAGGGCGAGGGCTACGCTTTCTTGCAGCCGGGTCGTGCGGCCGAGGTTCTGTCCGGCGGAACCGTGCTGGGCTGGGTCGGCGAGATTCACCCCGAGGCGCGCGAGGCGATGGGCATCGATGAGGTCGTCGTTGCCTTTGAGCTCGACTTGGACAAGCTGATCAAGGGCGCCCGCAGCCAGGAGAACTATCGCGAGTTCTCGCAGTACCCGGCTGTTGAGCACGATCTTGCCATTGTGGTCGACAACGCCGTGACTTGCGAGGACCTTGAGCGTCGCATTACCAGCGCCGGCGGCAAGCTGCTCGAGGGCGTGCGCCTGTTCGATGTCTACCGCGATCCGGTCCGCATCGGTGCGGGCAAGAAGTCCATGGCCTTTGCGCTCACGTATCGCTCGGACGACCACACGCTTACCAGCGAAGAGGTCGAGAAGGCGCACCAGAAGATCGTCACCAAGGTGTGCAAGGGCGTAAACGGCGAGGTCCGCGGCTAGGTCCTGCGCCGGATATAGGCCAGCGTCGGCTGCCGCCGAGTCTTACGTGACTGCTGTTTTCGGTATAAGGCACCGTTGAGCCTGCATATATGACACGCGCATTACATAACGGCGTGCTGCTTTGTCGGCAGTGCGCCGTTTTGCTATGATAGCCCGCGGCGTGTTACGAATCTGACATTACGTAACACTGGAAAGGTGATTCAAGCGGCGTTGCAATTCCGTGCGCCGATAACCGGGAGGCGTACATGCACATTCCAGATAATTATCTGTCCCCGCAGACCGATGCCGTCATGGCGGTGGCAATGGTGCCCGTCTGGGTTCACTGTATCAAGAAGGTGCGCGCCACGCTCGATCGCGAGCACATGGCTTTCCTGGGCATCTGCGCCGCATTTTCCTTCTTGCTTATGATGTTCAACGTGCCGCTGCCCGGCGGCACCACTGGCCACGCCGTTGGTGGCGCACTCATCGCGCTGCTGCTGGGCCCCGAGGCCGCGGCTATCGCGGTTTCGGTCGCGCTGGCGCTGCAAGCGCTGCTGTTTGGCGACGGCGGCATCCTGTCCTTTGGCGCTAACTGCTTTAACATGGCCTTCGTGTTGCCGTTTGCCGCAGCCATCGTGTTCCGCGCGCTTAACAGCCGTTTGCACGACAAGAGCTGGGGCACCTCGGTTTCGGCCATCGTAAGCGGCTGGGTCGGCCTGTGCCTGGCGGCCCTGTGCGCAGCAATCGAGTTTGGTATTCAGCCGATGCTTTTCACGAATGCTTCGGGCGCTCCGCTGTACTGCCCCTTCCCGCTGTCCATTGCCATTCCGGCCATGATGATCCCGCATATGTTGGTAGCCGGCGTGGTCGAGGGCGTGGCGACTGCCGCGATCTACGGCTTTATCAAGAAGACGGCGCCGAGCGTTATCGTCGGCCCCGAAGCCGCCGATGGACAGCTTGCTGCCGAGGGCGCTGCTGCAAAGAAGACCTCGCTGGTCCCCACGCTCATCTTGGTTGCCGTGCTTGTCGTGGCCACGCCGCTGGGCCTGCTGGCCACGGGTGACGCCTGGGGTGAGTGGGACGCCGAGGGCGCCGCGACCGCCGTTCAGGAGGCTGGCGACGACAGCCTGCAGGCTTCGGTCGGTCTCGACACCCCGACCTTTGCCGACGCTCTGCCTACGGGTGATTACCTGCAGGCCTATTCCGAGGAGCAGGGTCTCGGCTTTGCCGGTCAGGCTGCCATGTATATCCTGTCCGGCGTGATTGGCGTGGCGGTGCTCACCATCGCATTCCGTCTGATCTCGCTGACGGTCAAGGAAAGCGGAGCCCATGGCGATGGTCGAGCTGCCTAGCTGGCTTGCGGCCGAGGAGCGATACGAGCCCACGGGCGCTCGTCATCGCGTGATGCAAAAGAATGTCCTGCACCTGGCGAGCCTGCTTGAGCGGGTTCGCCTGGGTGGAGGCGCGCACGAGGGCGGGTCGATGGTCGACCGCGCCCTTTCTTGCGTTTCGGCTCCGATGCGCCTGGTGGGGATGTTCGTTTGCGTCCTGTGCGTGTGTCTGACGCAGAGCCCTCTGTACCTCATGTTGATGGCGGCTATCGCGCTGGTGCTCGTTGCCGTGCGCCCCGTACGCGGGCTGCGGGCAACCTTTGTGCCGGCGCTTGGCGCTGCAGGGCTCGCGGTGGTTCTGGTACTGCCCGCCTTGCTGCTGGACGCTTCTGCTGCGGGCGCCATGCTCAAGATTGCGCTCAAGACCTTCATTAATGTGTCGCTGGTGCTGGGTGTTTCGTGGACCCTTACCTGGAGCCGCATGTCGGCGGCGCTCAAAATACTGCACCTGCCCGACGAAGTTATCTTTACGTTTGATATGGCGCTCAAGCACATCGAGGTGCTGGGTCGCACGGCGCACGATCTGTGCGAATCGGTCATGCTGCGCAGCGTTGGCCGTGCGCCTGAGGGATTTTCGCGTACCGATTCGATCGCGGGTATCATGGGCATGACCTTTATCAAGGCGATGGAATGCAGCCGCGCGATGGACGAGGCCATGCTGTGCCGCGGCTTTGCCGGTGTGTATCCGGCTCCCGCACGCGCCGGGTTTGGCTGGCGCGATGCGGTCTATGCGGCCGGCGTGGCGCTGCTGGCAGTGTTGTGCGCCGTGCTGTAGGCACTGCTGGTTCCGGCTGGGGATGCAACTAGGGAAGGGCGACGTTTTGGCAAACGATACAAATGGCGCGATGGGCGCGAGCGGTGCTGCTGGCGCCGAGACCACGCCGCTCATCGAGTTTCGCGACGTGGTGTTTTCCTATGCGGGGCATACGGTTGTCGATGGCGTGTCGCTGCAGGTCGATCGTGGCGAACTCGTTGCCCTGCTCGGTCCCAACGGCTGCGGTAAGACGACGATTATGCGCCTTATTAACGGCCTTGAACTCGCGGACGCAGGGATATACCTGTTTGACGGGCACGTGATCGATGCGGCATATCTCAAGGATTCCGCAGCCGCTCAGCGTTTTCATCAGCGCGTGGGCTTTGTGTTCCAGAATGCCGACGCCCAGCTGTTCTGCGCTACGGTGGGCGAGGAAGTTGCTTTTGGTCCCGCGCAGATGGGGCTGCCGACAGACGAGCTCGAGCGCCGCGTCCGCGATGCCATGGAGCTGTTCCAGGTTGCCGATCTGGTCGATGCCTCGCCCTATCAGCTTTCGGGTGGGCAAAAGAAGCGCGTGGCGCTGGCTGCGGTCGTGTCGATGAACCCCGATATCTTGGTGCTCGACGAGCCCACCAACGGTCTCGATGAGGACTCGTGCGACATCGTAGTCAACTTTTTGCTGGCCTACGTTGCTGCCGGTAAGACGGTTTTGATGAGTACGCACCATCAAGATTTGGTGCGACGCCTGGGTGCCCGTGCAATCTATATCGATCGATATCACCATGTGGTCGAGGCGCCCGTACCGTCGTATGGAACCGAAAACGGTGCTACGGACTAGTTGCTGCGTAGAGGATGCGTAGCCGCCCGCGCGGCTTTGCCGTGATGGTATAGTTATCCAGGTTTTTTATGGGGGTGGCTATGCCAAGCTGGAACATTCATATCGCTCAGACGGAGCGTTTGCTGGAGCGCACCAGTGCGCTTGCCGATAGCGTGCGTGACCGCAATGCCTTTTTGTTTGGCTGCGTGGTTCCGGACATTTTTGTGGGCTATATGGTTCCCGGTATCGCCGATCCCATTCCGTATCGCATTACGCACTTTGCAAAGCCCGAGCCTATCCCTAAGCCTCGTGAGCATGAGTTCTGGGATACCTATGTGGCACCGCTGCTTAAAAGTTCTCCCACCGGTGCGCCGGCCGCGGCGACCTCGATTATCGAGGAGCGCGAGCGACTGAATCGTGTGCACTATCCCCAGCGCTACAGGGATGCCGAGCCGGTTGTCGGTCCCGGCGCCTGTGAGTTCTCGCTTGCGTCCGAAGATGTGGCGCAGTCGTTGCTCGATTTAACGCTGGGCGTCTGGTCGCATCTGGTGGCCGATACCGTATGGAATACGCGCGTGAATCAGTACCTGGAGGCGCACGGCGGCAAGCCGTGCGAGGAATTCCGCATTAAAAAGCAAGGCGACTTTGACTGGTTTGGCAAGACGCTCGGTATTGTTTCGATTCCGCGCGCGACCGATCGCCTGTATACTGCGGCGACGCGTTTTGGGCAGTATCCCATCCAGAAGGAGTATGTACTCAAGACCATCGGCGTTATACACGAGATCGTGCGCGAAAACCCCGGTGAGCCCGATCATCCGCCATACCGCCTGCTGACCGAGGAGTTCTTCGACGCAACGTTTACCGAGGTCATCGAGCTGACTGAGGCGGGCTTTGCGGCTCGCGTTGCCGCTTCTGACGTTCCCGCAGTCCCTCTGATCACTAGCTGCTAGCCGACGACTTGACTGTGAACAGTTCATCCCAATTGACCAACAGTTCCCGTCGCAGGGCATCTTCGGTGGTACGCTCGGCATCGGAAAGGTTCGCGACTGAACACAAATCGATGAAGCGGCATACGAAGAAGGTTTAAAAAAGGGCCCGGAAGGCAAAGCCTTCCGGGCCCTTTGCAATGCAAATCTGCTTGCAAGTGCGATTTAGCGCACCTGAGCGACGTAAGCGACGTTGGTCGAGGAGACCTTGTCCTCGAGCTGGACGCTCATGCGGGGATCGCCGGCGGTAGCGACGGTCAAATCGCCGGCCTCGACGTAGCCGAGCTCCTTAGCGGTCTCGATCGCCTTGACGATCGTGCCGTTGACGGTGCCCTGGGTAATCTCGGCCTGGTGCGGGATAACGCCCCAGTACATGATCATCTGCTGGACAGCCCACTCGTGGCGGGAGAACGCGCAGATCGGCATGTTGGGACGGAAGTGCGAGATCAGGCGAGCGGTACGACCGGTGGTCGTCGGCACGGTGATGCACTTGGCGCCAACGGTGGTAGCCATGTTCACAGCGGACATACCCACAACGTTGTTGACGACGCGGGTGCCGTGAGCATCGGCCGGAACCTCGAGCGGAGCGTGGGCCGGGAGGTACTTCTCGGTCTCGAGAGCAATGCTGGCCTGCATCTTGACGGCTTCGACCGGGTACTTACCGGCAGCGGACTCGCCGGACAGCATGACGGCGTCGGTGCCGTCGTAGATGGCGTTAGCAACGTCGGCAACCTCGGCGCGCGTCGGGCGCGGGTTCTGCTGCATGGAGTCGAGCATCTGCGTAGCGGTGATAACGGGCTTGTAGGCCGCGTTGCACTTGGCGATGATCTCCTTCTGGATGTGGGGAACGAGCTCGGGCTTGATCTCGATGCCCAGGTCGCCACGGGCGACCATGATGCCGTCGGAAGCCTCGAGGATCTCGTCGAAGTTCTCGACGCCCAGGGCGCACTCGATCTTCGGGAAGATCGTCACGTGCTCGCCACCGTTCTCGCGGCAAAGCTTGCGGATGCCGCGGACGGACTCGCCGTCACGGATGAAGGAAGCGGCGATGTAGTCGATGTTCTCGGTCAGGCCAAAGAGGATGTCCTGACGATCGCGCTCGGTGATGGCAGGCAGCGAGATGTTGACGTTGGGCATGTTGACGCCCTTGCGCTCGCCGATCAGGCCGTCGTTCTTGACGACGCAGGTCATGTCCTGGTCGCTGACGGACTCGACCTCGAGGGCAACCAGGCCGTCATCGATCAGGATGAGGGAGCCCTTCTCGACCTCGGAGGGCAGAGCCAGGTAGTCGAGGGAGATGTGCTCAGCGGTGCCGTGGAAATCCTCGGATGTGGGCTGAGCGGTGACGACGATCTTGTCGCCGGTCTTGACGGCAACCTTCTTGCCGTCGACCAGAAGGCCGGTGCGGACCTCGGGGCCCTTGGTGTCGAGCAGGATGCCGACGGGCATACCGAGCTCCTTGGAAATACGACGGACGCGCTCGATGCGACCGTGGTGCTCGTCGTAGGAGCCGTGCGAGAAGTTAAAACGGGCGACGTTCATGCCCGCCTTGATCATCTCGCGGATGGTCTCGTCGCTATCGCAGGCGGGACCCATGGTGCATACAATCTTAGTGCGCTTGTACATTCAGACCTCCATCTGACATCGTCTTGCGCTGATAGATAAACCATAAGAAATAAAATCGAGTTGATTATAACGAAATACCGACCGAATACCCCAAAAAAACGACCGTATGCCGAATTAGAAGTTCATTTTTTGCGGAAAAACGGTATATGCAAAAACTTTACCAACCGTTCTAACCGCTGCTATCTGGGCGATATTTTAGTTCGATGATGCGCCGAAGAAAAAACGTTTTATCAATCTTGAGCATCACACCGTCTGCACCGTTGCGTCTGTGCCGTGTTTCCAGATGGAATGTTTTGGCTAGACCCGCCGCTTTGGGGTACCATAGCCCCACTATCAACTGCCGCTCAGCACGGCAGCCTTGATGAGCCCTTGCCCTTCTCCTGGGAATTATGATCGGGCATCAATCTGCTGAGTGGCTCGAATCCCAGGAGGGGACTCTATATGCAAAAGGAATACCTGTCCGCCGCGGCGGAGGTGCTCAGCGACCAGGGTGTCGATGAGAACCTCGGCCTGAGCACCGGCGAGGCGTCGTCGCGCCTCGCCAAGACAGGCCCTAACAAGCTCGAGGAAGCAGAGAAGACACCGTTGTGGAAGCGCTTCTTTGAGCAGATGGCCGACCCCATGGTCATCATGCTGATCGTTGCCGCCGTCATCAGTGCACTCACGGGCATGGTCAAGGGCGAGCCCGACTTTGCCGATGTCTTCATCATCATGTTCGTCGTTATCGTCAACTCGGTGCTGGGCGTGGTCCAGGAAGCCAAGAGCGAGGAGGCCCTCGAGGCCCTGCAGGAGATGAGCGCGGCGCAGTCCAAGGTGTTGCGCGACGGCAAGCTCGTGCACCTGCCGAGCGCTGAGCTCGTGCCCGGCGACGTTATCATGCTCGAGGCGGGCGACTCCGTCCCGGCCGACTGCCGTGTGCTCGAGAGCGCCACGATGAAGATCGAAGAGGCCGCACTCACCGGCGAGTCGGTGCCCGTAGAGAAGCACGCCAACGTGATCGAGCTTGCCGCGGGCACCGATGACGTGCCGCTCGGCGACCGCAAGAACATGTGCTACATGGGTTCCACCGTGGTATACGGCCGCGGCCGCGCCGTCGTGGTCGGCACCGGCATGAACACCGAGATGGGTAAGATCGCCGGCGCCCTGGCCGAGGCCAAGGAAGAGCTCACGCCGCTGCAGGTGAAGCTTGCCGAGCTCAGCCGCATCCTCACCATCATGGTGATTATCATCTGCGTCGTGATCTTTGGCGTTGACATCCTCCGCCACGGCGTGGGCAACGTCCTTACCGATCCGACTGCCCTGCTCGACACCTTTATGGTTGCCGTCTCGCTTGCCGTCGCCGCCATCCCCGAGGGCCTGGTCGCCGTCGTGACCATCGTCCTTTCGCTCGGCGTGACCAAGATGGCCAAGCGCCAGGCGATTATCCGTAAGCTCTCTGCTGTCGAGACCCTTGGCTGCACGCAGACCATCTGCTCCGACAAGACCGGTACCCTTACTCAAAACAAGATGACCGTCGTCAAGCACGAGCTCGCTGCGCCCAAGGAGAAGTTCCTGGCCGGCATGGCGCTGTGCTCCGATGCTCAGTGGGACGAGGAGCTGGGCGAGGCCGTGGGCGAGCCGACTGAGTGCGCGCTTGTCAACGACGCCGGCAAGGCGGGGCTCACCGGCCTGACTGCCGAGCATCCGCGCGTGGGCGAGGCCCCGTTTGACTCCGGCCGCAAGATGATGTCCGTGGTCGTCGAGACCCTGGACGGCGAGTACGAGCAGTACACCAAGGGTGCGCCCGACGTGGTGATTGGCCTGTGTACCCATATCTACGAGGGCGATAAGGTTGTGCCGCTGACCGAGGAGCGTCGTGCCGAGCTCGTGGCGGCCAACAAGGCCATGGCCGACGAGGCCCTGCGCGTGCTGGCGCTGGCAAGCCGCACCTACACCGAGGTTCCCGCCGACTGCAGCCCCGCTGCGCTCGAGCATGACCTGGTCTTCTGTGGCCTGTCCGGCATGATCGACCCGGTCCGTCCCGAGGTGGCCGACGCTATCCGCGAGGCGCACGACGCCGGTATCCGCACCGTCATGATCACGGGCGACCACATCGACACCGCCGTGGCCATCGCCA
>JAJXHK010000005.1 GCA_021639365.1 Collinsella aerofaciens
CCATAAAATGCGCGAAGTCCGTCTCGCCCGGCGCCAACAGCAACGCCACGGGCAAAAGAAATGCCACGAGGCCATTGAGCGCGGTAAGGTTGAGCACCTGCGGGCCTCGGCAGAACGTGCCCGCATAGCTTTGCGCCATGTCGGCGTATTCGGCGATCGCATCGTGAAACGCCTTAAAGGAGTAGACCGTCTGCTGGAACACCTTGACCACGGGGATGCCGCGCACGTATTCGGTGCCGGTCTTGTTCATCTTGACCAGCGCGCCCATGTAGGCCTTCATGAACTCGGCGCCCTTGCCGCTCATCATGGTGGCCATGGCGCCAAGCGAAACGGCGACCGAGATAAGGCATGCCGCGCCCAAACGCCAATCGAGGGCAAATAGCAGCACAAGCAGGCCCGCGACCATGGCGGTGGCGCCGGCGATATCGGGTAGCATGTGTGCGAGCAGGGTCTCGGTGGAGGCGGCGCATCCGTCTACGATACGGCGCAGCTCACCGGTGGCGTGCGTGTCAAAGTAGCCGAGCGGCAGCTTAAGCAGATGCTCGCTCGTAGCCTTGCGGATATTGGATGCGCAGCGAAACGCGGACAGGTGCGTGCACATGAGTCCCACGAAATAGATCACGATGCTTGCCAGGGCAAAACCGACAGCCCACCAACCATACATCGCGATGTCGGCGGCCTCGCTCCAGTTAGGCGCCACAGCGATCAGGTCTCGCGCAACAAGCCAGATGCACACGTACGGGCCAAAGCTCAACAGCTGCGAGAACGCCGAGAGGGCCATGCCCAAATACGTTAGGAATTTACGGTCACCAGCATATGCAAGTAGCTCGCCGATGCCGCCACCTTCCTTTTTCGATCCCTTTGCCATGAGATTCCTTTCTAACGGCTTGAGAGTTAACCGTAAGAAACTTATCATGGGCGTGTTAGCCAAGGCACACAATTGGGCCAGGCGTGGACGTTTTCGCAAATGAAGGGGACGCTTTTGAAAATGCGGCGGGCGGCAACCGATATAACCGAGCTCTACGCACCGCAGTTTGAGCAGTTTGGCCTGCAGCTTTCCGGCAAGGGCGCCGTCTTTACCGGTGAGGTGGCAAACGATCGGGCGCACGGACGCGCATGGATCATGCCCCTTTCCCCCACCTGCATCGTCATGGAGCATTTCATTACCCCGATGCACAACATGCACCTAGCCGAGTACACACCCGAACCGTACGCGTGCGTGAGCGAGGTCAGCGCGCCCACGCTCATGTGCATGCCCGAGGCTGGCATAACGCCTGCAAACCTTAAACTCTTGCATGGACCGTGGCCAAACAATGCCGTGTGCAGCTTTATCCAAGATAACTGTGGCGAGGAGTTAAGCCCGCTGTTTGCAGGGCAGCTCTATCACTCGCGCTCGGTGCTCTTTTTGCCTGGATATTTTGACGAACTGGAGCACCGCTATCCCACCGAGTTCGCAGGGGTCTTTGAGGCGTTTGCCGAGCCATGGCACGAGGAAGCGACGTCCGCCATCTGCCACACACTGCACCGGATTAACGAGGACCGCGCCCGCACCGTAGGCGGACACGTCTATATGCAAGGCATCGTGGAGACCATGGTCGCGGAGCTCGCCTGTTCGCGCGCGGCCCACAAGCAGGCGCGGCAGGCGGCAGACACACGCGTCAGCATAACCATTGCCGAAGAAGCAACGGCAATGATTGAGCGCGAGCTCGACAAAGGCAGACGTGTGGGTATCAACGAGGTGGCCGAGAGGCTCTACACAAGCCGCTCCAAGCTATGCGCCACCTTTAAGGCCCAAACTGACGAGTCCCTGGGCGCCTACATTCGCAGACGCCGTATGGAGCGAGCACAGGACCTTTTGGCCGATAGCGCGCTCACGATAGCGCAGGTGGCAGAGCGTCTAGGCTACCCTCAGCAGGCCGCCTTCGCCCAAGCCTTCAAGCAACACACCGGCACCACCCCCACCACTTGGCGCTCCCAACATATATAAAGAATGAAGGCGCCAACGGCGCCCTCATTCACCAAATTCAATCCAGCCCGCCTGACCCGAACGGCCGAGTCGTTGCAGAACCCGGAAGCCCCGGCAGGGCGGGTGCTTGCTCAAAATGAGTTCCCTTCAAAACAATGGGCGCGCCAACGGCGCGCCCATTCACTCTATTCCATTCAGCCCGCCTGACTCGAACGGCCGTGTCGTCTGGCCGGGGAAGCCCCGAGTCGCCGGGGTGTTTGCTCCAAATGAGTTCCGCATGCAAAGAAGGCCACTAAATGTGGCCTTCGTCTTGCATAGGACTGTTTGAAATTTGGAGGAAATACCCCGGCGACTCGGGGCTTCCCCGGCCTCGCAGCTACGAGAGCGACGTTCTCAGCAACTCGTTGAAGAGCTTCGGGTTGCCCTTGCCGCGGCTCGCCTTCATGCACTGGCCCACCAAAAAGCCGATGACCTTCTGGTTGCCGTCACGATACTGCTGCGCCTGCTCGGCACAGTTTGCCAGTACCTCGTCCACAATCGGCTGCAGCGCACCGGCGTCGCTCACCTGACGCATGCCGCGCTCGTCGACGATCTTGTTGGGGTCGTCGCCGGTCTGAGCCATGGCCTCAAAGACCTCGTGCGCCTGGTTGGAGCTGATGGCATCGGTCGCCAGCAGCTTGGCGAGAGCCGCCACCTGAGCCGGCGCGATGCCGGACTCGGCGAGCGACACGCCCGCGCCCTTAAGGTAGGCGATCATCTCGTTGACCAGCAGGTTTGCGACCGTCTGCGCCTCCTTGCCAGCCATACCGGTAGCGGCAGCCTCAAAGAACTCGGCAAACTCGGGGTCGCCGGCAATCTGCTCGGCATCGGCCGCCTTAATGCCAAAGTCGGCCTCAAAACGGGCGCGCTTGGCATCGGGCAGCTCGGGAATCTCGCCACGGCAACGGTCGATGAACTCGTCGTCCAGATCGAAGGGCGCCAGGTCGGGATCGGGGAACAGACGATAGTCGTCAGCCGTCTCCTTGACACGCATGACCACGGTGCGCTTGCGGCTGGGCTCCCAGTGGCGGGTCTCCTGATAGATGATTCCGCCCTCCTCGAGCACCTCGGCCTGACGGCAAATCTCGTAGGCAAGACCATCATGCAGGCTCTTAAACGAGTTGAGGTTCTTAAGCTCGGTCTTGGTGCCCAGCTTGGTCTCGCCACGGCGGCGCAGCGACACGTTACCGTCGCAGCGCATGGAACCCTTCTCCATGGAGCAGTCCGAAATGCCCAGCGTCACAAAGATGCGACGGAGCTTTTCCATAAACAGGCGTGCTTCCTCGGGCGTGCGCAAGTCGGGCTCGGTGACGAGCTCGATCAGCGGCGTGCCGCAGCGGTTGTAGTCGACGAGCGACTCGGCCGCGGCGGTAATGCGGCCCTCGGCGCCACCCACGTGGACCATCTTGGCGGCGTCCTCCTCCATGTGGATGCGCAGAATGCGGATGGGCACCGTGTAGGAACCGTCCTCGCGACGCTCGGGCATCTGCAGGTTGGACGCATCGTAGCTGGCCAGGTGACCGGCGCGCTGGTTGCCCTCGCGCATGGTCGACGTCATGGACGTGGACAGGCCCTCGGCGTTGGCCGAGGCGCTCGCCAGGCTCTGGGCCTCGGCCTCACCAAACGCGCAGTCAGGACGCTCGGCGGCACCGCGACCAGTCACGTCCAGGTCCAGGTGACCATACATGGCAAAGGCGACCGGACCCTGCGTGGTCTGGAAGTTCTTGGCCATATCGGGATAAAAGTAGTGCTTGCGGTAGAACATCGAGTGACGCTGGATCTCGCAGTTGGTGGCGAGACCGGCCTTGACGATGCTTTCGATGGCGCGCTTGTTGGGCACCGGCAGGGCGCCGGGCAGCCCCAGGCACACCGGGCACACGTTGGCGTTGGGCTCGTCATCGTGGCTGAGCTTGCAGTTGCAGAACATCTTGGTATCGAGTGCGGTGAGCTCGGTATGGATTTCCAGGCCGATCACAGCCTCCCAATCCTGCAGGACCTCGGAAAGCTCCTTCATTACAGCTCGCCTCCCTTCCCGGCAAAATCGGGCGCGACGGAAAGCGCCGGCGCGCCCGTGGCGGCATCGGCAAAGCCGCGCTCCAGGGCGCGGGCAAACGTGAGCAGCTGACGGTCCTTAAAGGCCGGACCCACCAGCTGGGCAGAAACGGGCAGCTTGCTGTCCTCGCCCAGGCCCAGCGGCACCGAAATGCCGCCGTTGCCGCAGATGTTGAGCGAAATGGTGTACAGGTCGGACAGGTACATCTGCGTGGGATCGCTGATCTCGCCAAACTTAAAGGCCGTGCGCGGCGAGGCGGGCATCAGGATCGTGTCCACCTTGGCATACGCGGCGTCGTAGTCCTGCGTGATGAGCGTGCGGGCCTTCTGCGCGGCGTAGTAGTACTTGTCGTACACGCCCGAGCTCAGCAGGTAGGCGCCGAGCATCTGACGGCGCTTGGCCTCGGCACCAAAGCCGTGGGCGCGCGAGAGCGAGCTCTGGTCGGACAGGTTGGCGCAGCCCTCCTCCTGGTAGCCGTAGCGAATGCCGTCGAAACGGGCAAGGTTGGAGAACGCCTCGGCCGGGCCGATGACGTAGTAGGCGGCGATAGCGGCATCCAGGTGCGGCAGGTCGACCTCGACCAGCTCGGCACCCTGGTTTTGCAGCTCCTGGGCGGCGCGCTGAACAGCGGCCTTGACCTCGGGCGTTAGGCCCTCGGCCTCCATAAACGCGGGGATGATGCCCACGCGCTTGCCCTCGATGCTGTCGTTGAGGTGCTCGGTAAAGTCGACGGCACAGTCCTGGCTGGTGCAGTCGTACGGATCGTGGCCCGCGCCGGTAAGCGCGTTCATGGCCAGTGCGACGTCCTCGACCGTGCGGCCGAAGGGACCCACCTGGTCGAGCGACGAGCCAAAGGCCACCACGCCGTAGCGGCTCACGGCGCCATACGTGGGCTTAAGGCCCACCACGCCGCAGAGCGCCGCCGGCTGGCGGATGGAGCCGCCGGTGTCCGAACCCAGCGAGAGCGCGACCTCGCCCGCGGCGACGGCGGCAGCGGAGCCGCCCGAAGAGCCGCCGGGCACGCGCTCGGTATCCCAGGGGTTGTTGGTGCGGTGGAAGGCCGAGCTCTCGGTAGAGCTACCGAAGGCGAACTCGTCCATGTTGGCCTTGCCCATGGGCAGGCAACCGGCGTCGAGCATGCGCTGGACGCAGGTGGCGGTGTAGACGCTCTGGTAGTTCTCGAGCATGCGGGAAGCGCAGGTGGTGCGCGTGCCCACGAGGTTCATGTTGTCCTTGATGGCCAGCGGCACGCCCGCGAGCGGGGGCAGCGGCTTTCCGGCGGCACGATCGGCATCCACGCGCGCGGCGGCCTCGAGTGCGAGCTCGGGCGACACCTGCAGGAACGCCTGGACCCCGCCCTCGCGCGCCTCGATGGCGGCAAGGGAGGCCTGGGCCACCTCGGTAGCGGTAAAGTCGCCGGAGGCAACGCCCGCGGCGATCTGGGCGGCGGTAAGGGAATCGAAGCTCTGCGCCATTACTCGCTCTCCCCCTCTCCCAAAATGGACGGCACGCGGAAGTAGCGGTCGCGCGCGCTGCCGGCGTTTTCGAGCGCAACGTCGAGCGGCAGATCGCGCTCGGGCTCGCGCAGGTCATCGCCCATCACGTTGGATAGGCTTCCGATGGGATGGAACGTGGGTTCCACGTCGGGCAAGTCATATTGCAAGACGGGCTCGAGCATCTGGACGGCGTCGTTCATGTAAGACGTCATCTGGGTGAGCTCGTCATCGGTCAGTGCGATCTTTGCATACTCGGCGATGCCGCGCACGTCTTTCTCGCTGAGTGCCATAGGCGCTCCCTTCCGCATAACAGTTAAACCGCTCTAGTATACAGGGCAACGCCGGCTTGGAGCAGGCGCTTTACCCAAATGCAGCGAAAACGTAACGAGAGCGGCGGGTTGGCAGGGCGGGTCCGGCGGACCTGCGGCGAAAACCGTCCCGCCCGCAACCAAAACCGTCCCAACATTTGACGTTTTTCGCCAAAATCGCGATTTTCATCGAATGTTGGGACGGTTTGGAAGCCCTCGGGCCACCACAAAGTTGCCTGTCCCCATTGTGGTGGTTCCGAACAATGGCTATGCCGAGGCCTTGGCCTTGCGGCGTTTACGGATCGCGTGGACCACGATGTCCAGCAGCAACAGCAGGATGGCAACGACCACGATGAGCACGGCGAACTCGCGCTTGCCCCAGTGGCGGCAGGCCAGCGACTTTTGCTTGTCGACGTCCTTCTTGTTGTACTTGGTGCGCACGCAATGCACCAGCAGGCGATGGTCGTTCACGCCGTAGGGCGTGCAGGTGACGAGCGTCACCTTGTCGGCGCCGGGCTCGATGGTCAGCGACTCCATCTCCTCGGGCAGCACGACCTCGGAGTCGACCATCTTGTAGGCAAGCGTCTTGTTCATGGTGTGCAGCAGTACCAGGTCGCCGGGCTCCAGCGAGTGGATGTCGTCGAACATGCTCAGGTTGCGCATGCCCGAGTGCGCGGTGAGCACGCAATGCGTCGAGCTGCCGCCCACCGGTAGGCTCGTGCCCTCCAGGTGGCCGACGCCCGCCATAAGGACCTCCTCGCTCGTGCCGTGGTAGATGGGCATGCTCACGTCGATGGAGGGGATCTCGACCCAACTCATCATGGGGTCGCGGTCAAAGATGAGCTGCTGATCGTAGGGCTCGATCTGGTCGGCGGGAAGCTCGGTGGCCTCGCCGGCAAGTTGCTCGTTAAAGGAGCGCGCCTGCAGTAGAATGCGCTCGCGCTCCTCTTCGGAGAGCGCGTCCACAGTGCTGGACACGGTGCTGATCTGGTTGAACACGCCCGAGGCCTCGAGCCGGTCCAAGATCCACGGCCAGGTCATAAGGCCCACGCCAATAAGGATGATGACGATAGTGATGAGCCGGTCGGCCCAGCGCGGCAGCCGCTTGCGACGACGCTTGGGCTTTGGTTGAGGTTTGGGCTGAGGGCTTGAGCCGCCGTTGTCCGCGGCGTTATTGCTCTTCATATGTTTGGCGCCCTGCACCATCGCCGGTCACTCCTCTAAAGCTCAGGTTGTCTAAACAAATAATAGCCGATTAGCGAGCATCTACCCCGGACAACACAGTCAGACTGCATTATCCGGTCGGGAATAGTCGGGCATAGGCCGTATTTGAGTTTTCAAAATGTCCCGAATCGGCGGGGCGATTCGGGATACAATGTCAATAGAAAACGACGCACCCCGCGTAAGTGTTCGAAAGCGCGGGCGGCCTAGTTTTCTGGTTTTGTTAAATGCCCGGGCCTCTAACCCCGGGCATTCTTATTTGCGCTTGTTGCGGCGCAAATGCCTTCTACCGTCCGCACCGCGCGTGCGCCTACGGACCTTAAACCGAACCTCATACGAGTCAAAAAACGCGATGACGAACGAGCCCACCGCCGCGAGGGCGGCGAGCACGTTAAGGAATTTCAGCATTTGGGGACCTCCGATCGAGTCGTCGGCCGCCCGCGCACGGGATGCGTCGCAAGGCCATTTTACTGCGAGCGCACGCACCCACGTCTGGCAAACGCAATTTTTGCAAACATTTGTTCGATAGTTACACACAATCCATCGTCCAGCGGAACCTGGCCGATGGATTGTCCGGCGTATTTGAGTTTTTAGAATATCCCAGATCGGCGGGGCGATTCGGGATAGAATCGATACAGGAAACAACGCATCCCGCGTAAGTGATCGAAAGCGCGGGCGGCCTAGTTTTCAGCTTTAGTTAAATGCCCGGGCCTCTAACCCCGGGCATTCTTATTTGCGCTTGTTGCGGCGCAAATGCCTTCTACCGTCCGCACCGCGCGTGCGCCTACGGACCTTAAACCGAACCTCATACGAGTCAAGAAACGCAATGACGGATGAGTCCGCATCGGACGGTGGAGGCTGCCTGCGTTGTCCAAAAAGAACGGGGCAAACTCCAGTGCGGAGTCTGCCCCGAAAAGAGAATGGCAAAGCAAGAACGTGGATGGACGAGAAAAGTGTCCGCAAGTCTCATGGCCATCACATCCCACCTGCCAAAGGGATGGGTGAGTGAGCGTTACTCCTGCTCGGACTCCTCAGCCTGCTTACGGCTGCGGATGAGGTGCGCCACGCCGATGACGAGCACCGCGCCACCAGCGATCCAAGTGAAGGTCACGCCGTTAAGACCGGTGAGCGGGAGGCCGGAGCCCTTCTGGTCGACAATGGTGAAGCTGAGCTTGCCGACCTCAGCTGTCGCGGAACCAGTCTGAACAACATCTCGACCTGCTACGATGGCACTCGTAGTGTCGGGCATTACATCCGTACCGTCCTGATTGAGCGTGCGGCTAATAGTGAAGGTAACGCCACTTGCTGCAGAGTTATTGTAGCCAGGCGCCGGGGTGACCTCTTCAAGGATGTAGGTGCCCTCATCGAGGCCGACAACGTTAATCTTGCCTTCGTTGTTGGTGGTCAGTTTTGCGGCATTTTTATCTGTCGTCTTTGTACCGTCTGCCTTGATAAATTTGTTCGTATCATCCTTCTCCCGCAGCGTAAACTCAACGCCCTGGAGTCCCTTATTATCATCAGAGCCCACCTTGGTGACATCGATACCATAGGTGTAGTCGTAGGCAGGGTGCTCGACCGTTGTGCCGACAGCATTCTCAGCATGCGGATTGTTGGAATAAGTCAGCGTAACCTTATTCTCCTGGGCTTTACCAACCAAGCCGTGAAATTCTTCTTTGATCTTGCCATTGTCGAAGATCTTGGTGGAGTCGAGCTTGGCCTTGTACTCGACAGTCACCCTCGAGTTGCCGTTCAGCGCAATGAAAGCGTCGTCCACGCCCGTGCATTTCTTGAGATCGGTGAAGTCGACAGTTATCGTATCGTTCTCGTACTTGGCGGTGTAGCCAGTCTTGACCTCGGTATCGCCAATCTTGACCTTGACATCAGGAGCCGTGCCGTCTGCCCCAAACTTGGGTGTCATGGATTTGGGCAGCTCATCCTTGAAGGTGTACTTGTAGGTGCTGTAAGTGTTGATGTTGCCCGCAACGGTGCCGGTGAGCAGGTAGTCGACATAGTCGTCCATCTGAGAGTCAGCAGCCTTGTTGGGATTCTCGAATGTACCGAACGTGCCGCCCGTTGCGTCGTCCTTTACGGCCTTGGTCACGTTGGGGACGTCCTTCTTGGGGGCCACGTTAACGTCAGAGCCACCGACGATGGTGAAAATCGGCGAGGTATACGCATCAGTATTGCCATTAGCACCGCTGGTCGTACTGGGCGTATCGGTCACGAAAAGCCAGTAGCCATTATCAAGATCCTTAAAGCTACCTTTGGTGGAATCGCTTGGCTTTGTCCACGTGAGGGTCTTGTCCCCTTCCAAGGCCTTGGCAATCAAGTCAAGAGTTGTGCCAGTATCAACCGCCGTAGTCTCTCCAAAATTAGAGCCCTGAGTCGTGCTGATGAACTCCGCCCACGTCTGGGCGTCAGCATCTACGTCAGGTGCTCCAGTAACGCCTTTGAGCGCAGTCGTAACGAGGGTTTTCACATTACCCGGAGCCCACTGAATATCGGAAAGAGTCTTAGCGGCCGAGCCATCCCAGCTCCCATCGCCCTTCTGATCCTGCGTGACCTTCGCGGTGAAGATCTGAATGCCCTTGAATGTCGTGCCGGTGTATGTTTCGTCGGTGATAGCCACCTTACCCTTCTCCGTGGCCACCGTCGGCGTGCCCGCCGCAAACGCCATGGTCACCGGGGCCATCACACCACCGAAGCTCAGCGCCGCCGTGAGGCCGGCGGTTACTGCCAGGCGTGCGATGTTCTTGTTCATGCTCATCTTCTTTTCCTCTGCTTTCTGCTTGAATTCCATTTGATCTAAATCTGTCTGTCTGTGTCTTAGCATCTACTTCGCTACGTCTCGCCCCGCTCTCTGTGGGGCTGCCAGCTACTCTTTATGGCTGCCACCTCCCCGCTTGACCAGGAGCGCGACCACGAGGAGCGCGGCTCCGGCGACCGCTGCGGCGGCCGCGGCGTACATTGCCATATCGCCAGTCGAGGGCATAAAGCCTCCGGTGGTAATGCTAGGGGGTGTGCCGGTGGGCGTGTTGATGAGCGACGCCTCCAGGCTGCCCGTCGACCCGTCCGCGCTGTCGGCGCGCAGGGGCGACTCGGCCGTGATGGTGAGTTTGGGCTTGGCGGCGGCCACCTGGTCGACGTCCAGGCCCTCAGCCTTGACCGTCACGGAGCGCGTGCCCTCAAAGGCGGTGTAGCCCTTGGGCGCCTTGAGCTCGCGGACCTCCAGCTTGCCCGAGTCCACGCCCGAGACGGTCACGCGGCCGTCCTCGCCCGTGGTGACGGTGGCCTTGCCCTCCGCATCCCACGTGCCGTCGGCCGCCAGCGTGCGGCCGCGGTCGTCGGTGATGCTCAGGACCGCCCCGGGCAGCGGCTTGTCGCCGTCGCTGCCGCGCTTGGTGAGCGCGAGATCCCAGGTGTAGGCCGTCGCGTCATCGCTCGGCGTGTGGGTGAAGCCGGCGTCGCCGGACTGGTCGGATAAGGGAGAGCGCGGGTAGCGCAGGTAGACCTCGTTGGGGTTGCCCTTCGCGATGCCGTGGTTGCAGCCGTTGGCGAGCGGCGCGTCGTACACGGCGACCACGCGGGCGCCCGCGGCGAAGGCGTCGGCCCCGCCGAGCGCGGCGATCAGGTCGCCGGTGCGCACGGTGAAGGTTCCGTCCGCGGCCACCTTGGTGGCGCACTGGGCTGTGATGTCGGTCCAACCCTTCGCGGGCTCGGTGCCGGCGCGGCCGTCCTTGTCGGTCTTGACCGCGTCGAAGCCGCCGTCGGCGCCCGCCGCCACGTACACACGCATGCTCGCGGCGACCCTGGAGGGGTCGAGCCCCGCGCTCATGGTGTCGACGAACCGCACCGTGTAGGCGTCGTAGGCCGTAAGGCCCGCCGGGACCGTGGCCGAGAGGCGCCAGTACAGATCGTCGCCCACGGTGGCGTCGGCGGCCTTGTGCCATGCGGCGGTACTGTCCTCCAGCACATGCTTGGACACCTTGGGGGTCGCCGCCTTGGGCTTGACGGTGACGGCGCCGCCGCCGACCAGGGCCATGATCGGCGCGGTGCCGGCCTCGCCCTGGGCGATGGCGTCGTCGTCGGCGACGATGAGCCAGTAGCCGCAGGGCAGCTCGGCCGCCGTGCCCGCGTTAAGAGCCACGGACACGGCGCCAGAGCTCTGAAGGGAACGAGCGAGCTGTGCGCTCAGCGCGCTCGTAAGGCGGGAATCGGCGTTGAGCCACTCGGCAGCTTCCTGCGCGGTGGTCTGGGATTTGGGCATGCCGGCGCTGTGCAGCACAGGCAGGACAGCGTCGCGCGCGGCGTCGCTTGCCCAGGCGAGGTCGGTGGCGATCTTGGCGTCGCTGTCGCCGTCGACGACGTTGGCGCTAAAGATCTGGTAGGCGTCGTAGCTGCTCGCCACGGTGCCGCTCACCGTGATGGAACCGGTCGAGGTCGGCGCGGCCTGCGCGGATGCGGGGAACACAACCGCGCAGGTGCCGATCAGGAGGGCAAGCAGCGCAAACAAGATCGGGAAGGAGCAAACTTTCTTATTCACGACGCTCGCCTCCCTTCGCATTCGCCTTGCGACGAATGTGCATCCAGGCCGCAGCAGCGCAAAGCACCGCCGCGCCGGCAAGGTACGTCAGAGTGACGCCCGACATACCAGAAAGGGGCAATGAAGTGGAGTAGGTGTTGGTGAAGGTGGGGCCGTGCTCATTGGGATTGTTACTGTCAAAGACAATGGGCTCCTGGTCGTCGATAGGATTACCGCCAGCGTCCTTGATCTTGGTGTAGGTTACCGTGGTGGCCTTGATTGTTCCGTCTTTTTGGTCCGTCATCGTGACATCAAATCGATAGACCGACTTGTCGTACTTGTAGTGCGAGAACAGCGAACCATCGGTTTTCTCGCGCACAAAGTACCTGAAGGTCTTGGAAGCGCCACGACCCGGAACATCAGTATCATTCTTCTTCAAGCTGTCAAGCGTGTAAGTAATCGCGGGGAAGTCCTTGGTCTGAGGATTGCGGCCACCGGCAGTGGTCGAGACGGTCTTGACGCTGTCGCCCGTAAAGCTCTCGTTATCCGCAAACTCGAGCGTAAACTCCTTCATCTCGCCACCCTTAACGACCTTAGTTGCCTTAGGGACCCAGGAACCATTCGAATCGTACGAGGTGTATACGTTGGTGAAGGTCTTACCCTCGCCGGGGCCGACAATCGAATAATAGCCCTCAGTAGTATCTCGTTTCACAACAACGTTCTGGGAGTAAGTTTCGCCCTTGGGATGCTCGACCGCGGTCACGTTTTCGATCTCGTAGTTATGGATTTTGAGCTCTGTGGTCTTGTTCGGATCGACCCGAGTCGGAACATGCATGAGCACAGTCGTGTTGTCTTTGACTGTCACCTTAATCTCGTACACGGCGGGGTCATATGTGATGTCGGAAACCTTTCCGGCATTTTCGGCTAGGTAATATGTAATCGTGTCAGCCGTACCGCTCGCTGCGAACTGCTCACCAAGGTTAAACGTGATGTTGCCGTATGCATCATTATTTGCTGTTCCTACCTTAGTGCAAGCGTCGCGATTGAATGTCCCATTAGCGAAAGGATCATCCGAACCCTTGCGGTAGACCGTAAAGGAGAACTCCCCATCTTTGAGGTCGCGGCCGTTCAGCTCCTTTGACGCCTTCAGCTTAAGGCTCGGGTAGACATACGTATCCGCAGGCACGCCTAGGTACAAGTCGCCATTCGACATGATTCCGCCGCCATGATCCCAGGAATAGTTGCCTGTGATAAAGGTTGTAGCAGCATTTTGCGCAGCGTCTGCAGCAGGATCTCCCGTTTTTACACCCGAAGACAAACCAATACTATTTTTAACCTGAACGCCGCCATTAGCCGGAATTCTAATCTCCTTTTCAAGCTCAATGCTTCCCGAATACTTGGCGTCTCCACCGCCGAGCATCTTACCAATCACAGCTGCGATCGGCTCATTGTGATCATGTGCTGCAAGGAAGAAATCGGCATGGCCGTTGTTGCGAAAAACTGGGGGATTATAGGCATAGGCGACATAGTCTTGATCCTTACCGTCGCCGCCGCCAGAAAGATGGGGGCTGGCATTATTGCCGGTATTATCCGACGGGTTGTATTTATTGTTTGTATTGTCGTAACCAGAAGCGTCGCCAGCGTCAGTGTTGCCAAAAATCGCCGTGCCCTCGGTACCTGTTACTAGGGTCTTGCCCGATGGGCACACGGCGACACCGCCGCCGTAGCCACCGGCGGTATTGCTGCTTATATACGAGTTGTATACAAACAACCTGCCTGCGTTAGACGCGTTCTGCGTAGAACCCTGGACAAAGATGCCGCCGCCGCCCCAGTCAAAGCGAGACATGCAATGGTTATTCGTAATGTAGACCTTGCTGCTCGTAGTTCCGTTAATCATCGCGTCAACCATCTGGCCCACGCGAATGCCGGCACCCTCAGATCGGAAGCTCACGTTAGAGGCAATAATTCCTCCCGTAATGCTGAGCCAAGCCATGTCGCTACGAGAACCGCCTCGTCGATCCACATCGGTAACGTAAACGCCGCCACCGGCTTCCTTGGAATAGTTGCCAGTAATCTGGCCACCGGAAATGGTGACATGAGCGCCGTTATTGGCAGCAAGTCCAGCGCCGCCATGATCGCCATTACCATCTGCGTCACAGAACTTGGCATATTTATTGTTAGTAATGAAACCACCGGAAACGGTAATGCTGCCGCCCGAAACCATGATGCCGCCACCGAGACCGACGACAGAATCGCGTGTGTAGTTGCCGGTTATTATGCCGCCGGTCATCTCAACTGTAGGTTTGCCCCTAGTAGAATCGTTATCTTGATTCACAGCGGAGGCGTTAACGTAGTCCGCCGCAAAAACGCCAGCGCCACTCGGAGCACTGTTGCCAGAAATTACACCACCGGTCACTTTGAGAGTTGACCGCTTACCTTTAGTGTTTGACACCTCGATGCCGGCACCAGCACCCGAGTCACCCGTATCGGCGCCGCAGATGTAACCACCGTCTACGGTAACGGTCGAACCATTCTCGGCATAGACCAGATTACCGACGTGCTCGCCCTGCTTCTGCGTAAGTGTGCCACTCTCGAGGTTGAAGTGACCACCGTTGAAAAGGTTGACAAGCTTCAAACCATTAGCATTCTCGCCGCCGCAAGCCACAATGGCACCCTTGATATCAGCCGTATACGCTTTAAGAGTCTCGGTTGTACCGGTTCCGTTTGCGCGCGATTCGGTTACGTAGTAGGTAAGGCTGGTCGGAATGCTATTGGAATCGTAAGCCAGCTGGGCCTTCTTGCCGTACTTTTCGGCAGTCAGAGTCTGACCCTGGTCACTCAGCGTTTGAGGACTTCCAATAGGTTGATCATTCGTTGGTTCTTTATCCTTGACGGTCAGCGTTGCGCCGCCGGTGATATTGAACAGGGGCAGATATTGATTCTTGTGCTTAATCTTATGGCCGTTTAGATCCAGCGTGATATTGCTGCCGTCCTGGTTGAGCGTGATTGTCTCGCTGGTCTCGACATCATTCATAAGCTTGAAGCTAGCAACACCGCTTGCATTCTCCAGCTTGGTTTTCAGATCGGAAACGTTATTTATCTCACCGGATGCCGTTTCAGTCTGTCCGTCTTCCGCAGCCAACATTACGGCGTTGCCATCCAACGACCCGCCGTCTTCGACCTGAAGCTCACCCTCAGGCTGATTCTCAGACTGACCCTGCTCAATACCATTTGAGGGGTCGGCCTCGCCATCCTCAATAGCGCCGCTATTCTGGTTTTCGGTATCCCCGTTGTTGGTGTTGCCTACATCAGTAGACTCACTTGAGGAACCCCCCCCCATCACAGTTTTCTCGGTAGAATCTGTCTGGGCGTCGTTGGCAATGGCCTGCGAGATCGGGGGCATGACGAGCGACAGTACCAGGCTCAAAACGGAGGCTCCGCACAAAACGCCTGCCAGTACACGGCGCGTCGCTTTATTGCTCTGCTTAGATTTGTCCGAATTCGCTTTCATCGATGTCTCCTCCCCAAGAGACCGCGATCTTGCTCTTTCACCATCAAACGTATCTGCGCAATCTGTAATTGCGCTCGTTTAGTAATGCAATTATAACGATTGTTTAAACATCTGAGCAAATAAAACCGATAGTTTTGTAGTGAGTTCTCAATTCTCTTGGCAATTGTTCGGATTTACCTTCGTTTATTCGCTATCTATTTTTTGTTTCTGCTGGTAATTTAGTTGCCTATTATTTTTTAATGGCATTAGTTTTATTTGCACAACATTTTGCTCAAGAGCGAACATCCTGTGAACGGTCGAAAATCGACCGTGAGCGGTAGATCATTAACCGGGAGGAATAGACTACCAAATTGATGGGAATATCTTTAACCCATCGGTGGTTAGAAGCATGATGTTCAGACAACGTTATTTGAATTTTCGCGCAGATTTTCGGTATCAATTCGCCCAAATCGCCTGAGGCCGCCACAAAGGCGCCTGCCCCCTTTGTGGCGGTTCTCCCCCTGCGCTACAGCAGATGCTCCTCGATAAAGATCGCGATGCCGTCTTTGTCGTTACTCGCGGTTACAAAGTCGGCGGCGGCCCGGGTGACGTCGCTGCCGTTTGCCATGGCCACGCCCACGCCGGCGTCGGCCACCATGCAGGTGTCGTTGTCCGCATCGCCAAACACGCAGATGTCCTGGAGCTCCATGTCGTTGAGCTCCGCCACGCGCACAAGGCCGCGCGTCTTGGACACGCGTGGATCCATGAACTCGTAGAGCCGCTGCGTGGTTTGCAGAGCCGCCGCCTTAACAGTGTTATCGGCAAACGTCGACGCCCGCTCAATCACCCGCGGCATTACCTCGGGCGCCATGGTAAACATCACCTTGGGCTGCGGCTCGCGCAAAAACTCGGCAAAATCGACCACCTGGTAGGGCACGCCGTCGACGCGCGACAGGTGCTCGACGCACGCGTTGCTCTCGGGCACGTAGAACACGCCGTCTCGAGGGCAGACGGGCGTTGCCGGAAGGTCCGCCATGTGCTTGCAGATGCGCGCGATGGTCTCGCCCGGCAGCGGATAGCTCAGCTCGTTGATGTCGTGCGCGCGGTCGATGACCTCGGCGCCACCGCAGCCCACGAGCACGTCCACCAGGCCTTCGATGCCCCAGAGCTCGTACATGGCCTCGGTCGCGTGGGCGTCGCGCCCGGTGCACAGGCCAAAGAGCACGCCACGGTCGCGCAGGGCGCGGATTGCCGCCACGGTGCGCGGGGACACCGTGTGCTGGCTCGTGAGCAGCGTGCCGTCGATATCGCAGAACACGGCTTTGATGTGGCTGAAGGTGGTGTCCATGGGGGCCTTTCTGAGTAGCGCGTCGGTGTGGGGCGTATTCGCGAACGGCGTACATGGTATACCAAGGCGCACACGGGGCGCTTTGGTGCAAAACCACCACAAAGGTGTCTGGCCCCTTTGTGGTGGCCGGATCCGCAGGATGACCTGGCCGAGGCGCAAACCATCACAACATTCGACGTTATTCGGCTAAATCGCGATTTTCATCGAATGTTGTGATGGTTATTACTGCCTTGCAGCACGATCAAAATGCCAGCGACCAAACAGCAGCAACGCCGCGGGAACCGCCGTTACGACCATGCCCGCCCCCACGAGCGTCCGCTGCACACCAAACGTCGCCGCCAGCCACGGGGCAATCGCCAGCGGCGCCACGCCGGCAAACATATTGCCAAAGCCCATGACCGAGTTGACGCGACCGAGTTGCTCGAGCGGGGCCGTCGTTTGCACGATCGTGTTGTGGAGCGGGTTGACGACGCCCCACGCCACGCCCAGGACAATCTGGCCGACGAGGGCTACACCCACGTACGGTGTTCCCACATAGAGCAAACTTCCCAGGCCCACGGACATAAGCGCCACGAGCAGCGTTTTAAGGTTGACCAAGTGCGGCGGCAAGCGGAGCGCGAGGACAGCACCCAGCACCGCGCCCACACCGCTGGCCGACGAGAGCCAACCCATCCATTCGACACCGACATGCAGAACATCGCGGTAGAAGAACGACTCCAGCGGGTCAAAGGCGCCATAGCCAAAGTTCGAAAGAAAGATAATGCAGAACAGTAGGGCGAGGACGCTATTGGTAAAGACTGTCTTGATGCTGGTCGCGAAGGTTGCGCGGGTGGATTTACTGGAGTCGGGGCTTTGATTGGCAGTACTTGCCGTTGTGCTGCTATCCGCGGGAGTACTTTCGCGCGCGGCGACGCGACTTGCTTGCGGCCTAAAGCCCCAACCGGCGACGAGCGCCAGTACGGTAAAGATCATCATGAGCACGAACACCGCGCGTGACGATGCAGCCGCCGCGACAAAGCCGCCTAGTGTGGGGCCGACGATAATGCTCACGTTGGAGAACATGGTTATGGCGGAGTTGATGTCTTTGAGCTCGACGGGGTCGTCGGTGAGATACGCCGGATAGGACGTGGCGATGGGCTGGGCGAATCCCATCACAAAGCCCAGGAGTACCGCGCCGGCAAGGACTGTTCCGGTCGCGCTGCCAAAGGCGATAATTGCCGCGCCCGTCGCCAGCGTGCCGACGATGCTCAACAAGAAATGACGACGTGGGCCCCAGGCGTCGAGCGCCGCACCGCCCGCAAAGGACCCCAGAATCACAAAGACGTTCATAAAGAGGACAGCCAGTGACGTCGCAACAACCGAAGCGCCATCCGTATAGGTGAGCGTTCCGATGACGCCGATAAAGTAGCTGGTCTGAAAGCCGGTGTAGATGAGAAAGCGCATCGCCACCAGGCGCTTGGCCTGCGCGGACAGCGATGATTGAGGCTTTGAGAAAAGAGAGGCGAGCATGAAGACTCCTTGTTTCATACGAATGCGCACGGTGGGTATTCGCCACCGTCTGTCAAATCAATCTATCCGCATGAAACATCAAGGACGCATCAAGCCCCTTTTCTCCGTTTTTCGCCCGTCATGAACTACTTGGTAGATTGTAAGGCATGTCCCACACATCTACCAAAGCAAAAACCACCACAAAGGTGCCTGGCCCCTTTGTGGTGGAAATGACGTTTGCCCAGATAAAACCTGCCAAAATAAACCTGTCCCTTTTTGGCAGGTTTTAGGCCAGATGATCTTGGATGAGGTCGCAGATGGCTCGGGCGTCGTTGATGTTGATGGCTCGGGTCGCGAAACCGGCGTCGAAGGCCTGACGTGCCAGGGCTTCGTTGCAGGCAAGGGCCAGCGTGCGGCCGTCGACCAGATCGAGCGAGCTCTTGCCGCGCAGGCGATCGACGCCAGAGCGCGCAACCACGATATTGTCGAAGCCCTCGGTCTTGTAGCCCTCGATGATCACCACATCGACGTCGTTGTAGCGCGACAGCAGCTCGCGGGCGGGCATCTCGTCCTCCTCGCGCGTGTCGGCGTACTCCGCCCAGCGCGTGGCACAAATGAGGCCCACGTGCTTGGAGCCTGCCTGGTGATGACGCCAGGTGTCCTTGGCGGGCACATCGATATCAAAGCCATGGTGCCCGTGATGCTTGAGTGAACCCACGCGCAGGCCGCGGCGGGTAAGCTCGGCGATGACCTTCTCGACAAGCGTGGTCTTGCCCGAGTTTTGGTAGCCGATAAACGCGATCGCGGGGACGGCCGGGGCCGGAGCTGCGGGCGCGACGGCGACGGGTGCGCTCGCGGGTGCGTCGCCCGCGGCACCCACGGCTTCGACAGCAGCAGCCTGACGCTCTGCGCGGTCCCACACGCCCGAGCGGCCGCCCTCCTTGTGCAGCAGGCGCACGTCGACGATCTCCATGCCGCGATCGACTGCCTTGCACATGTCATAGATCGTTAAGCACGCGGCACTCGCGCCGGTCAGGGCCTCCATCTCGATACCCGTCTTGCCCGTCACGCCGGCCGTAACCAGTACGTGAAAGCCAACCTGCCCGTCCACGCGCGCCGGCGCCCAACCCTCGGGCACGTCTTCGGCCGGCATCCCCGCCGGGGCGATGGGCTCGATATCGCACTTGCTCTTGGTGATGAGCAGCGGGTGGCACATAGGGATGATGTCGCTCGTGCGCTTGATGGCCATAATGCCCGCGACGCGCGCGCAGGCGAGCACGTCGCCCTTCTTGGCGCGGTCCTGCAGCACCATGGCCTGCGTCTCGGGATGCATGAGGATGGCACCCTCGGCAATGGCGATGCGGTGCGTCTCGGCCTTGTCGGAAACGTCGACCATGCGCACCTCGCCCTTGGCGTCCACGTGCGTCAGTTCGTCGCGGCGTGCGTCGCGGACATCACGGGTGGGCTCGGTGGCAGCGCTGGCAGACGGCCGCGCGGACGCGTCGGCGTTGCCAGCATTCGCCGCAGCCGTGACTTTGTGGGCAGACATCGCGGCCCTGCGAGCGGCCTTGGTGGCATCGGCGTACCTGCTCTTGGCCATATGATCATCCTCCGATTTGGGACATAAATCGTTGCGTGCCCTCAATTATCGCGTGTTCCTGCGGTTTGTGGGCCACGGCATCGCGCCAAATCGAAAGTACCCGCATATCATCACCACGGCGCAGGGCGTCGCGCACCGAATACTCGGCATCGCTGAACAGGCACGGACGCACGTTGCCATCGGCCGTCAGGCGCAGACGGTTGCAATTCGCACAAAAATGATTGGACATAGCGCTGATGAAGCCAACCGTTCCCGCCGCACCCGAAAAATGCCAATAACGTGCGGGGCCCGCGCCGGCAGGAGCGTCGTTGATGTCAAGCGGCTCGAGCTCGCCCAGACCCACCGCGGCGGCCCCGGCATTGATGCGCGCCCGCAGCTCATCACTCGGCACGGTGTCGCTCGCATCCCACAGCTCGGGATTGAGCGCGGGCGCATGCGGGTCCACAGCGCAATGCGAGCTCGTGCGCTCGTCGCCGATGGGCATGTATTCGATAAAGCGCAGGTGGATGGGGCGGTCGAGCGTGAGCCGCGCGAGGGCCGCCACATCTTGGTTGAGTCGGCGCACGACAACGCAGTTGACCTTAACGGGCTCAAAGCCCCAAACCAGCGCCGCGTCGATGCCAGCCATGGTCTGCTCGAGCCGACCCAGGCGCGTGATCTTTCCAAAGAGCGTAGGGTCGAGCGTGTCGAGCGAAATGTTGACGCGGTTAAGCCCCGCGTCCTTGAGCTGCGGCGCCAGCTTGGGCAGCAGGGCTCCGTTGGTGGTGAGCGAAATGTCCTCGATCTGCGGAATCGCGCGGATGTCGCGAATGAGCGGGATGATACGGCGGCTGACCAGCGGCTCGCCGCCCGTCAGGCGTACGCGGCGAATGCCCTCCCCCGCCACCAAGCGCACAAAGCGGGCGATTTCCTCGGCGCTGAGTAGCTCGTCGTGTGCACGGGGCGCCACGCCATCGGCCGGCATGCAGTAAATGCAGCGGAAATTGCACTTGTCGGTAACGGCAATGCGCAGGTAGTTGATATCGCGGCCAAAGCCGTCATGTTGCACGTGCCCGTCCATGCAGCCCTCCCCTCACGCGGCATTTTATTCTTCGGAAAACATAATACCCCACGGGAGAATCATGCCGACACCCGTACGACAGGACAGGGCGCTTCGAGCAAAACGGACTTCCCAAGCCCATCCTCAGCACACAGACCATCACAACATTCGATGCTTTTCCCGATTTTGGCAAAAAACGTCGAATGTTGTGATGGTTTGAGGCGAGGTGAGGAGCATGGAAGGGTCGAAGCATCGTGCCCGAACGGGTTAATCCAACTCTTTTAAGCCATACGCCAGCTGCCAGTACTCGCCGTGCTGGGCGAGCAGCTCTTCGTGCGTGCCGCGCTCGATGATGCGGCCGTGTTCGAGGACCATGATGGCGTCGGCGTCGCGGACGGTGGACAGGCGGTGCGCGATCATAAACGTGGTGCGTCCGCGCATGATGCGGTCCATACCGCGCTCGATGAGCTTTTCGGTGCGCGTGTCGATGGAACTCGTGGCCTCATCCAGGATGAGCACCGGCGGATCGGCCACGGCCACGCGCGCGATGGCGAGCAGTTGGCGCTGGCCCTGCGACAGGTTGGCGCCGTCGGCCGTGACCGGCGTGTCGTAGCCCCGTGGCAAGCGGCGGATAAACGAGTCGGCGCAGGCGGCCTCGGCGGCGGCGCGCACCTCCTCGTCGGTCGCGTCGAGCTTGCCAAAGCGGATGTTCTGCGCAATGGTGCCGCTAAACAGGTGCGTGTCTTGCAGCACAATGCCGAGCGACCCGCGCAGGCTGGCCTTGGCAATGTGCTTGACGTCGATGCCGTCGTACGTGATCTCGCCGTCATCGACCTCGTAGAAACGGTTGATGAGGTTGGTGATGGTCGTCTTTCCGGCGCCCGTCGAGCCCACAAACGCGATCTTTTGGCCCGGCTTGGCAAACAGGTTGAGGTCCGTGAGCACACGGGTGCCCGGCACGTAGGAAAAGTCCACGGCGTGGAAGCGCACGTCACCGGCGAGCGGGACCAAGCCGCACACAAGCTCGGTTCCGTCGGCGGCCACCGCACAGCCCGACTCATCAACAGCGGCCACGTCGCGCAGGTGCCCATACGCGCCCACGCCCTGGCCCTCGGGAATCTTCCACGCCCACGCGGCGTCGCCCGTCTGCACCAGCTCCACGCGGCCCTCGTCCGCCTCGGGCTCAAGATCCATGGCGGCAAACAGGCGCTCGGCGCCGGCCAACGCATTGAGCAAGAAGTTGCCCAGCTGCGTAAACTGGTTGATGGGCATGGCCGCCTGGCGTACAAAGACCAGATAGCTCGCGAGCGCGCCCACGTCGGCGAGCCCCTTGATGCAGAGCATGCCGCCCGCCACGGCGACGATGGCATAGTTGACGTAGCCAATCACGACGGTCATGGGCACCATGGAGTTGGCATAGCTCACGGCGGCGGTGCCGGTGCGGCGAAGCTCGTCGTTGCGGCAGGTAAAGCCGGCGACATTGGCCGCCTCGCGGTTAAAGACCTTGATGACCTTTTGGCCCGAGACCATCTCTTCGATATATCCGTCCAGGTCGCCAAGCGATGCCTGTTGGGCGGCAAAGAAGCGCTTAGAGCGCGCGCCCGAGTAGCGCGCATACAGCACAATGGCCGCATCGCACACGAGCGTGATAATCGTGAGCTGCCAGTTAAGGATGATGAGCATGGCCGTGGTGCCCACAACCTGAATGGCGGCCTGAATCACGTTGGCAAAGCTGTTGTTGAGCGCCTCGGAGACGGTGTCAACGTCGTTGGTAAAGAAGCTCATGATGTCGCCCGAGCGCGTGCTGTCAAAATAGCTGAGCGGCAGCGTCTGGATGTGCGCGAACAGGTCGCGGCGGATGTCGGAGACCACGCGCTGGGCCGCGCGCACCATAATCTGCGAGTAGCCCAGAGCCGAGAGCACGCCCGCGGCGTAGATGATCGCCGTTAGGATGACCTGCTTGGCGAGCAGCTCCTCCCCGCCCGTGGCCAAACCGTTAACGATGGGGCGCACCATGTAGGTGCCGGCGAGGCTCGCGATGGCGGCAACGGAGGCGAGCACGCCCACCGCGAGCAACGAGAACTTGGCATGCCCCATGTAGGAGAACAAGCGGCGCACCGTGCGCTTGAGGTCGGCAGGACGTGCTCGGGCCGCGGTCTTAGGCATGGCGCTCACCCCCTTCCAAGGTCGATCCGCTGGGGGCGAAGGAAAACGGATCATTCGCGCGGTCATCGTCGCTGCCGTCGCCGGCGTCCGCGTTCCCCGCAAACTCCATCTGCGAGGCGTAAATCTCCTGGTAGATGTTGTCGCCCGCCAGCAGCTCCTCGTGCGTGCCCACGCCGTGGACACGACCGTCATCCAACACCACAATGCGATCGGCATCCATGACGCTCGCAATGCGCTGGGCGATGATGAGCACGGTCGTATCGGGAATCCGAGCGATGTGCTCGCGAATCTTAGCGTCGGTCGCCATATCGACCGCGCTGGTGGAGTCATCAAAAATGAGCACGCGCGGATGCTTGAGCAGCGTGCGCGCGATGCACAGGCGTTGCTTCTGGCCACCCGAAACACCGGCGCCGCCTTGGCCCAACTCGCCGTCCAGTCCGCCGATGCGATCAAGGAACTCGTCCACGCACGCCGCGCGGCAAGCCGCGAGGAGCTCATCGTCCGACGCCTGTGGATTGCCCCACTGCAGGTTCTCGCGCACGGTGCCCGTGAACAGCACATTCTTTTGCAGCACAATGCCCACGGCGTCGCGCAGGGCAACCAGGTCGTAGTCGCGCACGTCGTGTCCGCCCACAAGCACGGCGCCCTCGGTGGCGTCGTACAGGCGCGCGATCAGCTGCACAAGCGAGCTCTTGCCCGAGCCCGTGCCGCCGAGGATGCCCACCGTCGAGCCGCTCTCGATGCGAAGGTCGATATGCTCGAGCACATCCTCGGCTGCATCCGCGCGGTATTTAAAGGAAACGTCGCGAAACTCGATACTGCCGTCCCCTGGCGTCGCAGTCGCGAGGTCTCCCACAGGATTGGCGATAACGGGCTCTTCATCGAGCACCTCTGCGATACGGCCCACACTCGTGAGAGCGCGCGTGAGCAGCAAAAACACGTTGGAAATCATCATGAGCGAGTTCATGATCAGCAGCACGTAGCTCATAAAGCCCGTGAGCGAGCCCACGCCCAAGCGACCTTCGATGATCATGCGGCCGCCAATCCACAGGATCGAGAGCGCAGCCACATACATCGAGAGTTGGAACACCGGCAGGTTGAGCACGGCGGTGCCGAAGGTCTTGGTCGCCGTGCCGGCGAGTTCGGTATTGACGGTGTCGAACTTGTCGCACTCGTGCTCGGCGCGCACGTAAGCCTTCACGGCGCGCACGGCGGTAAGGTCCTCTTGCACCACGCCGTTGAGGTGGTCCATCGAGGTCTGGAGTTGGCGGTAGAGCGGGCTCACGCGCACGGTAATGATACCGAGCACGATGGCGAGCATCGGCAGAATTACGGCAAAGACCGCCGCGAGTTCGCGCGAGAGTGCAAAAGCGTAGACGAGGCCCATGACCAGATTTACCGGCCCGCGCACCATGGGGCGGAAGCCGTTACCTACGGCGTTTTGAATAACGGTGATGTCGGTGGTCATGCGAGTGACCAGCGAGCTGGCGTCGTAGTTGTCCAGATTGCCAAAAGCGAGCGTCTGGATCTTACGATACTCGGCCTCGCGCAGGTTAGCGCCCAGCCCCGAGGCAACGCGGGCGGACGTGCGCGCATAGCCCAAGCCAAGCACCAGCGAACATGCGGCGCACACCAGCATATACGTGCCCTGCAACAGCATGTAGTTGATGTCGCCCGCGGGCACGCCCACATCGATGATATTTGCCATGATGACCGGGATAAACAGCTCGAGCGCCGTCTCGGCAGTCACAAAGAGCACGCCGAGCATGGCATCGCGGCGGTATGCCCCCAGATAGGAAAACAAAATCTTGAGATTGCGCACGCAGGTTCATCCCCCATCAAACGTTGTTCGCAAACCCACGTATTATGGCGCGCCGTGCGGCGGTGTCAAGTGTTCCGAAATCGATTTCTGCAAGGCTAGTGCAGGCGCCATGCTCACAGGGCGCACGTCCGTATTCAATTAGAAATGAACGCGAGCGTGACTTTTTCGCCCCACTGCCGACACAAACCTTGACTCTACAATCGTTGTAGGGTTTTCACTACACTGGTACGTAAACGACCCAAGCCAGAAAGTGCCCCGCCCATGGAACACGACCTCACACGCGGCAATGTCCTCAAGACCATCGCGGTCTTTGCCCTGCCCTATATGCTCTCGTACTTTTTGCAGATGCTCTACGGCATGGCCGATCTGTACATGATGGGGCAGTTTAGCGGCGCTGCCGGCATCACCGCCGTGGGCAACGGCGCACAGACGCTCTATATCATTACCGTGACACTCGTTGGTCTGGCCATGGGAACGACGGTCATCGTCGGCCACGCCGTGGGCTCGCGCCGCTTCGATCGCGCCGAGACCGCCATCGGCAATACCATCACGCTCTTTATGGGTGTCTCGGTGGTACTGGCCGCTGTCCTGCTCGCGCTTTGCCCGCAGATCGTGGCGCTCATTGGCACTCCCGCCGAAGCCGTCGAAGGCACTGCCGCCTACCTGCGTATCTGCTTTATCGGCATTCCCTTTATCGCCGCGTACAACATTCTTTCGGCCATCTTTCGTGGACTGGGCGATTCGCGCTCGCCTATGTACGTGATCGGCGTGGCGTGCATCATTAACATCGCGCTCGATTTTCTGTTTATCGGCCACATGGGGCTCGGCCCCGTGGGCGCGGCGCTCGGCACGGTGACCGCGCAGACAGCCAGCGTTGCCCTCGCGCTCGTGTGGCTCAAGAGCCGTCGCACAAACATCCACGTTAAGCGCAGCGACCTGCGCCCCCAGCCCGAGGTGCTCGGCAGCATTCTTAAAATCGGCGTGCCCGTGGCTGTGCAGGACGGCTGCATCCAGGTGGCGTTTATGTTTATCACCGTCATCGCCAACCACCGCGGTCTGGTCGACGCCGCCGCCGTGGGCCTGGTCGAGAAGATGATCAGCTTTTTGTTCATTGTGCCGAGTTCCATGGGTGCCACCGTCAGCGCACTCACGGCGCAAAACGCCGGCGCGGGCAAGGGCGACCGCGCGCGTCAGGTACTCAAGGACGCCATGACGATCTCGGTGGTGTACGGCTGCCTGATCACGGTGCTGATGTGGCTGGTGGCGCCGGCGTTTATTGGCTTTTTTGCCAAGGACCCCGCGGTGGTCGCGGCCGGTACCGGCTATATGCACAGTTATATTTTCGATGCAATCTTTGCCGGCATCCACATTTGCTTTAGCGGCTTTTTCGCTGCATACGGCAAGAGCTACATCGGCTTTGCGCACAACGTGCTGGCTGTGGCACTCATTCGCGTGCCGGGCGCGTGGCTGCTGTCGAACGCCTATTCCGACACGCTGTTCCCCATGGGTATCGCCTCGCCGTGCGGATCGATTCTGTCGGCGGTCATCTGTGTGGTGGCATTTACCGTACTCAACCGCCGCGGGGCTTTTGACAGGTTGGTGGCGTAGCGGGGCAACGCGAAATCGCCTTCATCGACGACATCATCAGCGACGACCCCAGGAGAACCGCCATGTCGAGGACAGTCCCCGATATGGCGGCTCTACTCCTCCGGAATCGGAAACGCACGGATGAACTCTGCGGGCGAGAAGGTCTTGATGGTCGAGCGCACAAAAGCGGCTCGATCGCGCGTGATGATAAAGTCCACGCCGGCACGCTCGGCCATCGCACGGATACAGCCGTCCTCAAAGTCCGACTCATCGGAATAGGCGGAGGTAAAACAAGCTTCTTGGTCGAGAGGCTCTAACGAGTAGCTCTTAAGGCAGTCGCGCACCACCTCGCGGGCGCGCGCCTCGCCGACCTTTTTGGTGAGAATGTAGTACGCGTCCTTGAGAGAACAGGCCGAAACAACGCCCTCGATAAGCCCCACGTCGACGAGCCCCTTGATCGTTTGCGCCGCTGCGTGCTCCGGCCGGCCCGGAAGCACGCAATCGAGCAGAAAATTGGTATCGAGAAATGCCATCATAGGTAGCGCTCCCTCGCGACGCGCTTTTCATCTTCGACCGTCATCGTATCGAGTGGCGTTCCTTTTGGCATTTTGGCTACGATATCGAGATACTCCTGGTAGTCCTCATCCTCCGCGAGCATTTCGCGAATCTCCTTCCAGGTAATCTTGGGATGCCACATCGTACCCACGTCGCGCTTGGGCTCGTCCGTGCCGAACGCCGGCTTTGCGCCCCCACGCTCCTGGGCAGCGTCATATTCCACTGCAACTGGAGCTTGATAGTCGAGCGGCACAATCTTGAACAACGGCTTGCTCCGCTTGAAGACCACAACCTCCTCGCCCTCATTGGCAACCTTTTCGGCCACCTGCGTAAGGTTTTGGCGCAGCTCCGAAAATGCGACAGTAACCATAACGGCTCCTCTCAACATGTATCTTCACTGCTAAGTATACACGTTAATGTTAATGTTAACGTGTATAAAAGCCTATCGGAAAGCATCACACTTTCCGATAGGCTTTCCATTTGATTATCGGCGCCTTAAGCCTGGGGCACCTGACCAGTCGCCAGGATCCGCTCGAGTGCGTCCTCGTCCAGCACAGGTACACCCAGCTGTTCGGCCTTGGTGAGCTTGGAGCCCGCTTTGGGACCGGCGACCAGATAGCTCGTCTTCTTTGAAACACTGCCCGAAACCTTGGCGCCGAGCACCTTGAGCGCCGCGCCGGCCTCGTCACGCGTGCGGTTGACGAGCGTGCCGGTGAGCACAAAGGTCAGACCCGCGAGTGGCTGTGCGTCGGCAAGCTCGCCTGCCACGCCAGCGTCGGCTGCGGCTTGTGCATGCGCGGCGCCCAAGTCGACCTCGAGCGACAGGCCCGCCTGGCGCAGGCGCTCCAGCACGGCAAGGTTTTCGGGCACGGCCAGGAACTGCTTGACGCTCGCCGCAATCTTGGGACCGATGCCCTCGCACTCGGCGATATCCTCTTCGCTCGCCAAGATAAGCTTGTCAATCGACAGGAATCGCTCGGCGATGACCTCGCCCACACTCTTGCCCACATGGCGGATACCCAGGGCAAACAGCACGCGACCGAGCGGCTGGCTCTTGGACTTGTTGAGCTCGGCGATGATTTTCTCGGCCGTCTTGAGGCCTACCGGAATGGGGTCGCCCTTCTTGACGCCCTTTTTGCTGTTGGAGCTGGCGTACACGCGTCCCGTGTCCAGGCCGGCGATATCGTCGACTGTGAGCTGGTAGAAGTCTGCGACGTCGTGAATCAGCCCGGCGGCGATCATCTTGTCGACGATCTCGTCGCCTAGGCCATCAACGTCCATGCAGCCACGGCTCACCCAGTGGAGCAGGCGCTCCTTGAGCTGCGCGGGGCAGTCGATGGAGACGCAGCGGTAAGCGACCTCGCCGTCCTCGTGGACCACGGGGCTACCGCACACGGGGCAGACCTCGGGCATCTGCCAGTCGACCGAATCGGCCGGGCGCTTATCGAGCACCGGGCCCACGACCTCGGGGATTACGTCGCCTGCCTTGTGCACGATGATGGTGTCGCCCTCGCGCACGTTTTTGCGACGGATCTCGTCGATGTTGTGCAGCGTGGCGCGCGCGATGGTGGAGCCGGCGACCGTCACCGGGTCGAACTCGGCGACCGGCGTGAGCACACCGGTACGGCCCACCTGGATACGAATTTCGCGCAGGATGGTCTGCTTTTCCTCGGGCGGGAACTTAAAGGCAATGGCCCAGCGCGGTGCGCGAGCGGTAAAGCCCAAGTCAAGCTGCTGCTGGAAGCTGTCGACCTTTACGACCACGCCGTCGATGTCGTAGTCCAGGTCACCGCGATGCTCGAGGGCCTGGGCGCAGAACTCGTGGACCTCGGCCGGCGTGGCGCAACGAGCCACGTTGGGGTTGACGCTAAAGCCGGCGCTACGCAGCCAGTCCAGAAACTCGCGCTGGCTGTGGACGTGCAGCGGATCGGTATCGGCGATGGCGTAGATAAAGGTGGCCAGATCGCGGCGCGCCGTGACCTTGGGGTCCTTTTGGCGCAGGGATCCTGCAGCAGCGTTGCGCGGGTTGGCAAAGGGGTCGCGGCCCTCGGCATCGGCCTCTTCGTTTAGACGGACAAAGCTGCCCTTGGGCATGTAGACCTCACCACGCACTTCGATGGTACGCTCGCGGTCGGCACCCATGTGGGCGAGCGCCGGCTCGGACAGGTGCATGGGCACGTCCTTGATGGTGCGCACGTTGAGCGACACGTCCTCGCCCGTGATGCCGTCGCCGCGCGTGGCCGCGCGCACGAAGGTTCCGTTTTGGTAGGTAAGCGCGACGCCCAAGCCGTCAATCTTGAGCTCGCAGGTATAGGTGACGCTACCGGCGCCGAGCGCATCCTCGGTGCGCTGGAGCCAGGCGTCGAGTTCGTCCAGATCCATGGCGTCGTCCATGGAATACATGCGTGCCATGTGCGTGACCGGCGTAAACTGCTCGCTCACGTAGCCGCCCACGCGCTGGGTATAGCTGTCGGGCGTCACCAAATCGGGGTAGGTCGCCTCGATTTCCTGCAGCTCAACGAGCATTTTGTCAAAGGCGGCATCCGTGATCTCGGGCGCATCGAGCATGTAGTAGCGATAGGCGTGGTAGTCGAGCTCGTGGCGCAGCTCGGCCGCACGCGCTGCCGCCTGGGCACGGGCATCGGTCGATGCGGCGGCATCCGCGCTCGCGGGCGTTTTGGTATCGATATCCACACCGTCACCAAACAGGCTCGATTGCTCCATAGCGGCACTCCTTCGCTCGATTTCAAACGGATACTAGAGTACCACCGGTCACGATGGGGCCGAATAGCGGTCTCAAACCGCACCGAATCGGCAGCCGCCGGACCGGGGTGGATTGCGCGATCAACTCATGCCCTTGCCATTTCTAAATGATCCGTTTCCCCGTCCCCAACGGATCAATAGGAAAAGAGGGGGCTGTCCCGCGCTGGCGGGACAGCCCCCTCTGGCATCGGTATGTGTGATGCGACTCGTTAGTAACCCTGGCCGTAGCCCTGGCCCTGACCCTGGCCCTGCTGGCCCAGCAGCTCCTCCAGATACTGGCGCAGCTGCTCGTCGGTAATACCGCCGTTGCCGGTGTCAGTCGCGCTGTCGTCCTGCTGCTGGTTCTGCAGCTCCTCGTCGGAGCCCAGCTCGACGGTGACCTTCTTCTCGTCCTTGCCGCGCATGAGCGTAATCTCGACCTTCTCGCCCACCTCGTGGCTGCGCAGCGCGATGATCAGGCCATCGGCACTCGTAATCTCGTCGTCGCCCAGCTTGGTAATGACATCGCCCTCCTGAATGCCGGCCTTGGCAGCAGGACCGTCCTCAACGACGCTCGCCACATACGCGCCGCTATCGGTGCTCAGCTTGTTGGTGCGGGCGTTGAGCGCGTTGACGCTCGAAAGCGTAGCGCCCATGTACGGATGCACCGGCGTCTTGCCGTCGATAATCTGGTCGGCAATGTTCTTGGCGTAGTTAACCGGAATGGCAAAGCCCACGCCCGAGCTGGAGCCCGAGTAGCTCTCGATAAGCGAGTTGATACCCACGAGCTCGCCGTTGTCGTTGACGAGCGCGCCGCCGGAGTTGCCCGGGTTGATGGCGGCATCTGTCTGGATCATGTTGGCATAGATGGTGTTACCGCTGGTAGAACTCATGGCCGTGGAGCGGTAGAGCGCCGAGACGATACCAGTGGAAACAGACTGCTCGTTGCCGAACGGCGAGCCGATCGCCATGACCCACTCGCCCACGTTGAGCTTGGAGGAGTCGCCGATCTCGATCGGGGTGAGCTTGGAAGCATCGGCGTCCTTGAGCTTGATGACGGCCAGGTCGCTCGAAGCATCGTTGCCCACGAACTCGGCCTCGTACGTAGTACCGTCATCCATGGTCACCACGTACTGGTCATAGCCATCAACCACATGGTTGTTGGTGAGGATATGGCCCTCGGTATCGAGCACAACGCCCGAACCGACGCTGCCCGAGTTGTCCGACTCGTCGGCAGACTGCGAAAGCGAGCCATTCTGGCTGCCGCTCGAAGTGGCGGTAATGGAAACCACGGAGGGCAGGGCCTTGGCAGAAACGGCCTCGGCCAGCGTGGTGTCCTCGGAGTCGATCGTGATCTTTTGCGTCGACGAACCCGAAGCACCCGCCGTCACGGCATTCCTGCCACCGCCAATATCGAGCGTGCCGCTCATAATGAGCGCGATGACCAGCAGGGCGCCGCAAGCGCAGCCGGCGAGTGCCGTAATGAAGATCGGCAGCTTTTTGGTCTTGGTCTTGACCACCGTGTGCTTGTTCACGACCTGTTGGCCGCCCAGCGGCTTGCCGGTCTGCGTGTCGTAGGCCTGCATGTAGGGAATGTTGCTGTCGGCAGGCGTCGACTCCACCTGCACGCGCGGCTGCTGCTGGGTCTCGCCGGCGTTGCCCGCGTCCTGGGGGCGCTGGGAATCGTTCTCGCTCATAGCTGCGATCCTTTCGTCAAATAACCAAAGGCCCGCCAAACACGTGGCGGGCCATCATTGTTCACGTTGAGTTGTACCCCAATATGCGGGCGCACGTGTACGAGAACGTAATCTTTTAGGAAGGCTTAAGTTCTACTGCAAACTCGAAAGGAACCCGCACCTACGGCAAAACCACCACAAAGGTGCCTGTCCCCTTTGTGGTGGAAATCTAGTCCTTAAACAGATAGCCCACGCCGCGGACGGTGGTGATGTGTGCCGCGATCTGCGGGCCCACCTTGGAGCGGATGCGTCGGATGTGCACGTCGACGGTACGCGTGCCGCCGCAGTACTCAAAGCCCCACACGCGGTGCAGCAGTACCTCGCGGCTGTAGGCACGGTTGGGATGCGTCGCCAAAAAGCTCAGCAGCGAGTACTCCATCAGCGTCAGGTCGATGGGCTCGTTATCGAGTGTCACCTGGTAGGTGGCCAGGTTGATCTCGAGGTTGTCGATGTTGAGCACATCGTCGGCGGTAACGGTCTCCTCCTCGCCCATCAGGCGCTGCGCGCGAGCCTTGAGCTCGTTGGGCGTCGCCGTGGGGCATACAAAGTCGGCATGCGCGTGGTTCGGCAGACGCAAGGTGCCGAGCGCCTCGTCGTCGACAATCACCAACATGGGGACGCCGCCGCGGTCGTCAAGCCACTTGGCAATCTGATCGATGCGGTCGCTGCGGATGCCGTCGGAGTCGAGGATCAGCAGGTCAAAGTCGTGCGCCGCAGTCGGAGAATCGGGGGTTGCCAGGCTCACCTCGACACCCAGGGTGGTCGTCAAGCTGCGGGCAAACTCGTGGAAGCGCGTCGTGCGCGCCATGAACAGGGCACTCTTATCGGACATATCGGCCTCCAAAGAAATGAGCTCAATCGTACTGGAACAAGCCAGCGCGATCAGGAGTTCGCCAGGTAGTGCTTGATCTCCCACTCGGTGATCGTAGACTCAAACTTATGCCACTCGTCGCGCTTCTTTTTAAGGAAGAAGCCGTGGATGTGCTCGCCGAGGGCATCCTTCATAAACTGCGAGTCTTCGAACACGTCGAGCGCCTCTTTGAGCGAGCGCGGCAGCGGCGTGTAGCCGGCCTCAAGCATCTGACGATCGTTGAGCTTGAGCGTCTCGGCCGTGGCCTCGGGCGGGAGCTCCAGCTTGCGCTCAATGCCGTCGAGGCCAGCTGCCAGCGTGACAGCGTTGACCAGGTACGGGTTGGCCATGGGGTCGGGACTGCGCAGCTCGATGCGCGTGGACAGCTGCTTGCCGGGCTTGTAGACCGGAATGCGGACCATGCTCGCGCGGTTGCGCAGGCCCCACGTGGCATACTGCGGTACGGAGTCGCCGCCCGTGGTGATGCGCTTGTACGAGTTGACCGTGGGGTTGGTGATCGCGCTGATCTCGCGGGCATGCGCCAGGATGCCGGCCATATAGTGCTTGGCAATATCGGAGAGATGGTACTTCTCGTCGTCCTCGCCCCAAAAGACGTTGTTGCCGTCGTGGTCGAATAGCGACTGGCACAGGAACATAGCGCTGCCGTCCTCGCCCGCCAACGGCTTGGGCATAAAGGAGGCGTGGCAACCGCTCTCGTAGGCCTGCTGCTTAATGATGAGTTTGGCCGTGGTGATGGCGTCGGACATGCTCAGGGCCTCGGCGTGGCGCAAGCTCATGCCGTGCTGCGAGCGACCGGCGGCGTGGAAGGTGTACTCCACGGGCACGGACATCTTCTCGAGCGTGAGGACCGTGTTGCGGCGCAGGTCGCGAGCGGCATCGCTCACCGAAAGGTCAAAGTAGCCCACGTTGTCGAGCGGCTCGGGGGTGTGCTCGTCGGGGAAGTAATAGTACTCCAGCTCGGCGCCCACGTTGAGCAGGTAGCCGGCCTTCTCGGCCTTGTAGAACATGCGGCGCAGGGCATCGCGCGGGTCGCCGGCAAACGGCTTGCGGTCGGGAGTGCACACGTCGCAGAACACGCGGGCGACGCCGTTATGGCTCGGGCGCCACGGCAAAATCTGGAAGGTCGAAGCATCGGGAAACGCCAGCATGTCGGCTTCCTCGGGCGTGGCAAAGCCCTCGATGGCCGAGCCGTCAAAGCCAATGCCCTCCTCAAAAGCGACCTCGAGGTCCTCGGGGCTAATGGCAAAGTTCTTGAGGCGGCCGAGAATGTCGACAAACCACAGACGCACAAAGCGGATGTCACGCTGCTCTACGGAGCGGAGTACGTAATCGATGTTCTGCTGGTTCATGTCGCTCCCCTTTCTTTCGGGCGGGTTTCGACTGGTCTATATCGCAGATACTATCGCAGAAAAATGTTTCCGCAGGGTTAAAGCGTATCAAGCGCTCAAAAAACGTGGGCGAACAGGCCGTTGCGAACGAGCGGCTAGCGCGAGGTCGAAGCGCGGTGTTCGATGTGGCCGGGGACCTCGATGCGCTTGGGGGCGAGCTTTGCGGCGTCGCCCACCGTAGTGGTAACGACGTCGATGCGCTCGGACAGGCGCTCGACCACGCGCTCGGCAATGGTGAGGGTGTCCTGCGCGGCCGTGGTCACACCGCCAAAGAGCACGTGGTTCCAGGGATAGTCGTCAAACGTTGCGATCTTGAGACCCGCCGGCAACGAAGGTCCCAACTGTGCCAGCGCCTCGGTCAGACGCAGGAAGACCAGACCGTTGACGGCAATGAGGCCGAGCTTTTTACCCGCATAGCCGCGGATGGTCTCGTCCAGGCGACTGACACCCGTGGCGCCACCGTCGGCCAGAGTGACGACCTCGCCCGCAAGACCGCGGCGCGAAAGCTCGTCGGCAAAGGCCTCGGCGCGCTCGCGACGCACGGGGCTGTCATCGCTTGCCTCGGTGAGCAGGCACAGGCGCTCGCTGCCCGCAGAGGCCAAGGCGTCTACCAGGCCGGCGACCAGCTCACGGTTGTTGGAGGTCACCAGATCGACACCGCCGGCGGCAATATCGCGGTCGAGCAGCACGACGGGCAGGCGTCCCGCAGCCGCGGCAATCGCCTTGTCGTTGTCTCCGCAGGTATTGACGACCAGGCCGTCCACACCGGCATCGATAAGTCTGGTGAGCGACTCTGCTTCCTTAGCGGGGTCGTTGCCGCTAATGGCCGTCATGAGCGAGCAGCCGCGCGCGGCGGCACTGGCGGAAAGCCCTTCGAGCATGGCGCTCGAGAACGGGTTGGCGATGTCAGCTAGGATCACGCCGATGAGGTTGGTACGCGAGCTGCGCAGATTGCGCGCGGCGGCACGTGGACGATAGCCGGTGCGCTCGATAACTGCCGCGATGCGAGCACGGGTTTCCTCGGTCATCTGCCCGGGGCGGTTGTTGAGATAGCGCGAGACCGTGGCCGGGCTCACGCCCGCCTCGGCGGCAATATCCTTGATTCTCATCTGCGCCATAGCGCACCCCGTTTCCCCATTGTCGGCATTCTGAGCCATTTTAGGCATTTTTAAAAATCTCGGTTGCAAAACGCTGTAGGTGAGCAACATCGTTTTTGCGTCTCGAGCAGATGCGATGATGGGCTAGATATTCGAGTCTTTAGGCAGCTCAAAATAGTCGGGATGCAAGGCGATAACCGGGCCCTGTTCCTCGGGCATCAGATGCAGGTGCGTCTCTGCCAGATAGCTCGCCGCGTCGGTATCGCCCCTCTTAATGGCCTCGAGAATCCGGCGATGCTGCCGACGAATTGGCTCCCAATCCAGATCTTGCGACACCATACGCAACCAGTTGTATCGCTCAAAATGCGTGTTGACGCTCTTCATCCAGTCCCACAACATGTGGCGGCCGGCAATCTCAAAACACGTCTCATGGAACAGGTTGTCCAGGTCAAAGAAACGACGCGTTTCGCGATGGTCGAGCGATTCGGACTCGGCAAGAATCTGCTCGAGCCGATGCTTTTGCTCGGGCGTGGCGGCAGAGCAGCATTTAATGAGCACGCTTCTCTCGAGTTTCTCGCGCAAGAAACAGGCGTTCTCGGCGCGCTCCATGCTGATTTTTGAGACATAGGTGCCGCTTTTGGGACGAGTTTCCACCAGTTCCTGCTCACGCAGGCGCACAAAAGACTCGCGAATGGGCGTGCGCCCGATTCCCGTCTCCTTTTCCAGACCAATCGCCGAAAGACGCGTGCCAGGCTTGAGCTCGGCATAGATGATCTTGGAGCGCAATGCGTTGTATGCCTGATCTTGCAGACTCTGATAATGCTGCTGTTCCATAAAGCCCTCGGATAAACCCCTGCTTTGTCGAATATCACCTCAGTAATACTATCGCATCGGCACGTCCCAACCGGTCTTTTGGGGCGGGGCTCTTTTTGACTATGAGCGCTCGTATTTCGTGGCCCGCCCGGTTCCCTGCCTTACGATTGCATTCCGTTCAAGCAGAGATTCGAGTGCCGCCAACGTCCGCATGCGGCTCAGCCCCGTCTGTTTCTCAATCTCGCTTCGCGACATAATTCGCCCGCCCGACAAGGCCCTGAGAACCTGGGCCTCTTCCTCGGACCCTTCAAAGGCATCGGTAACGGGCAATGTGACGGCCACCATGCCACCGCGAACATCAAAAATTGGTTGATTGATCGAATCGCGATAGGCACGTCTAATGCGCGCAATTCCCGTACCAAATTTCTCGATGTAATCCAGCTTTAAGAAGGCCTCTGCAACGATGGGGTTTCTGAGCACGGATATCTGCCCATACAGGTATTGTTCCGTCGTCAAACCGGCGGGCAGCGATCCGGGGGAGGTCACAACGACACGATCATCGTACAGGGCAATTTGAACGTTCGCTCGAACGTCCCACGTCCGATGCACCAAAGCGTTTGCAACAGCTTCGCGGAATGCCTCAAGAGGAATTCGATCGGTTTGGACGCGCTCCATCCCTTCGATACGCTCATAACGGTAGTAGCGTGCAAACATAGCCACCGCCCTGTCCACCTGCTCAATTGCGGATACATTTGTCGCCGCCTCGCGATCCAAGATCACATCCTCGGTATCGCCAAAACGGACGCAGTCGATGCCCGGAAAATCATTCTTATCCGCCAAAATCGCCGCAGCGTTGGTATAGCCGTCCTTGCCGAGCAAGCGAAGCGTGCGCATGATATCCGGCGTTAGCTCGGAAATGCCGAGATGTTCAACACACTTATGCTCGAGCGTGTGAAAACTCAAGTCCTGGCGAGCCGACGTGAGCGCGTCGAACGTTACGTTGCTGCCTTCGAGCGTCAGCCTGCCATACTCAAACCGGTCGACCTCCACCGTTGCCGAATCGTTTCGTCTGTAGGCCTTTCCCTTGCTTCGATAGGGTTTGTCCTGTCCCTCATAAACCGTAAGGATTACGGTCCCGTGTTTCTCATCGGGCTCAAGCGAGTAACGGGGCGCGGGATCAAGACTGTCGTTAATCATGTTCTCGATGCGCAGGCATTCTGCAACCGGATCCGCAAGGCCGACAGCCACGCCATCGTCATCAACGCCAAACTCAATCTTGCCCGTCCCGTAGTTTGCATAGGCGCTCACCGTTTTAAGAAACGTCGGCGTAACGCTTTCCTTGTATTCGACTGTAGGGCTCTCTCTAACAACCATATGCACAACCTCTTCGTTTCGTACTATTCATGACCGTATTATAAGACGAAAACTGTTTGCGTATTGATTTATCCAAGACGCAAACAGTTTTCGTCTGTCAATACGTCTGCAATCCAAACGAAAAGAGCCCCGAGCTCGTTTGAACTCGGGGCTCTTTGTGCCGCACATCTATGAGAGGAGTAATTCGATGCGTACGAGCGCTACTCCATGAAGCCGCCCTGGGATGGCGGCAACCTCGTCAATGGTGTCAGGTTTACATGCATCAACTTAGCGCAAAGTAACCTGGCCCCCATGCACCAAGGGGCTGACTAGAGCTCGCAGGCGATCTTGTAGCCATCGCCGATGGCGTCGCGGATGTTGCCGCACTTGTTGGCATCGCCCAGCACGTGGGTGGCAACACCGGCTGCGGCCAGGTCGTCGGCCAGCTTGGTATTGGGACGATAGCCCATGGCAAGCACCAGCGTATCGGCACCGGTGATGGTGTGGACCTCGCCGTCCTTCTCGTAGCTGATAGTGTCCTCGGTGATCTCGGTCACCTTGGCCTCGGTCAGCACGTGGACGCCCTTGGAGAGCATGCGCGTGATGAGCACCGCGCGGCCGGCGCCGCCCTCGTTGGCGGCGAGCGTCTTGGTCATCTCGATAACGGTGACATCGCGATTGGCCGGCGACAAGTCGTTGACCAGCGGGGCCAGGTAATCGGCCGTCTCGCAACCGACGGTACCGCCGCCCACGATGACGATCTTCTTGCCCGGGAAAGCCTTGCCACCCAGCAGGTCGTCAGCTGTCATAACCTGCTTAAAGCCCTGCATGAAGGCCGGAGCGATGGGCTCGGCGCCATAAGCCAGGACAACCTCGTAGCCGGCGTAGTCGCACTGAATGTCCTCGGCCGAAAGCTCGGTACCAAAGACGCACTTCACGCCGGCCTCGGCCAGGCGACGGTACTGATACTTGATCACGCGGGTGAGTTCCTGCTTTGCCGGCGGAACGGCTGCGATGCGCATTTCGCCGCCCGGCTCATCCTGCTTGTCCACGAGCACCACGTTGTGGCCGCGCTTGGCGGCAATGTAGGCTGCCTCCATGCCAGCAGGACCAGCGCCCACAACGAGCACGTTCTTGGCCTCGGCGGCAGGCTCGTAGCCGGCCTCGTCGCGCTCCACGTCCGGATTGACGGTGCAGGAGATGCGCTTGCCGAACATGATGCCGTTCAGGCAGCGCAGGCAACCGATGCAAGGGCGAATATCGTCGGCGTTGCCGGCAGCGGCCTTATTGCAGAACTCGGCATCGCACAGATTGGCGCGGCCCATCATGCAGATGTCGGCGGCGCCGTCCTCGATCAGCTCCTCGGCAATCCATGCCTCGTTAATGCGGCCAACCGTGGCAACAGGAATGTTGACGTGCTTTTTGATCTCGCGCGAGCAGGCGGCGTGCGAGGCCTGCTGCGTGCCGGCGGCGGGAATCGCAGAGCCGCGCTTGATGGTGGTGCCGCCCGACACGTGAATCATGTCGACGCCGGCCTTCTCCAGGCGACGCGAGACGTAGATCATGTCGTTGAGGGTCAGGCCGCCATCGGTGTACTCGTCGCCCGAGATACGGACGTCGATGATAAAGTCCTTGCCGCAGCGCTCGCGAATCTCGGCGATGACCTCGAGCAAGAAGCGCATACGGGCGTCAAGCGAGCCGCCGTACTCATCGGTACGCTTGTTATAGAGCGGGGTCAAAAAGCCGCCAAGCATGCCGTGGGCGTGTGCCGCATGGACCTCGACGCCATCGACACCGGCCTTCTGCATGCGCACGGCAGCGTCACCGAACTGATGCGTGAGCTCGTGGATCTCATCGACCGTGATGGGACGCGGTGCCTCGCGGGCGTAAGACGGGCCCACAAAAGACGGAGCGATCAGGCGCGGCGTGCCCGGAATGTTAAAGGCCATATAGGCGGGGTGGAAGAGCTGCGGCATGATCTTGCAGCCATACTCGTGGACGGCCGCGGCGAGTTTTTCCCAGCCGGGGATAAACGTGTCGTCGTAGCAGCACATGTCACCCGGCAGATAGGTATAGGTAGGCTCGACCGTCACGACCTCGGTGATGATGAGGCCCACGCCGCCCTTGGCGCGGGCACGGTAATGATCGACCAAGTCATCGGTCACATAGCCATGATCGGCCAGGTTGGTAGATACCGGCGGCATAAAGACACGGTTCTTGACCTCGGTCGTACCGACCTTGATCGGGCTAAAGAGCATCGGATAGGCGGAGGACTCCATACAGGGTTCCTTTCGTTTGAGCCGCTCGGCGGCAGTTGCTAACGTACTTATCGTACCAGCAACTGCCGTATCCGCAGTCAAACATACCCAAACGCCGGTCGACTAATGAATACCGCGGCCCAGGTCTTCGGCGATCTTATCCACGCCTTTGAGCGCGGCGCACGTCTTTTTGTTGGAGCAATGCCCCGTGCAAACGCCACCTTGAGCGCAGTCGGCGCAGGTGCCCTTGCGGTAGATGCGCACGCACACGGCGACAAACGCAATACCGATAACAGCCAGTACAACAATATCGATAGGTGCCATAGCAAGCCTCCTCTAGTTAGCCGTCACTTACTTTACCCCATTCTCCACCTACCAAAAAGGGACAGGTTTATTTTGGTCGGTTTTATCTGCGGAAACGCCACATCTCCCTCACCAAAAAGCCCGAGTGTCGCAGGGACACCCGGGCTCGTGGAAAGGGGTTAATCCTTATTCGGACTTAAGCGGAAACTGCGGCGGAGGCAGTGTTGGTCTCGTCCTCGTCGGTCCAAGCGTGCTTGGGCATGGGACGGAAGATCTGGAAGAGCATCGCAACCAGCAGAACGATGGCTACAACCGTCCAGATACCAAACTGGCCAAGGACAAGCAGGTTGTAGAACTGATTGATGAACAGGCCGATCACCCAAGCAAAGGCGCACTCGTAGCCGATGGCGATCGCAGTCCACTTGCCGGAATCCATCTGGTTGCGGATAGTGCCCATGGCGGCAAAGCACGGGGCGCACAGCAGGTTGAAGGCGCCGAAGGCAACGCAGGCGCCCATGGTGGGGAACATGCCGGCAAACGCGGTCCACAGGCTCGGATCGGTCTCGCCCGCGTCGGCGACGGACAGCAGCGAGCCGGCGGTGGCGACGACGTTCTCCTTGGCGACGAGGCCAGAGAAAGTCAGCGCAGCTGCCTGCCAGGTGCTAAAGCCGAGCGGGGCGAAGATCCAGGCAACCAGGTTGCCCAGCATGGCGAGCACGGAGTAGTCCATATACTCCTCGGGGATGCCGTCCATCGCAGGCAGGAAGCCAAAGGCACCGTTATAGCTACCAAAGTTGGAGAGGAACCAAACGACGACGGTGGATGCGAAGATGACCGTACCCGCCTTCTTGATAAAGGCCCAGCAGCGCTCCCACACGTGCAGCGCCCAAGAGCGGATCGCCGGGAAGTGGTAGGCAGGAAGCTCCATGACGAACGGCGTCGGGCGACCGGCGAAGAGCTTGGTCTTCTTGAGCATGAGGCCCGAGGCGATGACGGCAAAGACGCCCAGGAAGTAGAAGAGCGGGCTGATCCACTTCGCGGTGGTGGAAGAATCGCCGATGATGGAGCCCATGAGCAAGGCGATGATCGGCAGCTTGGCGCCACAGGGAATGAACGTGGTGGTCATGACCGTCATGCGGCGGTCCTTCTCGTTCTCGATGGTCTTGGTAGACATGACGCCGGGGACGCCGCAGCCCGAGGACACGAGCATGGGGATAAAGGACTTACCGGACAGGCCAAAGCGGCGAAACACGCGGTCCATGATAAAGGCGACGCGGGCCATATAGCCGCAGTCCTCCAGGAAGGACAGCATCACAAAGAGCAGGAACATCTGCGGGACGAAGCCGAAGATGGCGCCCAGGCCGGCGACGATGCCGTCGCAGACCAGCGAATCGACCAGGCCTCCGTCCTCGGTGCCGCCAGCCACAAGGGCGTCGTGCACCATGGTGGTGATACCCGGGACATAGGGGCCGTACTGTGCCGGGTCGACCGAGTCGGCATTGTCGCCCGCAGCTTCGACAGCCGCATCGTAGGCGTCGCGGCCCTGGCCCAGCACATACCAACCATCGGTGCCGAAGAGCTGGTCGTTGGTGAAGTCGGTCACCGTGCCGCCCAAGGTAGAAACGGCGATGTAGTACACGCAGAACATGATGACCACAAAGATCGGCAGGCCCAGAATACGGTTGGTAACCACGTAGTCGATTTTCTCGGAGGTGCTCATCTTGGCCGGAGCCTTGGTGAGGCACTCATCGATGATGTGCGCGATGACGCCATAGCGCTCACCGGTGATGATGGACTCGGCATCGTCGTCGCAATCCTGCTCGCACTGAGCGACCAGCTCCTCCACGCGAGCGGCCTTCTCCTTGGTGAGGTTGATGAGCTTGCAGGCGTCCGCATCGCGCTCGAACAGCTTGACGGCGTAGTAGCGACGCTTGTTGGCGGGGACGCTCGCCGGCAGGTTGTTCTCGATGTGGGTCAGAACGTCCTCGATGGAAGAGTCGAACTTGTGCTCCGGCACCTGGCCCTTAGAAGCGGCAGACTTCTTGACCTGCTCGAAAAGCTCCTTGATACCCTTGTTCTTAAGGGCCGAGATCATCATGACCGGGCAGCCGAGCTTCTTGGAGAGCTTGTCCGTGTCGATCTTATCGCCGTTCTTCTCGACCAAGTCGGCCATGTTGAGGGCGACGACTACGGGCAGGCCGGTCTCGATAACCTGAAGCGCCAGGTACAGGTTGCGCTCGAGGTTGGTGGCATCGACAACCTGGACGACCACATCGGGCTCGCCGCTCATGAGATAATCGCGCGAGCATTGCTCCTCGGGGCTGTAGGGGGAAAGCGAGTAGATACCAGGGAGGTCCGTGATGGTAACGTTCTTGTCGCTTAGGAGCTTGGCCTCCTTTTTCTCAACCGTGACGCCGGGCCAGTTGCCAACGTAGCCGTTGGCGCCGGTAATCAGGTTGAAAAGCGTGGTCTTGCCGCAGTTGGGGTTACCCGCCAGTGCGACATGGATCTGAGAATCCGCCATTCAATCCTTCTTCCTTGTGTGCCCGCGCTGCTTTCTCCGCACGGGCTGGATAATGTGCTTCAAAAATGCTGCATTAAGTTAGAAAAACCTAACTTTATCTGCAGAAATATACGCCGCAAGCCCCTACTGGACCTCGACGACGGCCGCCTCCTCCTTGCGGATGGAAAGCTCGTAGCCGCGCACGTTGATCTCGACCGGATCACCGAGCGGCGCAACCTTCACGACCTTGAACGAAGTGCCCTTGATGAGCCCCAGGTCCATAAGGTGGCGGCGAAGCGCGCCCTCACCGTGAAGCTTGACGATGGTAGAGCTCTCGCCCACCTTAACGTCACCCAACGTCTTCATTTACTTGTCCCCCTTTCAGTGCGTACAGAAATACCGTCGACTAACCGACGGTCATGATGTGCATGGCAACCTTGGAATCGATGCCAAAGCGTGCGCCCAGCACAGTGACGATGATATTGGCGCCACTCGAGCTCACCACGTGGATTTCGCTGCCCTCGACAAAGCCGAGGTCCTTGAGATGGTGCTTCATATCCTCATTGCCCTTTACACGAGACACGCGCACGGTTTCGCCCGCCTTTACCATCGAAAGCGGCATAGCCGGCATCTGCGGTCCGCAAGACATGAGTGGCTCCTAACGTCAGTTCGTCCTCAACATCGACGCGGTAAAAGTTAACCACATCTATGTTCGCTTTAGTAAACTAGCACGTGGTTAACTTTTTGGAAAGGGTCCCCATTTAGATTCCGAAAAAGTTTCCTATACGAAACAAAAAGGCGCGGCAAAGAGCTGTCCTTTGCCGCGCCCTGTCATGCTTAGAGCGAGAGGTTTCTGATCGACGTGACGCAGGAAGCCTCGTCTACGCCCGAAACGCGGAAGATGATGTCCTCGCCGCACTCGCCGTAGAGAGCCATGAGCCCCATTACATCGCGGCCGTCGGTATGGCGATCGCCGATACTGACCGATACGTTGCTACGATGCTTGGCAATGATGTCGTAAAGCAGCGCAACCGGGCGGGCATGCAGTCCCAACGGATCTTTAATCGTCTTTGTAAACTCGACCATGTCCCCTCCCGCGGCATCGCACATTCGGCCGGCAAACCCAGCCACGTGGTAGTTATTGTAGCGTTAGATGCTTGTCGAGAGCTCCTCTGAACACCTCGTGGGCAAAAAGTGGCAAATATGAGTACTGTCACCAATTTAGTAGCAGCAAAATCGAGAGCAAAGTGCCTACTTTGAGCGATTCGAAGAGGTTGAAAGCCGTCAAACGCCCTTTAAAGGGGGTTAGATAAATTGATTTTGAGCCCATTTTCGCTCAGAACGGGCCGAAAAATATGACACCTCTTTTGCAACAGTACTCATATTTGGCATTTTTTGACCACGGGGTCCAAAACCATGTCCCAAAACACAAAAGGAGGGGCCTCGTAAGGCCCCTCCTTAGGAAAGGGAATCGATTTATTCCACAGCCGCAGATTAATCCTAGCCGCTACTCCATCATGTCGAGGACGGAGGGGCGAAGCTCGCTCTCGGCAGCCTCGGGATCGGTCTCGCGCAGGCGGTTGATGTAGCGGTTGTACCACATCACGGCAAGGCCCAGGAAGATAACTACACCGCCAACGTTGTAGACCAGTGTCAGCCACAGAGGCTGATCGAGCGGGATGGTGCCGCAGATAAGCACGAAGCAGAAGACCACAAGCAGGAATGCAGCAATGGCCAGGCCAAAGGTACGCGAACCCATGCGGAAGCCACGGGGAGCAGCGTCGAAGTTCTTGCGCAGCATAAAGTAGGCAAGCAGGATCAGCAGCGGCGGGAGCAGAGCGGTGGCAGCCGTCATGTTGGTGACGATCATGAGCAGGTCGTCTAGGTTGCCGGAGCCCAGGGCCGGGATGATCAGGATGGGGACGACGATGGCAAACTGCAGCCAGGCAGCGCGGGCAGGAATGCCGTGCTCGTTGAGCTCGACGATCTTGCTACCAAAGACGCCCTTGGGGATCTCGGTGAAGAAGACCTTGATGGGAGCAGAGGTCCACATCATGAGGGAGCCCAGCGTGGCAGCGAGAAGGATCAGGCCAATGACGCGCGTGGACACTTCCATGGGAATGCCAAAGTGGGCAAAGACAGCGCCGAATACGTCGAAGATACCGGTGGAGATGGCAACGCCGCCCTCGGGAATGAACAGGTTGACCAGCAGCGAAGCGCCTGCATACAGAAGGCCGATGGTCAGGCCGGCGATAACGACGGTGCGCACGAAGGCCTTGACGCCACCCTTAAGGTCGTTAAGGAACACGCCGACAGACTCAGCGCCGCCAACGCCCTGGATGATCCAGGCAAGCGTACCGAAGAAGCCCCACATAGTTGCGAAGTTGGTCGTGTCGGGAGCCATGTTAGCGGGGGTAGGAGCCGTAGCGAACTCGACGCCGCCAAAGGCAGCAGCCAGGGACAGCAAGATGAACACGGCAGTCAGGCCGAGAGCCGCGGTCGAGCCGAAGGAGGAAATGGAGCCGATCCACTTAGCGCCCTTGGTCGAAACCCACGTGGCGATAGCAAAGACGACGATCTCGATAATGGTGATCCACAGCTGCGAGAGCTCGGCATTGGCACCAAAGAACACGTAGCTCGCGTAAATGATGACGTTAGGCAGGACGGACGCAAAGTAGAACAGGTTAACGAACCAGTAGCTAAACGCCGTCAGGAATGCCCAGCGGCCGCCCATCGAGGTCTTGACCCAGGCGTACACGCCCGACTCGGAGTCCTTGTTAAGGCCGACGAACTCGGCGGTAACCAGGGTATAGGGGACAAAGTACAAAAGCGTGGCGAAGAAGAACGACGGCGCAGCTGCCAAGCCGATGGCCGCGTTGTTGTTGATGATGTTCTTGATACCGAACACGGCGGCGACCGTCATGCCCAGCAGAGCGAACGAACCAATCGTTCCTCGTTTTTCAGAGCTCATAAGCCCTCCCAATCATCCGTTATATCTCATCTAAAACCGTCCGGACTGCAAGCGCAATCGTGGACGGCGCACCTGCTAAGGGGAATGGGGAAAAGGGAGTCAACAAAGCCATCCCCCTTAACGGCGCTAAGCAAACGCCCAAACGGACGAATACTACTTGTTGGGGAAGGAATAACCTTCAACCGTCACGTGCAGTACCACGACGCGGGAATCCGCGACATCGGCCACGACACGGTAGGCCTCGTCAATTTCGACGACGGCAACGCCGCCGGCGGGAATCGTCACGGTCTCCCCCATACCCTCAAAGCGCTCGCGATCGTCGATATCGCTGTAAGTGCGCGTGCAGGTAAGATCCGCCTTGGAAGCCACCTCGACGGTCAGGTCGCCGTCGAGCGGAGCGAGCACGGCATGGTAGCGACGGTGACCGACCAGATCGGCGGTAGCGGCCTCGCGGGCATAGACCCACCAGTACACCAACGAGTCGCCGATGGAGTAAGCCACGTCGTGCTGCAGGTCGGCAACGCCATCGAGCGCCTGACCGGTGCGCATCCACTTCTTGACGGACTTCATCTGAGCGTCGAAATCGGCGCGCGAGTTAAAGACATGCATGACTTATGCCTCCTTAATGGGTGCCAGCGCCTGAGCCAGATCGGCAGACGTCAGCGGTCGCAGGGACACCTCAAAGCTGAAGCTCTCAAAACGGGTGCGGTAGGAATCGAGCACCTCGGAACCCCAAGAGTTCGAACCAAGGCCGAGCAGCTGGTCGTTGATATTGACCGTAACCGTGTCGCCCTTGACAAGGTCGTAGACGTGCTTGGCGTTATCGATGGCCTCGCAGCTATAGGGCCATGCCGAGAACGAGAACGGGTTGGAAGCGGCGTCGCTCGGACGCGTCACGACCAGACCGTCACCGTGGCTAGAGCGCAGGGCGACCCAACGGGTGCCCTCGCGGTTAGCGCAATCCTGAGGCATAACGTAGGGCGTGAACATGTCGTCGACCGTAGTGCGGTAATGACCGACCGGGTTGGCGCGCAGCGAGTCCGGATAGTTCTCGCCCGGGCCGTGGCCATACCACTCGACAGCACGATCGCAACCGGGGACCTCAAAGGAGATGCCGATGCGCGGGATGATATCCGAGTAATCGCCGTAGGGCTCGCCGGAAACCTTGAGGTCGACGCGACCGCTCGGAAGCACGGTGTAGACGAGCTCGACGCGCATGCCGAACGCGCAGACGGGAGGAGCGATACGCTGGCTCACGGTAACGACGACCGCATTGCCATCCTGCTTCCAAGAAACCTTGCGGGTAGACGTCTGCATCACATCGATGAAGTTGTCCTTCCACAGTGAGTCATACTCCTGGGCATGGTTATCGACGAGCGGATGCCAAAAACCAACCTGGGGACCAGAGGCCATGACGTCGCGGCCGGATGCCTTCCACTCGCTCACGGTACCGTTGACTTTGCTGAAGGTCAGCTCGCCGTTGAGGGAGTGGATGCGGATCTCCTGCTCGGTCTCCTCAACCGTAAGCTCAGGACGAGCGGGGGGCACGATGGCCGGCGCCGGATGGTTTGCGATGGCAAACTGGCTTGCGCCCAGCTGGAACATCGGCTCGCACCAGACGTGAGCGGCCATGGTGTAGGCGCGCACGGTCAGCAGGGTCTCGCCCACTGCGGCCTCGCGAATCACCAGCGGCAGCTGGACGGACTCGCCGGGGGCAACCGCGCCGGGCATGAGCGTCTTGCGGCAGACCACGTCGCCGTCCACCAGGGTCTCGGCCGACAGGCAGACATCCTCGAGGGTGGTGAACCAACGCTTGTTGGTGACGGTCAGCTCGCCTGCCTCGGCGTCATAAGCCATGCGGACCGGGCAGATGACCTGGCCGTACTCGGTAAGGCCCGGGCTCGGCTGCTGCCAGGGGAACACCATGCCATCGATGCAGAAGTTGCTGTTGTTGGGGTAGTCGCCGTTGTCGCCGCCATACATGTCGTAGGCAACGCCGTCCTCGGTCACAGCAGCCAAACCGTGGTCGCACCATTCCCAAATGAACTGGCCCTGGATGCAATCCCAACGATCAAAGACCTCCTGGTACTCGGACAGGCCTCCGGGGCCATTGCCCATGGAGTGGCCGTACTCGCAGTTGATGCGCGGCTTGGGGAACGGATGCTCGCCAAAGTCGTTCATCTGCGACACACGGGAGTACATCGTGGAAATGACGTCGACGGTATCGGCGTTGCGGTCCTCCTCGTAATGGACCGGACGATCATCGAGCTCGTGAGCCTTGGCGTACATCGCGCGGATGTTGCAGCCATAGCCGCTCTCGTTGCCCATCGACCACATAATGATGCAGGCGTGGTTGCGCTCCTGCATCACCAGGCGCTCAATGCGGTCGACGTAGGCCGGCTCCCATGCCGGATCGTCGGTGACCAGGGCGATGTTGCCGATATTCTCGAAGCCGTGGCTCTCCATATCGGTCTCGGCGACCAGCATGATGCCATACTCATCACACAGCTCGTAGAAGCGCGGGTCATTGGCATAGTGAGAGGTGCGCACCGCGTTGATGTTGTGCCGCTTCATGAGCTCCAGGTCGCGGCGCATGCGATCGAGGCCCACGGCGCGACCCTTGTGATCGTCGTGATCGTGGCGGTTGACGCCATGCATCTTAAAGTAAGTGCCGTTGAGGTAGATATGATTGCCCTCGACCGTCACCTCGGCAAGTCCCTGGTGATGCGGAACGTACTCGCTGACCTCGTCGCCGTCGTAGACCTCAAACGTAAGGTCATAGAGGAAGGGGTCCTCGGGATTCCAGAAGTGGGCATCGGCAACGCTGCACTCGGCATGGCCGTCGACGCACTCGCCCGTAGCGACCACGTTCTCGCCATCGCTGAGCGTAAACACGACGCGGGAAGCGCCCTCGGCCACCGTATCGAGCGTGATCAGAGCGGCATCGCCCTCGCGGTGCGTGCGGAACCTAAAGTCGACCAGGTGCGCGGCGGGACGCTGCATAAGGTACACATCGCGGAAGATGCCCGAGGCCCACCACATGTCCTGATCCTCGATATAGCTACCATCACTGTACTGCAGGACCTTGACCGCAAACAGGTTGTCGCCCTCGACGAGCGCGTCGGTCACGTCGAACTCGGCAGACAGGCGCGAGCCCTTGGTCATGCCGATAAACTGACCGTTGACGTACAGCTCGCCGTAGCTCTCGATGCCGTCGAAGCGAATGATCTCGCGGGCGCCGGCAGGAACGGCGGGAAGGTTGACGATGCGCTGGTAGACGCCCGTGGGGTCGTCGGAGGGAACGAACGGCTGGTCCACCGGAAACGGGAAACCCTCGTCGGTGTAGGCAAGGTTGCCATAGCCGTCTACCTGCCACAGGTGCGGAACCTCCACGTGATCCCACTCGGGCTCGTACGTGGAGAGCTCCTCGTTGGAGACGGCAGCAGGCCCCTCAAAAAGACGGAACTGCCACGAGCCGGAAAGTTGGACAAATCCGCGCGACAGCTCGCGGCTGTACGTAGCGGCGAGATCGGCGGTCTCATAACCCATAAAGTACGCATGGGGTGCCAGGCGGTTCCTGTGGGTGAGCGCTTGGTTTTCCCAATCGTTAATGGCGTCCATGGTGATGCTCCTTCGTCATCGTAGTGATTCTTGTGCAACCGGTTGTCCTTATCTTACGGGCGATGCAAAATACTGTGCAACCGGTTGTCCGCTGAACGGTCGATTTGGCCGGATTAACGGTGCAACCGGTTGTACAACCGCGACACTTATGTCACCCTGAGTATCGAAACTCAGCGCAAAACATCGTTCTTAAGCTCGTAGGCAACCGCCACGCCCGCCGATATCTCACCCACACGAAACGTATTCGATTGCGGCATGGTTGCAAAACGACACCGGTCACCGGATATCATGAACGCTGTTCAGGTGCACTATAGTAAGCTGTATCCGCACCAGCCCGTATCAGTGACAACATCGACCGCATTTTCCAGGAGACGCCATGGCCCAACCAGTTCGCACCGCACCTACGCTTGCCGAGGTTGCCGCAGCTGCCGGCGTGTCGCGCTCCACGGCATCGCGCGCCCTCAACGATTCGCCCCGCATTAGCGAGGAAACCAAAAAGCGCGTCCGTGCGGCGGCCAAGGAAGTCAATTTTGTCCCCAACGCCCGTGGCCGAGCGCTCGCTGTCGGGCGCACGGAAATCATCGCCGTGCTCGTGACCGAGCCCCTGAGTGAGCTCTTCAGCGACCCCACCTATAGCGAGTTTTTGAGCGGCATTACCGAGGAACTGTCGGAGTCATCCTATCTGCCCGTTATCTTGCAGGCGTCTTCTACGCATGAGCGCAACCGCGCACGCGAGCACTTTGAGCGCCGCTCGTTCGACGCCGTAATCGACGTCTCCCCCTACAAGGGCAGCGAGCTGCTCGAGGTGCTGCGCGAGCTGGGCGTACCTACCGTGTTGTGCGGCCAGCTCGAGGGCCACCCCTATCGCGATGTGTTCTCGACGGTCTACTCTGACGACGAAGAGGGCGGACGCTTTGCGGCAAACGCCATGAAAGAGCGCGGGCGCAAAGATATCGTCGCCGTGTTGGGACCGCAAGACAACCCCGCTGTTGTCGACCGCCTGCGCGGCTACCGCGCCGTCTTGGGCGAAGACCTCCCAGACGCAAACGTTATCTATACCGGCTGGAACAGCGGAGACGGCTATCAGGCCATGCGCCAGATCCTCGCGCGCGAGATTGCTTTCGATGGCGTGCTATGCGGATCGGACCGTATCGCGGCTGGCGTCATCACCGCACTCAACGAGGCAGGCCTATCCGTTCCGGCGGACGTTTCTGTCGTCGGCTTCGACGATCACGAGATTGCAGCGTGCTGCGTCCCCGCGCTCACGACCATCCGCCAGCCTCTGCGCGAAGAAGGCCACATGGCCGCCAACATTGCGCTCGACATGATCAAAGGTGCCGAGCCAACCACCTCCGTGATGCGCATGCAGCTGATCCAGAGAGACTCGCTATAAGAAACTGGAATAGGCTTTCCGCCAGACAGTTGTTGCGGAAAGCCTGCCACGTTTTGAGCGCTCATTCTGGGCCGCAGTTTCCGTTAGACAACTCAATCGGAAACTGCGGCCCATTATTTTGCCGAATTCTGGGTCGCGCTTTCCCAGAGGACCCCCTTTGGGAAAGCGCGACCCGCTCTGGACGCAGATTCCGGGACGCACTTTCCGCGACACCCGGTCATCCCATGCCCTCGCAACGCCCGCACATAAAAAAACGAGGGAAGGAGCGCGTCCTTCCCTCGTTACAGGCAATATGCAGCCACTCGCCTACATCAAGCGCAGGCTGACGTCCTTGAGCTGGGCGCCGGAAACGGCACTCGGGGCGCCCGACATGAGGTCGGAGCCGCTGGCCGTCTTGGGGAACGCCATGACGTCGCGGATGGAGTCGGAGCCGGTGAGCAGCATGCACACACGGTCCAGGCCCAGAGCGAAGCCGCCCATCGGGGGCGCACCAAACTTGAGAGCCTCCATGAGGAAGCCGAACTGCGACTCGGCGCGCTCCTCGGTAAAGCCCAGGAGCTTGAGCATGGACATCTGCATCTCGGCGTTGTGGATACGCATACCGCCGCCGCCGGCCTCAAAGCCGTCCATGACAAAGTCGTAGGTGCAAGAACCGGCTGCCAACGGGTCGGCCTCGATCTTGGCGATGTCGGTCTCGGTCGGCAGGGTGAAGGGCTGGTGCTCGGCAGCGTAGGCCTTGCGGTCCTCATCCCAGTGGAACAGCGGGAAGTTGACGACCCACAGGAAGTCGTGGCCTTCGCGCTTGATCTCGAGCGCGTTGGCCATGTGGGAACGCATGCCGCCCAGGATCTCGTCAGAAAGCAGACGCGGGCCGGCGGCAAACATCACAAGGTCGCCGGGCTCGACGTCCATGCGCTCGCGCAGAGCGGCCATCTCCTCGTCCGAGAAGAACTTGACGATGGGGCTGTTGATGGAGCCATCCTCGCGGAAGGCGATCCATGCCAGGCCCTTGGCGCCAAACGTGGAAGCCACGCCGGCGAGCTTATCGATCTTGGCACGTGCCCAGGCACCGGCACCCTTGGCGTTGATGGCCTTGACGACGGAGCCATCCTCGTTCGCGGCAGTCGCGAAGACCTTGAACTTGGAGTTGGCAAAGATGTCGGTCAGGTCGACCAGGTGCATGCCATAGCGGGTATCGGGCTTGTCGGAGCCATAGGTGTCCATAGCCTCCCAGTAGTCCATGCGACGCAGCGGCGTGGGCATCTCGACACCCATGCGGCCGAAGGCATCGGCCAGGACCTCCTCGAGCGCGCTCATGACGTCGTTCTGGTCCACAAAGGACATCTCAATATCGACCTGAGTGAACTCGGGCTGACGGTCGGCGCGCAGATCCTCGTCGCGGAAGCACTTGGCAACCTGGTAGTAGCGCTCGACGCCACCGACCATGAGCAGCTGCTTCAGAAGCTGCGGGGACTGCGGCAGGGCGTAGAAGTTGCCCGGCTGAATACGGCTGGGAACGATGAAGTCGCGGGCGCCCTCGGGCGTGGACTTAAACAGGGAGGGCGTCTCGACCTCCATGAACTCACGGTTGTGCAGCGCCTCGCGAATGGCAAAGGTAAAGTCGGAGCGCAGCTTGAGGTTGGCCATCATCTCGGGACGACGGAGGTCCAGATAGCGATAACGCAGGCGGGTGTCCTCGCTGGTCTCGATGCCATCCTCGATCTGGAACGGCGGGGTGACGGACGTGTTAAGCACCTCGGCGTGGTCGGTCAGGATCTCGATCTCGCCGGTCGCGAGCTTGGTGTTGGTGGTCTCCTCGCCACGGGCGCGCACGACGCCGTGGATCTTGATGGGCCACTCGGGACGCATGGTCTCGGCGATCTTAAAGGCATCGCCGTCGGAGTGCTCGGGGTCGAAGGTAAGCTGCGTGATGCCCTCGCGGTCGCGAAGGTCGCAGAAGATAAGGCCGCCGTGGTCGCGGCGACGGCTCACCCAACCGGTGAGGGTGACCTCTTCGCCCACGTTCTCGCGGCGAAGCTCGCCGCAGGTACGGGTGTGCATGGAATGCTCGTCGATGGGACGGGTCTGGCTCATACCAGTGATCCTCCTTTATGGATCTGTGCCGCCCCGTGTCGTTCCGGGCGGCGTCGTACAGATTTGCCCGGCCTGCGTAAACCGCGCAGCCAGACATGGCGTTCTATCTTATCGCACCTGTGTCGATGTGCCGCGAAAAAGTAGCTCCTGCCCAAAGACTTGACGGAGACGAAACAATTGACGCGCCGTGGCCGTCGCCAAGGCGCGCCGCGTGCGACAATGTGCCCCAATACAACTGCACTCGGAAAGGCCCGCCATGACTGCACGCCTCATCGTTATGGATATCGACTCCACCCTCATCAACCAGGAGGTCATCGACCTGTTGGGCGAGGAGGCCGGCGTGGGCGAGCAGGTAGCGCAGATCACTGAGCGCGCCATGCGCGGCGAGCTCGACTTTAAGCAGGCGCTCGAGGAGCGCGTGGGGCTGCTTGCCGGCTTGGACGAGAGCGTGTTCGAGCGCACCTTTGAGCGCGTGACGTTTACCCCCGGCGCGTTGGAGCTTGTGCGCTCGGCGCACAGCAAGGGCTGGAAGGTCGGCGTGGTAAGCGGTGGCTTCCACGAGGTCGCCGATAAGATTGTGGCCGCCGCGGGCATCGATTTTTGCCTGGCCAACCGCCTGGAGGTCGTGGACGGCAAGCTCACCGGCAAGCTGGCGGCCGACATCGTGACCAAGGAGTCCAAGCTCATCCAGCTGCTAGATTGGGCAGTTGAGTGCGGCGTCGACATGGCCCACACGGTCGCGATCGGCGACGGCGCCAACGACATCCCCATGATCCAGGCCGCAGGCACGGGCATCGCGTTTTGCGCCAAGCCCAAGACGCGCGAAGCCGCCCCGTTTGCCATCGACGAGCGCAACCTCATGCTCGCTATGGACATCATCCTGCGTGACTAGTCGATCCGTCTAACAATTGAATCAGTCTGTCCTATAGTTTCCGAACAATTTTGTCTTAGTGTTCGGAAACATACCCTTTGAGTGCTAGACTTTGCGCCGTCGAAGGGAACATATATGGATAAGCGAGATCTTGAGCAATTGCTGAGCGATGTTGCCGGCGGAGCAGTCACCCCTGCCGACGCCCTCACGCGCATCCAGACGGCTCCGACCGCCGATTTGGGCTTTGCGCAGCTCGATCTTTCGCGCGGGGTGCGCCAGGGAGCCGGCGAGGTTGTCTACGGGGCCGGTAAAACCGCCGAACAGATTGCCGCCATTATCAAGGCATTACTCGATGCGGACCAGGAGCGCATCCTGGTCACGCGCCTGGATGCCGAAAAAGCCGCGCGCACCTCGGAGCTCCTCGGCAACGACATCGACCTGGGATATGTCCCGGACGCACAGCTCGCCCTCGTGGGCGGCAAGCCCTCCCCCACCGGCAACGGACGCATCGTTGTCGCCTGCGCCGGTACGAGCGACCTGCCCGTCGCCGAGGAAGCCGCGTTGACGGCCGAGTTCTATGGCAACGAGGTCGACCGCCTCTACGACGTAGGTGTCGCCGGCCTGCACCGCCTGCTCGCGCATGCCGAGGAACTTGCTCAGGCGCAGGTGGTCATCGCCATCGCCGGCATGGAGGGCGCCCTGGCGAGCGTTATCGGCGGCCTGGTGAGCTGCCCGGTCATCGCCGTTCCCACCAGCGTGGGCTACGGCGCAAATTTTGGAGGCGTAGCCGCGCTGCTCGCCATGCTCAACTCCTGCGCCAGCGGCGTTTCGGTCGTCAATATCGACAACGGCTTTGGTGCCGCCTACCAGGCAAGTCTTATCAATCATCTGGGCGCGGGCGCACCCCACGCCCGTTAAGGAGCATTCCATGTCTAACCATCAGCACACGCTTATCATCGACGGCACCTCGGGCATCAGCGGCGACATGACCGTCGCGGCCCTGCTCGACCTGGGCGCCAGCGAGGAGCACCTGCGCGAACAGCTCGCCACGCTGCCGGTCGACGGCTTTACGATCGCCGTCACGCGTGCAAACAAGCATGGCATCGACGCCTGCAATTTCGACGTCCAGCTGGCAGAGGAGCTCGAGAACCATGATCACGATATGGCCTGGCTCTACGGCAACGAAGCAGCTGCCGAGCACACGCACGAGCATGAGCACCACCATCATGATCATGGCGAGCACGAACACGAGCACTACCACGAGCATGACCATGACCATGGCCACGAGGACCATCATCACGCCCACCACCATCACCACCGTTCTTTGGCGGACGTCACCGCCATCATCGACGGCTCGCAGCTAAGCGATGGCGCCAAGCGTCGCGCCCTCGCCATCTTTACCGCGCTCGCTGCTGCCGAGGCCAAGGCTCACGGCAAAACGCCCGAGACCGTCATGTTCCACGAGGTGGGCGCCGTCGACTCCATCGTCGACGTCTGCTCCGTCGCCATCTGCCTCGATGACCTGGGCATCGAGGACATCGTGGTCGAGTCGCTCTCCGAGGGTCACGGCACCATCCACTGTGCCCACGGCCTTATGCCCATCCCGGTGCCCGCCGTCGTTAACCTGTGCCAGGCGGGCAATATCGCCCTCTCGCCTGCACCGGTCGCCGGCGAGCTCGTGACGCCCACGGGCGCCGCCATCGTCGCCGCACTGCGTACGTCCGAGCACCTGCCGGCCCGCTACCGCATCGAGGCCGTCGGCTACGGCGCCGGTAAGCGCCCCTACGAGGGCTGCTCCGGCACGCTCCGTTGCCTGCTTGTTCATGTGGATGCATAGCCATGGATGCCCGCAAGGCAAAAAGCCGTGCCGCCATCGTTGCGGCGTTCTCCGAGCTCCTTCGCGAGGAGGACTACGGCAAGATCACCGTCGGCGACATCATCGCTCGCGCCCATGTGGGTCGGGCCACGTTCTACGGCCTCTTTAAGAGCAAAGATGACCTACTGTCCGAACTCGTGAGCGACATCTGCACCCACGCCCTCGACGATGACGGTACACCCCTCGACGACCCACGCGTGCAGGTCGAGCATATCCTCAACAACCTCTGGGAGCGCCGCCAGGGCGTACGAGCCCTCGTAGCCGGCGCCGGCTCACGCGTCTTCGCCGACTGCTTACGCAAGACCATCATGTCACGAGCAGCCGAAACCGTCCCTACCGACCCAAACGGCCCCGCCGCCACCATGGACCGAAGCTTCCTACTACACCACATAGCCTCAAGCTTCGTAGGAATGGTCCAGTGGTGGGCCTGGCACAACTTCCAAGCCCCAAAAGAGGACGTAGCCAAAGACTACCTATCAGCCATAAGACCCCTCTTCAACTAAGTAAGAAGCTCATCCCAAAGCATCACCCCAACCCAGGGCGCCACGCATCCCAAAGTGTCACTCGCACCTCAAAGCGCCTAACAACAAAGTGCCCACCACATCCAAATTCAGATATATATGTTGGTTGCTTGTTCGAACGCAACTGGATTCCCGCAGGGTCCGGCATAGGTTAACTTTCCGCCGCACTCCGCAGGACGCAAGAAGCTCCCGCCGCACGAAGTGCGCAGCGGGAGCTTCTTGCATGTCCGAGGACGCGGCGGAAAGTTAACCTATGCCGGACCCGGGCGTTCTATCAATTGTCTTGGACTAGAACATGCCCAAGAAACCATGCACAAACAGCGCGGCCAGAGCGGCACCGACAAACGGAGCGATGCCAGGAACAAGCAGGCCGTACTTCCAGTTGTTGTCAGCCTTGTTCTTGATCGGCAGCACCTGATAGGCCATGCGAGGACCAAGGTCACGAGCCTGGTTCATGGCGAAGCCGGTGATGCCGCCCATGCCCATGCCAACAGCCCAAACGATCAGGCCAACGCAGATAGCGAGCATCAGAACGTTCTCGCCGGCGCGGCTAGCGGCAGCAAGGATGGCGCTGATGAACACAAAAGTGCAGATAGCCTCGCAGAAGAAGTTACGAGCATAGTTCGTGCCCTCGGTGGTGGGGTTGGTCGAGAAAATGTTGCGCTGGGCAATGGGGTCGACGACGCCCTCGGAAGCCTTGAACTCATCGGCATACATAAACCAGGCGATTACGGCACCCACAAAGCCGCCGAGCATATCGGCAATCATGAAGGGGATGCAGCTGCTCCACGGCACCAGGCCTACGATGCACTGGGCAAGCACCATAGCAGGGTTCATGCACACGGCGCCGCCAAAGACAAACAGGCAGACCGAGATGCCAAAAGACCAAGTGGTGATGGCAAACATGTGGCCGGAGCCCTGATACTTGGTGCCCTTGAGCACGGTATCGCAGTGCACGCCCACGCCAAAGACAATCATGAGGGCCGTTGCGCCGAATTCACAGAGGAGTTTGGTAAGCATAAAACCTTATCTTTCTTGTCGGTTATAAACGATTCGTTTGGGCCACGCACTAGTGCTGCGCGACAACAACGCCCAGGCCATCAGGAATGACGGCAACCTTGGCATCGGCACCCTTCATCTCAAAGGCGAGCTTGAGCGCCTCCTCGATGGTGTTGACCGGCGTCATGTGCATATCCTTGAGCATCTGGTGATCGCACAGGTCGGTGACCATGATCACAGGGTGATGCGCCAGGATGCGGGCAAAGATCTGGCTCGTCCACTGGTCGGGCAGGGTCTCGTCCTTGGGACGATCGATGCAGGCGCGCTCAAACTCTGCCGGATCGTTGTCGGCGATGTTGTGATAGAAGCCCTCGCCACCGTGACCGTCGGCACAACCGGCGACGTCGATGATCACGCCGCCCTCGGGAAGCGTGGCCTCGGCAGCGCACATGCCCTTCACGGCCTGGTAGATGTTCTGATCGAGGGGGTAGCCACCATTGGTGGTGATGGCAATCTCGCACTCGACGGGTTCAACACCGGCAAGGCTCTTCACGAACTCGCAGCCGGCCTCGTGCGCCTTGTGGATGTCGCCGGCAAAAGAACCGATGACCTCGTGCTTGCCGTTGAGCACCACGTTGAGCACAAAGGCAAGGTGAGCCATCTCGGCGGCGGCAAACATGTCCTCGCTCACGTGGTTGTGGCACAGGTTGCCGGCACGCGAGTGGGAATCATTCACAAACTGACCGTTGTGGTTGTACATGATGGTCTTGTAGCTGGCGATGCCAGGCAGGACGGACTTACGGCTGCCAGAGAAACCGGCAAAGAAGTGCGGCTCAATAAAGCCCTCGGCAAGCAGCAGATCGCAATCAGCAGCAATCTTGTTAATGATGCACTCGCCACCAGAAGGCAGGGTACCGATCTTTTTCATCATGCTGTCGTCAGTCGCGACGTGCATAACGATTTCCTCGTTGGCAACGATCTCCTCGCCATACTTGTTGACGAGCTCCTCGTGCGTCGACGGACGGTGCATACCCGTAGCAACCAGAATGCGCACGCGAGCCTCGGGCGCAGCGGAGTGGATGTGATGCAGCAGAATAGGCATCGTCACACGCGAGGGAACGGGACGCGTATGATCGGAGCTAATGATGACAATATCCTTCTTGCCAGCACAAAGCTCCTCGAGCGAAGGCGAGCCATAAGGGTTGGCAAGCGACTCCTCCACCAGCTCTTCCTGCGATTTCGTGGTCTTAAACTCGTTTTGATGACCTTCCATCACACCCGCGAAGTTCTTATCCTCGAGCTCCAGATGCAACGTCTTGTGGTCAAACGGCAGTTCACATTCAAACAATGATGAGCGCCCTCTTCCTTTCAACTGACACACTAGATAAACCGTTGGAAGGATACGCCGCTCACCGAAAAACACCACCGTCCACCGACTCATTAACACAACGTTCATATTTGACCCACAACAAAACGGCCGCGATCCCAAACGGGACCGCGGCCGCCCGTAAAAGACACAATAGAAAGGATGACTTACACAGCGCCGAGGCAAACATCTACCCCGAGACGTACGCGCGTAAAGCATTTTGCATAAATGCGTTAATAATTGCATAAAATGGCGCATGGATTTCTAGCCGTAACAGGGTAGTACCCTCCGGAGCGTGCATTTTTGCGAGTATTCAGCATCGCGGGATAAGATTTTGGTGTCAAAAGTCTTTCAAAAAGTAGATAGTCCTCATGACTCGACCCATCTGGATAGCATGCGGCGAGAAACCAGCTATATATGGACATCGCCAAGGCCCAATTGTCGTGCAAAAGCATCAACAAAGGCAGCGAAAGCCGGCTATGGCCTTATGCATCAATCTTTGGCTGCTGAAAACTCCGTTTTTTGCACGTCGCCCCAAGCACCACCCTCACCCAGCGGCCAATCCGCTGAAGACCGGACATCGCAGGGCCCGCCATTAGCTTACTTTTAGGCACACTCCGCAGGACGCAAGAAGCCCTCGCCGCACGAAGTGCGCAGCGAGGGCTTCTTGCATATCCGAGGACGTGCCTAAAAGTAAGCTGATGGCGGACCCGGACGACTACAGGGCTATCGATTACCCCGTGTTCTGCAATCCTGCCGAGACGCCGGTCACAGTCGAAAGAATCAGGCTCATGTACTCGGCCTTCTTCTCCTCTGCCATCTCGTCCTGGTTCATACGCACCTCGCGAAGGGCGCGGACCTGGGCGATGGACAGGGCGTCGACGTAGGGGTTACGCACGCGGACGGCACAGCCGAGCACGCGACGACGCTGCAGCGGCCATTCATCACCGACGATGGCAAGGACCCACTTACGGGTGAGCTGCATCTCGGTAAAGACCTTCTCGGACAGATCCTGGCGATCGCCCAGGTGCAGATACATCTTGGCGATGCGCTGGTCGGTCTTGGCGATCGACATCTCGATGTTGTCGATAAAGGTGCGGAAGAACGGCCACTCCTGGTAGGCAGCCTTAAGCTGGTCAAGGTCGCCCAGCTGCTCGCAGGCGGTGCCCAGGCCGTACCAGGCGGCCAGATTGATGCGCGCCTGGCTCCAGCTGAAGATCCACGGAATGGTACGCAGGTCGTCGAGCGACTTGGCACCCAGGCCGCGCTTGGCGGGACGCGAGCCGATCGGCAGCAAACCGACCTCGGTCAGCGGCGTCACGGTCGAGAACCACGGTGTAAAGTCCTCGGTGTTCAGCAGGTCCAGATAGCGCTCGTGGCTTGCGGCGTTGAGCTTCTCGGCCATATCCCAGAACTTCTGCGTGGTCTCGGTGTTGGTCTTCTCGACACTCGGGGCCGACTGCAAAAGCGTTGCGGCGGCAACGGACTCAACATGGCGCTGAGCCAGCGTGCGGTTGCCGTAACGGGCAAAGATGACCTCGCCCTGCTCGGTGAGCTTAAAGAAGCAGTTGACCGAACCCTTGGGCTGCGCCAGCACGGCCTTGTTGGCCGGGCCGCCGCCACGGCCCACGGCACCGCCGCGACCGTGCATGAGCACCAGGTCGATATCGTTCTTCTCGGCCCACTTGGCAATGCGCTCCTGCGCGGAGTGCAGCGCGAGCATGGCCGTGGTAGGACCGGCATCCTTGGAGGAGTCGGAATAGCCCAGCATGACCTCCATGCGGCGGTTGGTCTGGGCAAGGCGCTTTTGCACCACGGGCAGCGTAAGCATCTGGTCGAGCACGTCGACGCAGCCCTCGAGGTCCTCGAGCTGCTCAAACAGCGGGATCACGTCGAGCTCGGGGACATCCTCCTCGTGTGCAAAGGACAGGTGGGCAAGCTCAAAGACGTCGGCCACATGCTGGGCGCTCTTGGTGAACGAGATGATGTAGCGGTGCGCCATCTTCTTGCCGTAGCGCTTTTGGATGGAACCGATGGCACGGAAGGTATCGATGACCTCGCGCGTCATGGGCTGCAGGTCGCCATGGATACCGTTCTCGTGGATATCCTTGAGGGCGCGGGCATGCACCACGGAGTGCTGACGGAACTCCATCTCGACCATATGGAAGCCGAAGGACTCGACCTGCCAGATGATGGTCTGGACCGGGCCGTAGGCGGCACGGACGGCACCGCAGGCAGCCAGCGAGCGCTGGACGACGCGCAGATCCTCCAGGAACTCATCGGCGCTGTGGTACATGGTGTCGGTGATACGGCGCACGGTGGCGTTCAGTCGGTCTGCCATGACGAGCATGACGGCGCGATGCGGCTCGTGCTCGGAGATCAGCTCGGCGCGGGCCGTGTACTGGGTGCTCATCTCGACCTGATGGTTCCACAGGTTGATGAGCTCGGCAGACGGCTTGCTGTAGGTGGCCTCGAGCGTGAGGTTGCGGCCGATGCGGCGGCACTTGTCCTCGAGCTTGAGCACCATGTGGGTGAAGTACTTGGCGGCGACCTCACGGCTCACCTTGGCGGTGACGTTGGGGTTACCGTCGCGGTCGGAACCGATCCAGCTGCCGGGATGGAAGAACGCCGGGCACAGCGGCGGCACGGTACCGGCCTTGTCGCCCAGCACCCAGTCGTCAAAGCGACGATAGATAACGGGGATGACGTCGAACAGCGTGTTATCGAAGATGTCGATGATGGTATCGGCTTCCTCGACCGGCGTGGGCTTCTTGAGCGCGATGGGGCTCGTACGCACCAGGGCGTCAATCTCCTGCAGCATATGGCGCTCGTTCTCCACCAGGTCGGAGCCGCCCAGACGCGGACGCTCCTCCAGCAGGTTGGAGATACGGCGAATCTTGCCCTCGACGGCCTTGCGACGGGCCTCGGTGGGATGCGCGGTAAAGACGGGATGGAACTCAAGCTTGCCGAGCAGCTCGTTGGCGCCCTCGACGCCCAGCTCATTCACCAGCTGGTGATAAGCGACGGTGAGCTCGTTGGCGGGATCGACCTCGGTATCGGTCGACGCACCGGCCTCGCGCTCGCGCAGCTGCGCCACACGGTAGTTCTCCTCCGACAGGTTTGCCAGGTGGAAGAAGCTCGTAAAGGCGCGAACGATGACCTGCTGCTTATCGAGCGGCAAGCTGTCGATCAGATCGACGACCTCACGGAATGCCACGGCGGTGGACTCGTCGGCGGTGGGCACGCCCTGCTCGTCGACGGCCTCGTCGGCAGCGCGGGTACCGGGGTTGCCGGCATTGGCCACAATCTCGGCCGACAGGATCTTGTCGAACAGGTCCGCGATCTCAGGATCATACTCGCTAAGCACACGACGCTCCAGGCGCAGGAACAGCGCCAGATTGTCGCGCAGCTCCTCAGGGATCTCGATCTCGGCGAGACGCTCCCTGGACTCGGCATTCGAGCCGATTCGGTTAACGAGGCGGTTGACCACGGCAGCGACGCGCGCCGCGGCTTCGGGTACAGACTGGTTGCTTAGGTTCTCAGCCACGTTTCCTCCCATTCCTCCTTCTATGCACGTAACATGCGGTATTCATTATAGGCGCTTGAGAAATACTTTCGACACTGATTGCGCTTTACCACACAAAAGTATTTTCTGTATTGCAAGGGTTTTTGCTCTAAATGGTCGTATTTCTCGGTGGACGGCATACACAAACGGGGGCATTCCGCATAAATGCGAAACACCCCCGTAACAATCGCTCGCAATGGACGAGACACTCAAGCGGGTCCGCAGCTCAAAAAGATGCGCTACAGGCGCTCGCGAACCGCCTCGACGACGTTGGCCAGATCGGCAAGGACCTCTTCATGGCTCTCCATGTCGCGCACCTTGACCTTGCCGGCGGCAAGCTCGTCGCCGCCCAAGACCAGGATGAGCTTGGCACCCACCTTATCGGCCTGCTTAAACTGGGCCTTGAGCGAACGGCCCTGATAGTCGGCCTCGGTCACGATGCCTGCGGCGCGAAGCTCCTGCGTAATGGCAAAGACGTTCTGGCGCAGCTCCTTGCCGGCGTTGGCGACATAGACGCACGGGGCCTCCTCGGCACCCAAGTCGTTACCAAAGGCCTGAAGGGCCAGCAGGGCGCGCTCAAAACCGACAGCAAAGCCGACACCTGCCGTGGGCTTGCCGCCCTCGAGCTCGACCAAGCCGTCATAGCGACCGCCGCCACCAATGGAACCGACGCCGGCGCCGGGAGCCTCGACCTCAAAGACGGTACGGGTGTAGTAGTCCAAGCCGCGCACCAAGGTGGGGTCCTCAACATACTCGATACCCGCCGCATCCAAATAGCGCTTGACCTGCTCGTAGTGCTCGCGGCACTCGTCGCACAGGTTGTCACCCATCAGCGGGGCGTCGGCCATGATCTCGCGGCAGTGGTCGTTCTTGCAGTCGAAGGCGCGCAGCGGGTTGAGCTCGGCGCGCTCGCGGCACTCGTCGCACATCTCGTCGGCGTGATCGAGGATAAACTGCTTGACCTGCTCGCGGTAAGCCGGACGGCACTGGGCGTCACCCATCGAGTTGATGAGCAGACGGAGCTTGGAAAGGTCGAAGCCCAAGCGCTTGTAGAACTCCATGAGCATGATGATGCACTCGGCGTCTGCCGCCGGATCGGGAGCGCCGAGCCACTCGATGCCCACCTGATGGAACTGGCGCAGGCGGCCCTTCTGGGGACGCTCGCCGCGGAACATGGCCTCGGCGTAGTACGCCTTAAACGGCGTGGAGCCCTGAGGCACCAGGTTGTTCTCCACGACGGCGCGCACCACACCGGCCGTGCCCTCGGGACGAAGCGCCAGACGCTGCTTGGGCTTGAGCTTGGTGTCGGTGCCCTCGGCAAAGACGCGCTCCAGGTTGGCGCCGCTAAAGACGCGGAACATCTCCTTGCGCACGACGTCGGTCGACTGGCCGATGCCGTGGACAAAGACGTCCACCTGCTCGATCGCGGGCGTCTCGATGGGCTTAAAGCCAAACGGCTCGAATACGCCGGCAGCAATCTGCTGCATCTTTTGCCAGGCGCGCATCTCGGCGCCGATAAGGTCGCGGGTTCCCTCCGCCTTCTGTGCCTGCATGGGCAAACACCTTTCTTTTGTATCGCGTCATAGGTAGTGGACATTATACGGCACAAAGCAGCAACGCGGCGGCATGTCTGACCGAACGAGGGTATGGGGACTCGTTCGGCCAGACGCGCCGCCGCGGTTTGTGATCCCTTTTCCTCCGTCCCCTTCGGATCACGTGATCCCTTGGGGACGGAGGAAAAGGGATCATTTCGTAGACCCGTGGCTGCCCTGGAAACCGAATGACGGTACGAGCATCCATTCGGCTTCCAAGGCAGCCACGAGCAGAACAGACAAACAGGAATAGGCAGCGACCCGCTACTCCCCCGCCACGCTTGCGCGCAGCTTGGCGGCGATGGGCTCCGAGGCCAGCAGGAATACGAGCATGACCACAGAACACACCAGGCACACGATCCAGGTGCTCGCAAAGGAGCCCGTGGCATCGAACAGCACGCCCGAGACAATGGCGCCCACGGTGCCGCCGACCATCTCGAGCGAGGTGATGGTGCCCGTGACCTTGCCGAGGTCGGCCATGCCAAACTGCTTGGACGCGGCGATGGTAGGCGTGATGGTGCCCATGCACGTTCCGATACCAAAGCTCACAGCGGCGACAATAGGACCGAGGTCCGTCGTCGGGAAGCACAGCGCCACGCAGGCGATAATGCACGCAACGGAGCCAAGGATATTGCCAAAGCGCAGGCCAAAGCGGTCATAGATCGCACCGAGCGAAATCTTGGCAATAACGACGGTGACCATGTAGACCGAAAGCACAGTACCCGCCCACATGGGATCGTGGCCGCCCGTGACGATCTTGGCGCCGTTGACGGTAACACTCGTCATGTTGGTAACCTGGTTGGGCAGGATGGCGCCATTGACCAAGCCCATAAAGAGGAAGGCGACGACGAGCAGCCAAAATGCCGGGCTCTTCTTGATACGAGACCAGCCGACGCTAACCTCGGGGGCTGCCTTCTCGTTCTTATCACCCGTGGCAGAAGCAGACGGGTCGCCTGGGTTCTCGCCGAGCGGCTTAAGACCGATCTCGGAAGGCTTGGTGCGGAAGGAATAGGCCGTGATGGGCAGCGCCGCCACCATGCAGATAGCCGCGAGCACCAGGAAGGCGGAACGCCAGCCAACGCTCACGATGAGCGAGCTCACGATGGGAGACAGAATAGCGCCGCCAAAGCCCGAGCCCGAAAGCGCGATGGAGATGGCAAGGCCTCGCTTGGCCGTAAACCAGTTGGCGGTCACTAGGCTGATGAGCAGGCGGGTCGAGGCCACGGCGAAGCAGCCCGAGACGGCAAAGAGCACGTAGACCTGCCAAAGCTCGCCCACAAAGCTCATGCCGACAAGCACGGCAGAGGTGGCGATAACGGTGAGGGAGCCCAAAACGCGGCCGCTCACCTTATCGGCGACATGGCCGATCACAAGCGAACCCACAACGCTCACCACGGTGGAGATGGCATTGGAAATGTTGTACTGCGCAAGTGAAATGCCCAGATCGCTGACGATCAGCGGCTGAAACAGGCTCATGCAGTTGACGAAAATCGTGTAGCACGTGGCCATGATCACAAAGCCAGAGGCCACCACGAGCCAGCCGGGGAAGAACTTACGCTGCTGGGACATACTGCTCCTTATTTAACAAACGAATAGCCGGCGCCGGGCGCCGGTAGTGCCCAAGATTGCCTTGAAAGACAAGGGCATAGGCCTTACGGCCATGCCCGCAGGCTTGAAAGGCAAGGTTGGGTGCTACCGGTGGTCGGCGATATAGCCCAAAGCGACGGCGGTATAGGCCGCGGCACCGAGCGGCAGCTCGGCATCGTTAAAGCGCGCCTTGGGATGGTGCTGGGCAAAATGCTCATCCGTATCGGTTACAGCGGCGCCCACGGTAAAGTACGCGCTCGGGATCTCGCTCGAGATAAGCGCAAAGTCCTCGCTCGCCATGGCGTGGAACAACGGCAGGAAGGCGGACTTGGGCAGCACCGCGCCCACGTAGCCAAGCGACGCCTGCGTCATATCGTCATCGAGTACGAGCGGGGGAACATCCGAGAGCGTCTCAATAGTCGCCGGCGTACGATAGGTCGTGGCAACGCCTTTGACGACCTCCGCGATGCGGGCCTTGAGGTGCTCCATGAGCTCGACATCGAAGCCACGCAGCGTTCCCTCGAGCACACAAGTATCAGGGATGACATTTGCGGCCTGACCGCCGGCGAACTTGCCAACGGTAAGCGCGACCTCCTTGGCCGCCGGCACTTCGCGAGCGATAAGCTCCTGAAGTGCCAGATGCACGTGCACACCCGCCGTAATGGGGTCGATGCAGATCTCGGGGCTCGAGCCATGACCGCCCTTGCCCTGCAGCGTGATGCGGAAACCGTACACGCCCGAGAGCGCCGGACTGCCGTAAAGCACCAGGCCAAGCGGCGACTGGCTATTGACATGCATGGCAAAGGCGACCTGAGGGCGCGGGTTCTGCAGCAGACCGTCGGCGATGGCGGCGCGGGCGCCCTCAAAGGTTTCCTCGCCCGGCTGGAACAGCAGCTTAACCGTGGCGTTGGCATCAACAAGCTCAGTCTCGCGCGCTTTGAGCATACGAGCCGCACCAAGCAGCGCCGTCGCGTGCATATCGTGACCGCAAGCATGCATGCAGCCGTTGACAGAGGCAAAAGACTCGCCCGACTCTTCCGCGACGGGAAGGGCATCCATGTCACCGCGCAGCATGATGACCGTGCCGGCCTGATCGTCCGTGCACGTACCGTTGCCCTGGGCCGCCACGGCCGCACCGGCACCGATGAGGCCCACAACACAGGAGCCGTCGACGAGCGTGGCAAACGGGATGTCCATCTCGGTCAGGCGCGCTTGGATATACGCAGAGGTCTGTGGGAGGCTATTACCCAGCTCGGGCATCTGGTGGAGATCGTGTCGCCACGCAGCGAGCTCGTCTGCAAAAGCCTGAGCTTCTGCAACAAGACCGTCACCGATAGAGGTCTGCGCCGCGGCGGTGGCCTTGGGCGCTGATTGCGGTTGAAGATCGGACAAAGCTGGTGCCATAGATGCCCTCCAGTATCGTTTTTGCAGCAAGCACTTTGATAGCGTAAAGTGCAAGGTACTACTTTAAGGGCGAGGCATAAAAAATGCCGCCCCGGGAGGGCGGCGCAACAAGTTGTTTACAATTGCGGGCGCGGCTTTCGACGCAAAAAATCGAAGTGAGTCTCGCTCAAGATAATCGACAGGAAGATGAGCGCGAAGCCGGCGAGCAGGCGCGAGGTGAGCGCCTCCCCCATCAGCAGCACCGAAAACAACACGCCCGAAGGGGACTCCATCGAAAGGAGCAGCGAGCCCGTCGAGGCCGGGACATGCGCCAGGCCGACGTTTTGGATGAGCAGAGCCGCGCATGTGCAGCCCACCGAGAGAAACGCCATCGCACTGATAAAGCTCGGCGTCCACACGGACAGAGGCGCTTGGGTCTCGAATAGCAGCGACGTTGCCAGGCTCAGCACGCCGTTGCCCACAAACATCCAAAACGTGATGACGTTGATGTCCATTTTGCGACCGTACTTGGCAGTCACCGCCATCTGGATGGCGAAAAAGGCCGCACCCGCCAGCGTAATGACGTCACCAATGTTGAATTCAACGCTATCGAGTGCGACGAGGCCAATGCCCGCTAGGCACAGCAGCGCGGCACCCAAGTTGTAGCGCGTGAGCTTTTCGCCGCTCAGGAAATAGCTCGCGAACGGCACAAGGATGCAATACGTGCCCGTCAAAAAAGCATTCTTGCCCGCCGTAGTATGTGCCAGACCGACCGTCTGCAGCGCATAGGCCGCCCACATGAGCACGCCCATACTCAGGCCAACGATCAGGTTGCGAGCGTTGAGGTGCGCGATGATGCGCTTGTGGAAGACGGCAAACATGACCAACGCTGCGGGCAGAAAACGTACATAGAGCAGCGCGAACACCGGAATGGTGCCGAGTGCGTCCTTCATAGTGGTAAAGGAGTAGCCCCAGATAATCGCCACCGAAAGCAGTAGAACTTTCCAGAACAACGGCGAGCGTGCGCCGGCACCCCGGGGAATACCACCCGCGCCCAAATCCTCACGGGCTACAGGGCTATCGGGCATGTTTTCGATTTCGTTGGCAGCGTATTGGGCCATGGAACATCCTCGCACTCAATCTGGGCGTGGTGTCCGCACGCGTATGGCTGCGTGCCGCCTCATGGTCAAATAAAAACGGGACGCGCCGGACCCCCGGCACGCCCCGCTACTGTAGCAACAACCGGTGTTGCATCGCAATCCAGCATAATAAAGTATCAAACTGGAAGATCTCGATGTTCCGACGGCGTTTACCTGGCTGAACTAGATCAACTTAGTCGACTCCAGCTTTTCGATGATCCAGTCGTTGGCTTTGATGACCGGACGGCGGAAGACGACGCCCAGTGCCAGCGACGGAATCAGATAGCTCGCCAGAATGCCTAGCTCAATCCAGTACTCCATATGGTAGGCGCCAGCCATGGCGGCGTGCATGGCGTTGATGCCGTGGGTAAACGGCAGGAACGGGTAGATCGCCTGGAACACGGGGCCGGTCATCTCGATGGGGAACGTACCACCTGAACCGCCGACCTGCATGACCAACAGCACGACAGCGAGCGCCTTGCCGATATCGCCAAACGAAACCGTGAGCGTGTAGACGATATTGGAGAACACGAGACTCGCGACCCAGCCCGCCAGCACAAACTGCAGCGGGTTGTCGCATTGGATGCCAAAGAACAGGATGTCGCCCGCGCACACGAGTGTCGCCTGCAGCAGGGCCAGACCTCCAAAGAACAGGTAGCGGCCCAGGTAGATCTCGTGCAGGCGCACGGGGATCAGCTCGTTGATGAGCTCATCGTCAACCGATACCTTCATCATGGCCGCCAGCACGATCGAGCCGACCCACAGCGACAGGATCGTATAGAACGGCGCCATGGCCGAACCGTAATTGCGGATCGGATAGACCGGCTTGCGGTCGAGCGCGACGGGGCCGGAAAGCGACACGGCCAAACCCTCGGGATCGTTGCCGATCATCGTCTTGATCGTGGCAAGGTCGTCCGACATCAGGGCGCCATCGAGCTCGTCCTTAAAGGCGCTGATCTTGTCCGATGCCTCACCCAGCTGATCGGAAGCCTTGTTGACCAGCGTCGCAGCCTTGGAGAGGCCCTTTGCGAGCGAGCCAGAGGCGTCGGTCAGACCGCTCACGGCGCTATCCAAGTCACCCGAGATACCGTTCAGGGAATCCAGAACGCCCGAAATGGTCTTCTTGAGCTCCTTGGCCTTAACCGAGAACGTGGAATCGTAGTCGGACTTGGCTCCCGAGATACCCGCCTTGGCATCGGCGATGGCCTGGTCGACCTCGGCACGCGAGTTGTTGACCTCCGCCATGCCGTCCGAAAGGGACTTTGCGGTCGCCGTCAGGTCCTTCGCATTGTTGCGGTACTCCACGGCAATTCTGCCCAGCGACGTCGCAGCGGACTCGAGACCGTCTTTGAGCTTGTCATCACTCACCTGGTCGGCAAGGTTACGGAGCTGATCGGTCATCGCATCGATATCGTCAGCACGCGTATTGAGCGCCGCTGCGGCTTCGTTGAGCTGAGACACCGTAAGGTCAACATGCTGATTCGCGGCATCGAATGCCTTCGCAAGCTCGGCGGACACGTTGTCGAACGAGCCCGCGCTTCCGTCAATCGCCGCGTCAACGGCATCGTTGGCGGCCTTGAGCGCTTCCTTGGAATCATTGATGCCACTCTTGGCGTGCTCCATCAGCTGCTTCGTCGACTCATCAACGGTGCCCGTCTGCTTGAGCATGCCGCCCGCCGATGTCAGTGAATCGGACGTGGAGCTCAAAATGCCCGCGAGCGACGTCGCACTCGCCTGAACGTCCTGCAGGTCCTCGACCGAATCGCCCAGCGTCGAGGACAGATTGGCGATAAAGTTGCTCACCTGGTCGGTACTCATATAGTCGAGCAGGCTGGACACGGTCTTAAGGCCGATGGTCGTGATGGTCTTGGTAAAGGTCTCGTTGACCTGACTCTGGACGGCGCTCGAACCCTTTTCAGTCACGATCTGTGCGATGGCGTTGGCCTTCTGGTTCTCATAGAACTCGATATCGGCGTGCTTCACCTCGGTCGAGAAAAGCGTCATCATGTCAGCGCTAAACGTTTTAGGGATAACGACGGCAGCGTAGTACGCGCCCGACTTAACGCCCTCAATCGCCTTATCGCGGTCGTTGAGGACGACCCAGTCGAAGTTCTCGTTGCCGCGCAGGGTGGCGGTTACGTTTTCGCCCACGTTGACCTCGACGGGAATCAGATCGCTCTCGTAACCCTCATCGGTGTTGACCACTGCAATCTTAAGGTTGCCGGTATTGCCGTAGGGATCCCAGCTTCCGGCGATGTTAAACCATGCATAGAGACATGGCACGATGATCAGGCCCATCACGACGACCATGCCGATCACGGAGCGAGACACGTTTTGGACATCGCGCTTAAACAGGTGCAGGATGTTTTTCATTTATGCCTCACCTCCTTTAGAGTGCTTGCCAAGCGAGGTGGTGTCCCCGTCGTTTCCGTTTACGTTGTCAGCGCCGTCGGCATCTTGAGCCTTACGATGCGCACCGATATGCGACAGACGGCTCGTAGGCTGTTCGCCTCCCTTGGCGCCACGCTCGCTGGCGTTGAGACCAAACATGCGACGGGCGGCAGGGATGGCAGCCGTGTGCTCGCGCATCTCGCGGCGAAGGTCCTCGTCCGAAAGCGCCGAGATACGCATCTGGGTATTGAGGCTCGCACGGATGTATTCGATGTTGATGAGCCAGCCGCAGATGGCGATAACCGAAATGATCCAGATAACGAGCAGGATGATCTTGCCGTTATTGTCGATATCGAGCACCGTCGAAAGCACAAAGAGCAGAACCTGCACGCCTACCACGGCGGCAAAACCGCCCTTGATGTAGTACGGGTAGCGATGCTCAAACGCCACGGCATGATCGAGCAGCTCGCGACGGTACGAATCCGAATCGAGCATGACGCGCATGGCCGTGCGCAGCGAATAGCGCTGGCGCGGCAGGTCGTTGGACTCGCAGATCATGAGGCCCGTCGTGGAAAGCTGCTTGTCAAAGAGCAGGTTGAGGTTGAGCAGCAGCGGACGCAGCTGCAAGCCAATAAAGAGTGCGATGGCAAGGAACACGCCCAGGATGCACAGGTTGAACAGGTAGTTGAACGAATACATGCCACCGACGGTCTCGCGCAGCAGGTTGATGCCATAGGTGAAGGGCAGCAGCGGATGCAGCCATTGGAAGAAGCCGGGCATCATCTCGATGGGATACATGCCCGACGAGCCGGGGATCTGCACAATGACGAGGATGACGCCAATGGCTTTACCGATATGCTTAAACGTGGTGGACAGCGCATAGATGATGTTGACGTAGGTGAACGAAATAGCGATGCCGCCCAGTACAAAGAGCAGCGGATTGACGCACTGAACGCCAATGACCAGGTCGCCCACCGTAACGATAATGGCCTGGAACGCGCCCAGGATCACCAGCAGCAGCCAGCGGCCAAAGTAGCCCTGACGCGCCGTAAAGCTACCGATGCCCTCGCGGTCGACCTCGAGTTTATAGATAGCGATGAGCACATAGCCGCCTACCCACAGCGCCAGATTGGTGTAGAAGGGCGCGATGCCCGAGCCAAAGCTCTTGACCGGATAGATTGACTTGGACGTCAGTTCAACCGGAGATGCCATGAAATCTGCCACGTCATTGACGTCGACGTCCATGAGGTCGGCTAACTCGCCCATAGACTCAGAGGTCTGCAGCGCCGCAATGTCATTGGCGGCGGTCGCGAGCTTGTCCTGAACCTTGGCAAGGGAGGCGTCGGTTTGGGACAGCGTGGTCTTTGCCTGCTTGAGCGTGGCATCGAGCTGCGCCAGCGTGCCGCGCGCGCTCGCTATCGTGGGGGTCATACCCGACACAATGCCGGTCAAATCGCCCGAAACGGCGGCAAAGGAGTCAAGCGCGCTCGAAGCCTTCGGAAGTGCGTTCTGACCCAGATCGGTCTGAGCCTGACCGAGGTTAGCCGTACCGGTCTGAATTGCCGCGTTGAGTGCGTTGCTCGCGTTCGAGATTGCCGTAGCGTCGTTTGCCATGGCGCTCGACTGTGCAGAAAGGCCATCCTTGATGCTCTGCAGCTTCTGGTTTTGCTCGCGAAGCGAATCGATGGTCGATACAATGCGCGCGTCAATTTCCTCGGAACCTGTCGACGTGTCATTAACGAGAATCTCCAAGTGCCCGATAACGGCCTTATTGTGATCGATCGTCGCTTGGAGAGACTCGAGCGAGTTGTCGATGCGGGTGGTCGTAGATGTGACCGTACCCGTTAGCTTGCCAATCGCAGCGTTCGCGGAGGCTGACGTCTTGGTGAGTGCAAGGCTACCTTCCGAGAGTGCCTTGGAGAGCGAGGTGATAGAGTTGCCCGCCGTGGCGCGAGCCTCGCCCAGCAGGTCGTTGCCCTGGGAGATTGCCTGCGTCAGCGACGGTGCCTGACCTTGCAAGCCGGCAAGCGCCGCATCAGCCGAGGCGATAGCGCCACTCGTCTTATCGATGGCGGCATTCATATCGCCAATCGAATCGCGCACCTCACCCAAGGTGTCGGATGCCTCGGACACCGAACTTGTCAGCGAGTCCTGAGTCTGGGTTGCCTTGTCCTTTAAATCGACACCGGCATCCTTGGCGATACTGGCAACAGTCTCGCCCACCGTGGAGACAAACTCCGAGTTGATCTGCTCCTCGATGGTGTTGGCACCGGTATCGGTGACCTTGGGCGCAATGGCGCTCTTTTTCTCGTTGACGTAATAGGTGAGCTTCGGCTGATGGTAGTTGCCGTCGAGCATCGAGACCAGATTGTCGGAGAAGTTCTTGGGGATTACGATCGCCGCGTAGTATTCCCCGCTCTCGACGCCCTCTTTGGCATCGGCGGCCGAATCGACGAAGGTCCAGCCCAGCTGATCGTTTTCCTTGAGCTGATCGACCACCTTATCGCCCGCATTAAGCTCGCCCACTAGGTCGTTCTGGGTGCCCTGATCGTTGTTGGCGATAGCGATTTTAATGCCCTGGGTGTTTCCATACGGATCCCAGTTGGCCACGATGTTGTACCAGGCATACAGCGAGGGGATAACGCACACGCCCAGGGTAACCACCAAGGCGACGGGGTTCACAAGCAGTCGCTTAATGTCGCGCTTGAATATCGCAAAGGAGACCTTTGCATCGGATAGTTTGCTGCCGAGACTCACGCTTGGACCATCCATCCTGTCGTTGAATCAAATCGTACTATCAACAACCATTGTACGTAGGCGCTTTAGCGTCTCGAAGCACAATGGTATTGAGTTTTGCGGGTAGCAATATACTACGAAGATTAGTTAACGTACAGATGTACAGTATCTTAAATTCCCGCAGCTCCCAAAACCACAACCCGCACAAACTAGCAGTTCGAGTAGTCATTTGGGACGTTCTTAAACGACCAGTCAAACAAGAACGTCCATTACAGTCGAAATTGTCAGCCCGGGACCGTCTCGGGCTACGATT
>JAJXHK010000038.1 GCA_021639365.1 Collinsella aerofaciens
GATGCGGGCGCGCATCCGGCAGGCTTTGAGATCGTACGTGAGAAGCGCTACGGCATTACCTCGGTCGACCTGCTTCGTTGGGTCGGCGATGACGATGGTGAGGGCGATAGCGCCTGCACCGATGCTGACAACAACGATGTCACGACGGTTCAGGAGGACGCCCATGAGTGACACCATCAACCGCGTGATCGTCCCGGGCACATTCGATCCCATCACGTTTGGTCATATCGACGTCATCCGCCGCGCCCGCCGCATCTTTCCCAGCGTGATCGTCGCTGTTGCCGAGTCGCAGGGTAAAAACGGTGTGGGCACCACGTTTATGCTCGATGAGCGCGTGGCGCTGGCCCGCGAGGCGCTCGGTGATATCGACGGCGTCGAGGTCCTGCCCTTTACCGGCCTCTTGGTCGACTTCGCTCGTGAACAGGGGGCGGGGGCCGTGGTCAAGGGCCTGCGTGCCATGACCGACTTTGAGTACGAGCTGCAGCAGGCAGACCTCAACTATCGCTTGGATAGCGAGCTGGAGTCCATCTTTGTCATGAGTGCGCCGCAGTACGGTTATATCTCGAGCTCGGTCGTTCGCCAGATCGCCTCGCTCGGCAGCGATGTATCGACGTTTGTCCCGCCCAACGTGGTCGAAGCGCTCAGACATCGCTTTTCGTGACGTTTTTTATTGCCTGGTGGCATGTGGTAAACTAGCACGATGATATGTTACCTATGAAAGGAGACCGGATGCCGGGCGAGAATTTTCCTGGCGATAGGATCGTCAGCTTGGTCGATGAGCTCGAAGGGCTGATCGAGGAAGCCAAGCCGCCTTTCGGCAAGAACGCTCAGTTCAAGGTCATCGACGCCGACGTGTTCTTCAACATCCTCGACGAGATCCGCATGAGCTATCCCGAGGAGTGGCAGAAGTCCCGCCGTATCCTTAAGGAGCGCGAGGAGCTTATGGCTTCCGCCGCCGCTCAGGCCGATTCCATCATCGCCGACGCTCAGCAGCAGGCCCTCACCATTGCTGGTGAGCAGGAGATCGTCCGCTTAGCACAGCAGCAGGCCGACGACATCCGCGATCGTGCCCAGCAGTACGAGCGCGAGACGCGTTATGCTGCCGAGGACTACGCAGAGCAGGTCTTTACGCACCTGGAGGAGAACCTCAAGAGCCTGACCGGCACCGTTACCCGTTGCCGTCAGCAGCTCAACGAGGGTGCCGCCCAGCAGAATGGTCAGTGGTAATGGCTGAGTTCCCGAGCGTTACCGTCGATCTTTCCGAGCAGCTCGAGTTTCCTGGAGATTCGTATCCGCTGACCGGTAAGGTCGATGTCGCCACCTACACGGTGGGCGAGAAGGAGTACCAGCTGCAGGACGGCATCGACTACGACGTTGTCTTTACCAACGCCGGTACCGGTGTTTTGCTTACCGGCATGGTCCGCGCGCACGCCACCGGCGAGTGCGACCGTTGCCTGGAGCCCGCCTCGTTTGATATCGCCGGCGAGATCGAGGAGTTCTACCTCTTTGAGGAGCCCGAGGATCCCGAGGCCTACGAGGACGGCTACGAACTCCTGGGTGAGGACCGCATCGTCGATCTGGGTGAGCCCATCAATGACGCGGTCGTTATGGACACGCCGTTTGTGGTGCTCTGCAAGCCCGATTGTCGCGGTCTGTGTCCCACTTGCGGTTGCAATCTCAACGTCGAGCAATGCGATTGCGCCGCCCAGGCAGAGGCAGAATGGGCCGCTGCCACGGAAAATCCATTTGCAGCATTGAAGAATCTCAAGCTCGATGAGTAAAACTGTGGTAGTATCGCTACTTGCGCGTAATCGCCACACTGGATAGTTCATAAGGAAGGTCACTATGCCCGTACCTAAACAAAAGCAGGGTCGTATCCGCACTCACACCCGTCGTTCCGCCAACATGAAGATCTCGGCTGCGGCTCAGTCCACGTGCCCCCGTTGCGGCGCTGTCAAGCTTCCGCACCACGTGTGCCCCAGCTGCGGTTTCTACAAGGACCGCGAGGTTATCGTTACCGAGTAACGGTATACTCTGGATGCGATGCCGTTCCAAATGGAACCACAATGGCCGGCTCAATGAGTCGGCCATTTTTGTATAAGGAGCATGTATATGAGTAACGTTCGCGTTTGTGTAGACGTTGTGGGCGGAGACGAGAAACCTCAGGTTGTTCTCGATGGTATCGAGTCTGCACTTGCCGCCGATCCCGATATCGAGGTCTTGGCAGCTGGCCCCGCCGAAATCGTCAATCCCTTTGCTGCTTCCCATGCACGTGTTGAGGCCCTTGAGGCACCCGACGTTATCGCCATGGAAGACGATCCCATTCGCGCCGTGATGACCAAGCGCAAGTCCTCGATCGTGCTGTCGTGCCGCGCTATCAAGAAGGGAAATGCGGACGCGTTCTTCTCCGCCGGCTCGACCGGTGCCATGACTGCTGCCGCGACCGCCTATGTGACGCCGTTTAGGTATCAGGCCGAAGGCAAGAAGCAGCCGGTACGTCCCTGTCTGACTAATGCGCTACCCAATCGCGCCGGCGGTCTGACGGTGCTGTGCGATATGGGCGCCAACCCCGATGTTGAGGTGGACGATATGGTGCGCTTTGCGCAGATGGGCAGCGCCTATGCCCGCGTCGTCTTGGGCATTGAACATCCTCGCGTAGGTCTGCTTGCCAATGGCACCGAGGACGAGAAGGGCTCCAACTTTACCAAGGCCTGCTTCCCGGCCATGAAAGCCGCCGTTCCCGGCTTTGTTGGCAACTGCGAGGGAACGGACATCACTTCAGGTAACTTCGATGTCGTCGTTGCCGATGGCATGTCGGGCAATATTGCGCTCAAGGCCACCGAGGGCGCTGCCAAGTTTTTGCTGCAGGAGCTCAAGGGTGTCTTTATGTCTTCGCTCGGCACCAAGATTGCCGCGCTGCTCATCAAAAAGCAGATGCGCGAGATTAAGGCCAAGCTGTCTGGTGATGCCAAGGGCGGCGCGATTCTTTTGGGCCTGCGTGGCGTGGTCCTGATCGGTCACGGTGCCACTTCGGTCGAGGCCGTCAAAAACGGTACGCTCGCGGCGGCTGAAGCCGTGCGCGCCGGGCTGGTCGAGAACGTCGCCAACTCCATGGACGGTATCGTTTTATAAGAGCGAGTTAGAGCGCTGTTATGTGCCTCGCGGCGCACGTCGTGGGGTAGAATCAAAACCGTGTCTTGGTGCCGCCCGCGCGGTGCCAATCTTTTGGTATTCATGCACTATGAGAGGAAGCGCTATGGACCGTTCCGAAATCTTCGACAAGATCGCCGAGGTCGCTGCTGACGTTCTGGGCGTCGATGTTGCCGAAATTAGCGATGAGACCACCTTTGACGACCTCGATGCCAACTCGCTCGAGCGCCTGCAACTGGTTACGGCTATCGAGGACGAGTTCAATCTCGAGATCGATGATGAGACCCTGCTCTCGCTCAACTCTGTCGCCGACGCCGTCGACGCGATCGAAAACGCCAGGGAGGCTTAGGTCTTGGCTTTATCCGAACGACTTACGCGCGCCCAGGAGATTCTGGGCCACGAGTTCAATGACAAGGTGCTGCTGCGCGCGGCTCTTACGCATCCTTCGGCCGTCGAAGGCCAGCCAGTCTCGGCAAGCTACGAGCGCCTTGAGTTCTTGGGTGATTCCATTTTGGGCGCCGTCGTCGCCCGTTCGCTCTTTGAGTCCTATCCCGAGTTTGACGAGGGCAAGCTCACGCGCCTGAAGGTGTCGCTTGTCTCGGGTGCTACGCTGTCCGAGGTGTCGCATGAGCTGGGCATCGACGACATCATTATCTTTGGTGCCTCCGAGACCGGTACCGGTGCGCGCGGCCTGCACTCGGCGCTCGAGAACGTCTACGAGTCGCTCGTGGGCGCGCTGTACCTGGATGCCGGCTGGGATGTTGCGGCGGACTTTATCCATCGTACGCTCAAGCCGCACCTGGCCTCCGAGCGTGCCGAGCACCCCGCGAACCCCAAGTCGTTCTTGCAGGAGTGCGTGCAGGCAGACGGCCACGAGCCTCCCGCGTATAAGCTGGTCGGCTCCGAGGGCCCCGCGCATGCGCCCACCTTTACCGCTGTGGTGCTCATCGACGGTATTCGCCAGGGCCGCGGCACCGGTTCCTCCAAGAAGGAGGCCGAGGGGGCCGCTGCACTCGAGGCACTCGACCGCATGGGCTACACCACCAACGGCGTGATTCTCAACAAGAAGCCTGTTTAAGCGAGGAACCGTGTATCTCAAGTCCCTCACGCTCAAAGGGTTCAAGTCGTTTGCCGACCGCGCCCATATGTCATTTGAGCCGGGTCTGACCGTCATCGTCGGTCCCAACGGCTCGGGAAAATCGAACATCTCCGACTCCATCCTGTGGGTCCTGGGCGAGCAGAGCGCCAAGCAGCTGCGCGGCCAGGCGATGGAGGACGTCATCTTCTCGGGCTCGTCGGCACGCAAGCCGGTGGGTGTCGCCGAGGTCACGCTGGTGCTCGATAACTCGGACCATATGCTGCCCGTCGACTTTGACGAGGTCGCCATCACCCGGCGCATGTATCGCTCGGGCGAAAGCGAGTACCTCATCAACTCGAGTCCGTGCCGCCTGATGGACATTCAGGACATCCTGCACGATTCGGGCCTGGGCAAGGATACGCATTCCATCATCAGCCAGGGCAAGCTCGACGCCATTTTGCAGAGCCGCCCCGAGGAGCGCCGTGCCCTCATCGAGGAGGCCGCCGGCATCTCCAAGCACAAACGCCGCAAGGAGCGTGCGCTCAAAAAGATTAGGTCGATGGACGAGCACCTGACGCGTGCCCGCGACATCAATAAGGAAATTGCCCGTCAGCTGCGACCGCTGGAGCGTCAGGTCGATCGTGCGCGCAAGTACAAAGAGCTGTCCTCGCGCGCAAACGAGCTTACGCAGATGCTGGCCGTCGACGAGCTGCGTTCGCTGCAGTTGCAGTGGAACGACCTGGAGAGCCGCTCCAAGGAAGGCGCCGCCGAGCTGGAGCTTGCGCAGTACCGCTTGGGCGAAAAGGAACGCGAGCTCGAGAAGCTCCAGGTCATGCTTGAGGAAAAGGGCCTGTTTGTGGGCGACCTGGGCGAGCAGCGCCGCCATATGCAAGACGTGGTCGGCCGCATTAACTCCGATATGCGCCTGCTCGAGGAAAAGGGCCACAACATGGTGTCGCGCCTGTCCGACATGCGTGGCCAGATCTCGAGCTCCGAGCATCAGCGTCGTCGCGTGGTCGAGGAGCTCGAGGACGCGCGTGCGCAGCTTGAGGAAGTGACCGGTGCGCACATGCAGGCCCAGGAGGACGTTGACGCCGCTGGTCCTGCCGCCGCTGAGCTCCACGAGCGACGCGTGGCTCTCGACAATCAGATTTCGCAGCTTACGCGTGAGCAACGCGATGTGCAGCGCGTGGCCGATAACGCGGCGCTCGAACTCGCCAAGGTGAAGGACTCGCTGAGCAACGCCGAGGTTGAGGACAACATGTACGCCTCGCGCTTGGAGCAGATCGATGACCAGCTCGAGGAGGTCACGGCCTCGCTCGAGAGCCGTCGCGACCGCGCCGAGGAGCTTGAGGGCGCTCTTGAGGAAGCGCGCCAGGCCCAGGCCGATGCGCGTGAGGCCACCGAGGTCGCCCGTGCAGCCCTGAAGGACCTGCGTGCCCGCGAGAGCGAGGCACGCAACAAGTTATCCGAGGTGCGCTCGGAGCTTGCCAGCCAAAAGAAGCTCGATGCCCGCATGGCTGACAGCTCGCCGCTCGTTAGCCGTCTGATGGGCGCGCTGGGCGATGATGTCTCGGGTCGTCTGGGTGACGTGCTCGAGGCTCCTCGTGAGCTCGAGGGCCTGGTCGAGCAGCTGCTTGCCGGCGATATCGATGCTCTTTTGTTTGATGACGCCGCCACGCTTGAGCGTGCCGGTCGCTCGGCTCTGGACCAAAAGAAGGCCTCGGGTGAGGCGCTGCTGGTCGCGCGCGGTGTGAGCGCCTCTGCTGCCGCTAAAGGCGCTGCCGGTTCCCGCCTGGTCGATCGTCTGTCCGTGCGCGCAGGCTACGGTCCCGTCGTTGAGGCGCTGCTCGGCGGTTATTACGTCGTGGACGATCTTGCTGCCGCTCTGTCGGCGCCGGTCGTTGACGGCGTGACTTACGTGACCCCTGATGGCGCCCGCGTCGCCTGCGGCGGCCTGGTGCGTGTGGGGCTCGACGCCGGCGAGGCTTCGGGTGCTTTGGAGCGCAAGCGTCGCATTCGTGAGCTGGAGGGCCTGGAGCCCGATCTGGCTGCTGTGTTTGAGCATGTGTCGGATCAGGTCGTCGAGGCCAATGCGGCCGTTGAGGAGGCGCGTGCCGCCGAGGGCGATGCCGCCGGCGAGATCGCCCGTCTTGAGGGCGAGCGCCGCTCCCTGTTGTCCGAGATCGGCCGCCTGGAGCAAAGCGCCAACAATGCCGAGGTCGAGCGCGTGCGTATCTCCAAGCGCCGCGAGCAGGCCTCCGAGGCCGTTCGCGCCGCGCGCCCGCGCGTTGACGAGCTCACCCGTTCGCGTGACGAGGCCCGCGCGCATGCAAGCGATCTGGGCTTGCAGATTGCCGAGGCCAACGACGAACTCGACCGCGTTCGCCGTGACGATTCCGAGGCTGCCGGCAAACTCGCCGACGCCAAGGTTCGCCTAGCCCAGACGAGCGAACGCCTGCGTTCGCTGAAGGGCCGCGTACCCGACCTGGAGCATCGTCTTGAGGGCATCGACCGTCGTATCCGCGGAACACGCCAGGCTTCGCGCTCGCTCGAGCTGCTGCGCCTGCGCGTCGACCCCATGCACGAACGCTATTCGGCCCTGCTGGAGCGCGCGTCAGATTGGGCCGCACGTCTGCGCGATCAGGCTTCGCTCGAGGAGGCGGACTCGGCCTCGCTCAAGAAGACCATCGAGGATGCCAAGGCAGAGGTTGCCCGCGCTAAGGAGCGGGTCGATACCGCCACCGCCACGCAAAACGAGTTCAAGGTCGCACGCGGCAAGCTTGAGGTGCAGGTAGAGGCCGCCATCAAGGCCATTACCGCCGATGGCACCACGGTACTCGAGGAAGCGCTCATGCTTCCGGCGCCCACCGACCGCGATGCCGCCGAGCGCGAGCTCAACCAGCTTGTGCGCCAGATCAACAACTTGGGGCCTGTGAACCAAGTTGCCATGGAGGAGTACGAGCAGCTCAAGCGCCGCGCCGACTACATCGAGGAGCAGCTGGCCGATCTGGAGAGCGCGCGCAAGGCGCTCACCAAGATCACCGTGGCCATCGACCGCAAGATGCGGAAGGCCTTCCTGGTGACCTTTGAGAAGGTCGATGCGAACTTCCGCGAGATCTTCGCCATGCTGTTCCCGGGTGGTCAGGCGCATCTGGAGATGACCGACCCCGAGCATCCGGCCGAGACGGGCATCGAGGTCGTGGCGCAGCCGCGCGGCAAACGCATCACCAAGATGATGCTCATGTCGGGCGGCGAGAAGAGCCTGACGGCACTCGCCCTGCTCTTTGCTGTGTATCGCACGCGCACGGTGCCGTTCTATGTGCTGGACGAGGTCGAGGCGGCGCTTGACGACGCCAACCTGTCCAAGCTCATCGGCGCCCTCGATGTGCTGCGTTCCGATACGCAGCTCTTGGTCATTTCGCATCAGCGCCGTACTATGGAGGACGCTGACGTTCTCTATGGCGTCTCGATGCAAGCCGACGGCGTCAGCCGCGTCGTCTCGCAAAAACTCGATCGCGAAACCGGAAAGGTCGTGAATGCATAATGGGATTCTTTGACGCTCTCTCTCGCGGACTTGAGCGCAGCCGCGAGGCACTCAACGAGGTCTTCTACTTTGGCGGCGAGGTCGACGAGGACTTTTGGGAGGACCTCGAGGATACCCTCGTTATGGGTGACATGGGTGCCGAGGTCGCTATTCAGGTCTCCGATGACCTGCGCGATGCCGCGGCCAAGAAGAACCTCAAGACCGCTCCGCAGCTTCGCCGTGCCCTGGCCGAGCAGCTTGAGCAGCACTTTGTACCCATCGAGCGCGATCCGTTCTCCGACACGCCGAGCTGCGTGCTGTTTGTAGGCATTAACGGTGCCGGCAAGACCACCACGGTCGGCAAGATTGCGAGCGCCATGGCTGCCCGCGGCAAGAATGTCGTGATCGGTTCGGCCGATACCTTCCGCGCTGCCGCCATCGAGCAGCTTGATGTGTGGGGCCAGCGTGCCGGCGTCCCCGTCATCAAGCGCGATCGCGGCTCCGATCCGGCAAGCGTTTGCTACGACGTGCTCGACGAGGCCGATAAACGCGGCAGCGACCTGGTGCTTATCGACACCGCCGGCCGCCTGCACACGAGCCCCGAGCTCATGCGCGAGCTCGCCAAGGTGGTCAACGTGACGCGTAAGCGCGCCGCCAATATGGCCGCCGGCTCCATGCCCGTCTCGGTCGTGCTCGTGATCGATGCCGCCACCGGCCAGAACGGTCTGAACCAGGCGCTCGAGTTTAACGAGGCACTGGGTCTGGACGGTATTATCATGACCAAGCTCGACGGCACGGCAAAGGGCGGTATCGCCATGGCCGTGGCCGAGAAGCTCAAGCTCCCGATCCTGCGCGTGGGCGTGGGCGAGCAGGTCGATGACCTGCAGGAGTTCAATGCCAAAGATTTCTGCCGCGCCCTGGTGGGCGAGTCCAATTAAGGAGTGACTAGTGTTTGATTCCCTGAGCGATCGCCTCAACGACACATTTGACCGCCTGCGCGGCAAGGGCAAGCTGACCGAGGCCGATATCACCTCGGCCATGCGCGACATCCGCATGGCGCTGCTCGAGGCCGACGTCAACTTTAAGGTCGTCAAGGAGTTTGTCGCCAAGACCAAGGAGCGCTGCATGACCGCCGAGGTCATGGAGTCGCTGTCGCCGGCACAAAACGTCGTCAAGATCGTGCTCGACGAGCTCACCGAGATGCTCGGCTCCACCGAGAGCAAGCTCGTCTTTAGCAACCGCATTCCCAATGTCATCATGCTCGTGGGCTTGCAGGGCTCCGGTAAGACCACGGCGGCCGTAAAGCTTGCCTACCTGCTCAAGAAGCAGGGCCGCTCGCCGCTGCTCGCCGCGTGCGACGTCTACCGTCCCGCCGCTGCCGACCAGCTGGCCACGCTTGGCGGAGAGATCGGCGTACCGGTCTTCCGCGGCGACGGTGCGCACCCGGTCGACATCGCCAAGGGCGCCATTCAGGAGGCCGTCGACCACCTGCGCGACGTGGTCATCGTCGATACCGCCGGTCGTCTGCAGATCGACGAACAGATGATGCAGGAAGCCGTGGACATCAAGAAGGCCGTCAAGCCCGATCAGGTGCTGATGGTCGTCGATGCCATGACCGGCCAGGATATCGTCAACGTGGTCTCGACGTTTGCCGAGCGCACCGACTTTGATGGTGTGATTATCTCCAAGCTCGACGGTGACGCCCGTGGCGGTGGCGCGCTTTCGGTGCGTCAGGTGACCGGCAAGCCCATCAAGTTTGTGAGCATGGGCGAGAAACCCGATTCGCTTGAGCCGTTCTATCCCGATCGCATGGCCAAGCGCATTCTGGGCATGGGCGACGTCGTCGGCATCATCGAGAAGGCCCAGGAGGCCGCCGATGCCGAACAGCTCGAGGCTGCCGAGCGCATGCTGCGCGAGGGCTTTACCATGAACGACATGCTCGACCAGATGAAGGCCGTCAAAAAGATGGGCGGCATGAAGGGTATCCTGGGCATGCTCCCCGGTGGCCAGCGCGCGCTCAACCAGATGGGCGGTAACCTGGACGAGGGCATCTTCGACAAGAACGAGGCCATCATCATGTCGATGACCAAGGAGGAGCGCCTGCGCCCCTCCATCATCAACGGTCAGCGCCGTGCCCGCATTGCCAAGGGTGCCGGTGTGACCCCCACTGAGGTCAACAGCCTTATGAAGCAGTGGGGCGAGATGAACAAGATGATGGGCCGCATGCGCACGATGGCCAATCAGGCACAGGCTGGTGGCAAGAAGGGCAAGAAGGGTAAGAAGGGCAAAAAGATGCGCATGCCTAATATTCCCGGTCTGGATGCCATGGGTCTGGGCAGCATGGGCGGCCTGGGTGGCTTGGGAACGGGCGGTCCCAAGTCCGATATGGACCTGCTGCGTCAGATGGAAGCGCAGATGCGCAATAAAAAGTAATGGCTCTTTTGAGTTGTGTATGGCGAAGGCCGCCTGGATCGTATTCCAGGCGGCCTTCGCCGTTCGTTTGCAGGTTGTTGTACGCGTGGGAGCGTGCTGGCGGCAGGGTATTTGCCGCTAGTGGCAGCCGCAACCCTCGTGGCCCTTGTGCTCGTGATGGCCGTGGCAGCCGCAGGACTCGCCATGCTCATGGGCGTGCTCGTGGTCGTGACCATGGCAGTCGCAGGTGGCCTCGCCGGTCTGCGCGAGCGTGCCCGCGATAAGGGCCTCGACGCAGGCGTCGCAGCTGCCCTGGGCGCCCGCGTAGACCGTGATGCCGGCCTGGGTGAGTGCGTTGATGGCGCCGCCGCCGATACCGCCGCAGATAAGCGTGTCGACGCCGCCGTTGGCAAGCAGACCCGCCAATGCACCGTGACCAGTGCCGCCGGTGCCTACGACCTGCTCGTTGAGCACCTTGCCATTCTGGATGTCGTAGATCTTGAACTGTTCGCTGCGGCCAAAGTGCATAAAGATGTTGCCGTTGTCGTACGTCGTTGCCACCCTCATGGCGCCGACCTCCTTTGCTGGCCATGCGGCCGTCGTTGCGGTGATGGGGGAGTACGCGATAGTGCCGCCCTCGATGACGAGCGCCCGACCATTGATCAGCGCGTTTGCCACCTTGCGATGCGCTCGGCTGCAAATAGCCGCCACCGTGGCACGAGCGATACCCATGTGCTGGGCGACAGCCTCCTGATTGAGGCCTTCCAGGTCGCACAGGCGCAGGACTTCGAGCTCATCGACCGTCATGTCGATCGCGTCTCCGCTGGCCAGGCCATCGGGGGTAAAGCCACGATATTCGGGGATGATCCCGACGCGGCGCAGTTTTTCGCGTCTTCCTGCCATACACACTCCAAAACTGACATATGTCAACAATAGAATAGCGCGCATGAGGAACCACGCAAGATATTTCTGGCATATGTCAGAAACTGAGGGCTTATGTTTGGGCTGTGGGGCCGCGTGCGCCTGGGCTACAATAAAAATCGCTTATAGGCGACTGACAGGAGGGTCAATGAGCAAGGCTGATCAACAGTTTGTATCCATGTGCCGCGATATTCTGGACCATGGCACCACCACCGAGGGCCAAAAGGTCCGTCCGGTGTGGGAAGACGGCACCCCTGCCTATACCATTAAAAACTTTGGCGTTACGGCGCGCTACGACCTGCGCGAGGAGTTCCCCGCGCTTACGCTGCGTCGAACGGCGCTCAAGTCCGCCATGGACGAGATCTTGTGGATCTATCAAAAGAAGTCCAATAACGTCCATGACCTCAACAGCCATATTTGGGATGAGTGGGCCGACGAGACCGGCTCCATCGGCAAGGCCTACGGGTATCAGATTGGCCAGAAGAGCCATTATGCCGAGGGCGACTTTGACCAGATGGATCGCGTGCTGTACGACCTTAAGAACACGCCGTACAGCCGCCGCATTATGACGAACACCTATGTGTTCAGCGACCTGTCCGAGATGCACCTGTATCCGTGCGCCTACAGCGTGACGTATAACGTGACACAGCGCCCGCAGGATGACAAACCGACGCTCAACATGATTCTCAACCAGCGCAGCCAGGACATTTTGGCCGCGAACAACTGGAACGTGTGCCAGTACGCCATTTTGCTGATGATGGTTGCGCAGTCCGTCGATATGATTCCCGGCGAGCTGCTGCATGTGATTGCCGATGCCCACATTTACGACCGTCATGTCGATATCGTCCGCGAACTTATCGAGCGTCCGCAGTTTGCGGCGCCCAAGGTAACGCTTAACCCCGACGTGCACGATTTCTACACGTTTACGACCGATGACCTCATCGTCGAGGGCTACGAGCACGGCCCGCAGGTCAAGAACATCCCCATTGCGGTATAGGTGGCAGGTATGACGTGTAAGCTTTCTGCCATCGTCGCCGTGTGTGACGACTGGGGCATTGGCTGCGAGGGCGATATGGTCGTGTCCAATCGCGCCGACATGCGCCATTTTGTGGCGTGTACCAAGGGGTGTCCGGTCATTATGGGTCGCAAGACACTTCTGAGTTTTCCCGGCGGGCGTCCGCTCAAGAACCGTCGTAATATCGTGCTCACGCGCGATGAGGGCTTTGCTGCCGAGGGCGTCGAGGTGGTGCATAGCGTCGACGAAGCCTTAGCGGCCGTGGCCGATGAGCCCGTTGCGTGGGTAATCGGTGGCGGCGAGGTGTATCGGCAGTTTTTGCCGTATTGCGCCGAGGCCGAGGTTACGCATAACCATTGCGTGCATGCCGTGGATACGTACTTTCCCGATCTGGATGCCGATCCCGCGTGGGAGATTGCGCGGCGTGACGGTGTTGCCACGATTGCCCCGGGCGAGGGCGACGAGGGTGTCGATTATGAGTTCGTAACGTATCGTCGCGTTGAGGCGTAAATCGTCCGGCGTGAACGGTATCATCGGATTGTTTGAATGCATGGGGCGGCGCTTAGCGTCGCCTCGTTTGGTATAGATGCGCTGTAAAGAAAGGTGCGGGCTGGCTGTTATGACTGATGCCGTTGAGGTGCTGCGAATCGATTCGCTCGAGGACGAGCGGCTCGATGCCTACGTGCGACTGACCGAGCGTGAGCTGCGCTGCGTGCTGGAGCCGCAGAAGGGCATTTTTATCGCCGAGAGTGCCAAGGTCATCGAACGTGCGGTTCGCGCCGGATACGAGCCGGTGAGCTTTCTTTTGGGCGAGCGCTGGCTCGACCAGATGATGCCGCTGTTTGAGCGCCTGGCGGTACGCGAGGTCGCGGGTCCGGTTCCTGTGTTCGTGGCCTCGATGGAGCTTATGGAGCAGCTGACGGGTTTTAACGTGACGCGCGGTGCGCTCGCGGCATTCCGTCGCCCGCGACAGATTCCGGTTGATGAGTTCTTGGGCGGCGTCGTCGAGGCGGCGGGGGAGCGCCCGGTGCGCGTGTGCGTGCTCGAGGGCATTGTCGACCACACCAACGTCGGCGCGATTTTCCGCTCGGCGGCTGCGCTGAACGTCGATGGCATTTTGGTGAGCCCCACTTGCTGTGACCCGCTGTACCGTCGCTCGGCCCGCGTGAGCATGGGCACGGTGTTTCAGGTGCCCTGGACGCGCATTGGCAGCGAGGCGCGCGTATGGCCGCATGATGGGCTGGCGGCGCTGCACGATGCCGGCTTTTCGTGTGCCGCCATGGCGTTGACGGATGATTCGGTGTCGCTGGACGATCCCGTGCTGCAGGAGATTGACCGCCTGGCAATCTTTATGGGCACCGAGGGCGCTGGCTTGGGCGCCAAGACCATTGCAGGCTGCGACCGCGCCGTGCGTATTCCGATGGCGCATGGGGTCGATTCGCTCAACGTGGCCGCGGCAAGTGCTGTCGCCTTTTGGCAGCTGTGCCCGCATGTGAGCAACGAGTACCACTACCAGCCGGGTTTGTATCACTAGGCAGATATTTCGCACCGGGCTCTGATTCGGGGCGTATCGGCCGATCCCGATCGGTGCTAAGCTGGTATTGGCTTTGGTCTTAAATTGTCGTTTTATTGTTTGACGTACGCTGGTGGGGAGGGCGTGTGGCTAAGAAATCTACGGCTATCGATGTAACGCAGGGTGTCATTTGGCAGCAGCTGCTTTCGCTGTGCGTTCCCATCTTCTTTAGCTCGTTTTTTCAGCAGGCTTACACGCTTATCGGTACCTATATCGTAGGCCAGTTTGGCGGCAAGCTCGCGCTGGGTGGCATTCAAGCCACGATGGTGCTCACCGAGCTCTGCATTGGCTTTTGCGTTGGCGTCGGTGCCGGCTGCGCGGTCATTACCGGTCAGTATTTTGGCCAGCACGATGATGAGCGACTGAGTCGTTCGGTCCATACGGCCATGACGCTCGCGCTGGTGGGCGGTATCGTTTTCTCGATTCTTGGCATAGTGTTCGTTGAGCCCATGCTGGTGCTTATGAACACGCCGCATGAACTATTGGCCGAGGGCGTGGCCTATGCTCGTTGTTATTTTGCCGCCATGGTTGCGGCGCTGCTGCTCAATATGGGAACGGCATTGCTGCGCGCCGTGGGCGACACGCGCGGGCCTGCTGTGATCATCGCTTCCGGCTGCCTTGTTAATGCGGTGCTGGATGTCATCTTCGTTGCCGTGCTTCATATGGAGGCTCTGGGCTGCGGCATCGCGGTGGCGCTGACTATTTGCTCCAACGCCACGATGATCGTGATTCGTATGATGCACGCACCGGGTGCGTGGCGGCTTTCACTGTCCAAACTCGGCATTGATCCTGCTATTTGTAAGAGCATGATCTCGTGCGGTCTGCCGCTTGGCTTTCAGTCTGCTGCGTATTCGATTTCCAACGTTTTGATTCAGGTGTCGGTCAATTCGTTTGGTGCCGATGTCACCACGGCGTGGGGTCTTTCGGGCCGTTTGGATGGCATTGTCTGGATGGTTACCGAGGCGCTTGGCGTTTCGATCACCACGTTCTCGGCACAGAACTTTGGCGCACGCAACTACGAGCGTATGCGCAAGGGCTACCATACGTCGCTCGTGTTGTCGTTTATGCTCATTGGTGGCCTGTCTGCCGTGCTGCTGGTGTTCTCGGGTCCGTTGTCGCGTCTGTTTGTCGACGATGCTTCGATTTCGGCGTACACCACGACGATTCTTCATTTTATCGCGCCGTTCTACGCGATCTTCTCGATTATCGAAAACGCGTCGGGCTCCATTCGCGGTGCCGGCGTGAGCTTGCAGCCCATGCTGCTCACGATTTTTGGCACCGTCGTGCTCAGGGTGATCTGGGTGTTTGCGATCATGCCGTTCGATCCGTCGCTTGAGCACCTGCTGCTTGTTTACCCCGTAACCTGGGTGATCACCGCCACGATGTTCACCATCTACCACCACAGTGGCAACTGGCTAGGCCGCGCCACCGCCTAGCCATTGGGGACGTCCGTAATGGCTAGTATTCGATGCCTTGGCGGGCTAGGAGTCCTTCGTCGAAATAGTGTTTGACGGGGCGCATTTCGGTTACTAGGTCGGCAAGGTCGGCGAGGGGCAGTAATCCGCGGCCGGTGAGCACGAGCTCCGTGGTGGCAGGCTTCAGCGCGATCAACCCCTCCACATCCTCGCGCGTCACAAAGCCTCGTCGCATGGCCTCTCCCAGCTCATCCAAGATCAGCACGTCTACCTGGCTAATCTGCTCGCGTGCGAGCTCCATGATCTGTGCGGCACAGACTTCGGGCGTGTCGCGGTCGGCTTGTACGATGCGCAGACCTAAACGGGGCGCCGCATCATGCTCGGCGCAGTGTAGCTTCTTGGCAAACTGCAGCATAAGCACGTTAAGTCCATAGCCCGTGGCGCGCAGCGCGAGCCCCAGCGCGGCCGTCGTCTTGCCCTTGCCGTCGCCCGTATAGATTTGAACCTTGCCGACTTCCAGTGATGCCATCTCTGTCCTTTCGTGCCCGGCGTCGGTTTATCGCCGTCCCGGTTGGGTATTCTAGATAGCATTATCAACCCCAGTAGATGGAGTTCAAGCAGATGGAGATGGATGACAATAAACGTAGACGGAATATGATCCTCTACGTGCTCATCGCCTTCGTCGTCTACCTCGTGCTCTCGACCGTTCTGTTCCCCAACATCGGTCACACGCAGCAGATTACGAAGACCGATTACTCGACGTTTGTCAAAGCGCTCGATAAAAAGAGTGTCGACAAGGTTGAGTACAACACTGACGATTACACGATTTATTACACTAAGAAGGGCGAGGACGAGAACATCGCCTATAAGACGACCGGTGTGCCGAATGATGCGGGCTTTACCGATCGCGTGCTTGAATCTGGCGCCTCGCTTGAGTCGGTCGTTCCCGATAAGAACTCGGGTCTGATGACCTACTACCTGCTCACGCTCATTCTTCCCATGGCGATTTTCTTCCTCATCGGTTGGTGGCTTAACCGCCGCATGAAGAAGGCTATGGGCGATGACGGCCCGTCGATGAACTTTGGTGGCGGCGGTTTTGGCGGCGGCGGACTGGGTAAGTCCGGCGCGCGCGTGATCGCCTCCAAGGACGTGGGCGTGACCTTTAAGGATGTCGCCGGCCAGGAAGAGGCCAAGGAGTCTCTCAAGGAGGTCGTCGACTTTCTGGAGAAGCCGCAGCGCTACGAGGAGATCGGCGCCAAGCTGCCGCGCGGCGCTCTCCTTGTTGGCCCTCCGGGTACCGGTAAGACCCTGCTTGCCAAGGCTGTTGCCGGCGAGGCCGGTGTTCCGTTCTTTAGCATTTCGGGCTCTGAGTTCGTTGAGATGTTTGTTGGTCGCGGCGCTGCTAAGGTTCGTGACCTGTTTAAGCAGGCCAAGGAAAAGGCCCCGTGTATCGTCTTTATCGACGAGATCGATACCATCGGTAAGAAGCGCGATGGCGGCGGCTTTAGCGGCAACGACGAGCGCGAGCAGACGCTCAATCAGTTGCTGACCGAGATGGATGGCTTCGATAACCACAAGGGTATCGTTGTCCTTGCCGCAACCAACCGCCCCGACAGCCTCGATCCGGCGCTGCTGCGCCCTGGTCGTTTTGACCGCCGCATCCCCGTCGAGTTGCCCGATCTGACCGGACGTAAGAACATCCTCGAGCTCCACGCCAAGAGTGTGAAGACCGAGCCGCCGATCGATCTGACCGCGATTGCCCGCGCCACGCCCGGTGCTTCGGGCGCCGACCTGGCCAATATCATCAACGAGGGCGCCCTGCGCGCCGTTCGCGAGGGTCGCAAGCGTGCAACTCAGGACGACTTCGAGGAGTCGGTGGAGGTCGTCATTGCCGGCCAACAGCGTAAGTCCACGGTGCTTTCCGACCACGAGAAGCAGGTCGTTTCCTACCACGAGATCGGCCATGCTATCGTCGCTGCCCGCCAAAAGGGTTCCGCGCCGGTCACCAAGATCACCATCGTGCCGCGCACGAGTGGCGCTCTGGGCTACACCATGCAGGTCGAGGAGGACGAACGCTTCCTGACGACGCGCCAGGAGGTCTTGGACAAGCTCGCCGTCTACTGTGGTGGCCGCGCGGCCGAGGAGCTCATCTTTGGCGAGATGACGACCGGCGCCGCCAACGATATCGAGCAGGCCACCAAGCTCGCCCGCAACATGGTGACGCGCTTTGGTATGTCCGACGAGTTTGGCATGATGGCGCTCGGTACCGTGCAGAACGCGTACCTCAACCAGGATACGTCGCTCACTTGCGCTCCCGGTACGGCCGAGCGCGTGGACGCGATTGTCGCTAAGCTGATCGAGGACGCGCACGATCGCGCCCTGCAGATCCTCAAGGAGAACAAGTTTAAGCTCCATGAGCTCGCTCGTTATCTGTACAAGAAGGAGACGATCACGGGCGAGGAGTTTATGAATCTCCTCACGCGCGAGAATCCGCTGATGCCAAAGCAGCAGTAAAGCCGCGGCCGAGCCAGTAAACGCCGACGCCCTATTTGAGCAGCTTTCTCAAATGGGGCGTTTTGCTTGAGGGGGATGGAAATGAAGATCGTGGTGAGTGCTTGTTTGATGGGCGAGAGCTGCAAGTATAATGGGCTCGATAATTACCACCGCGCGTTGGTCGAGGCTTGCGAGCGCACGGGGACCGAGGTGCTCCTCGTATGCCCCGAGGTTTTTGGCGGTCTGCCCACGCCGCGTAAGCCGTCCGAGATTGTGAACGGCGAGGTCCGTACCTGCGAGGGCGTGTCGGTCGATCACGAGTTTCGCCTGGGCGCTCAGCGCGCACTCGATATGTGCGAGCAGGCGGGTGGCCCGTCTGAGATCGCCGCGTGCATCCTTCAAGATCGTAGCCCCTCGTGCGGTGCGGGTCGCATTTACGACGGAACGTTCAGCGGTACGCTCACTGCGGGCAACGGCGTTTTCGTCGACCTGCTGCTGCGTCACGGGTACCGTGTGATTCCGGCTAGCGAGTTCGATCAAAGCATGCTGGAACATTGTCCATAGCACTCGAACCCAACACTTCCTCACGGGTGACCATTTTGGCATCATCCGTGAAGTTGATATTGAGTACGACCCGGTCATCAAAGACGTAGACCGAGTTGACAGGCGCCGTACCCAGGCAGCCCCTCCCCGCGGCCCTCGCGCAGCAACGCGCACACGGCCTTCCCGTCTCTTGCGCCCCTCCCGGAACTGTCCACATCAGTGTAGCCAATCCAGTCCGCCAAGGGCTGCAGCCCGGACAACGCGGCGATGGAGGGCTTCTTCGGCCTGCTCAAGAAGGAGTTCTGGCACGGCAGGGACTGGTCGGACTGGACCCCCGCCCGCTTCATCGAGGAGCTCGGGGGCTGGATCGGTCGATACAATACGGTGAGGCGCAGCGATGCGCTCGGTGGCCGCACGCCGGCCGAGTTCCGCTCCGCGCTGGGAAGGGCCGCGTAACGGTCCAAGAAATCGTCCGCAGTCCCCATTCTTGCCCCTTTGGGACAGCTTCTTGTTGGGGCGTGCCTGCCCCAAACCCTGCTAGGAACGAGTACAGCAAACTGGAATTTTTAAATTAGTCTTTGCAAATTACCTTTGAACCTTCACCATCAATTACAATTCCCTGACGGTTGTTAATTGGGCATA
>JAJXHK010000006.1 GCA_021639365.1 Collinsella aerofaciens
CGCGCTCCTTCTCGATGTCCATCCAGTCCGAGACGGCATGCTTGGCCGAGCTCTTGCCCTTAACCGAGCCGGCAGTCTGGATGCTGCCGGTATAGAGCAGCAGCTTCTCGGTAAGCGTGGTCTTACCGGCGTCCGGGTGGCTGATGATCGCGAATGTGCGACGCGACGAGATTTCATCCGACAGGCTTGCCATGCGGATCCTTTCTTGCATTGAGTGCATTACGTCGTTGTAACCGCACTATTGTAGCCGCGAAATCCCGATCTAGGGCACCTATCAGGACAAATTCATCAGTCAGGGCCGGGCAGCCGGCCCAATCCGAATTTGTCTCTTGCGTAACTGTGCATAGTGTATATATACTGTGCTTACCGGTTATATACACGTGTAGCCCATCAGCTAAGGAGCCGCTGTGGACATCATCCTATCCAATTCGAGCGACAAGCCCATCTACGAGCAAATAGCCTCGCAAGTCAAAGCTCAGATCCTTTCGGGCACGCTCGCGGCGGGGGCCAAACTCCCCAGCATCCGTGCACTCGCGAGCGATCTTGGCGTGAGCGTCATCACCACCAAGCGCGCTTACGCCGACCTGGAGCAACTCGGCTTTATCTGCACCGTGCAGGGCAAAGGCTGCTTTGTCGCCGAGGGCAACCAGGAGCTCTTGCGCGAAAACCAGCTCTGCCATATCGAAGAACTGCTTGCGAAAGCGGCGAGCCAAGCCGAAGCCTTGGGCGTCACGCGCGACAAGCTGCACGAGATGCTCGACCTCGTAGCCCCCGAAACCATGCAGTAGCCATCTGCAAGAAAGGCTATACCATGCAAAATTTGCTAGAACTCAAAGGTGTATCGCGCCGCGTGAGCGACCGTTTTTCGTTGCGCGACGTCACGCTTGCCGTGGAGCCCGGCCAAATTGTCGGCTTTGTGGGAGCAAACGGTGCCGGCAAGACGACGACCATTCGCGCCGCGCTTGGGCTTATAAAGCTCGATGCCGGCGAGGTGCACCTGTTTGGGCAGCGCTATGGCGCCGACGCGCCCGACGAGACGCAGCGCCACCTGCGCTCCCGCATCGGCCTCGTCCTGGACACGTGTCCCTTCCCCTCCACGCTCAAGGTGGGCCAGGTCGAGAGGCTCGTAGGCCCGGCATACCCCACGTGGAGCTGCGAAACGTTCGCCGGATTCATCGACCGATTTGGCCTCGATCCCAAGACGAAGGTCAAGGACCTCTCCCGCGGCATGGGCATGAAGCTGCAGCTCGCCTGTGCGCTCAGTCACAATGCCAAGCTGCTCGTTTTGGACGAAGCCACCGCGGGCCTCGATCCCATGGCGCGCGAGGAACTGCTCGACGAGTTGCTTGCCTTTGTCGCCGACGGCCAGCACAGCGTGCTGCTCTCAAGCCACATTACATCCGACCTCGATCGCACTGCCGACCGCGTCATCTGCATCGATAACGGCTCGATTGTGTTTGACCTGCCGCGCGAGGACATTACCGACCGAGCCGGCATCACCCACTGCACCCAAGCACAGGCGTCCGAGCTCATGGCTTGCGTCGAAGGCGCCCGTGCCGCCCACCACGCCTATAGCGTGGACGTGCTCGTGCCCAACCGTCGCGAGGCGCTCGAGGCCTTCCCCGAGATTCCCTGCGACCGGGCAACAATTGATGACTATCTTCGCCTCATGCTGAAAGGGGCTTCGAAATGAAACGCGCCTTTATGTCTGAGCTCGCCATCGTCCGCACGCTTGTCCCGAGCATCGCGGGCGTCGGCCTGTTCATCTTCGTCGTACTGACCCTCGCCAACGCATCGGATGGCGATTCCGGTATGAGCGCCGGCGCCTGTGCGGTCAGTGCCATGTCGCCCATCGTGGTTATGAACTCGCTGGCCGGCTACGACAATCAAAACGGATGGGAGCGCTATCGGGCAACGCTGCCCATCTCGCGCAAAGACATCATCTGTGCACGCTACCTGAGCATCATTGTCTTCTCGGCCGTCATGGCGTGCGCCGCCGCGCTTCTGGGCGTCGTCTCCATCCCGCTCTTCAACAGCGCGGGCATGCCCTCGACGGGACAAACCGTCTTTGAGATCGCAATAGCCTCGGCAGCATCGATGCTCATCTCCCTCATGATGGTGTTTTTGGCACAGCCGCTGTTCTTTCGATTTGGACACATGGAGGCGCTGCGCCTTTCCGTCGGCCTGTTCGCCCTGCTCGGATGCCTTGCCATGGCCACGCTGAGCTCCTCCAACCCCATCAGCAACTGGCTCATGTCGATTGCTGGGGCGAATCCCGATCCTGCCGTCCTCGGCTGCCTGTGCGCAGGAATCGCCGTACTGGCCCTCGTGCTATGCGCACTTAGCTGCATCGTCAGCACCAAGGTCTACCGGGCACGCGACCTGTAGGCGGGCGAATCTCGACCCACGCAGGTCGTAATCGGCCACAATCGCGCCCCTCAAATCCGTGACAAATGGCATTTCCCCGGCCCGTGCGCAACGTTCTATAATCAAAGCGTCACGGGCCTCGGCCCAATTTCGATCATCCAAGGGGATGTCTTTTTGGTCATTGTTCTTTAGGGAACGGTCAATCGCATACAAATTGAAAACGGCCGTCCAACGGCCGCGGTTTGTTGCGCCGTTCCGCCTCCGTCATCTGCCACATATGCACCTGATAGGAAAGAACAATGAACTCTGCGAAATCTCAATCCTTCCCAAAAGCCACCAGCTTCGACGCGGCACTTGTGCACTCTAAGATTATGGGCCCCAATCCCCTCAAACTCTGCGAAGAGCTCCTTTGCGATGCGAGCATTCCCCGCGGCGCCCGTGTCTGCGACCTTGGGTCGGGCACCGGCATTACCAGCGCCCTGCTTGCCCGCGAATACGGATTTGACACTTATGCTGTCGACCTGTGGAGCGATCCCGTCGAAAACCGCGCGTTCTTCGATTCACTCGGTATTCCCCGCAACACGATTCACCCTGTTAAGGCGGACGCCTCGCAGGGGCTCCCGTTTGAGCACGACTATTTTGATGCGGTCGTGAGCATCGACTCGTACAACTACTACGGCCGCGACCCGCACTATCTGAGCGAGCGCTTGCTCCCCTATGTCAGGCGCGGGGGCATGCTGTATTTGAGCATCCCTGGCATGGCCTGCGACTGCCACGATAATCTGCCCGAATGCCTGCTCAAATCCTGGGCACCCGAGCAGCTCGACTACATGCACGACATGGCCTGGTGGCGCGCCATGATCGAGCCGACCCCCGGCGTCGAGATTGTCTCGATGCAACCTATGCTCTGCACGGACGAAGCGTGGGAAGACTGGCTCGCCTGCGACAACGAGTACGCAGCAGGCGACCGCGCTGCCGTTGAATCCGGCGCGCTCGAATACCTCAACACCATCGCCATTGTGCTGAGGAAGCTCTAAACAATAGCCGCGCGAGGCCGTAAACAAACGGCCTCGCGCGGCTTCTTTAAAACAAGTTCTGAACAACCGTAAAGCGCAATACGCTACTTGCGCAGCGGCTTGGGCAACGGAATGCCGGCGGCGATGACGGCCGCGATGATCATGCAGACGATACCCTTGAGCGGGAAGCACATGAGCAGCAGGCCCACAACCATAACAGGCTGGCGCATAACGGCGCCCATCGTCGATGCCGTGCAGACGGCGACGCAAAAGACCGGATCTGCGCCGGTGAGGATGGCAAGGCCGTAGCCCAGGCTCACGCCCGAGAAGATAACCGGGAAGAAATGGCCGCCACGCCAGCCCATGTTGATGAGGGCGGGTGTCAGCATGGCCTTGACAAGACCGGTCGCGATGAGCACACCGGCGGGGATGGTGAGGTAGGTCTCCATAAGTACGTCGGCCTGGGTCTCACCGGCAAACATGGTATAAGGCAGAACTGTGCCGCAGATGGCGAGCGCCAGACCAGCCAGCATGGCCTTGACGACGGGGCGCTCCCCTATTGCATGGGACAGCGCCTCGCTTGCATGCTCGGAGACAAAGTACAGCCAGCCACAGACCGTACCGACGAGAGACAGGGGGATAAGCCAGGCAAGCTCCAGGTTGCCCACCTCGGCGGACTCGAACCTGGGCATGCCCATGCCGCCGCCCACAAGCTGGCCAAGCAGCAGGTAGGTGCCCAGACCGCCGGCAATCGCAATGCCGTAGACCACAGTCTTTTGCGCCTTGGGGAGCTTGATGGTGATCTCATCGGATGCGGGGTCCTCGTCGCCGTCGGCGCTACCGGCAAGCGGTGCCACAAAGCCAAAGACGGGCGCGGTAAAGAGTGCCGTCAGGGCAGCCTGAGTGCCCAGCAGCGTGAGCTCCCTAAACTCGGCGCCAAAGCGACGCATGCGGTCGCCGGCCCAGCTGCACAGACCCGCGATAACACCGGTCAGGCCGGCCTCCGGTCCAATGCTTCCGCCAAACAGCAGCGGCAGCAATGCCGCAAGCGAAAGCTTGCCGAGGTTGTCGTACGGGTAGCGACCGTCTTGCTTAACCTTGGCCATCACCTGGTTGAGGTCATCGGTCTTGGTGCCCGTCATCTTTTCGTACAGACCGATCAGCAGGCCGCCCAGCAGGCAGACGAAAAACGGGTACGGCAAAAAACCGAACGGACCGCTCGCGAGCTCGGGCGAAGCGACGCCCAGCATATGAGGGATCTCGGTCCATAGATAGTCGATACCGTGCTCCATCGCAAAGAAAAACAGCCAGACCGCGGCGCCCGCAAACGCACCGGTCACGGCCACGCTCACTAAAAACAGTGCACGGTTTTTGGGTTTTGCAAGGTTATCCATCGGGACCTCCCGTGGTCAAAATCGACAAAGATATGTTTTATTGTAGAGCGAGCGTTGCCCGAACGAGCCAACCATCTGCGCCGCAAACGGCACCATTGGGAGTCATAGTGGGGCAGGCTCAAGACTTATCCGTTGATAATCGAGGCAATCTCGCACAAATCGTCGGCAAAGTAGATGCCGTGCTGGCGCCTCGGGCTCGAAAGCCCCTTATCAATCATGTGCTCGAGCAGCGCCTTGAGATCGTTGTAGTAACCGTCCAGGTTATACAGGATGCACGGAGCACTCAGGTGCCCCAACGATACCGCGGACATGACCTCAGCAATCTCCTCAAGCGTGCCCGTCCCGCCGGGAAAGGCAATGAAGGCATCACCAAGCTCGATCATCTTGGCCTTGCGCTCGGCCATGTCGCTCGTCACGATGAGGTCGTCGATACCGTCATGTTGAAACTCGGCCTCGATAAAAAAGCTCGGCTCAACACCCGTCACGTGTCCACCTGCCTCGAGTACGCTATCGGCAAGCGAACCCATCAGGCCCGATTTGGACCCGCCGTATACCAGCGCGTGGCCGTTGGAGCCAATCCAGTTGCCCAGTTCTTGCACCGCAGGCAGAAATGCTGGGTCGTTACCAACGCTGGCACCCAGGTACACCGTGATGTTCATATGCAATCCCCCTCGTCGTGACGCGCGGCACCCGTTCTAGCGTTGGCGTCGGCGATATTCACGCACACGGCGCGACAGGTCGGCGAGCTCATCGCGATCGAGCTCTTCCAAATGCTCAAGATCGTCCATAAAGCGCGCCATGGTGTCCTTTTGGCGCAGCTTGATGAGCGTATTGCAGTAGTTCACCGCCACACCCGTGAGCATGGCGATGTAGAAGATGCTGATGACGCTCAGGACGACGGTAATCGCGCGGGCAACCGGCGTCTCGGCCGGAATATCGCCAAAGCCGATCGTCGACACGGTCTCAAAGCTAAACCACAGGCCGTCGCCAAACGTTAGGGTCGTGGGCTCGGACAGCCAGACGGCCGTCGAGCACAGCAGATAGAACACAAGAAACAGGCCCGTGATGCGCGCAAAGCCAGCCTGGCGCAACACGTCGGCAAGCGTCCTCAACTTGTTCATCGCGACCCCTTTTTCCAGACGCCCAATCACATTCGCTCGGTATTGTCCCACGCCTCCCCCGCAAACGGAACTAGTCATTGGGGACGTTCTTAAATGACTAGTCAAACAAGAACGTCCCCAATGACTAGTCACCGATGCCGGGCGGGACCGTTTTGCGGTGCAGCTGCCGACCAGGTGGGCTGAGCTGGTATCCTTATGTGAAATTGTCTCGACTCGATAGGATTGCATGTGAAACCTTCCGCCGTCCTTCGCTTAACCCTATATCGCACCCTGGCCGTCGCGCTGGCCGCACTCGCTGTACTGAGCGCCGCCGTGCCCGCCCCTGCCTTTGCCGCCGACTCCGACCAGCAGGTCAAGACGGTCCGCGTTGGTTGGCTCGTCAACAACAAAGGCTTCCAGGAAGGTACGCCGGGCGAGCGCCTCTCGGGATGGGGCTACGAGTACCTCCAGACCCTCTCGTATTACACAAAGGGCTGGCAATACGAATACGTCTCCGGCACCTTCACCGAGCTTATGGACATGCTCGAGGCGGGCGAAATCGACCTCATGCCCAACATCTCGTATTCACCAGAACGCGAGCAAAAGCTGCTCTTTTCCTCGAACCCCGAGGGCACCGAGCGCTACTACATCTACGCCAAGCCCGATCGCGACGACCTTGCCAAGGGCGACCCCCAAGCGCTCCAAGGCCTTACCATCGGCTGCAACTCTGGCGTTATGCAAACCACCGTCGGCCAGCAGTGGCTCGCCGACGAAGGCGTCACCTGCACCTATAAAGAGATCAACACCGGCAGCGCCCTCTTTGAGGCGCTTGCAGACGGCGAGGTCGATGCCGTCATCATGAACGACACCATTTCGTCGCCCGATGCGTCGCCCATGTTCTACGTAGGCTCGAGCGACTACTATTTTGCCGTTCCCAAAAGCCGCCCCGATTTGATGAATGACATCAATGCCGCCATGACGGCAATCGCCCGCGTCAACCCACGCTATAACGACGAAGTCAAATCGAGCTATTCGGCCCAAAACAGCGGCTCATCATCGCTCACCGGCACCGAGACCTCCTGGCTCAAAGCAAACGGCAACACCATCACGCTCGGCTATCTTAAAAACCAACTTCCCTACTGCACGCAAAATGGCGACGGCGAGATGGAAGGGTCGCTCGCCTCGCTTGCAACGACGCTGCACGACAAGTTTGGCATTACGGTTACAACAGTCGCGATCTCAAATAACCAGCAAATGCTCAAAGCCCTTTCCAACGGAACCATCGATGTCGCCCTGCCCCTGTTTCGCGACTACTGGCTTGCCGAACAGAAAGGGGTCATTCAGTCAAACCCGATGGGAACGGTTTCCCTAACCGCCATTCACAGCAGCAACAACCTGAACAGCGACCTTAAGAAAATCGCTTGTATACAGGACGCGATCGTCAACCATTCTGAGCTCGAGAGCCTCTTCCCCGACGCAACGATAACCGATTATCCGAATGGCAACGAGGCGCTCGAAGCCCTCAATAAGGGGGAGGCACGTTGCATCATTGTCCCCAGCACGCGCCTGAAAACCATCCGCGACACCTACAACATCGAGGATTTCCAAACACAGGAGCTCACCGACGCGGCACAGCTATCGTGTTTGATTTCGCGCGGCAAGCCCGAGCTGTTGGGAATCATCAATAAGGGCATCGTCAATGCAGGCGAATCGCTCTCTGCAAGCAGTTATTCCCCCACATCGTACTCGGCGCAAGAATCGGATGCGTTCCGACTTCTCTACCGCAACCGCATCGTCATTGCGGCAGTCGTCATCTGCATTTTGCTCACCGGCATCGTCATCCTTGTCTGGTCGCTTCACCGCGCGCAGAAAGAACAGCAGAAAGCCGATGCCGCCAACGCCGCTAAGACAGCATTCCTCACGCGCATGAGTCACGACATCCGCACGCCGCTCAACGGCATCCTGGGTCTTATCGAAATTGAGGAATTGAAAGACGGCGATATGCGAGTCGCCCGCGAAAGCCGCGCCAAGGCGCGTGTTGCCGCCAATCACCTGCTCTCGCTAATCAACGACATCCTCGAGATGGGCAAAATCGAGGACCGCAAGCTAACACTGGAACATGCTCCTTTTAACCTCAAAGAGCTCTGTGACGATGCGCTGGTGCTGTGCAAGCTCCGCGCGTCCGGTAACGGTATCACAATGCAGGACAATAGCCTGCCGTACGCCACGGGGCCATACATGATCGGCAGTCCCACCCATATCCGACGGATCATAATCAACCTGCTAGACAACAGTATTAAGTACAACAAGCGCGGCGGCTCCGTCACCTTTAGCTCACAGACCAAGCCACTCGATGATGGGCGCGCGCTCTTTTGCTTTAGCGTTTCGGATACCGGCATTGGCATGGCTCCCGAGTTTTTAAAGCATATCTATGAGCCGTTTGCCCAGGAAGGTGACGATGCGCGCAGCAAGTTCCAGGGAACCGGCATGGGCATGCCAATCGTCAAGTCGCTTATTGAACTGATGGGCGGCACGATTGAGATTTCGAGTGAGGTTGGCGTGGGGAGTACGTTCAACGTCCAGATTCCGCTCGATATCGACAAGAACCCTCAGGCAAGAGAACGTGCGGACGGCCAGGCAAACAGCTGCTCGCTTGCCGGCATGAACGTCCTTTTGGCAGAAGATAACGAGCTCAATGCCGAGATTGCCCAGGCTCTGCTCGAAAGCGAGGGCATCGTCGTAACTCGCACCGCCGACGGCAACGAAACGATCAACCTATACGTTGGCCGTCCCGCGGGTAGCTTCGATGCGATTCTAATGGACATCATGATGCCGGGCATGGACGGCTACGAGGCAACCCGCGCGATTCGTCTGAGCGAGAAGGCCGATGCGGCCGATATCCCCATCATCGCGCTCACCGCCAACGCCTTTGCCGAGGATGCCCAGGCGGCACACGATGCCGGCATGAACGCTCACCTGCCCAAGCCGCTCGACTTTAACAAGCTCAAAAACATGCTCGCCCGCATCAAGAAATACGGATCCGTTTCGCTATAGTTTGTGCTCAACCACCATGCACGGCCAGAAAGGAAACCAACGATGTTTAGGCCCTTACGTCGAAAGAAACGCGCCATCACCGACGAGGAAGCGCGCGAGTTGCTCGCCACCTGCAAGCGCGGCGTCTTTGCCGTCAACGGCGACGATGGCTACCCGTACGCCATTCCCGTCAACTACTTCTTCGACGCCGAGCACGACAAGATTTATTTCCATGGCGCCAAAGCCGGCCACAAGGTCGACGCACTCAAGCGCGATGACAAGATCTGCTTTACCGTTTACGGCAACGAGTGGTACAAGGACGATGACTGGGCTCCCTACGTTATGAGTACCGTGGTCTTTGGCCGTTGTCGCCTGGTAGATGAGGCGCCTGCGTTTATCGAGGATAAAGTCCGCCAGCTCGCGCTTAAGTACTACCCTTCTGCCGATGAAGTCGAGGAAGAAATCGCCAAAGACATCAAGGGCGTCCAACTCTACGAGATTTCGATTGAGCATCTTTGCGGCAAGCAGATTCACGAAAAGTAAGCCCCTCAGCAAGCCTCATCAATAGCAATATGGCCCGGTTCCAACCCACCTTGGAACCGGGCCATATGCTTATGAAGCGTCGGCGGCTATGTGCGCAAGCGCCTCAACGAGCTCCTGCGAACTCACTGGTTTACTCAGGTGCGCGTTCATGCCCGCCTCACGCGAAAGCCTGCGATCGTCGGCAAAGGCGTTGGCGCTCACGGTGATAATCGGCGTGGTCGCGGCATCCTCGCGATCGAGCGCTCGAATCCGACGCGTGGCCTCAAGGCCATCGATACCGGGCATCATGATATCCATCAACACCACGTCGTACTCGTGCGGCGCGCTCGCGGCAAACATCTCGACGGCAGACTCACCATCCTTAGCATGCGTCACGACGGCACCGGCGCGGGCGAGCGTAAACTGTGCGATCTCGGCATTCAGGTCGTTATCCTCTACGAGCAAAACGCGCAAGCCCTGGAGCGCATCGCCGTCGCCCGCATTCACGCGCACTGCCTGAGGAATCTCGGAGCACTTGCACTTCTCAAACGGCAGACGGATGGTAAACGTCGTCCCCTGCCCCAAGATGCTCGAAAAGCTCATGGTTCCGCCCATAAGCTCGACCAACTGTTTGGCAATAGGCGCACCCAGGCCAGTTCCCGATGAAGCGCCTTCCACCTGCTGCTCCTCGCGACAAAACGGCTCGTAGAGGTGCTGTTGAAACTCCTCACTCATGCCAATACCGTTATCGGCAATCGTGTATTCATAGACAGGAACGCCATCCGCTGGCTCCACCTCGCGGCACGCCAGGCGAACATAACCGCCCCGGCGATTGTACTTGACGGCATTGCCGGCAATATTGAGCAACAAGCGTTTGAGGTGCGTCACGCTCACCCGCGCATAGGGATGATTAAGCGTCTGCTGATCGCAGATAATTGTCACCAGGCGCTCCTCGGCCTGGCGCTCCAGAATATCGCGCACCTCGTGGTTGAGGGTCACCAAATTTGTGGGAACAAGCTCCAGGTCGACCTGCCCGCTCTCCAGGCGACTCATATCGAGCGCCTCATTCGCAAGGTCGAGCAGCAGTCCCGATGCCGTCCAGATCTTTGAACGACACTCGGTCTGCTTTTGCAGATCGTCCGCATTGGCATCGCCAACCTCAACCATACCGCGGATGCCGTTGATGGGCGTGCGCAGATCGTGGCTCATGCGACGCAGGAACTCCGTCTTTGCCGAGTTGGCAGACGAGGCCTCACGCGCCGCCTTTGCCAGCTTGTCGCCATAGTCGCGCTCCTGCTGCAGCAAGTCCGTCAAACGTCGACGATCAGCGCGGCGACGCACCATCACAACAGTGGCTACAACACCGCTGTAGAGCACCAGCACGCCGGCAGAGACAGCCGCGACAACCTCAAAGTAGCGCTGCGCCGAGGCATAGGTGTACACGTAGAATTTTTGCGCTTTGCCGTATGTGCCCAAATACCACTCGCCGTTGACGTTGACCAGTCGGACTTTGCCGGGCAGGCATCGATCCTTAATTTCGTCGACAATAATGGCGTCCGTCGCGGGCAGGTCGAACACGCCCAATACGGTGGGTTCGACGGCATTGGTCGCAACGACCTTGCCATCGTTTTCGATCACGATATTGCCGCTATCGATGGTTTCATAGCCTTCGAGCAGGCTCTGCAGTTTGAGTGTATTGCTTGCAACTGCCTTCGCGCTCTGATGCCTTACCGCGATAACGATACCCTCGCCATCCTGCCGAGTCACGCAACCGATGTCTGCAACCGAATCATCCGCAAGCGTAATACGATCGGTATAGGACTTAAGCGGATGGGTTGCCACCTCCAGCACGGGCGCTTCTTTGAGATACGTAGCAAGCGATTCGTAGCCCACGCCATCCGTCGAGGACTCGGACATCAAGTTGCCCGATGCGTCCGTCACGATCAGTGCGCTCACGTTGAACTGGTCAGCATATTGCTCCAGCGCGGCGTTATCCACCGATCCGTCGCGCTCCGTATCGCGCGCCACCTCTCCGGCGATCTCCATAACGCGAATCAGGTTTTTGGTCGTATAAGCGCTATTGAACGCATCGTAGGAAAGGCTCTGCGTCGCCACGTAATCGACAACGTCGGCAAAGCGCTGCTCGGCCTGGGCTGTCGTGTACCCGTAGCTCATCATGCCGGCGACAACCGAGAGCGCTATACCCACCAGGGCGGCAAGGAGCCATACCCAGGTCGAATGATTGCCCCGCTCCTGAGCGGTGTAGTCGGGCGCATCGATCACGACAGGCCCTCCATATTCAAAAATGGTGAGGGGTCATCAAAGTACTTTGACACCAGGCGTTCCATGGTGCCATCGGCAAGCATTTCTTGGTAGGCATGGGTGAGTTTAGCGTCGATACCGCGCGTGTCGTTGATATCGAAAGCGGTGCCCAAACCAACCTCCAACAGCGGCTCGTTCAGAATGCGATACGTCACGCCATAGTCTTTTTCATAGGTGAGCAGCGAGGACTCATGTGCGGCGATAGCGTCGACCAGGCCCTCGACGAGCGCCGGGTTCAGGTATGAGCGGTCCGAGAAGCTGTAGAGCTCCTTGATTTGCAGAACCTTTTCATTGGTACGGTTGAGCAAAATGTCCTCGGGCTTGGTGGTGGACTGCACCCCCACGACCCTGCCCTCAAGATCGGCGAGCGTGTAGATGTCGCTTTCGGGATTGACCGCGACCACCTGGCGGCTCGCAAGGTACGGACCGGCCCAGCGATACTCGCTTTCGCGACCCGTCATACTAAAGCTACCCATGACACAATCGAGCTCGCCGCTCGCCAGCAGCTCTTTCTTCTTTTCCCAGTCGATCAGCTGGTATTTTGGCTTGTAACCAATGCGGGCCAAAGCCTCGGTCAATATCTCGACATCCAGGCCAACGATATCGCCGTACTCATCGGTATACACAAACGGTGGATAGAGGTCGCTTCCGACGTTGAGCGTCTTAAGGTCGTCGTCTTTGACTTGCGAGGCGTCCAGTTCTTCTAATGCAGACGTCGAGGCTCCGTCATTCGACCCGGAACAGCCGGCTATCGCTACGACAAAGGCACACGCTACCGCAAGCGCACCAAACAACGATATGGCAACCGAGCGGCGAGGTCTTTTCATCGAGCTCCAGACGATCCTGCTTACAGACTGAAATGCTAGAAATAATAGCAAATGAAACCACTCGAGCGCCCAATGGTTACAGACGCTTTACCCTGCGGGGCCTTCTAGCCGACTTGGCAGAAGGCCCCGCATGCAGCGCACACTTACCGTGCGTTAAAAACGTAGCGGTCCAGGCGGTCGCACGCTTCCCTTACGCGCGAAAGGGGCAGTGCCAGATTCACGCGAATGTGGCAGGGCCCGTGGAACGGGCGGCCGTCCTGATACCCCACGCCCACACGAGCGCCCTCGTCGAGCAGCCACTGAATATCGCGGCCATGCTCGCGGCACCACTCGGTGCAGTCCAGAAACACCATGTAGGTGCCCTGCGGACGCGAATAGGACACGCCCGCAAAATGCTTGTCCACGTAATTGCAGAAGTAGTCGATATTGCCGGCAAGCACCTGGTTGAGCTCGTCCACCCACTCGTAGCCTTGCGGCTGGTAGGCACCGATAAGCGCATGCATGGAGAGGACGTTCATCTCGTTGTAGTGAGTCTTGTTGGACACGGTGCACACGCGGTCGCGCAGCGTCTCGTTATAGATGATGTGGTAGCTGCCGACCAGGCCCGCCAGGTTGAACGTCTTGCTGGGCGCGTAGAGGGCAACCGTGCGCATGCGGGCATCCTCGCTCACCGACTGCGTCGGGATATGCTTGTGACCCGGCAGGATGATATCGGACCAAATCTCGTCCGAGATCACCACGCAATCGTGCTGGCGATAGATATCCATGGCGCGCTCGATCTCGTCGCGCTCCCATACGCGGCCGCAGGGATTGTGCGGCGAGCAGAACACCGCGGCATGGATGTGGTTTTGGGCGAGCTTGCGCTCCATGTCCTCAAAGTCCATACGCCACACGCCCTGGTCGTCGAGTTTAAGCGGGCTGTGGACAATGCGATAGCCCGCGGCCTCGATGGACTTGGTAAAGCCGATATAGGTGGGACTGTGGACCAGCACCGCATCGCCCGGCTGGACATATGCGCGCAACGTCGACACGACACCGCCCAGTACGCCGTTTTCGTAGCCGATATGCTCCGGTGCCAAGTCCTCAACGCCATTGCGACGGCTCTGCCATTCGATGATGCGGTCGAAGTACTCGGGACGCGGATTGAAATAGCCAAACATGGGGTGCTGGGCGCGCTGAATGATGTACTCCTGGACCGTGGGCACCGTGGCAAAGTTCATGTCCGCCACCCACATGGGAATGCGGTCGAAGCCCTCGTCGGGTGCGTTCGGAGCCATGCCGGGAATCTCGTCCCAGGAGTCAACGGCGATGGCGTCCATGCCGTGGCGGTCGATAAGCGAAGTAAAGTCGTATTTCATGCTGAGCTCCCATGCAAAGCGGATTGTTTTGGTAGGCGTTATTGTCCACCAGCATGGGCGGTTTTGGCATGGGGTTTGGCTCTTAATTTGACGGGTGCGGACGAATGGCTGGTTAGTCTCGCGCGTCGGTGATGGCGACCACCGTTAGCCTGGTTCCGTCAACGGTAAAAGACACGTCGAGTCCGGCGTATGCCAAGTGATAAACGCGGTTTGGCTCGTGCTTGCTGCCTGCGCGGCGCGGATCTTGGCGAAGGACCTCGACCAGGCCGGGGAGCTTTGCGGGCGGGACCATGTCCTGCAGCGTTTGCGGGAGCTCGACATCGAGCTTTTGCCACGGCGCATCCTCAATCCAGCCACCAGTCGCATCCGGGTGACAGTCTGCAAACGGAATGTAGGGCTTGATGTCATAGATGGGCGTGCCGTCGCGCAGATCGGCCCCCAGCACATGGATGATGGGGCCATCGTCGGTAAGCTCGACGCGGTCGAGCTTGACGCAGGTGAGCCCGATGGGATTAGGGCGAAACGGACTGCGCGTGGCAAAGACGCCCACACGCTCGGCTCCGCCCAGACGCGGCGGACGCACGGTTTTCGACCACTTGGCATTAGTTCCGGACCTGTCCTGCGACTTGGCATCGGCAGCTATGTCCTTAGCCGTGCCGCCGGGCGTGCCGTTTTCAAAACGCCACAGCAGCCATAGGTGAGAGAAGGAGTCCAGGCCCTCAACCGCTGCATTGGAGGCAAATTCCGGCTCAAATACGATACGTCCCTGCAGATGAGGCGCCAAAAAACTGTTGCGCGGAATGCCGAACTTCTGCGGCAGGTCGGTATGTATGTGTGCAATAGGTTCCATGCCGGTCATTGTACGGCATGGGGGCGTGGGGTGTTGCACGCAATTCTTTATCGCGGTCCCTGTCGTGCAACCAACAGTTGCTTGGAAGGGCACCAGCCGCCGCGTATGCTTAAGCCATCAACCAGCAGAAAGGAGCCGTTATGGCCTTCGCAGAAAAGCTCATTGCTGTCCGTCGCGCCCACCACCTCACCCAAGAGCAACTTGCCGCCAAGCTCTTCGTCACACGCCAAGCCGTCAGCCGTTGGGAACGCGGCGAAGTCACCCCTGGCATCGACATGATGAAGCTCATCGCCGCCGTGACCGGCGAGCCTCTGCCCCACCTGCTCGAAATGCCCGAGCACTATTGTCAGAGCTGCGGCATGATACTCACGCCCGACGACTGCGGCACCGATGCTCACGGCGCCACGACCGATCATTACTGCAAGTGGTGCTACGACCACGGCAAGTACACCTATGACATCACCATGGAGGCAATGATCGAGGATTGTGCCCCGCGGCTGGCACAAAACACCGGTATGTCGCTTGACGAAGCCGTCTCGCTCATGGGCGCCGTGCTGCCGCAACTGGAGCGCTGGCGCACCGTGCAGGAAAACGAGGAGCGCTACGGTGCCGAGGCGCGGGCGCGCTATGGCGACGAGGCGATCGATGCAGTAAACGAGGCACTGCTGGGCATGGACCCCGAGACATGGAACGACATGAAGGAACTTGAACGCGCTGTTCTGGGTCAGCTCTCGATCGCCATGGGCGATGGCGAACCGGAAGGCAGCGAGGCTCGCAAGCTTGTCGCAATGCACCGTCGATGGATTGGCCTTAACTGGGGGCACGAACCCCAAGAGGAGGCGTATCTGGGGCTCGCCCACGGCTATCTTGCCGACCAGCGCTTTGTTGACTACTACGACAAGCCCTGCGGCACCGGAGCCACGGCGTTTCTGGTTCAGGCAATCGAGTCATCGCTGACTCGCGCATAGACCGCGGCGGCATTGGGTATCTCAATCGAAACCTCAACCGATTGGAGACACCATGGCTACTGATCACGAACTCGTGCTCTACGTTATGACTGGCTGCCCGTATTGTATAAAGGTCAAGCGCTTTTTGGCCGATAACGGCGTGACCATTCCCGAACGCAATATCTCGACTGACCCTGATGCCGAGCAGACGCTCATCGCCGTCGGCGGAAAACGCCAGGTTCCCTGCCTGTTCATCGACGGCAAGCCGCTCTACGAATCGAGTGACATCATCGCGTGGATACAGAAGAACCTGCTCTAGCACTCATTGGGGACGCACTTAAATGAGTAGTTTCACTCATTGGGGACGTACTTAAATGAGTAGTCGTTAAAGAACGTCCCCAAATAACTAGCCCTGCCGAACCCAAACATGTACGTCAGCATCCAAAGTCGACATTTTTCGACACCTTTGGATGCTGGCGTACAGCTTTTTGCGCGGGTCCCTCACAACCACTCATTGGGGACGTACTTAAATGAGTAGGTAGGAATTCAGTTTCTCATATTTATAGAACATACGTTTGCTTATATGCTATACTCGCCTCAAGGCATGAGACTGGTCGAGAGATCCCGCGGAGGTCCCCAATGACACGCTGGAGCGAGCTCGGTAAGTAAGATCGGTGGTTACTGCACTCGTCCATCTCAGACAGGTTGCGCTCCTGTTCGCCGTCGCCATCAAAGAACGGCACTCACAACCAAACGTTTCCGTTATCCGTGAGTCACACAGGAGTGCATCGTTATGGCTAAAAAGATTCCAACCCTTTCACCCGACATTATTTCAAACACCTGCTCAGATATCAGCAGGATTGTCGAGGCCAAACACCTCGGCCAGAAAGGTATCAACCATGAGACCTCCTCGGAAGGGGCTCTGCTCATCGGGCGCCGTCTCGAGCAAGAGATTGCCGGATACCCCATCTCCAATCTCAATGGCTTACTCTCGCCCATCGCTTGCCACCTCAAGCAGCACTTTAGCCCAAGCCTAGGCCCGACTTATCTCAAGCGTTGCATAAAGCTCGCACGAATTGTTCCGGAAGACATGGGTTTTCGACCGGAGCTTGATCTGGAACACTATCAGTCGCTCGCTCACATCGCCGACAAAGATCTGCGCTTAGATCTGATGAACGTTGCCGCGGATAACCATTGGAGCGCATTGCGCATCGATCGTCATGTCCGCTATCGAAGTCCGCAGGACACTTTGGATGCTTGGGAGCGCCGTGTGCTTGAATCAAATCAAGAAGTACGGCGCTTCGCCCGCGCCTACACAGATGCCTGTGGAATCATTTCACTCGATGAACTTATTGAGCTCTACAACTCCTGTGCCCCCAATCCAGTCTCGAGATTTGAGATAAATGAGACTATTTGGCAAATCAGGAACGAATCGGGACAAATCGACAATCCCTGCATTATATCCAGAGATAGAAAACTCTATCTCATAGCGCCAGAGCTCGATGACGCTGTTGATGAAGCCCCTTATTACTATGATGACTACGGATACTCCTATCGAAAATATGAACGGCACAGCGAATACACCGGTGAGATGCGCGCGCTGCGCGAACGGCGCGTTGGCATCAGAGTAGCAGCCATCTTCGCCGGTCACGAACGTCTTCCAATCAGAAGGCTCAGCTATGACGAAGTCATCTGCGGGCATATAAAGTGCAGTCGATCTGTCGAACGACTCAAGCAGTACGTCCTGAGAGACCCTGAGCTCAAGGCATCTGATTTCCATGCAAGAGAAGATGAGTTCGATTTCATCATGACAAAGCTTTTGCGTTCCGTTGGACTCAACGGTATGCCGACAGCCCAGCAAATTGCCGAAGACGCAGCTTTCTTATTGATTGTCGTACGACCCGAGCTTTATGAACGCAATAAAACAGCCGAGGTCTCCAAGCTCCTCTCGATAATCTATGAAGACGCTCCCCTCTGGGAGTTCAACGGACGTTCGCATACCGAGCTAAAAAGCGAAGGAGTGGTGGAGTCTCCGATGTCGGCTTTACATCGAGAAGTCCCATCAAAACAGGCCGCTTAACCCTATTAACTGCTTGCATTTTTGTCTACAAAACTGTATACAAAAAGAGAGGCCCTTATGGAGCTCATCGCAATCCACCCCCATGCCCTCAAGCACGGGCTGACGGAGACGGATATTACATGCGCCTGGAACTCCGCTTTCGCATGGTTCAGGCGTGATCTTGAAAATGGAGGTATCGATTACGTTCTCGTTGGACTTGATGGAAGAAGCCGTCTCATGGAACTCATCGCTCGATATTGCCCCGATCGAGATGGCTACATCATTTACCACGCCCTTGTCCCTCCTACACGCAAGGTGCTCAGAGAAATCGGGATCGATCGATAGGAGGCGCTATGGACGCTAAGCAGCTCGAGAAGATGATGGGGTTTGCCCCCGGAGAGCTGGAAAAGGCCGCAGAGGCATACGAAAAAGATGAGTGGCCAAAGGGTCGCACCATCAAGTTGGGAAGGCCGCCGATCTCCGATGAGCCAAGCGTTGTTTTGTCGGCACGCGTGGGTGAATCGGTTCTTGAAGCGTTTGACGCAAAGGCAAGGCGTCACGGGCAAACACGCACGGAGCGACTCAGAGAGCTCATTACGCTCGATGCAATGATCGCCTAGCCCCCGCCGAACCCAAACGTGTACGCCAGCATCCAAAGTCGACATTTTTCGACATCTTTGGATGCTGGCGTACAGCTTTTTTGCGCGGGTCCCTCACAACCACTCATTGGGGACGCACTTAAATGAGTAGTCGTTTAAGAACGTCCCCAACGACTACCCGATGACACGGCGATCCTATTCCTCGATCTCTTTCCAGCATTGCGGGTCGGCTTCGTACATATCGCCTGCGTAGCCATACGTCACAGCGGGGCAGCCGCGGCACCAGCCAAAAAGTTCGCATTTGGAGCACTTCTTGAACTTTTTAAAGTCGCGCTTTGCTTCCATCTGCGGTGAAAAGAAAAGTTCCTCGAGCGAGTTCTCGGCGACGTTGCCCACCTTGCTCTCCATGCGACGGCACGCATAGACGTCGCCCGTAGGCAGCACCGTCATATGGCCCGTACCGCAATGGCAGCCGTCGTAGATCATGCCGGGCTTGGCGCTCTTGGGGATGGTGAATTTGCCCTGCTCCCACAAAAGGAGCGTCCACAGGTGATCTTTGAGCTGGAAGAACGTCTTGCAGCCCGCAGCCTGGTGGAACTCCATGCGCTCCTGCGCGGCCAGCAGCACGTCGCGATATTCCAGCGGCTCCAGATGGAACTCTTCGCGCTTCTGGCCCGAGGTGGGGCAGTATCGCCCAAAGGCGAATACATCGGCCTCGAGGCTTGCCACCAGGTCAATAAGCTGCGGCAGCTCGGCGGCATTCATACTCGAAACCGTATTCATAATGGCGACCCAAATACCTGCGCGCTTAAGGCACCCAATCGCACGCAAGGTCTCGACAAACGAGCCGGGTTTACGGAAGTAATCGTGCGTTTTCTCGAGTCCATCGAGCGAAAGCTGGTATTTGCGGCACCCCAGCTCTTTCATGCGAGCGCAGGCCTCGTCGGTCAGATGGAACGGATTGCCCATCACGCACCACATAAAACCCCGCCCGTGCAAGAGCTCGGCAAGGCGCCAAAAATCGGGATGAAGAATGGGGTCGCCGCCCGTAACGTAAAAGTACGGCTGACGACCGATGCGTTCACAGAGCGCCTGGGCCTGATCGACGACCTGGACCATCTGTTCCCACGGCATGCGCTTAAAACCGGCGCAGGCACCGTTGGCAAAGATATAGCAATGTTTGCAGCGCTGATCGCATTCATCCGTAATGTGCCATTGGAAGGCAAACGCAGGCTTTTGCATCGTGGGACTCCCTTGGTCGATGCTGAAACTGATGACGGTATTTGGGCTACAGGCGCGCAACGGCGCCGACGGGGCAATTCTCGACACAGGCACCGCAATGCAGGCAGTGCTCGGGCTCTATGCGATACGAGTCTCCCGGCTCGATGCACTTCTGCGGGCAGTGCTCAAGGCAGGTGCCGCAACCGATACACGCATCGGCATCGATGCAGAAGCCCTTGGCGGGCGCAGGTGCCATGCTCTCGTCCAAGGTAAAGACCGCGCGCTCGATGGGATGAACTCCCAGGTTAAAGTAGTCGAGCACTATGTTCTCAACCTTAAGGATGATGTTGATCTCGCGCGTATCACCGGGATACACGTTGGCAAGATACGGCTGCTCGGCATAAATGACATCGCGCCAGTGAACTTGCTCGGACTCCGAGACGGGGGCGGCAACGCCGGACATGCGGATCATCTCGTTAAATCGCGTGTGGACGAGCGTTTGGACACGCCCGTCTGCCATAAGCTGACGGGCCATCTCCTTGCCACGCGCCGTGAGGAAGTAGATGGCGCGGGGCTCGTAATGGACGGCGCTTACGCAGCGAATTTGCGGCGCGCCACTCTCGTCCACGGTTGCCAGGGAGAGCGTCCCGGCAAGCTGCATCTTTTTGAGGCAAGTCTGAGCATCCATTACGAGCCCCTTCCTAGCGATTGCTTACTGAGCGTCGGCAGCGCCGCAAGCGGTGCTGCAGGCAGGAGCGGTCTTGGGGTCGGCGGAACCGCAGGCAGGGGCAGCAGCCGGGTCAGCAGAGCCGCAGGCAGGAGCGGCAGCCGGGTCAGCAGAGCCGCAAGCGGGAGCGGCCTTGGGGTCGGCGGAGCCGCAAGCGGGCGCAGGATCGGCAGTACCGCAGGAGGCGAAAGCGGCAACGTTCTCGAGATTCTCGGACATGGCATTTCCTTTCGGTCGAGGATGGCCGGGCGAAGCCATCCAGTTTTTGACGCTCCTTGCGTCTATATGCATCATGCAAAAAGTGCGCAACGACAAAAAGAAGGCACCAATCTATTAGCCAGTTACCAAAAGGTAAGTAGTAGCCACAAGCGATAGCGGCTGCGATAATGAAAGCCGTTCACACGATTGAGGGGTCTCCATGCTTACCAAAGAAGAACTGCCTCCCTGCCCTGTTGCCACGTGTTTTCAACTCTTTGGCAACAAGTGGAAGATCTATATCATCCAGCAGCTCATTAACCGTCCCATGGGCTTTAACGCGCTGCATCGCGCTATCCCGGGCATTAGCCAAAAGGTACTCTCGTCCAACCTCAAGGAAATGGATGCCGCGGGCCTCATCACGCGTACCGTCATCCCCGAGACACCCATCCGCACCGAATACGCACTCAGTGAGCTGGGCCACAGCCTTATGCCCATCATCGATTCCCTAGTGGAATGGGGCACCGACTATCAGCAGCTCGTGCGAAACTCCTAACGACCACACACTTTCGCACATTGAGCGCCGTGGGGCATACCGCTCCACGGCGCTTACCTTTTTGTGCCTTCTTTTACCGTTGTGCGCCAGGCGGCACACTACTGTCGAATGCAACCGACTCAATCGAACAGGAGGAAGGTCATGAATCAGGCCGAGCGCCGCGTTTGGCTTATCAAAGCATTGCTCGATGAGCGGCCAGACGGGTGCAGTATTGCTGTACCTGCCGGAGCCAGCGAACATCGCAATTTGCTCAGAGCCCTTATGAACGTGCGCCTGCCCGAGGCGCTTGCGACCGAGACACTCGACATACAAGACGCCTACTTGCAGCAACGCCTTCTTGAGCGCGGCGGGGCGACCGACGCCGGCACGCTCCCCTACCGCGATCGCGTTGCCATCTGGCGCGGCGACATTACGCTGCTTAAGGCCGACGCCATCGTCAATGCCGCCAACAGCCAAATGCTCGGCTGCTTTGTACCGGGGCATCGCTGCATCGACAACGCCATCCACACCTACGCCGGCATGCAGCTACGTCTGGCGTGCGCCAATCTCATGAACGAGCAAGGGCACGAGGAACCAACGGCGCGCGTCAAGGTCACGCCGGCGTTCAACCTGCCCAGCAGCTACGTTTTCCACACCGTCGGCCCTATCGTGCCCAGCCACAAGCCTGGCCCGCGCGAGGAATTGCTGCTACGGCGCTGCTACGCCAGCTGCTTGGAAGAAGCGACGCGCCGAGGACTCGGCACACTTGCATTCTGCTGTATCTCTACCGGCGTCTTTGGCTATCCGCAAAAGGCCGCCGCGCGCGTCGCCATCGATGCCGTTCGCCATCATCTAGACCATAACGACCCCAACCTTAAGGTGATCTTCAATGTTTTTCTCGCGTCTGACGAGGCAATCTACCGCAGCCTTCTCCAAACAAATCGATAAGCTCCGAGCTGCACTCGATGCATCTGACGCCGTGGTAATCGGTGCGGGAGCAGGACTCTCGACCGCCGCCGGCTACACCTATTCGGGCGAGCGATTCGACGAGCTCTTTGGCGACTTTGCCGCACGCTACGGCTTTGCCGATATGTATTCCGGCGGCTTCTATCCTTACGACTCGCTCGAGGAGCACTGGGCGTTTTGGAGCCGCTACATTATGTGCAACCGATACGACCCCATACCGACGCCGCTCTACGAACAGCTCTTGAACATCGTGCGCGGGCGCGACTACTTTGTGCTGACTACGAATGTAGACCATTGCTTCCAGCGCGCCGGCTTTGACAAGCAGCGACTCTTTTACACGCAGGGAGACTACGGCCTGCTCCAGTGCAGCAAGCCTTGCTGCCAGGAGACATGGGATAACGAAGAGCTCATACGTTACATGGTCGCCGCCCAACAGGATCTGCGCATTCCATCTGCGCTCGTGCCCCACTGTTCTCACTGTGGCGCCCCGCTTACGATGAACTTGCGCGCCGACGACACGTTTGTCCAGGACAAGGGGTGGTACGCTGCCGCCGATCGCTACCAGGATTTCCTGCGCCGCCACAACAACATGCGCGTTCTGTTCTTGGAGCTTGGCGTAGGCGGCAATACGCCCGTCATCATCAAATACCCGTTTTGGCAGATGACCGCCAAAAACGAGCGCGCCATGTATGCATGCGTCAACCTTGGCGAGGTAGTCGCCCCTGCAGAAATCGCCGATCGCAGCATCCTGATTGACGCCGACGCAGGGCGCGTGCTGGACGCACTTGCCGTCCAAGCCATCAGATTACAAAGGCGATACTGTCTCATAAACACATGTACGTCAGCATCCAAAGTCCAACATAGTCATTGGGGACGTTCTTAAATGACTAGTCGTTAAAGAACGTCCCCAATGACTAACTAGCCGCGAAAGCGGGCTATGGGCGCGAGCGGCTGCTCGCGAAAGACGCGCTCGACGGCGGCGCGGTATTCGTCGACCTTTTTGGTTTTGCGCACGATCTTGTGAACGGTAGCGGGATCGGCGAAGGCGCACTTGGCGTAGAACCACCACTCCTTCATGCGAAAGACCGCGTTGCCGCCAATCTCTTCTGCATACGCCGCAAACAGCGTGTCGTGGAAGCGCTTCAGTTCAGCTGCCGTGGCCGCAGGACCGCCGGCAACCATGCGAGCCAGCGCAGGGTTCGCGAGCAAGCCGCGCCCCAGCATTACATGGCGCGTGCCGGGATAGGCCTCCACCAGCGCATCCATGTCCCCAAGATCAAAGATGTCGCCGTTGTAGGCCACCGGGAACGGTGCCCGCTCCAGCGTCTCGCCGTAAAACTCTTTGCGCGGCGAGCCCGTATAGCGGTCCTTTTGCACGCGCGGATGCACGATCAGCTCTGCCAGCGGCATGCGGCAATAGAGGTCGAGCACACGCTCGTACTCGTCGTCGCTCTGCAGTCCCAGCCTAGTTTTTACCGACACCGGCAATGGCGAGCGTTCGCACACGTCGCTCAAGAACACCTCGAGCTCATCCAGATTGCGCAGAAAGCCCGAGCCCTTCCCCTTGGCGACAACCGTGCCCGAGGGGCAGCCAAGGTTGAGATTGACCTCGTGATAACCCATGTCGGCGAGCACCTGCGCCGCCCACACAAACTCGTCCGCATTCTTGGACATCAGCTGAGGCACCACGTTGAGCCCCCGGTTATTGGCGGGATCGACCTCTTTAAACGCCTTACCGCCAAAGCGGTTGCCCACGCGCGGCGGCGGCAAAAACGGCGTGTAATAACAATCGAGTGCGCCAAAGCACTCCGCGTGCACGCGACGGAACACATGCCCGGTAATCCCCTCCATAGGGGCCAGCGATAAATACATCAACATCCACTCTCAACTCAATGTGACAAAGGGACAGTCCCTTTGTCACATTGCAAATCATCATACGAGTGCTTATTTTGGCACACATACGTATCGGGCGGCATCATCGCGTGGGCACAGGAGCACCCGCTCTAAACCAGGGCAGTCGTGGCACTTTTGCCGTATGACCATGCGCTCATCGATGGCGGGATTCCCTATACTGAGTCACATATGACGGCATCGCGCCACAACGACCGCCACGACACCAAGGACCAGCTATGGCAACACTCTCCGAACAAGAACGTAAGCGCATCCAGCGATACTGCATCTGCCCCAAGGTTGCCGGCGCGGCGCTTGCCATGGCATTCGTGCTGCCCTTATCGATCATACCTTTCGAAATGATCGACGACATCGTCTTCCATCACGAAGGCTTCCATGAGACGGGCATGATGACCGCCTTGGTGCTCACCGCCATCGAGCTCGTCATATTCTGTTATTGCGCTCTCGCCCCGCGCTTTGGCATGCGTGGCAAGCAGTGGAAGGAAATGCAGTATCGGCTCGCCGTCGAGCAGAGCGAGAAAGACCGCTCGACACAGATCGCGGGCGTTGTTGGCACGCAGGCCGCCGCACGCCTGCTCAAGAACAGCGACAACGAGGCTGCACGCAACCTGGGCGGCGCGGCAGAAGTCGCCGCTGCCGCAGGCGCCGTCGCCACCGCGGCAGACGTGCTTGCCGAGAGCTTTGCCAACGCGAAGGCCATGGCAGAGGCCTGTGGCGTGCCCATCCCCCATGCAAAAAAGTGGATCGTCGCGCTTGTGGCGCTGCCCCTCGCAATCGTGTGCGGCGCCTATATCCCACAGCTGGCGCAGGGAAACATCGAGATGCAAGAAAACGCCGCAGCCGCGGCCGAGCAGATCGCCATCGCTCGCAAGGCGCTCGAGTCCTCATGCGAGTACGTATCCGCCGATGACCCCTACGAGCGATATCAAGACTACGGCTATCACGTCCGCGGCTATCTGCACGACGGCGGCTCCGATGCCCAGAAGACCTATACGTACCTGGATTTTGACAACAAGGGAACGCTCACGGAAGTGAGCTACGCGGCAGAAGTCGACCCCGGCGCGAGCCTCGAGGACAACCTTACCCGTATCGAGCTCGACCTTGACGAGCTTTCCTCTGCCGTCCAAACCATAGACGTCAAGACCACAAGCCCCGAGCTCCTAGCAGCGCAGAAGCTCCCCGAAGAGTTTAGGCAGGCTTTTTTGAACGGCTCGCTCTACGAGAGAATCTCTATCAGGACGAGTGACGACCCCATTAAAGCGTATTACTCGTTTGATACGGATCCTAAGGACGAGTTTGACGAGTACACCCATCCAACCATCCGCATTACGCTGATGAGCAAAACGAACTAGGTGTAGGGAGATGAATGTGACAAAGGACTGTCCCTTTGTCACATTATTCGGAGCGCAGGGCTTCTACGGGGTCTTTTTTGGATGCGCTGCGAGCAGGCAGCAGGCCGGCGACGACCGTCAGCACCACCGAGATCGCGATGAGCACCAGTGCATCTTGCACGGGAAGGCTCATCAGGTTGGGTACTTGCTTGGTCGCAAGAGCCCAAGCATTGACCGGGAAGCTCACGAGCACCACGACAACGATGGCAAAAACACCAGCGATAAGACCTTCGATAAAGGTCTCGGCATTGAACACGTTTGCCACGTTGCGCTTCGATGCACCGATCGCGCGCAGGATGCCGATCTCCTTTTTGCGCTCCAGCACGCTGATGTAGGTGATGATACCGATCATGATGGAGCTCACGACCAGGCTGATGCTCACGAATGCAATAAGCACCAGGCTGATAGTGTTTACGATATCGGTCACCGAGCCCATGATGATGCCCATGTAGTCGGTATACGAGATGGCCTGTTCATCGTGCCCGGCAGCCTTAACCTGCTCGTTGTACGCATCGATATGGTCGAGCACGCGTTCCTTGGCCTCAAAGTCGCGCGGGAAGATTTTGACCGAGATGGGGTCGGCCTCATCGGCGTAACCCAACGTGGTCAGGTTGTTGTCGTAGGTGAGCTGCGACGCCTTGGCATAGCTCATCATGAGCGAGCTCAGGTCCTCGGCATCCATGTTGAAGTGAATGGCATTGGCAAAGGCGCTGGCGTCCACACGCATGGCGCTTGCCAAGTTGGCGAAGCTCGAAGACATCTGAGTGGCCATCTGGGCCATGAGTCCCGCCGCGCCCGCTTTGAGCTGTGACGACACGGTCGTCGCGATCTGGTCGCTAATTGTCTTCATTACCTGGTCCATAGCCTGCTGCAAGTAAGGAGCCAGCTGCTTTTGCACGTAATCGGTCATGGCTTGCTGCAGGCGCTCGGCAAGAGCGTCGCCACCCAGCGCCTTGAGCTGGGCCAAGCACTGCTGCGCCGCGGTATCGTTTTCGAGATATGCCGAGAACGCGGAGGCGAGCTTCGATGCGTCCTTAAGGTCCTCGGGTGTCAGGGCCTTAAACTGCTCCGACTGCATAAAGCCCGTGAACAGCTGGTTGGCAAGCGCGCCCACCTGCTGCATTTGCTCGGGTGTGAGTTCCAGACCGTCAAAGATGCCCGAGAAATCTGGGGTTGGCGCTTTGGCCATGATGTCGCTGAAGTCGATGTCCTTACCAACGCCCGAAAGGTCAATGTCCAGCCCGGATAAGTCGATACCCGACAAGTCCATACCGCCAGCCGCACCCGAGAGTGCAGACGTATCGAACGAGAACGCGCTCTTGAGCGCCGCCTCGTCCACACTGAACATGCTGCCCAGATCCACGCCCTGTTTTGCCTCGCCCTGCAGTTCATCGAAAGACTTGCCCGTAAAGACATCCGTCTCGGGATGGGCAAGTTGCTCTTGCACAATCTGCGAATCGGCGGCACGCTCCATAAGCTGGCGAGTCAGTGCATGCGTATAGGCAATGCCCGGAGACAATGCACTCGCATTGGCCGTCTCGTTAGGTCGTACCACGCCCACAATACGCACGTCAATGCCGTCGGCAACCTTGGCCGTCATAAAGTCGGCGTCGCCAGACATGTCAGTCCACATGCCGGTCTCTTCGTTTTTGCGATACGCATCGACCGGCGACAGCACCTTAAACGTCGTGGACAGCGCATCGTCGTAGGTAAAGTCGGTACCGGTCTCGGGCGCTTCGACACCACCGTCAGCCGTCATAGCGCTGTTAACCAGATTGTTAAGCTCATCGATATCCAACGCACCGATGCTATAGAGCGTGTAATCGCCCACCGTTCCACGGCTCGAAAGCACCATCACGGCTTCGTTAGCAGACGTAGGCCAATGCCCCGCCATGACATCGTACTGGCTGTCGAGCAAGCTCTGGTCGTCGATCATCTCGTTAAAGACCGAGGTCCCCATGGACTCCATGCTCACCGTCGCCGCCGAACTCGCGCCGCCGCTCATGGCCTCGGTCATAGCGTTGGGAACAAGTCGAACGGGCTTCTCGTCACCCTTACCCGCACGATAGACAACCGGCGCCACACCATAGCCGTACTGGATGGCATTGACCTCTTTATCGATGCCGTCGCCACCGGCATCGAGCCATGCCTTAAAGCTCGTCATGTCGTTGGACTTAACGCTCGCAAACATATCCTTTACGGCCGTGACCACAGGGATCTTATCGGTCCCCTGGGCCTTGCCGTCGGCACCGTCGTCGGACGAACCCTCGTTCTTGGACGCATCGTCGTCCGTGGCCCCCTCTCCGCCCATCATGGACGACAGGTCGTAATCCTGCTTGGAAATGGTGAGCGGATAGCTCGAAAGCGTATCCTCCTCGACCTTTTTGATGTAGTCGTTTACGCCGTTGGACAGCGCCAGAATCGCCGCGATACCGATAATGCCAATCGAGCCCGCAAAGGCCGTCATGGCCGTGCGACCCTTTTTGGTCATGAGGTTTCGGGCAGAAAGCCCCAGCGCTGTCACAAAGCTCATCGAGGTTTTGCGCGTAGGCTTAGCCTCGCGACGTGCGGCCTTTACAACATCAAAGGGGTCGGAATCGTCGGTGATCTTGCCGTCCGCCAAGTTGACGATGCGCGTGGCGTACTGGTACGCCAACTCAGGATTGTGCGTGACCATGATGACCAGACGGTCGCGCGCAACGTCCTTGAGCAGATCCATGACCTGTACGGATGTCGTTGAATCCAAAGCACCGGTCGGCTCGTCAGCCAGCACAATCTCAGGATCGTTGATCAGGGCACGGGCAATAGCCACGCGCTGCATCTGTCCGCCCGATAGCTGGCTCGGGCGCTTGTTCACATGCTCGCCCAGGCCAACTGCCTCAAGCGCCTCGCGCGCACGCTGACGACGCTCGGCATGGCCCACACCCGTAAGCGTAAGCGCCAGCTCCACGTTTTCCAAGATAGTCTGGTGCGGAATGAGGTTATAGCTCTGGAAGACGAAGCCGATGCGGTTGTTTCGGTAGGCGTCCCAATCGCAATCGCGGAAGTCCTTGGTCGAAATGCCGTCGATGAGCAGATCACCCGAGTCAAAGTGGTCGAGTCCGCCAATAACGTTGAGCATCGTAGTTTTACCCGAGCCCGAGGGACCCAGAATGGCCACGAACTCGTTATCGCGAAAAGACAGGCTTACGTTGTCGAGCGCCACCTGCGTAAACGACTGCGTAGTGTACCTTTTGCAAATTCCTTTGAGCTCCAGCATGGACGGCAACCTCTCCCGCGCAGGCACCCTGCCCGCTCTCCCCCGCCGTTCGTATTCGACGCGTTTGTCCTACTCTATCCCCATTTTTTGCCGGCACCAGTGAGGAATGTAACGAAGCACGCCAAAAAACGAACGGGATGGCACGCCACGTGGCGCACCATCCCGCACATAACATCGACGATGTGACAAAGGGACTGTCCCTTTGTCACATTCGGACTTACTGCTCGCTCTTAGCAAGCGCCTGATCGATCAGCTTGTTGAGCGCCTCTCGTTGCTCAGCGGAGTTGATGCCGCCCATGATTGGCTCTCCAACGATGTTGCCGTTCTGGTCGATCACGTAGGTGGTCGGGAACGAGTACAAGTTGGAGGTGAACTTGCCGGCCTCGCTATCCGACTTGAACCAGATGTTCTTGTACGTCACGCCCTTCTTGGAAAGTACGTCCTTGGCGTCTGCCACCTCGTCTTTGTTGCCATCGAGCGTAAAGGAATTAACGCCCACGACCTGACCGCCCTTTGCGGCGAGCTCTTTGTTGAGCTCTTCCAGATCGCCCAGCTCGCCCACGCAGGGCTTGCAGGTGGTAAACCAAAAGTTCATGACGGTCACCTTGTTTTTGGAGAACAGCTCGTCGCTGCTTACATCGTTGCCGTCCAGGTCTTTGCCCTTAAAGCTGGGGAACTTCGTCTCCCCGCTCTCGCCGTTGGTCATGCCTGCGGTCGAGGCATCGACGCTCTCCCCCTCGCCGGGCGTGCTGCCGCATCCGGGAAACTCCTTCTCCAGCGCCATGAGCTTATCCTCGATCTCCTTGACCTGCTGCGCGCCGACCTTAAGCGTCTTGAGCTCGTCAGCCGCAAACTGATCCTTGGCGCCCTCGATGGTATCGAGCAAAAAGTCGCCGTAGTTCTTGCCGTCCTCAATCATGGGAGTGTCTTTGTTGGCCGCAAGGAACACCTTTTCCCATAGGGCGTTATCGCTCGCAAAGATCTCGTTTTCCTTTTGCAGCAGCTGCTGGTACAGCTCGGCCGCCTCCTCGGCGCTCGACGGCTTTTGTGCCACAAGCTCGGCAATCTGCGCATCGCCGCTCGTGGCATCCTTCGCGTCGCCCTTGGGGGCAGAGCACGCCGCGAGAGTCAACGCCAGCACGGGCAGCATCAACAGGGCCGCAATTTTCGACAGTTTCATGGTTCCTCCGTTGTATCGAAGCTTAATAGGTACCTATTTGTTTTCGCAGTCCTGCGCGGACTGCGCGGTCTTGTCGCCCGTCACGCCCAGCCCGTAGCGAAAGCTAATGGCATCGACGGGGCACGCACCCACGCATTTGCCGCAACGAATGCACTCGGCATGGTCGGGCGTACGCGTAACGTCCACGTCCATCAGACACACCTTGGCGCACTTGCCGCACGAAACGCATTTGCACTGGTCAACCTGAATCCCCAACAACGACACCTTGTTCATGAGCGCATAAAACGCACCGAGGGGGCAAATCCATTTGCAGAAGGGGCGGTAGAACAACACGCTCAGCACCGCAACCGCAATGAGAATCGCGAGCTTCCAGGTAAAGAGCTTTCCCAGCGCGGAGCGGATTCCCGTATTCATGATGGACAGCGGAATCGCACCCTCGAGCACGCCCTGTGGGCAGATGTACTTGCAAAAGAACGGGTCGCCCATGCCCACATCGTTGACCACCAAGACAGGCAGCAGCACCACGGCAAACAGCAGCACGGCATACTTGATGTACGTGAGCGGCTTGAGCTTTTTCGTTGATAGCTTTTTGCCGGGAATCTTGTGTAGAAGTTCCTGCAGCCATCCAAACGGGCACAAAAAGCCGCATACAAAACGCCCCAACAGCACGCCGATCAGAATGAGCGTTCCGGTGACGTAATACGAAAAGCTAAACTTAGACGAGCCCACCACCGACTGAAACGAGCCGATGGGACACGCACCCGAAGCCGCCGGACACGAGTAGCAGTTGAGTCCCGGCACACAGACGGCCTTGCCCGCCCCTTGGTAAATGCCTCCCTTGGCAAAATTGGGCAGATGAATATTGGTCGCAAGCGTCGCCGCCGCCTGAATGAATCCACGAAATCGGGCCAAAACATGCGACGCAGTGTTTTCTCTTTTATCCAATTCCGATACACTCCAAGCACAGCCTAATCGCTTTGGCCAGCACGGCATCCGCCTCGCCACGCATAACGCCAAAGCACACCATGGCAATTCCGACGATCAACAAAGCGACCTGTACCACGGGTTTTACCGCTTTGAACAACCTGACCACTCCTTTCGTTACGCGACCATTGGACCATATCGACCATAAAATCCGTGTTAAGCGCGATTTGGAATGTGCAAGGAGCCTGTTATGCATATTTTGATCGTCGAAGACGAGCGAGCACTGTGCGACACGATCGCACGCAGCTTGCGAAACCTGGCATACAGCGTCGACTGTTGCCATGATGGGCAGGAGGCACTCGACCTGCTGGGCGTCGAAGTCTTTGACCTCGTGGTGCTCGACCTCAATCTTCCCCGTATCGACGGCATGACCGTGCTCAGGGAACTTAGGAAAACCGACTGCGAGACCAAGGTACTGATTCTGTCCGCGCGTGGCGAAGTATCCGATAAAGTCGCCGGACTCGATGCCGGCGCCAACGATTACCTTACCAAGCCGTTTCATCTGGACGAGCTTGCGGCAAGGATCCGCAGCCTTACCCTCAGGCGTTTCGCACAAAGCGACATAGTATTAACCTGCGGAAAGCTCTGCTTTGACACCAAGGCGCGCATCGCCTCCGTGGACAGTGAGGCTCTATCTCTTACACGCAAGGAAACGGGAATCCTGGAATACCTGATGCTTAATCAGGGGCGACCGGTAAGCCAAGAGGAACTTATCGAACACGTCTGGGATAGCACCGTGAACAGCTTTAGCAACGCAACCCGCGTTCACATCTCGTCGCTCCGAAAAAAGTTGCGCAGCGCTTTGGGATACGACCCGATTCGCAATCGAATTGGAGAGGGCTACGTTATGGAGGATGGCGAATGAAAAGGCTTCCGCTGCAATGGCGCATAACGATCATGACGGCACTGCTGACGTGCGCGGCGTGCGTGCTAACGAACTGCTTGGTCGGCTATACGGGCATGCGCTACATGGATGCCATCGGCAGCGACATCTCGGCCTTTAACGCTGCCGGCGTGGATTCGCCCCAGGCGTTTGACCCAACAAAAACAGCCCTCGATGACGAGGTCACGATCGTCGTAAACGACGCACAGGATTCTTTTGGCGCGACGGCTTGGTGCATCACGGCTGGAGTCACGCTACTTGGCGGCGTGCTGGCATACTTTGTAAGCGGCCACGCGCTCAAACCTCTGCGGGCTTTTGCCGCTCAGGTAGAGCGCGTGCAGCCTGACAACCTAAGCGAAATCAGACTCAGCGAAGATGTGCCCGCCGAGCTACAACGATGCAGTGCATCTTTCAACGACATGATTGCCCGTCTTGGCGAAGGATTCTCTGCACAGCGTCAGTTTACCGGCAACGCCGCACACGAGCTGCGCACCCCGCTCGCCCTTATGCAAGCGCAGATTGAACTGTTTGTCTCCGAGCACCCCACATCGCAACCTCAAACAGCCGAGCTGCTCGGCCTGCTACAAGAACAAACCGAGCGGATGTCGCGGATGACCAAGGTGCTGCTTGAGATGAGTGAGCTCCGCAGCGTTCCCTGCGAGGACGATGTTGAACTTGGCCCCCTGTCCGAAGAAGTCCTCACCGACCTCACTCCGCTTGCCGAGCATAAAGACATCGTCCTCAATTGCAGTGGAGGCGCTTTGATAATCGGAAGCGACACGCTCCTCTATCGGCTGATGTTTAACCTGGTCGAAAATGCCATCCGTTACAGCCGCCCTGGCTCGACTGTCAACGTCTCCGTCTGCGACAACGACAGCCACGTGTTCCTACGAGTTGAGGATCAGGGCCCGGGAATACCCAAGCAGTACCGTGAGAGCATCTTCCAGCCGTTCTTTCGCCTGGATAAATCCCGCAGCAGGGCATACGGCGGCGCAGGACTCGGGCTAGCGCTTGTTTGGGAGATTGCAGCGCTGCACGGCGGCGCTGTAGAGGTCGAAGCAAGTTCCGAGAACGGGACCACCATGCTCGTAAGTCTTCCAAAACGATCTGCAGCGTTAACCAATCAGTAAAACGAAAGGGGTCCCGCACGCGTTTGTGCGGGACCCCCTCCCTGTCAATGCAATTCGCCCAAAAGAGTAGAAGCTTACTCCCACTCCACCGTGCCGACGGGCTTCGGCGTGAGGTCGTAGCACACGCGGCAGATGCCGGGGACCTCCCTTTATACGTTCGGCATAATCGTAGGCGATACCCACAAATTCCAGTCCCGAGCAGCAGGAGTACAATTTCTGCTATTGTTGCCAGCTGTTGGGAGATGGAAGATGGACTGCGATGGCTACCCACGCGTTCCCATGCCGTTGATGTGCACCGCCTTTGTGCCGGGGCAGATTGACGCTGCGGTTGCAGGCATTTCCGACCCCGATTCGCGCACCATCGCCACGGCAGAAGCGCTGTACTTTCGCGGACAGGCCACCCTCGCTGCCAAGACGGCGCGCCCCTATCTTGACGCCACCAATCCCGCGCTGCGCTATTCCGCATGCTTTATCTGCGGATACGCCAGTCTATCGCTCAACCGTATCGCCGACGCCCGCCGGTGCCTTGCTGGCATCCTCGATACGCCGGCCGACGAGGAATCGCCCGCCGTCCACGCCACGCATATCCTGTTCGCCTCGGCCGCGAGCGTCCTGCTGCACTTGCCTTCCCCGTATTCCGCCGAAGAGTTTTATCCGCTGGCGGCGCATCTGCCCGAAGGCCTGCGCCTGTTCGCCAGCTACGTGATGGCGCATGCCCTGTACCTGCGCGGCGAATATGGCCGCAGCCTGGGCATGGCGGAAAACGCCCTGATCATGAAACAGGGAAGTTATCCCATCTCGGAACTGTTCCTGCACCTGGCAGCTTCCATGGCATGCATGAGCCTCAAGGACATCGACGCCGCAAAAACGCACTTCGGAGCTGCTTGGAACATTGCGCGCCCCGACGGCCTCATCGAGCTCATCGGCGAGCACCACGGCCTTTTACAGGGGCTCATCGAGGCGTGCCTAAAAACGCAATACCCTGACGACTTCGCGCACATCATCGAGATCACATACCGCTTCAGCTACGGCTGGCGGCGCATCCACAACCCCGATTCGGGCGAGGACGTGGCTGACGACCTGACGACTACAGAGTTCACCATGGCCATGCTCGCCTGCCGCGGATGGACCAACGCCGAAATCGCACGCCATATGGGAGTATCGCCGGGCACTGTCAAAAACCGCCTATCCAGTGTGTATGCAAAGCTTGGCATCGGCACGCGCACCGAACTGGTCGCGCATATGCTGCGTTAGCGGCCAGACTGCCTAGCGCAGCATGCGCGCTCCGGAGCCCCGGCGCTTCACTCGCTCAAATTGGACATTTTGGCCCCCGGACGGCACTACCGCCACGGGGCGCCTTCTCGCAAAATTGGATTATTTCCACCGATATTTGCGGGATGGGAGCCCAAGATGCTTGATCGCCGTTCGTTACTTGTCGCCGGAGCGTCCTCGTTAGCGAGCATTATGTTGCCTCGCGTGCCGGGAAGCGAAAATGCCTTCCTGCTGCCGTTCACGCCCACCGCGGCCTATGCCGACGAAGAAGACCCCTTCAAGGTCCTGGTGCTCTCGCGCACCATGTTCGGCGTGGTGGTGGTCGACGTCGCCAACAAGAATACGCCTATCGCAGGCGCCAAGGTCACGCTCACGTCGCGCTACGCCGCAGGCAAGCAGCTCGCCGCCACGACCGATGAAGAAGGCACGGCCATCTTTGAGGTCGCCCCTCTTTCGGAAGGCTACGTGGACGAGGCAACGCTTCTCGACGCGTACGACTTTAACGGCGGCATCTCCATTAGCATGGCGGGCTACCGCGATGTCGAGATTCCCCTTGCGCGTATCCAGGGCGGCACCGCCATAACCGCACCCACACGTCCGCTCTCCGATGGCGAGCCGTACTTCCGCCAGCTCACGTTCGACGAATGGGACATCCAGTACGCCGACGCCACGTTTATGGCAATGCCAGCGGACGAAGCGGCAAACGACCAGCCCGACACGCACGCTTTTACCGTGCAGGCTCATCTGCCGCAGGGCGGGCAGGCAACATTGCATATCAATAAAGTGATGCCCGCTGCGGGCAGCTCAACCGAAACCGTCACGCAGATTGGTCAGATCAAGGCCAGCGCATCGGACGTGGACAATCTGGCGACATTCACGCTGGAAGACAAGTTCCTCGATGCAGCGTCGAGCCTTCTGGAAGAAGGATGCAAGTTGCGCTTTGTCCTCGACTACCAGGGCAAGACCTACACACTCTCCTCCCCCATGGCCGTTGTCACTGCGCCGGCCGCAAAGGCAGAATCGGGCTCGACCACTATCGTCCCCACTACCATGGACCAAGAGATCACTCCGTTTGATTTCCCCGCGGCGTTTCCCGGCATCGGCGGCAATAAGTTCACGTGCTGGATGCCCACATTTCCGATCCTCTTCGATTTCTCGTTTGCTGGATACGTGCTGTTTGGCGGAGGATACAAACCAGCCAGCTATATGAACGATTCGGGCAATCCGGATCCGGAGTACTGGAAGAAGTCGCCGCGCGAGTCGGGCGCCAAGCAGGCAAACCGCTACCTCGACGAGATGGAGGGGAAGTGGAATCAGTACAAGAGTATGAGTGCCGGTTCGGGCACCGACCCAAGAAACACCAAGCTCCTTCGCCACCATTGCACGCCGCTGTTCACGATGGATATCGCCACACAGCTGTACGGCTCGCTCGCCTACGATTGGGTGGGCAAAACCTGGGGTGACAACAACGACCCCGCATACGGCAATATCAAGGCCCTCTTCCAGGTAAGAACCGACCTCAATTGGACCGAGCAGTTTACCCTAGGACCGGTGCCGTTTTTCCTAAACGTCAACCCCTGGGTGCTGGCAAAACTGGCGCTCGCCGTGGGTGCCCACACGCACGGCAGCGGCGCGGCGTTTTTTAAAAACATATCGCTCGACTATTCAAACACCTCGGGCTCATTCACCATCCAGATCGGGCTTGCCGTCACCTTTGGCGCCGGCGTTGCAGGCGTCGCTTCGTCTGCCGTGCGCGGCGCCGCATCCCTCACGCTGTTCATTGGGTACGAGAAGGCAGATGGACACCAGCTTCCGCGGCTGCGTGTAGGTGCAGACGTCGATGTCGATGTGATACTCCAGTTCGTAATGTTCAAGTGGACCACCAAGGCTTGGTCGGGGTCGTGGCCCACACTCATCGATTCGTGGAATATGTCGGTGAACAATGGCGACCAGTATGTGCTCCAGCGCTCTGAGCTCGCATTGGGTGGAGATACGCCCTACACGCTGGATGCCCGCTTCGGCACGCCCGGCAACGCCGAGGCAGGTGGTGTGCCGCAGTTTATCGCGTCGGCCACCATCGTCACCAACGCCGAGCTGCTCGCACGCGCCGAGGTTAAGGCCACTGCCGTAAACGTCGCGCCCGTCGTGCGCGATTGGGACCGATCGGTCGCGCGCATTGAGCTCGAGGCAGATGCAGAAAGCGACGACACGGGACAGATCGAGCATTTCGTCCATGCACTGATAGGGAACGACGAAAACGCCGCGCCGATGTACGAGTACACCTATATCGGGCAGGCGACGAACGCTGTTGCGGACCCCAACGCCAATTCTGCCGGTGTATCGGAGGACGAGCGTGGCGGCATCAAACCCTCGAGCGACAACGTACTGTTTACTGGCGTGCTCAGCGAAGCTCACATGAAACTGGCAATTATCGCCGGCGTAGAATGCCTGTTCCGCATCGCCTCGGTGCGCTACGGCGACAATGGCCGCTCGCGCCTGGTGGTGCACGCAAAGGCAAACGGCACGTGGTCCGCTCCCACGCCCGTGGACTTCCCCCTTGGCTTTGGCGAGGGCGACGTGGAGCGCGACGGCATATACGATTACGACTTCGACGTGGTGGAATATACGGACGGAAGAGGAAACCAGGACGCCTACGTGCTGCTGGTCTCGGGCGAGCGCCGCGACGGCGACAACACCCTTTTCGATGTGGCGAGCACATCCGGCATACTGTCCGTTGTGCGCCTGCGCATAAGCAACGGCGGAGTTCGCGTGGTGTCGCATACGTCATGGCGCAGCATTTCGCGCGGCCGCCTGCAAGAGGATGGCTACCATTGCCTGCAGTGCCCACGCATCACGGTGGGCAAGACGCTGGTCGACGGGCGCCTGTCGGGTGCCTACCTCCACCGCCGCGGAGCCACCGCAGAGAAGGCGCTCGGCAGCGAGGCTGAGGTTGCGCTGGAGTGCTTTACCCTGTGGTCGGACGTTTCGGGCGACAGCCTGACGTTCCGCCAAGTTCTCCGCTTTCCGCAAGCACCGTCGAGTATCGAGCTGGGCGAGCCCGAGAATATCAACGGCAAAATGGTGACGCCCGTTGCGTACGAGACCGCAGACGGTTGCGGCTGCGCATCGTACGCCGTGATTGGCCAGTCCATTGCGGGCTGGGGCGTTATGCCACCAGACGCCACGGTACCCCATGCGGTGCCGTGGCCACAGCATTCGGGCTTTTTGGCCACTGTCAACGAGCAGCTGCAGCATATTACTTGGACGCGAGGCGCATCGGCATTTGCAACGCAGCCCGTGGGCGCCGCAGGCTGTGGCCCGGCATCGTTTAGCGTAAGCAACAACGGCAGGTGCGTGCTCTATGTAGAGAACACCGATGGCAAGGTGGGACAAACCTACGACGAAGAAGGCAACCCGGTAGCAGTGATGGGCAAGCACTTCCGCATCTTCGCCAGCACCTTGGCAGGCGATCTGTTCACGGAGCCGTTCGTGATGTGCGAGCTGGACCATCCCGTCGATCAGATAACGACATTTTTGACGTCGGGAGGCATGCTCTCCGCGCTCGCCACGCACATTGTGAGCGCGGAGAAGAGCGAGGCAGAGCTGCACGGCATCGAAGTACCCTTGGTAGCGTGTGCCACTCCGACGGGCGCGGTCGCTACCTCGGGCGCGGTGGTGCCCGGAGCAGCAGGCGAATCCTTCATGGTCACGGTGCGAAACGACGGCAACACCTTACTGACCGCCGGCACGATCGATCTGTACCGAGAGGGCTCCAGCCAGCCGTTCTCCAGCGCATCCATCGGATTCGGAGCGAACGCACGCATGGCTTCTACCTACGATCCAGAGCTTGCCGAAGACGCTTCGGCCAACGACATGGCACACGTGAAGTACGCGCTCGAGACGCTGGGCACACGTTTTGCAACGCACCCGCTGGTAGCCGACAACGGCAACGCCGTGCTGGCACCGGGTTGCACGGCACAGTTCCGCATGAGCTTCGCCATCCCCGAGAGTTGGAGCGACGAAGTGGGCAAACGCGTAACGCTGTATGCGAAGGCGCGTAATCTGGTGGCGCTCGATCCCGTGACGCTCGAGGAAATTCGACCGGGCGCAAACTCGACGCTGGGCGCCATTCTGCACGAGCTTCATGTGCCCGACGCGACATGCGAACGCTCAGAAGTTCAGGTCGGCGTATGCGACAGCGCGGATACGACAGGGCTTCACGACGCCCCGATGACAGTAGACGGCGATGGTGGCTCGAGTGGAGGTGGTTCCGACGGAAGCAGCTCCGGTGGCGGCAGTGGCTCTGTCAGCGGCAAGGACCACGGCAATAACAAGCGCTCCGGAAAAGCGGGCGCGCTTGCGGGCACGGGCGATGTCAACGCTCCCCTTACGGCAACCGCCGCAGCACTCGCCGCGGCAGGCGCCGGCCTTGTCGCCTACAGCGCCCGCCGCACGGCGCTCGAAACCGACACCGCCAATGAGGTCAATTCGGATAAGCCTCGCTAGCTCCTAGTTACTTTTGTGAGAGACGCCAACTCGGCTCATCGAACATCAAAATGGGCTGGCCCCGATAACTCGGAGCCAGTCCTGAGTCGCCTGACGTAAGAATCGCGGCGTTACTTGAGCTTCAGTGCCTCCATCATGGGCACGGCGGCATCCCAGTCGATCTTCCAGCCGATCGACACGCGGACGGTTTCACCCGTTGCGGGAGCCGTCGCAAACAGCGTATGACCGTTGTCGGGACCGGTAAAGCGCAGCCACGTTATGCCGTTGCACTCGACCTGGTCGGTTGTTGTCTCCTTGCCTTCGTAGACCTGCTCTAGGCTTGCAACCTCTTCCTCCGGCGAGCGCGGGAAGATGCTGATGTTCAGGCGTCCTCCAGTCTCGTCGTGGAAGAAGTTTGCCTTTTCGCGCTCTTCGTCGGACGAATCCAGCGTGTACCCATCGGCGGCCTCGATGCTGTACGATGCGCAGTCGATGCCCGTTAAATCTGCCTTCTCGCCAGAATCGGCCACGCCGCCGGCCGCCTTGAACTCCTTGGTCTCGCAGTCTGTGGTGTCAAAGTGCATGGCCTCATGATTCTTGGCGGGGGCGTAAGCGTCTACGAACTCGACAGTGATGGGCCCGTAGTACGCCGTCTTGGGCGCCCAGAAATACACGTACTCAACGGTCTCGCCCGGACCGATATCTGGCCTCTCGGAAAGGTCAATTCCCTTGTGCAGATCATCGGGAGCCTCGCTTGCAACGTAGTCGAGCACGGCCGCCTTGCCGGAAGTAAACAACGGGTCGCCTGCCTCAAGATCGCCCTGGGCAGCATGCACGTTAAAGGAACTGAACGTCCTGTTCTTTGTGTTGTTGTTGGTAATCATGATGTGCAGGTAAAAGCCGTCCTGCTTCTTGGCATCACCGCGATAGAACGTACCGTGAGCCACCGACTCATAGGTAATACCTGCCACCTCGACCGTCTGCGACTCATAGGCCTTGGCCTTCTTGGATTTCTCCTGCACAGGTGCGCTCCCGCCCGAGCCACTCGGCACATTACCGCCGCAGCCGGCAAGCGTACAAGCCAACACAGCCGAAAGCGTCACGGTGGGAATTCCTAACAGCAGCTTCTTCGTCATGGGCTTCATCATCCTCACCGCTCCTTTCGGCTTGCAGCTCATCCGTTGCCCGAGTCGCAAGTCGGCTCCGTGGCATCGGCTTCCACTATGAGCGTATGACGAAACGCGGCGCCGGCGAAGTGACCCACGGCCCAAATAACGACCCGCCAGCGTTCCTTATGGGCCAAAGGGACTCGCACACGCACGCCCGTGGCCCATAAAACGAGACGCTTGTCCCAATGTTCGATTCGATCCATCCGCAAACAAGGTAGGGCGCCTCCAGCCGCCTTCAAACTTACTCGGACAGAACCGACTCGGTTTTGTCCGAGTAAGCTCTTTCCATCCTAAGTTCGAACGGTTGTTCGATGGATTTCGTGTTGGTTGGAATCGCCTATGGGCTTGGCTATGCTACCTTGACTATCTATATGACTTAAACGCAGCAAAGGAGCACCGAGAGAGCGAGTATGGCAAAAAACACCGCAAACTATGGTAACGACAGTATCCGCCAGCTCAAGGACGAGGAGCGCGTACGCCTGCGCCCCGCCGTCATCTTTGGCTCGGACGGACTCGACGGCTGCGCGCATGCCGCCTTCGAGATCCTGTCCAACGCCGTTGACGAGGCGCGCCAGGGCTACGGCAAGCTCATCACCCTTACCGCCTTTCGCGATGGCTCCATTCAGGTAGAGGACAACGGCCGCGGCTGCCCGCTCGACTGGAACCCTTCCGAGAAGCGCTTTAACTGGGAGCTCGTCTTCTGCGAGCTCTACGCCGGCGGCAAGTATAACAACAACCAGGGCGGCGACTACGACTTCTCGCTCGGCACCAACGGCCTGGGCTCCTGCGCGACTCAGTACGCCTCCGAGTACATGGACGTTACGGTTTGGCGCGATGGCAACAAGTACTCCCTGCACTTTAAGAAGGGCAAGGTCGTCGGCGCCAAAAAGAAGGCACTCGAGATTGAGCCCAGCGATGAGGACCGCACCGGCACCACCATCAAGTGGCGCCCCGATCTTGAGGTCTTTACCTCCATCAGCATTCCCCACGATTGGTATCGCGAGACCATGCGCCGCCAGGCCGTGGTCAACGCCAACGTGACCTTCCGCCTGCGTATCGAGGGCGACGATGGCGAATTTACCGAAGAGGATTTTTGCTATCCCAAGGGCATCGAGGACTACGTGCTCGAGAAGGTCGGTACCGACTACCTTACCGAGCCCTTCTTTATCGAGGCCGACCGCCGCGGTCGCGACCGCGAGGACCTGCCCGACTACAACGTAAAAATCACTGCTTGCATGTGCTTCTCGCGCACCTTCATGATGCAGGAGTACTACCACAACTCGTCATGGCTCGAGAACGGCGGTTCGCCCGAGAAGGCGGCCCGCAGTGCTCTGACTAGCGCCATCGACGCCTACATCAAGCAACAGGGCAAGTACAACAAAAACGAGAGCGGCATCAAATGGCAGGACGTCCAGGACTGCCTGGTGCTGGTGACCAACTGTTTCTCCACCCAGACGTCCTACGAAAACCAGACTAAGAAGGCCATCAACAACCGCTTTATCCAGCAGGCCATGACTGCCTTCTTTAAGGAGCGCCTCTCGACCTACTTGATCGAGAACAAAGACGCTGCCAACAAGATCATGGAGCAGGTGCTCATCAACAAGCGTTCGCGCGAGAACGCCGAGAAGACGCGCCAGAGCATCAAAACCAACCTGCAGCAGAAGACCGACATGGCCAACCGCGTGCAGAAGTTCATCGACTGCCGCTCCAAGGACAAGGACCGTCGCGAGATCTACATCGTAGAGGGCGACTCGGCAGCAGGCGCCATCCGCACCTCGCGCGATGCCGAGTTCCAAGGTGTTATGCCCGTCCGAGGCAAGATCCTCAACTGCCTGAAAGAGGACTACCCGCGCATCTTTAAGTCCGACATCATCATGGACCTCATGCGCGTGCTGGGCTGCGGTGTGGAGATCAAGGACAAGCGTATCAAGAACCTTGGTGCCTTCGACCTGGACAACCTCAACTGGAACAAGGTCATCATCTGTACGGACGCCGACGTCGACGGCTATCACATCCGCACGCTCGTGCTCACCATGCTCTACCGCCTGGTGCCCACGCTTATCGACGAGGGTTACGTGTATATCGCCGAGTCGCCGCTCTACGAGATCAACTGCAAAGAGAAAACCTACTTTGCCTACACCGAGCTCGAGAAGAACGGCATCCTCAAGGAGATCGGCGACCAGAAGTGCTCGATCAACCGCTCCAAGGGTCTTGGTGAGAACGATCCGGACATGATGTGGCTCACCACCATGAACCCCGAGACGCGTCGCCTGATCAAGGTGGAGCCCGAGGACGTCACCAAGATGGAAACCATGTTCAACCTGTTGCTGGGCAACGACGAGGCGGGCCGCAAGCGCCACATCTCCGAGCACGGCAAGGAATACCTAGACCAGCTGGACCTGCAGTAGCAGCAAACCGATAACGACGGCCCACAAGAAGTTCAAGAGGAAATCGTGGCAAAGAAGAAGACGAAGAACCAGCCAAAGAAAAAGCAGGTCAACGCCGAGAACGTCATCGGCCTGCACTCCGAGGTCACCGACCAGCCGATCACGCAGACGCTCGAGGTCAACTACATGCCCTACGCCATGAGCGTCAACGTCTCGCGTGCGTTCCCCGAGATCGACGGCTTTAAGCCCTCACACCGCAAGCTGCTCTACACCATGTACAAGATGGGTCTGCTCAAGGGCGAGCGCCAGAAGAGCGCCAACATCGTGGGCCAGACCATGAAGCTCAACCCGCACGGCGACGCCGCGATCTACGAGACGATGGTGCGTCTGGCCACCGGCAACGAGGCGCTGCTCGCCCCCTTCGTGGAGTCGAAGGGCAACTTTGGCAAGTACTACTCGGGCGACCTGAGCTACGCCGCCTCGCGTTATACCGAGGCCAAGCTCTCCCCCATCAGTGCCGAGATCTTCAAGGATATCGACAAGGACCCGGTCGACTTCATCGACAGCTACGACGGCGCCATGAAGGAGCCGCGCCTGCTGCCCACCACGTTCCCCAACATCCTCGTCTCGGCCAACAAGGGCATCGGCGTCGCCATGGCGTCCGACATCTGCGGTTTTAACCTCAACGAGGTCTGCACCGCCACGATGCACTACCTCAAGGACCCCGACTGCGACCTGCTCGAGTACATGCCCATGCCCGACTTCTCGACCGGCGGCGAGATCATCTACCGCCGCGAGGAGATGGAGAAGATCGTCGAGACCGGCCTGGGCAGCTTCCAGATTCGCTCCCGCTGGCGCTGGATTCCCGAAGAGCGCATCATCGAGGTCTACGAGATCCCCTACACCACCAAGACCGATGTCATCATCGAGCGCATCGTCAAGCTCTCCAAGGAGGGCAAGGTCAAGGAAATCGCTGACATCCGTGACGAAACCGACCTTTCGGGCCTGCGCATCGCTATCGACCTTAAGCGCGGCGTCGATCCCGATAAGCTCATGGCAAAGCTCTATCGCTCGACCACGCTGCAGGATTCGTTCTCGTGCAACTTTAACGTGCTGGTCGACGGCTACCCCCGCGTTATGGGCGTGCGCCAGATCCTGCACGAGTGGGTCGCGTGGCGCATTCAGTCCACGCGCCGTCGCATTAACTTCGACCTGGGCAAAAAGTCCGAGCGCCTGCATCTGCTGCACGGTCTTGAAGCGATTTTGCTCGATATCGACAAGGCTATCGCCATCATCCGTGGCACCAAGCTCGAGGCCGAGGTCGTGCCCAACCTTATGAAGGGTTTCGACATCGATGAGACCCAGGCCGAGTTTGTTGCCGAGCTCAAGCTCCGCAACATCAACGAGGAGTACATCCTCAACCGCACCAAGGACATCGCCAAGCTCGAGGGCGAAATCGCCGAGCTCGAGGATATCCTGTCGAGCGAGGACAAAATCAAAAAGGTCATCAGCGACGAGCTGGCCGCGGTCAACAAGAAGTACGTGATGCCGCGCCGCACGGGCAGGATTGAGCCCCATGAGGTTATCGAAGTGAGCCTGGAGCCCGAGGTCGAGGAGTACCCCGTTACCATCATGCTCTCGCGCGATGGCTACCTCAAAAAGATGACCGACCGCGTGCTCAAGAAGGCCGCTACGCTCAAGTACAAAGACGGCGACAAGCCCTTTATTGAGTTCCCGTCCTCCAACACGCACGAGCTGCTGGTCTTTACCAACAAGAGCCAGGTGTACAAGTGCAAGGTCGCGCAGTTTGAGGACACCAAGTCCGCCCAGCTGGGCTCGTACCTGCCGACCGATCTTGAGATGGCACCCGACGAGAGCGTCATCTGGGTCATCGACCCCGAGGACTACAAGGCCGACGCGCTGTTTGTCTTTGAGAACGGTCGCGTGGTGCGCGTCGCGCTTGCCGGATACGTCACCAAGACCAACCGCAAGCGCCTCAAGAACGCCATCTACAGCGGCAGCAAATTGCTGTATGCCCAGGTGCTCAAGGAAGATCGCGACATCGCGCTCGTTTCGAGCGACTATCGCCTGATGAACTTCAACACGTCGCTGCTCAAGACCAAGACGACCACCAACACGCAGGGCGTCCAGGCCTTTACTGCCAAGAAGGGCCGTTCGGTCACCACCGTCGGCACAACCGAGGAAATCCTTGGCGCCGGCGTCTCGGCCGAAAAGTTCACCGCGCAGAGTCTGCCCTCCGCCGGCGCCCTCATGAAAGAAAACGACATGCCGAGCTTGTTTGACTAGAACAGCGGCAGTCGAACCATTGTAGGTTCACAGAGTAGATCGCTTGCCTGACGAGGGGTGATTGGCTGAGTCATTCTAAAGCTTGATAAGCGACATGGTTTTCCAACGGATGTTCTTGCATCAGGGCGGAAGAGAGCGAGGGTCTTCGGGATGGCGATACAAACCAGCTAGGCGCCCGTAAATCTCGGCACCAATCCCGTCGAGCCAACGTGCCGGAGGCGTATTCCTTTGTCCTGAAACGCCTCCTATCTACATTTAAGCCTGATCGCGAAGGTGCTCCTTGTAGCTTTCTCCCCAAGCCCACATGGCATCTAAAACAGGCTTGAGGGTTTGCCCTAGATCCGTGAGAGAGTACTCAACACGAGGCGGGACTTCTGCGAATACTTCGCGGCGGACAATCCCTGACTCTTCCATGGAGCGTAGATTGGTAGTGAGCACCTTTTGGGAGATCCCACCTATTGAGCGTTGTAGCTCTTTGAATCGCAAGACACCATTGCGGCTGAGATCGCGCAAGATAAGGACCTGCCATTTGTTGCCGATGAGCGTGAGGGTGGTCTCAACTGGGCATGCAGGCAAAGAATCGAGTCGTTCGTTCATAATCTCTCCATGTTCAAAAATGCAGATAAACGCCAATAGTTACAAAAAGGTACCTACAGCACCTTTTTGTGCCTACTTCCGTATAGACTGCGTGAATCATAGTATTTGCCCTGTCAAAAGGCAACATCGCAAAAGGGCGATAAAGCAGAAAGGAACGTACTATGACCAAGAAGATCGCAGTAGTCGCGGCAAACGGCAAGGCCGGCAAGCTCATCGTCAAGGAGGCCGTCCAGCGTGACATGGACGTCACCGCCTTCGTCCGCTCCGAGAATGCAACTGTGGCTCAGAAGGCCGTCGTTAAGGACATCATGGACCTGACCGCAGAAGATTTGGGTGGATTCGACGCCGTAGTCGATGCCTTCGGTGCCTGGACACCCGAGACCCTCTCTCAGCACTCCACTACCCTCGAGCATTTGTGCGACGTGCTCTCCGGTAGCGAAACCCGCTTGCTCGTCGTGGGCGGTGCGGGCAGCCTGTACGTGAACCCCGAGCACACGGTCACCGTTTCCGAGGGACCCAATTTCCCCGAGATGTTCAAGCCGTTGGCATCCGCTATGGGTGTCGCTTTGGCCGACCTGCGTAAACGCGACGACGTCAATTGGACCTACGTCAGCCCTGCAGGCGACTTCCAGGCTGACGGCGAGCGTACGGGAGAATACATCCTTGGCGGCGAGGAGCTGACCCTGAACGAGCGCGGCGAGTCCATCATCTCCTATGCCGACTACGCCATTGCCATGGTTGACGAAATCGAGTCCGGCGATCATGTGCGCCAGCGCATCAGCGTCGTTCGCAAGTAGGATTGTCGCAAGAGGCGCAGCCGAACTCTCGGCTGCGCTCCGTTCGGGATGTCTCTAGCACTGTTGGTTCAACGAGGAGGAGGCGGACAAGCCCTGCATGCTCAAGCTTTCGAGTCAGATATAGAAAGGACATGTCGGATGAAGAAGAGTCTCGGAGCCAAGGGTCAGCATGCGCACTATGGACGAAATCGAGATCCACATCTCCTCGCACCAATCCACCGATAATATCCTCGCCCGCCGTGCCTTCACCATATGGGTGCCATCCAACCATCAGGCCATACGGACAATTTGCAGCTCAAATCACTCTCTATAGGCAAAAAGCTGCATAAAGCGGAATGGATCTGAGCCCATCATTCAATCCAAAGGGCTTAGTTGAAAGCCTGATAAGGCGCACGCCCGGATGGCTCTTTTTAAGTGAGGACAGGCTTCGAGACCTCGTATTCTCCCCCGCTTTAACCTCAATCGCAGACACGCACCCCTGCCTCTCCACGACAAAGTCGATTTCCGCACGATTATCTCGTGCCCAATAATGCAGAGGGTAGCCAATGGCAGAAAGCTGTTGGGCAACGTAGTTTTCGGTAAGCGCGCCCATGAATGTACCGCCGATACCGGAGAGAATATCGGCTCGTTGAGCACCTGCCTTGGAGACAAGCAGCCCGGTATCCGCCTGATAGATTTTAAAAGACGAAGGGTTAACAAACGCCTCGAGAGGACTTTCAATCCGCCCGACCAGGCTGCAACGTTTCACGGTGCCTAACAATACAAGCCAATCGAGAGCGTCTCCAAATAGAGACGCGTTGCCCCCCGCTCGCACTACCTTGTACTGGAATTTACGGTTTTCTTTGGCAAGCTGCTGCGGGATGGAATCGAAACACGCACGTGTCTTTGCGCTCAAGCGCTCATCGGCATATTTGTTAGTGTCAGCTGAATATCCGTCGAGGATAATTCGATGCTTTTCGGCGACATCGATGACCGACTGAGCCTCAACATAGGTTTGGACAGCCTCAGGCATTCCACCAATAACAAGATACTGTCGATAGAACCTCAGTGCTTCGTCATGAAGACTCGGAGCAAGGGGCTCCATCGATTCAAATGACGAATGAATCTCGTCGGCCAGCCGGTCGTGCCCCATCGCCCAAAGAAACTCTTCGAAATCAAGCGGAGCCATCTCGATCAAATCGGTCTTTCCAACGGGGAACGAATACGACTGATGATTAATGGCAACCCCAAGGAGCGACCCAGCAGCCGCGACATAATATTCGGGTGCATCTTCGCAAAAGTACTTAAGGGACGTAAGCGCTTCCTCGCATGCCTGGACCTCGTCAATGAATAGCAGGGTTTTACCCGGTACGATGCGCTGTCCCGTGCGGGCCTCAATCGCACGCACAATCGAATGGGGATCGAGACCGCCCGAAAAGTCTGCCCGAGCCGACCGGTCATTCTCGAGATTGATATAGACGACCGACTCGAAAAGATCCCGTGCATATGTTCTGAGCAGATAGGTCTTGCCGCACTGGCGAACGCCCTTGACCAACAGAGGTTTCCTATCGATTTTGTCTCGCCATTCCTTAAGGAGCCTGTCTGCTTTCCGGCGCATGAGCGTCCTTTCCTCATGAAATTTTGTTTGACAATATTTTAACGCAGATTAATCGATATTTGATTATTATTCTGCGTTAAAAAAATGGTACCCATGCATGTGACTGCTTACGCCAGCTTGCGGGCAAGCGCACGGACCTCTTCCGGCTTGGGCGAGGTCTTCATGCTGTCGCGCTCCTCCATGCCGCTGAATGAGATTGAGCATCCCCTTGAGCTTGGGAAGCGCCGCCGCGGGCAAGCCTTTCGCAGCTGCAGCGTCGGCGAACGCCGGGCTCTCGGGATCGACGACCTCCGCTACACCCGTGACCTGTACGCTTGCGAGCGTACCGAAGCCGTCGTAGGGCTCGAACACGGCGAGGCTCACGTTTTTGTTCTCTTTGAGCGCGCAGAACTTGAGCCCACCCTCCGAGAAAATCCAAACCGCACCGTCGCGCCACGCATACTCAAGCGGCGTGCAGCGCACGAAGTCACCGATTCCGCAGGCGAGCGCAGGTATTGTGCTCAGCGAGGAACCTCTCAACCTCGGCACGCAGCTCGTCTTCCGGCATGCGCACCGTCTCAGTTTCTTTGCTCGTCCAATGCTCGGCCGCCTTGTCGTATTCCTCGTCAGGCATGGGGATTCTCTTCTCAATCATCGCCGATGCCCACCGGCGCGTCGGCTCCAATATACATCGCTTCGGATTCTTCCCCATTTCGTGCCACGCAACACATGAACAGGGATATCTGCCCTTTACACCCATCCCGTTCAACTTGTTCAGAATAGTCTCACTTCTCCCGGCATCGGCACGTCGATCGTTGCAGAGGCTGTTTCAATCTCGTACTTTTCCATCTTTTCAGGAAAAAGCCCCGTTGGAGACTTTCCAACGGATGCCGTACGGTGGATATATCGATTTCCCGCAAAGACGTCAATCTGACCGTGCGGTGTCGAAACGACCGTGCCCGCGAACGCGGACACAACACAAGCTGGAAAGGAAACGGACATGATGACGGAAAACACTGATAAGCAGAGCGATCCCGTAACAACCGACACCGGTGATGAGATGCTCTCATTTGCGCTCATCGCAGCGGCGGGACAGGCACGGAGCCTTTCTTTCGAGGCTCTCGAAGCGGCTCGGGAGAAAGATTTCGATCGTGCGCACAAGCTGATGGATCAGGCGAAGGCTGCTGCACTCGAGGCCCATAACCAGCAAACGGAGCTGCTGGTTCGCGAGGCACAGGGGGACCACACCGCTGTAGACGTAATGCTCGTCCACGCACAGGATCATCTGATGACGGCCATGCTTGCCCAAGAGCTCATCGAACAGATGATTTATCTGCATCAGGAACTCGCACGTCGCTAGATTTAAGGAGAAAGCCATGAAACGCGAGCAAAGCGCCGCTAAACGAGAGAAACGCAAACTCCTATGGGGTGGCTCTATTTCCGCCGTACAGTGTGAAGGCGCTTGGAATGAAGGTGGAAAATCCCCGGTTGAATCTGATTATGCCGAATGCTCGGGCGGGGTCGCCCACTTCAAAAGCGTATCCTATCGCGATGCAACGGGGAATCTCCAAAAAGGACCCATGCCATGTTGGAACGTAATACCGCCCGGTGGCATCGAACGCATCGAAAAACCGGATGCATACTATCCGTATCGTTCCGGCATTGATTTCTACCACCGCTATCGAGAAGATATCGCCTTATTCGCCGAAATGGGCTTTCAATCGCTGAACCTGTCCATCTCTTGGGCACGAGTCATGCCTCACGGAATCGATGGGGGAATCAACCGCGAGGGAGTTGAATTCTACCGCGATGTTCTCAGCGAGCTAAAACGATATGATATCGAACCCATCGTAACCCTCTTCAAGTATGACATGCCCTGTTATCTCGACGATAAATACGACGGTGGCTGGCTCGATCGAAGCATGGTCGACGAATTCGAGGCCTTTGCCAAGGTTTGCTTTGTCGAGTATCGCGATCTGGTGAAATACTGGATCACGTTCAATGAGATAAACGGCATCGCCATGATCGGAAAGGAATTCGGCGTCATCTCGGCGCAGCAAGCCTATCAGCTTGGACACCACCTTATGGTGGCAAGCGCGCGTGCGGTGCGCGCGGCGCACGATATCGATCCCTCTTTCAAGGTCGGCTGCATGGTCTACCAGGGAACGACCTACCCCATGACTGCCGATCCAACCGACTACCTCACGGTAATGGAGCAGACCCGCAAAAGAACTCACTATTTCGGCGACACAATGGTGCGGGGCGCATACCCCTCTTACGCTCAAAAGATATGGGAAGACGAAGGCGTCGAACTCGAATGGGCTCCTACCGATATCGCAGACTTGCAAGCCGGCAAAGTCGATTATTACGCGTTCTCCTGCTATAACTCAAGCTGCTACACCTCGCATACCGACGAAAACGCAGAGATCGTGGGCAATCTGATGAAAGGCCTGCGCAATCCCTATCTGGACAAGAGCGAATGGGGTTGGACCATAGACCCCTACGTACTCAAGATCACCATGATCGAGTTGTACGACCGCTATCAGATCCCGCTCATGATCGTCGAGAACGGCCTGGGAGCGACTGACGTTCTCGAGAAAGACGGCTCGGTGCACGATCCTTATCGCATCGATTACCTGCGTTCCAATATCAAGGGAATGCTGGAGGCACTCGATGAGGGTGTCGATCTCATTTCATACAATTCGTGGGGCTGCATCGATCTGGTCGCAGCGTCATCGGCGCAAATCACAAAACGTTACGGCTATATCTATGTCGACAAAGACGACACCGGAGCGGGCACCCTTAAACGATACAAGAAGGATTCGTTCTACTGGTACCAAAAAGTCATCGCCACCAATGGCGAAGACTTGTCGTGACGCGCTCGTCACAGGTCCCAGAAAAGGAGGAGGCCCATGACCACCAGCCAACGTCTTGCACTCGATTTTGGTGGAACCAGCCTGAAATACGCGTTGGTCGCCGGCGCGGAAACGGTGACGGAAAGTCACTGCATCCCGTCACCGAATAAAAGCCGCGACGAGTTCCTTCAAACGATCAGAAGCATCTATTCCACCTATGAACGGCAAACCGATGGTGTCGCCATCAGCTTTGCAGGCTGCGTCAACGCCCAAACGGGTTTCGTCCATCACGGGGGATCCTACAGTTTCATCATGAGGGAAGACCTCAAAACAGAACTCGAAACCCTCTTGGGCTGCCCGGTGGCAATCGCCAACGACGCCGAATGCGCCCTGCTCGGCGAGCGATCCGGCGGAAACCTCCGGGATGTAGATAACGCCGTAGTCTTGGTCCTGGGCACGGCCATCGGCGGAGCGTTGATGCTAAACGGCGAGCTCTACCACGGTGCCCACGATAATGCCGGAGAGCTGTCAAGCTATCTATACGATGTCGGAGGCACGGGGTGCGAGCGCTATTGGTTCATGCACAACAGCGCTATGGGTCTTTTCGGACCCTATGCGACCGCGCACGGAATCGACCCCCGAAAATATTCCGGCCGATTGTTTTTCCAGGATCTCGATGAGGAAAAAAACAACCACATCGAACGCTTTGCAAATGAACTGGCCGATGTGGTCTACAGCATCCAGACGCTCCTGGATGTCGAGCGTTTTCTTGTCGGTGGAGGCATCAGCGAGCATCCCGAATTGATCGAAGCCATACAGGCCGCATGCGCACTCCGATTCGAGGAGCACTCAATGTTCCGTGTGGCGCAGCCAGACGTGCAGAAGTGCGCACGCGGCAATGACGCGAACCTCATCGGAGCGTCGGTGCATTTCGATCGCATCGCAGGCAGGCACCGGCTTTCGTAACATCCTCCGTTCACGGCCCGCTCATTGATAGGAGTCGAAAACCAAGCATCGTCCATGTCCGTATAGGTAAAGCCATTTCAAGCGACAGAAATCAGAGGAGAGGACCATGGTTCCATTCAATTCGATCATGCACATTTCGTTTTTCACCGATCAGCTGGATGAAATGATCGATTTTTATCAGAACAAGCTGGGCATGAAACCCAAAATCGTTACTCGAGCCAAAGCATACAAGGACAGCGATGATGCCTCGATGGCCAAGCTCGCTGAACTGGATCCCGAACGCATCATGATCGTGTACTTGGAAGCGGCGCCCGGCCAGTTCATCGAGCTCTTCCCGAGCTTCCCCGGGCAGCAGCCGCACGCTGCATGGAATGAGCAGTTGGGTTATTCCCACTTCGCCTTGCTCGTCGATGATATCTACGAAGCCCACGATGCGCTCACGGCCGCCGGCATCGAGATCGATTCCGAGGTCCACAAAGGCCCCAGCGAAACCTTCCAGTTCTGGATCCACGATCCCGATGGCAATAAATGCGAACTCATGCAGTATACCGACCGCTCCTATCAAGTCGTCGGCAACATCATGTAAGGAGGACCGAAAATGAAACTCGGTATCATCGGTGCAGGAATGATCGTCAAGGACTTTATGACGTATCTCGATAGGATCGAGAATCTCGAGGTCCGAGGCATCCAAGACATCGAGCTCGAAGGCGCTCAAGCGCTGTGCGAGCGCTACGGCATCGGATGCGCCACGACCTCCTTCGACGAGCTTGTGGCAACGGGCATTGACACCGTCTATGTCGCGGTGCCGAATTACCTCCACTTCGATTACTGCAAACGCGCCCTTGAGCGCGGGCTTCATGTCATTGTCGAAAAGCCCATGGCAAGCACCGAGCGCGAGACGCGCGAGCTCGCCAAGTTGGCGAAGGACCGCAATCTACTCATCTTCGAAGCGGTAACCACGTTGTACCTGGGAAACTACCGCAAGGTCCAGGAATGGCTGCCGCGCATCGGCAGCATCAAGCTCGTTCAGAGCCAGCACAATCAGTATTCGAGTCGCTACGACGCGTTCCGGGCGGGTCACGTGCTCCCGGCATTCGATCCCGCAAAGTCCGGCGGGGCGATGATGGACCTCGGCCTTTACAACCTTCATTTTGTCATGGGCCTTTTGGGCGAGCCGAACGATGTCCGCTACACGGCGAATGTCGAACGAGGCGTGGACACAAGCGGAGTGCTGACCCTTTCCTATCCGAATTGCACCGCGCTGTGCGTGCAGGCAAAGGACAGCAAGGGGCCTAAGGGGGGAACGATCCAGGGAACGGACGGCGTCATCCGCACCGAATGGTCTCCCAACGTCGTGGGCAAGGCAACACTCGAGCTCTACGACGGCACAACCGAGGAATTCGATGACGGCATGGCGCTTTCGCGCCTCCTTCCAGAATTCACCGCTTTCATCGACGCCATCGATAGGAACGATCGGGGATTCTGCGAAACGATGCTGGAGAAAAGCATCGCTGTGAGCCGCGTGCAGACCAAGGCCCGCCTGATGGCCGGGGTGCGCTTCCCTGCAGACGATCGCATGGAGATCCGCCCGTAAACCCGTATGGATTGAACAGCCGTACGGACCCGCGATAACGACAATCGCCCCGAAAGGAGCCTGGCATGTCATTTCCCGAAGGTTTTTTATGGGGTGGCGACATCAGCGCCGCCCAGTGCGAGGGGGCTTGGAATGAAGGAGGTAAGGCCCCCATCGAAGCCGACTATCTGCTCGGAGGATCAAAGAAGAGCATGCGCTTCGCATGGTACCGCCTACCCGACGGCGCAGAAGGTAAAACTATGCAGATGGCCGGCCAGCTTCCAGCGGGTGCGCGCTACATCTTGCAAGACGGAGCATTCTATCCCAATCACCGTTCGGTCGATTTCTACCATCGCTACCGCGAAGACATAGCCCTCTTCGCCGAGCTAGGGATCAAGGCGATCAATCTCAGCGTTTCATGGGCCCGCATCTACCCCAACGGCGTCGCCGGAGGTGTGAACCAAAAGGGGCTCGACTACTATCGCGACCTTCTCACGCTGTGTCGGGAACACAACATAGAGCCTATCGTGACGCTCTACAAATACGACCTGCCCGTATTCTATCTGGAGGAGTGGGGCGGCTGGTCGAACCGAGCGCTCATCGATGAATACGTCACCTTTGCCACGACCTGCCTTAAAGAGTTCCGGGGGCTTGTCCATTACTGGATCACCTTCAACGAGCTCAACGTATTAAAGCTCATGGCGAAGATCAACCCGGCCGCGACAGCAGAGGACCGCCAGCGCGTTTACGAGGAGTCTCACAACCAGCTCGTCGCTTCGGCCCGGGTGGTGGCGGCAGGGCACGAGATCGACGCCGAAAACAAACTGGGCTGCATGTGCGCGGGAATGTTCGGATACACCTACACCAGCGATCCGATCGACGCCGCACTCGTGCAACGTGGAGCACAGGACGACTTCTACTATTTCGCGGACACGATCGTGCGCGGCGCATATCCGAGCTTTGCCGTGCGGACACGTGAAGCCGATGGCGCCACGCTCGATATATCGGAAGAGGACGCAGCTGTTCTTCAGGCCGGGAAGGCTGATTTTCTTCCCTTCTCGTATTACGCGACAAGCTGCCGAACGATACACGGCGAGGGCCTTGACCGCGCAAAGGGAAATCTCGTGCTCTCGTCGGTCAAGAATCCCTACCTGGAAACAAGCGCGTGGGGATGGCAGATCGATGCCGAAGGACTCAAGACCTTTCTTCACGAGCTCTACGACCGCTATCAGATTCCCCTGCTCATCGCAGAAAACGGTCTGGGTGTCGACGAATGCCCGGATGAACGGGGGCGGATTCACGACGACTACCGAATCGACTATCTCGGCAAACATCTTGTCAAGGCCGGCGAGGCCATCGACGAGGGCGTTGATCTCATCGGCTACACCATGTGGTCGCTCATCGATCTGGTATCGTTTTCTTCAGGCGAGCTGAAAAAACGATACGGCCTCATCTATGTCGACGCCGACGACGAAGGAAACGGGACATTCGATCGTCTGCGCAAAGATAGCTTCTATTGGTATCAACGGGTGATATCGACCAATGGGAAGGAGCTGCCGCCCAAAATCTAAACGATCGGCCGGCACCAACTGGGCGACGAGGCCGAGAGCGCGTCTTTACCGAAGTTGCAATCGCTCTTATAGGAGCACGGCCCTTATAAGAGCACGGCTTCAACCGATTTCTACATAGAGCCATGCGTTTTTGTGGGAAAATAACGGTGACGAAACGACCAGAGCCATTGCGGGCTCAAGTAAGACGGGTTTTCCTGTGGACGCGCGCATTCAAGAACTCATCGAGATCATCGGTAAGATCGGAAGGGAAGAGGGAGTCCCCTCCGCCGATCTCGCTTGCCGCCTCGGAGTGGGAGAACGCACGGTGCGTACCTATGTCCGCCAGGCAAATGAACTCATCGCCCCCTCGGCACGGATCGTAAAACGCCGAGGGGGCGGCTATGTCTTAGAGGTCGAAAACGTGACATCGCTTGCCGAAAAGGGGTGCGATGCTCACCAAGCGCGACTCGAAAGCGCTCCGAGAACACGCGAGGAGCGTGTCTCATATCTCGTCAACGACCTCGTTTCACGCTCCGACTGGGTGACCCTCGGCGATCTGGAAAGCACTCTTTGCGCTTCGCGCAGTGCGATTTCGCTTGATTTAAAGGAAGTGGAACGAACTCTAGACAAGTTCGACCTAACGCTGGAAAGACGCCCCTGGCACGGCCTGCGCGTGCAGGGCGATGAGCTGAACCGCCGTCTTTGCATAGCCGCCTCGATCGCACGCACCGAACTCATCGCCGCACCCGGAACTCCTCCGACGGACGGAATAGCGAATCGTCTGATCGGCATGGAAGGGATACACGATCAGAGGGTGCTCCTGGAAGACATCGTGGAGAGCATAGACAACCTGTTGGCGACAATCGACTACTCCATCAACGCCATCGCATATCAAAACCTTCTCATTCATATCATCGTCGCAGTCTTCAGAATCGCCGAAGGCCATTACGCTCCCATGGAAAGATCGGACCTGGAAGGCCTCAAGAACACTGAGGCATTTGCAGCATCCCGAACGATCGCCGAGGGTATCCGAGATCGTATAGGCATCGAGCTTCCCGAAGAGGAAATCGCCTATATTTCCATCCATCTTGCGGGAAAACGCGCCTACTACGAAAACCCGCGGGGGAAATCAACGATCTCTGACGAGATCTGGGATCTTACCGAAAGGATGGTCTACGCCATCTGGGAAACTTTTCGCTTTGATTTTCGCGGCGATCTCGAGCTCCGCATGAATCTCGCTCGTCATATCGAGCCGCTTTCGATTCGGCTCCAGCACCACATGGAGCTCAAAAACCCGCTGCTCGGCGAAATAAAAACGCGATACCCCCTCGGTTGGTCGATGGCAACGGAAGCGGGTGCCGTACTGGCGCACCATTTCGGCACGCAGCTCTCTGAAGATGAAACGGGCTATCTCGCGCTTGCATTCGCCTTGGCAATCGAACGAGAGCACGAAGACGCTCCCAAAAAGAACCTTCTTGTGGTATGTGCATCCGGAACGGGTAGCGCGCGCCTGCTGGAACATAGATGTGCTCGCGAGTTTGGGGACATCATCAATGAAATCAGAACGTGCGACATCTTGCACATTTCGAGCGTCGATTTCAGCGATATCGACTATGTCTTCACTACCGTCCCCCTTGACCGAGCACTTCCCGTGCCCGTTCGCGAGATATCGCTATTCCTCGAAAAGTCCGAGGTGGAAAATCTGCGCAATACCCTCGAAACGGAGACGGAACCGGAAGATGCCTTGCGCTGCCTGGATCGATCTCTGTTTTTCCCTCATCTCCCCTGCTCGAGTAAAGATGAGGCACTCGATTATCTCTGCATGCAGCTTCGTACCTCAAATGCGCTACCGCGGGATTTCGAAGAACTTGTCCGCAAAAGAGAAGCTGCCGCCCCGACCTGCTTTGGCAACGGCGTGGCACTCCCCCACCCCCTTGAAGCTGTGAGCGATAGGACGGAAATAGCGATAGGCCTGCTTGATAATCCTGTTGCATGGGATCCGCAGGGGACACCGGTCCAGGCGGTTTTACTCATCTCGCCCGCACGATCCGCCGATAAGGAAACCCAAGGTCTTTTCAGGCTGCTGGCCGACTATCTGATAGATACTCAAGCGATCGGCCGTTTACTTGCTGACCGAACCTGGGACTCGTTATTCCAAGGCCTCCTCGACACACAAAAAACGAAGCGTTCCAAAAAACCGAGATAAAGCGGGCGGGGTTTCGCCCATTGTCGAAACCCCGCCCAAGCGCGATCGGATCATTCGAATCGTACGCCGTTAGAGCTCGGCTCCATTGGTCTCGATCACATGCTTATACCACCAGAAAGAGTCCTTGCGGTAGCGCTTCATCTCCGATTTGGACGCTTTCTCGTCGTCCTCATCGCGGTCCACGTAGATAAAGCCGTAACGCTTGGAGATGCCCTCGCGCGTGCTCACCAGATCCATGACGCTCCAGGTGCACAGACCGATGATGTCGGCACCTTCCTCGATACCGATTTCGAGCTGGCGGAAAACATCATGCAGGAACTCGATGCGATATTGATCGTGCACGGTCCCGTCTTCAAGCACCTCATGGCGGGCGGTGCCGCACTCGGTCACCATGAGCGGCAGGTGATAGCGGGCGGTCAGTCGACGAGCGGTAACACGCAGACACCACGGATCGTATAGGCTGCCGTCCGAGGGATTGGGCACGAAGTGCTCGTTCAGGCTCGTCTCACCGATACCGGGCTTCTGAGCAAGCGCCAACAAATAGGAAAGCTGACGATTGTCCTGACCGGCAAGGTCTTCGAGGTCAATGCAGTCATCCCATCCGAGCGCTCGCACGGTATCGTTGCCATAGCAGTTGAACGCAATGAAATCGGGGTGCGCTTCGGCCAGCGCCTCCATGTCACCGGGAAGCACGTTCATCTTCACGCCCTGATGATCGAGCCAACGAATCACGCTCTTGGGGTAGGTGCCGAACACGAACGGATCAAGGTACATGTTATTGCGCAGATCATCCATGTTGAGCGCGGCGATGTAATCCTCGGGTGCACTCGTGAGAGGATAACTCGTCGTGATATTGGGAACGGGACCCACCTTGGCTCCCGGGCAGAGCTCATGGCAGAGCTTCATCGCCTGAGCCTGCATCACCATCATACGATGGGCGATATCATACAGCTCTTGCGGCCCGTGCAGGGAGCGGTCTCCCGTCATGTCGATAGCACCGTAGAACGTGGTGGCATTGTATTCGTTGTAGGTAAGCCAATAGGGAACTTCGTCGGGACCGAAGTTCTCAAACAGAACGCGAGCGTAATTGAGATATGCCTCGCACATGGCCGGATTGCGCCAATCCCCGTACTTCTGTTTGAGTTCAAGCGGAATGTCGTAATGAACCAAGGTCATAACAGGCTTGATACCGTGTTTCTTGCACTCGGCGAATACACGATGATAGAAATCGATGCCTGCCTGGTTGACTTCGCCCTCACCGGAGGGCAGGATGCGCGACCAGCTGATGGAGCTACGGAAAGCCTTCAGGCCCATCTCGCCCATAAGGGCAATATCCTCAGCGTAATGATGGTAAAAATCACTCGTTACGCGGAAACCGCAGTTGCCGGGGTTAACGGGACGAACATCCCAGATGGAGAGCCCTTTTCCGTCCGCATCGTACGCTCCCTCGCATTGAGGGGCGGACGCGCTTGAACCCCACAGAAAGCCGTCGGGAAATGACATGATTCTTCCTTCCTATCGGTGTTTTATCCTTTTTAGTCTTCCATCAAAGCAAAGGGCACGCCCCTTGCAATTGAGAGGGCCGGCCTATGTCGGCACCCGAGCCCCGAAAAGGAGCCGGGTGCCGCACGGGATCAAGCCTGAACCGTCTTCTCTTCGGAACGATCGGCTTCCTCAGCCAGGCACTGCTTGTCGTACATTCTTACGAAGGGGGCATACATCAGATAACCGACCACAAAGCTGACTACGGGGATAAGCAGGTTCTGCCAAGCGAGAGAGCCGAGGAAATCTCCCAACCCGACAGGCAGCACGCTCATGATCATGATATGCGGCGGGACGAAGAAGCCGACGGAGTAGCCGAACCAGACGATCAGCGCCGACACGACACCGTTAAGGACAAATGGGATATCGAGAATGGGGTTGCAGACGATCGGGGTGCCGAATACGATGGGCTCCATGATATTGAATGCGGCGGGAATCACAGAAGCCTTGCCCACCGCCTTGAGCTTTTCGGACTTGGCACGCATAAAACGAATCGCCAGGGGCAGGCAATTGCCGGCACCGCCGCAGCAAGCGAACACGGCGAACAGGAAGGTGGTCGAAAAGACGGTAGGTTGCCCGGCGGCGTAAAGTTCGGCATTCAGCGACATCGCCTGCATCATGGGAGCCATGAGGGCGATATAGGCGATACCGTTGCCGTGCATGCCGAAACACCACATGATCTGGCCGAACAGAGCAAGAACGATGATGCCAGGTCCGCTGGTAAGGGCGGAGAGGGGCAGACCGAGCAAGCCCATGACCAAAGAGGGCAACGATGCGCCCACGAAGGTTTCGCACACAAAGCTCAATCCGCGCCACAGGATAACGTTGAAAAAGAGCGGGATCAGAGCTGTGAAGGAATCCGACAGGAACGGAGGAATGGAGTCGGGCATCTTAATGGAAACGTTTTTGTCCTGGCAAAGCTTGATGATCCTGACGGAGATGATAGGCAAGATCAGGGCAGTGAAAAGACCGGTACCTCCCAACATAGACGTATCCATGGCGGTCATGGTGGTGCCGTCCGCCAATGCGACCTCCTTAAAAGGAGCTGACACCATAAGAAAAAGCACGAGCGTGACGATACCGTTAGCAAGCTCGCCCCTCATGCCGAGATTCTTGGTATAGATATAACCGACAGCAAAAGCGACCGCTACGCTCATGAGGCCCATGGTCATGTTATAGGGAATCATGAGCTGCTGATAAATGGTCGAATCGGTAGTGAGGACGCCGACGGTGTGCAGAACAGAAGCCACGATGGTGAAGATGGCACCCACCATGGTGAGCGATATGGTGCACATCATGCCGGAAGTGACCGATTGGATAACTTTGTTGGAGCGCGTCGAAGCGCCAAAGTCCTGCAGCATCTTCATAGGAGCGGAATCGAAAAACCTCTCGAAGATGGTCTTGTTTGCAGGCTCTTCAGGCAAGGCGCTCTCCGACGCCTCCGCAACGTGATCTGAAGCCGCGGTCACAGTCGGGAAAATCGGTGCATCTGTGTTTTCTTTTGCTTCGGCCATGATGCGGTCGATCTGTTCGAACACGTTCTTGCAGTTTGCGGAACCATAGTCATCGGGCGAGATGACATCGCAGGGCTTTCCCGCTGCTTTGATATCATCGATCCGATACCCGATCTGAGGTCCAGCGAGAACGCAATCGAATTCGTCGACGATATCGAGAAAGCCGTTGAACCCATGGGCTTCCACTTCGAAGTTTTCGATACCGTTCTCCGCCGCATAGTTGGAGAGCTTCCTCATGAGAATGCTGGTCGAAATGCCGCCACTGCACACAAGCAAGAGCTTCATGGTATCCTTCCTTTCCGTTCGCAAGATTCGTTTGGTAACGTTATCGTCGCTGATTCGGAACGGAAGCTCCACGTGACAGCGCTTCCGTATGCGTGGAAACGCTACTTCATGCAACTATCTGCCACGAAGCGCGGAGCTCAAGAGAGCAGGCGCACCAGGCAATCCCATGTTTGCTCCTTGACAAGACAGGCCATGGAATTTCCGCCTGTCGAGAACTCCGTTAGCGTGTCGACAAGCGTTTCGATCTGTCCCAGGGCATCGCGTTCATATGAGACGAGAAATACGGCTTGCACCTGCAAACCCTCTTCATTCCAAACGATCGGTTGCTCGGCAATTCCCGTCCAAACATAGGTTTCGTCACTACATGCACACACGGGATGCGGCACTGCGATGCAATCGCCAAGCGTCGTGGCAACAAGAGCCTCGCGTTGCCACACAAGACCCGTGAATCCCTCGTCCACAAGCCCGCTCGCCAGAGCCCGCTCGCACAAAAAGTTCAGAAGATCCTCTTTCGTGGAAAACGGCAAATGGGCGTAAAAACGTTCGAGGGAAAACCCTCCCACTTCACTTACCTGAGGGTTGGTATCGTGCAAAATGAGGCGGACGCGCGCCGTTTGAGCTTCATCCAGCACAAACGGAACTCTATATGTCGGCACCGGCAGTTTCCGATCGAGCTCGACCGTTGTAAAGACGCAGTCTATGTCGGAGAAATCAACGGTGGCCAGCTGAGGACAATCAACCGCTCGCACGCTTTCGAGCAGTTCGGAAAACTTATTGGTCCAAGTTCGCTCCAGCAGCATACCGCCGCTCCGCCCGCCTCCCATCACAACGAGCACTCTGTGCTTCTCGGGCATCACGCGACGCCGCTCCAAGGCGAAGGCAAAAAGAAGCGCCAGATAGCCCCGCTCGTCCTCAGAGGGAGCTACGCCATAGTGACGCCTCAGCACCTCGCCCGCAATACCTGCCATACCGTATGCAAACGGATAGGCATCTCGAACTTCCGCGAGTACCGGATTCTCAAGATCCATGTGGTACTTCAGTCTTACTGCCAGAGGGGCCACATGCTGGGCAAGCCGCATGCGCAAATCGAGATCGGCTAGAAAATCGAAATGGCATGCACGGTCGACCTCGTCGAGAATCTCAAGCACCACCGACCAGATCTCATCGGAAACCGTAGATGGAGCGTCGGGCGTGGATGCCGGGACTTCTCCCGCAGGACACTCAAGCGTTCTCTTGGAAGCAAAATGCAACGCGATGTAGGCAATCTCTTCCGACGGCAGGGCAAAAGATGTGCGTTCCTTTATAAGCTGTGCAAAATCTTGCGCCCACGCATACTCTGAAGAGGCCTTGATATGCGCAAGCTGATCGGCAGGCATCTGGAGCGTTGAGCCGCGTGAGACACGGACAAAAGCAATGGTCGCATGCAGCATGAGATTACGACGGGCAACGGCCGTCAACGCGATACCATTGCGCGCCGCCACTTCATCGAGGCAGGAGACCAGATCTTCCACGGAAACGCCCCGTACGCTATCGACCATCGTCATGAGGGATTTTCTCCCTATCCGCCCAGCGGCATCGATATACCGCGAGGCAAGATGGGCAAGACAGAGGCGGCGATTCAGTTCAAGCCCCTTTACGCGGATGCCGTAATGCGGACGACGCTCCAGCGAAAGGTCGTAGCGCGCAAGCATCTCCTCAACCTCGCGAAGCTCAGTCGAAAGCGTGCGGCGCGTCACGTAAAGCCGCTCCTCAAAATCATCCAATGTGATCCATGCGGGGCGAAACAGCAAATCGAGCAACATGGCATCTACACGCTGCTCTGAGGTTGAAGGCGAAATATCCCACGGCGCCCCTCCTTTTAGCAGATCATGGAAAGCATGCTCATCGGTCACGACCAAGGTGTATGCGCCATTTTTCGAGCCGATGTGCGCTGCGTTTTCCATTTCCCTGTTTGACCGAACAAACCAATTACGGACGGTGCGGGTCGATACATCGAAATGCCCGGCGACAATCGCTGCTGGGCAACTCGGGTGCTCTTGCACGAACTCGATAAATGCGGCGATCTTCTCATTCACGGAAAGTCTCCTTAATCGTCTGCAGCGCATAGTGGTAAATCAAACCGTCCTTTGCCTCGTGCATCTCGAACGGCATCGCCCCCGCTCAAGCCAGAACCTCATCGTATCCGGCCCACGGTCTGAAGGCGCATCATGCCCCATTATCCCATGCGAACGGTCTCGTCGAAACATCATGCATCGCCCCGTAAGCCTTCAAGCATGCACGGGTTCTCAAAACGTGTTTGCCACATCCTAAGGGATCGACGATGACGACCTCGATCAACATGCCCCACGAAGTCTCATATGCAGTAACGGATACAGACCGCCTTCCTCGCCGCGTGAACAGGGGGGGCGTCCCCTGTTCACGGCCCACGTTATGCCAGCTTGCGGGCAAGCGCACGGACCTCTTCCAGCTTGGGCGAGGAGGCCATGCTGTCGCGCGCCTCCATGCCGCTGATGGTGACGATGCCCTGGTCCTCCCACTTGCAGTAGGCGCAGGTGGCCTTGTACATGGCGATCGCCGCGTCGTACACGCCCTCGCTGTGGCTGTCGAGCAAAAGCGCCGTCTTGGTAAACGGGAAGCCGGTGGCACCGAAGGCGTACAGGCGGTCGATGGCAGCCTTCTCCTGCGCCGTGATATCGAACCAATAGATCGGCGACGCGAAGACGACCATGTCGGTACCCTTGAGCGCCTCGATCACGCCGGCCATGTCGTCCTTCTGCACGCAGGTGCCCTCATGGGCGAAGCAGTACTGGCAGCCCAGACAGCCGGCGATCTTCTTGCTGGCAACGCGGACGACCTCGACCGTGTGGCCACCCTCGCGCGCGGTCTCGGCAAAGGCGTCGACCATTGTGTCGGTGTTGGCGCCCTTGCGCGGGCTGCCGCTCAAAACAACGATATTCATAGAATTCTCCCCTCTTGGGTGCCGCAGGCGCGCGGCACGTTTTTTGTTGTAACCAAAACGGATGGAGCTATTCAATCGCCTGCAAATCACATCTCTTATTCGAGCTCTCCAGACACAATCTCATTGGCTAAAACCTCCTCTGCCGCCTTAATTCTTTCTCCGAAAATTGAGCAGCACATCATTGCTCGCAAAGTGTCAGCTGTGGGAAAATTAATTTGACCTTTCTCCCTGCTCGCGTGAGCGTTCGCGTGTATGAGCCTAGCCGCATCGGGCAGGCGCAATATAGATCCACGGAAACCGGCCTACGAACAAGGAGTGCCTTATGTATGGACAGCATGTTGCACCACAAACCCATAACAAACGAACTGGCCTGTCTATCCGCGACGTCAAGCGTCATGCTGGCATCAGAGTCGCCGTTTTCGGAGTAAGCATTCTTGTGGCAGGGCAGCTTTTGCTACCCTGCGCAGCGCTGGCGACCGAAATGACCGAACCCGATGTCACAGCACCCATTACCCGCGATGAAGCCAACGCGGAAGGCAGCATCACAGCAACCACCGTCGTCGATCACTACTACGACCTTGAGTTATCCCCTGCCTTCATGTTGGTCCAGAACGAACCGTTCGTATATGACTTCCCCGACAAACCCGAGGACTTCGTCTACGGGCTTAACGACACCGTCCACCTCTTCAAGATCGACACCGATACCGAAAGCCTTATAAAAACCGAGAACCCCAAAGAGGCGAGCGTCTCTATTACCCTGACCATGATCGATAATCACGTACGAGCAACTGTAGTCTTTACAGGCGGCTACGCCGACGACCAAATCCCTTACAGACTGAACCTCATCAGCTCGACCCACCTTGGCACACACATTGATCATGACTTCGACAGCGGGCAGGGGATTATGCGCGAGACGCGGCACGATTACTACATCCGCTACGTATTCGACAGCGACGTGCACCTGATCGCAACCGACACGACCGGTCCGCAGCCCGACCCCGGCGCCAAGCCGAACCCAGAGGTCAAACCCAATCCAGAAACCAAGCCCGAACCCACACCGCAGCCTAATGCAGAAAAGCCCACGGCAAATCCCGTTTCCACCAAGGCGGCAGCGACAGTTAAACCAGTCGAGACCACCCTGCCCGCAACGGGCGACAACCGTGCGCTAGCGGTCGTCCTTGGTGTTACCGGTGGTGTAGTCGCGGCAGTTGGCGTTTCCGCAACAAGGCATCGCAACCGCTAACGAAAGTCAAAACGTCCGTTCGCACAGGCAATCAGCCAAACTCGTGAGCGCCGCGTTCGAGACCAATAGGATCGTGATGCTGCTAACAGCGACAGCCGGAGCGCAAACAGAGGCATTGCGGGCGTTGGGCGGCGCCGGCGTAGGTCTCGGCGCGAGCGGCGCTGCATCCCCTGCTCGCGGGGTTTGAAGCCGCAAAGGCTGCCCTGAAACTGCCAAGAAAAAAGCCCCGACCCGTTTATGCAGGTCAGGGGCTTATAAACGCCTGGTTTTACTAATCCCACTCGATGGCCCTAGTTTTGTTGGCGCCAACCTTTCTCAGCCGCCTCGATGGCGGCGCGCAGGTAATGAAACAGACCGGCGATCAGCACCGCGATGGACGCATAGCCTATCAACGAGCGAACGATCGACATACCGTAACCGGCAACCGCGAATTGAACCTGGCCGAGAAGGTAGGCCCCGAAGCGCAGACTGACGAAGGAATACGCACCAAAGCAGGAAATGATCGCAAACAAGAACCGGACCGCCCAGATGACATGGTGACGTGCGCCCGGCGTGTTCCTCGCCCCTCCAATATGCATGAGCTTGCAAAAACCCTTGAGTTGAAGCCCAACATGGGCGAACGCGAGCACGAACCCCCAGTACGAGCACAGCATGTGGGCTCGGCGCGCGAGGGAGGCTCCCGGCAACACCGGCAGGAATCCAAAGACGAACTTCGAGAGCACAAGAGCGCTCGCCACCTGTCCGGCAACGCATATGAGCAGACCCGCGATCACAGCGAGGCAGAATATGCGAACCGCATGGTAACGGCCACGAGCAAGGGCCTTAAACCAGCGTCTGTTTAAGGCCACATGGGTCACGACAGCAACGAACAAGCTCGCCCCTAGATACTCATGCGGCGCCTCCTGCACGAGGGCGGTTGCCATCACGGCGACAAACAGCCCTGCAAGCACGGTATCCACTACAACGCGAACTCTTCTCATGCCGTTCGCCCCTCGTAGAGAATCGGTCTGCAGTTCTTCACAAAAAACGGCCTTCCCTTGTACGTAATGAAACGCTGGCTGCGATTGAGCACGTCGATGGCGGCCATCTCGTCTGCGGCCAGGCTGAACCCGAACACGTCGGCGTCCTCGCGGATATGGTCGGGATTTAGTCCGCCGGCGTAAAGGCGCCCAGGTTCTTTTCCTGGTCCTCGAGCGACATGGTGAAGTAACGCACGCCCTTATCGAGCTCCTTGATTTGCATCATCTCGTCATCGGTCAGCGCAAAATCGAAGATCGCCATGTTGTCGGCGATGTGGGCCGGGCTCGTGGACTTCGGGAAGATGACGTTGCCCTCCTGGATGTGCCAGCGGAGGATGACCTGTGCGGGGGTCTTGCCGTACTTGGCGCCCAGCTCGGCGAACACGGGGTCCGCAAGCAGGGTCGCGTCGCCGTGCCCGAGCGGATACCAGCTCTCCAGCACCGTCCCATACTTCGCGATGCGCTCCTTCAGCTCATGCTGCTGGAAATAAGGGTGGCACTCCACCTGCAGCGCGGCGGGCTTGATGGTCGCGGCTTCGCAGACCTCTTCCAGGCGCTCGCTCTCAAAATTGGAGAGGCCGATGGAGCGCAGTTTGCCGGCGGCAACAGCGTCCTCCATGTCAGCCCAGGCGCCCATGTAGTCGCCGAACTGCTGATGGAGCAGCAGCAGGTCGATGTGGTCGGTGCCCAGGCGAGCAAGCGTTTTATCGATTGCAGCGGCAGTCGCGCCACGCCCGTACTCGGAGGGCCAGAGCTTGGTCGTGATCCACACCTCGTCGCGGTCGATGCCGCTCTCGGCGATCGCCTTGCCCACGGAGCGCTCGTTCTGGTAGGCGTGGGCCGTGTCGATGTGGCGGTACCCCAGCCTCAGGGCCTCGGAGACCGCGTTCACGGTCTCGGGGCCCTCCGGCACCATGTACACGCCCATGCCGAACTGCGGCATCTCGATCCCGTTGTTGAGCTTCACGTACGTCTGATTCTCAAGTGCCATGTTTGCTTCCTTTCTTATCAACTATCCTTACGCCCATCTCCCAAAGGCGGAATCCGCGCATGGACGGGCGGTTTGGCTTCCTGTGCGATCCGAACGGGTCGGATCCACGCCGTTGCTTTGCTACGCCAAGCCCTTGGCCCAGGCGACCACCTTGTCGCGGGAGTCCGCCGCCCTGTTGCCGGTGACCGACAGGCCCTTTTCGACGGTCGCGCCCTTGCAGGCCCTCTTCAGGTCCCTCTCGCTCTCGCCCATGCCGGACCCCTCGTTTGTACAGAAGGGGATGACGCGCTTGCCCGTCAGGTCGAAGTGCTCCAGGAACGTGAACACGCTCATCGGGCACGTTCCCCACCAGTTGGGATAGCCCACGAAGATCGTGTCGTAGGCGTCCAGGCTCTCGGGGTACTCCATAAGCTCGGGCCGGGCATCGGCCTGCAGCTCCGCCTTCGCCTCCTCGATGCACTCCATATAGCTTTCCGAGTAGTCCCCCGCGGTGCGGATCTCGAACAGGTCGCCGCCCGTGGCCTCCGCCACGAACTCGGCCACGCGCTCGGTGTTGCCCTTCGCGAGCACCTTGATATTGCCCGCCCAGTAGTTCTCCCCCTTGCGGGAGTAGTACGCGATGAGTGTCGCCATGGTTTTTCTCTCCTTAAAACGATTCGGCTGAACGACAGCCGCCTTTCGGCTCTATTGCTAACGCAGGCTCGCAAGCCAGGTGTCGATTTGCGACTCCGCAGCGGCCCGATCTTCCTGCGCCGTGGTACCTGCCATACTCAGGCCGTCCGTTACGGTCGCGCCAGCGCATTTTCGAGCGACGGTGTCGAACATGCCAGCATCGCCGCTGCCCGCATGCGTGTTGAACGGGCAAATTGTCTTGCAGCCCCAATCAAGCGCCTCGATCGCCGCATACACCGGCATGGGCATATCGCCCCACCAACACGGAAAGCCGAGGTACACGGTGTCGTAGCCCGACAGGTCCGGCATCGACACCAACTCCGGGCGCGCATCGGAGTTCTTTTCCTCGAGCGCCTCGTCGCAGCACGCGTCATAGGCCTCGGGATAGGACTCAGCGCGCTCGATCTCGAACAGGTCGGCCCCAGTCTTCTCAGCGATTATTTGAGCGAGCACCATGGTGTTGCCCACCTTCACCGTGCCCACGCCGCAGTTCTCGCCGGCGCGGGAGAACACGAGCACGAGTGGAGCGCCATTTTGGGTTGCCGGCGTCGCATCACCCGAAGAGGCGCTGCCCGAAGACGCCGACGCTGCGGGCGACGTATCCGCCGCGTTTCTTCTTTCACCACAGCCCGCGAGCCCCGCCGTTGCACCAAGCGATGCAAATCCGGCGATTTGAAGAAACCTGCGTCGTGTCAAGATGTTCACGGCGCTCCCCTTCCCTCGTTTTGCCCATCGTTGCAACCCTTGTCGAAACAATCCGCAGCGATGGTTAGCAATAACAACCTCGGAATATGCCACTATGGTTGCTTATTCCTTGTTATTGGCATAACATCATAAAACCCTGTATGCTGCAATGGACTTTTATCTGCTAATCCGTTGCCTATGACTACACTTGGGCGAAATCAGTGGAATAAGAGAGGCGAAACCCATGAACAAGCCATCAGGCGAACAGAGGAAAGTGGATCTACGCGTCGTGAAGACACTCGACGCAATCCGCACGAACTTCGAGCAGCTCGTCTGCGAGAACGGCTACCACAAGCTCACCGTCGCGCGCTTGTGCGAGTCCGCGCGCATCAATAAGAAGACGTTTTATCGCTACTACACTTGCCTCGACGACTTACTCGTCCAGGTACAGCGTGAGTTCGCAAGCGAGTACGTTGAACTTACCCAACACTTAAGAATCCCCGAAGACGCCGGCGAGATAACCCGCCAGTTCATCCTCTATTCGTGCGAAACGGGCGAGCGGAGTCCTTTCTACGAGGCCGTGACCTGTGGTTCGGATTTCAGCAATATTCGGGCATCGATGATCGAGAAAGTCCTCGAATCGCGCCGCATCTCACCTAGCGGGTTCGGCGCGCTGTCTGCGGAAGAAACGTCCGTCGTCATTTCCTTCCTAGAGCAGACCGGCTTAACTGCCTATAGGCAATGGGTCGCGGACGGCAAACGGCTTCCGCCGGAAAAGCTGGCAAGTTTGACGGCAGACCTTGTAGAAGGTGCTTTGGAGCGTGTCCTTCGGTAAAAGAAGACATGAGCTACAACAACAGCCTTATCCCATCCCCCCCCTCTCGTATCCATGGCCAGCGCATGCCATAGGGTTGGTGGTGGCTTTTTAGCTACCTCCAGGTGCCGGGGAAGTCCCGCGGCTATTCTATCTATTCCATTAGGAGTCCTCATTTGCCAAGGAACTCAGTATCTTCGTCGACGAGAGCGGCGACCGTGGCGGAGAGGCTCAATGGCATTTGCTCACACTCGAAATGAGAGCGGATAATCTCCCACTTTGAGCCTTACCTGGGACTCAAAGTGGGAGATTATCCACTCTCATCCATCAAACGTCCGAAAATCCACGCTCGTGTGTCCAGATTTCCACGCTCGTGCTGCACGCTCGCGGAGCATCGCGGGCGTTGATTAGGACTGATGCGAATCGCGGCATGAAGCCGTAAGGGTTGCCCAGAGGTTGCCCGAGGACAGCAAAAGAAAAGCCCCCGACCCGTTTTCGCAGGTCAGGGGCTTGAAATCGCCTAATATGGACTACTCCCATTCGATGGCGTCGGTTCTGCCGTCCCGTCACTCCAGTTACACCCAGTTTTCGGCATCGACACGGAACGCGTGCCGCCGAATGACGCGATGTCTCGTTTCGTCGGCTTCGGGGACAAAAGCTGGGACAACCTCAAAAACTTTTTTCAAACTCAGGGCTTTGAGTTTTTGTTTTTGTCCCAAAGTGCGCGGCGGGTCGCCTTTGGAGGCTCGATGGCGCCGAAAACGCCCGTTTTGAAACTCAACCGCCCTTTTGCCCGCAAGCCGCCAGCTGCAATCGCAAGTGAATTAACGCGGGTGGCTTGCGCGCCATTTGCAAAACCCCAGGTCGCAGGTCTTCGCCATTCGTGAACAAAGTGAGTAGTCTCAGGTGGCTTGCTTATGAGTTGGCGAACGGGCCTTCAGGATTCAGGGCAAACATGCTGGTAGAATAGGATTCTCAAATCAATGACAGGAGACCGAGCATGGCCGAACCCCACGATAGGAAGCCGATCCTCACGATCGAGCAGCAGATAGAGCACCTCAAGCAGAAGGGCGTAGCCTTCGAACTGTGTTCCGAGGAAGAGGCCGCGGACTACCTGCGCGACAAGTGCAACTTCTTCAAGCTCGCATCCTACCGCAAACTCTTCTCGAAATACGAGGGAGGCCCGCGCGACGGCCGCTACGTAGACCTCGACTTCGGCCAGCTGCGCCTGCTCGCGGCGCTCGACCAGGAGCTGCGCCACGCCCTGCTCGGCATGACGCTCGACATCGAGCATTTCCAGAAGGTGACACTGCTTCGCGAGATGGAGGACCGTGGAGAGGACGGCTACGCCATCGTGGCCGACTACATGGCATCGCTTACCACTGCAAACAGGGAGTACCGCCTGCGCGAGCTCAAGATGAGCGGCCGCAGCCCCTACAGCTCGAGCCTCTACGCGAAGTACTCCGGCGACATGCCTGCCTGGGCCTTCCTTGAGCTCACCTCGTTCGGCACCCTCATCGACTTCGTGCGCTTCTGCGCCAGGCGATGGGGCGACAGGCGCCTCGAGGCCTCCCACTACGACCTCAAGCGCGTGAAGTCCGTCCGCAACTGCGCCGCGCACGGCTCGTGCCTGATCAACTGCTTCGCCGAGAGGGGCGCCGCCCGGGGCTCGGCGTCCAGCGGCGTCTCCCGAAGGGTCGCCGCCGTGGGGATTCCCAAGGCGACCAGGAGGAAGTGGATGGGGAATACGGCCATGCAGGAGGTCGCGACCGTGCTCGTGGCGCACTCCGGCTTGGTACCCGAGGGCTCCTCGCGCTCGCGCGCCGCATCCGAGCTCGCCGAGATGTTCGCCAGGGCCGACGGCGAAACCGAGGCGCTGCCCGACAAGGGGCCCGACGCCGCAGCTCGCTCCGCGCTCGAGTTCCTTCGCAGGTTGACAGAATCGCTCGGGTTGGTAGAATAGCCTGCAGATAGCAAAACCTTCACGGTTTTAGGGGCGGACTTGCGCAAGCGACTCTGCCCTATTTT
>JAJXHK010000039.1 GCA_021639365.1 Collinsella aerofaciens
GGATACCATGACGCTTTTCGAACTTGGGAAATCTAGCGGTGCGGTTAAGCTGTCGGGCATCATTTCTGGCGAAAAGTTCAGTGGCGCCTTCGGATCGATGGGTTCTGCCGAGATCGCCGAGCGCATCGTTTGCGGTGGATGGCCGGCGTCGATTGGGCGTGACGCGCGATTTGCGTCCGCGACGGCAAAACGATATATCGAGATAGTCGCTGAGGAAGACATCCCCCGCGTCGATGGCTCTCGACGAGATCCCGAGAAAGTGAAAGCCGTCATCGCGTCGTTGGCGCGCAACGAATCCACTCTTGCGACGTTCAAGACGCTTGTGGCCGATTTGGGTGGCGACGTATCGAGACAAACAGCGGCATCATACATATCCCTTCTTAGCAGATTGAGTTTCGTCTGCGATATCCCCGCATGGAATCCCGCGATGAGACCTCCGGTGCATCTGAGGGAGGCGCGTAAGCATCATCTTGCCGACCCGTCGCTTGCAGCGGCTGCGCTCGGGGCGACTGTGGAGACGTTGTTGTCAGACTTCAAGACACTTGGGCTGCTTTTCGAATCGTTGGCGCTCCATGATCTATGGGTCTATGCGAGGGCAAACGGAATGGGCCTTTATCACTATCACGATTCCCGTGATCTTGAGGTCGACGCTGTCATAGCGGCTCCAGGTGGGGCGTGGATTCCCGTTGAGGTCAAACTCAGTTCCGCGCAAATCGAAGAGGCGTCGGACAGTCTCGCTGCCGTCGAGAAGCGTATGGTTGCCGCTGGAAACACCCCGCCGGTTTCTAAAGTAGCGATTATTGGATTTGGTTCACAAGCCTATGTTACCGACCGCGGCGTCCAAGTTGTTCCATTGGACGTTCTCGCGCCGTAACGCTGCGGGCGAAGTGAAATCGACGCATCTTTTAGATTTCTTCAATTTGTGCGTAAACCAACAATGCCGTAATTACGCTATGTCGTTAGTGCGAACATCGCATCTTCAGTAGTCGAAGCTCGTTCGCAAACGGACCTCTTTACTTGCAAAAAAGGAGACAGCACCGCCGTCTCATGAACCACGTGGCCACCGCGCTCCCGGCAACGCCAGCAAGCAGCACAAAGCACGGGATTAAATTATTCAGATAAATGCGCCTTTACGGGTGATTTTTGGACGATTTGGCCCGGCCGGCGGCGAGATATTTGGTAGTCGAGCGATCCCGCAGGCGAAGCCGAGGACCAGCGAGACACTCATCACGCCCGGAGAATGGCTCATCGATGTTTTGGCGCAACCAGCGAGCAGCATAACATCAGGGATTCAATTATCAGATAAATGTGACCCTTCAGGTGGTTTTGGTCGGCAACCCCCGAGAGCCGGCAGGGCGTTTGGTAGTCGAGCGATCCCGCAGGCGAAGCCGAGGACCAGCGAGACACCAAACGCCCTGCCGGCTCTCGGGGGTTGCCGCGGCACCAAAAAGCGCCTGCGCACTCGATGGATTCGGATGCCCGACAGAGGCTCCTTATGGCTGCTTCCTTCCGGACCTGACCAGATTCGGAACATGTCGTCATCCGAACCCATCGAACGCGCTAGGCGCTCGGTATATCTTACCCGCTCCTGCCCAGCAGGGCAAGTGGGGCGGACCCATCGGATGGATTCGCCCCACTCGTGCATATCGCTAGCGGCGCTTGCGGTACAGGGCCGCGCCGCCCGCGACGGCCAGCGCGCCGATGCCGGCCATGGCCGCGAGGGCCGCCGCCGGCAGGCTGCGGTCGCCGGTGTCGGGCATGCCGCCCTTGGAGCCGTCGCCGGAGCCGCCGCTGCCGGAGCCGCTATCGGAACCGTTGCCCGCGCCGCCGCCCGGGGTGCCGGGGTTCTCGGGGGTGCCGGGGGTCCCGGGCTCCTCGACGTAGCTGTTGGTGAAGACCGGCGGCACGTTGGCGTCACCCTCGTAGGAGACCTTCGCCGACAGGTAGCCCGTCTTGGAGCCGTCTGCCGCCTCGTCGCTCACCGTGACGACGATCTTGTGCGCGGCCCTGTCGTAGGTCACGTGCGCCTGGCCGTCGTCGACCTCGCTCACCGTGAAGGTGTAGGTGCCGGCCTGCTTGAAGGTCAGGGCGTCGAACGTGACGCTGCCGTCGGCGGCGTTCCTGGCGGTCGACATGACCTTGCCGGCCCGGCTCTTGAGCTCGAAGCTGAACTGGCCCGCCTTGAGCTCGGCGCCCTTGAGCACCTTGGCGGCGCCCAGCTTGAGGGTGACGGGCGCGGCCTCGTAGCCGTTGGTGAACGTCACCGAGTCGTCGCCCGTGGGATTGCCCTCGGCGTCCGCGAGCTCGTGCTTGACGGCGAGCGTGCCGTTGCCGGCATCGGTGACCGTCGTGCGCACGCGGTACGTCGCCTTGTCGTAGGTCACGCCGCCCGCCGTGCCGACGACCTCGCGCAGCTCGTAGCTGTGCGTGCCGGGCGCGGTGTAGGTGACCGGGTCGAGCGCCACCGTGCCGTCTGCGGCGTTCTTGCCCGTCGCCGCGATACTCTCGCTGCCGTCGGCGTTGATCTCGACCAGCTGGAACTCGAACTCGCCCTCGACCAGGTCGCGGCCCTTGAGCTTCTTGTTCACCTTGATCTGGTCGGTGACGGAGCTCGGGGTGGGCTCCACGCCGTAGGTGTTGGTGAACTCGAATGCGCCCTTGCCCTGGGGCGTGCCCTCGGCGGGCAGGACCTCCGCGGCGATCGTGCCGGCGTTGGTGTCCTCGACCACCTTGACGGTGAGGGTCCTGGTCGCCACCGCGTCGTTGACCACGCCGTCGACCGAGCCGGACTCGCTCACCTGATAGGCGAACGTCTTGGTGCGCAGGCCGTCGCCATCGATCGCAGCATCATCGAGGTCGCTCGGCTGCTTGAACGTAACGCTACCCAGCTCGACGTTGCCGGCGGCGTCGTTGACCGCCTCGGTCACCGTCTTGCCGGAGGCGTCGACCGGGGCGGGTGCGCCGTCCAGCGGTGCAATCTTGAAGGTGTACTTGCCCGCGATGTCGGCCTGCGTCAGGCCGAGTCCGGCCTGGCCGAGCGCCAGCGTCTTAGTGCCCGCGAGGCCCACCGTCGCCTCGCCGGCGCGGTAGCCGTTCACGAACGACAGCTTACCGTCGGAGCCATCGGGGTAGGTCACGGCCACATCCAGCCCGCCCTTGCCGTTATCGGTCACCTTGACGGTGATGTCGAAGCTCGAGGCGGTCGCCGTCACGGGCGCGGGCAGCGCCGCCGTGTCCTCGGAAACGGTATAGGGGATGGACCAGGAGCCGTCGGCGGCCCTGGTGGCGGTGCCATCCATCACCATCTGCTCGAGCGCGTCGGTAGTGTAGTCGATGCGCGAGAACGTGAGCTCCGCGGCCTCGCCGTCGCCGGAGGCCCGGTTGGTCGCAGTCGCGACCTCGCTGCCGTGGGCATCACGGACGGAAAACTTGAACTCGCCCGCCGCCGCGGCGCGACCCGTCAGCGTCTTGGTGGCGTTGATCGCCGCGCCGCCCACGCCGCCGAGCGTGCCGGTGGCCTCGTAGGAGTTCTGGAACGCGACCGTCACGGGCGCGGCCGGGGCCGTGGCGTCATCGGCCGTCGAGACCTCGCTGCGGGCGACCTCGACGCCGTCCTCGGCGACCGTGGTCGTGACCGCGAGCTTGCCCGTCGCGGCATCGTAGGCGGGCGCGATGGTCACCGTGCGTGGCGTGGTGTCGTTGGCGTAGCCGTGGCCGCCGAGCTTGGTCTCGGTGACGGTGAAGCTGTAGGTCTTGCCCGCGTCGGCATTGGTGAACGTCACGTCGCTCTTTGCGGCGCCGCCGATGAGGTCGATGAAGTCGGCCGCGCCGTCATCGGCCGCGGCAACGGCGTAGGCGTCCTTGCCGGTCTTGAGGCCGAGCTTGGCGGCCGTCTCGTCGTCGGCGGCCACGGTGAAGGCGAACTGCCCCGCCTCCATGGCGCGGCCGGAGAGCGTCTTGGACAGGCGCACGCCCGCGCGGGCCGAGTAGTCGAGCCCGGTCGTGTAGGTGTTGACGAAGTCGCCGCCGCTCGCCTGCGCGATCGCGGGTGTCGTTGCCGTGAGGTTGCCGGAGCCGTCGTCGGTCACGGTCACCGTCATCGTGGCGGCATGGCCGTCGTAGGCCACGCCGGCAATGGCCGAGCCATCAGCGGGCCTGACCTCGCGCACCGTGTAGGTGAAGGTCTTGGCGCGCACGCGCTTGCCGCCGACCTCGGCGAACCCGGCGTCCTTGATGTCGTCGAGCGTGTAGCGGATGGGGCCGAAGTCGAAGGCGACCTTTTCGCCCGCCTTGGTCCCGGCAGCCGTCACGCTGACGGTCTTGGAGCCGTCGGAGGAGCCCTCGGGCATGGGCGCGCCACCCTCGCCCGCGAGCGTGAACTGGAAGCTGTCGCCCTCCGCCCAGTCGCGGCCCTTGAGCGTCTTGGTGAAGAGCCCCGCGGTGGAGACGTCCCTGCTCTCGGTGGCCGTACCGTACGTGTTGGTGAACGCCGCGGTCGCGCCGGCCTCGGTCACGGTGCCCTCGGCCCCGTCGGCCGTGGTCGCGTAGCCCTCGGCGGCCTCCTCGGTCACGGTGTAGCGCGCGCCCACGGGCAGGCCGGTGATGGCCTTCTCCCCGCCGTGCCTGAGCGTGAAGGTCGCCTTGCCGTCCGTGAACGTCACGGCGTTCTCGCCCTTGCCGAAGGTACCGGAGACAGGCTCGCCGTCCCCGTCGGTCAGCGCGACCGTGAAGCCGAACTCGCGCTGGCTGTCGCCGCCGACGACCGTCTTCTTGACGGTGAGACTGCCGTTCTTAGCGGTGTTGGTAAAGACCGCCGCCTCGACCGTACGCTCGGCAGTATTACCGGCATCGTCGGTCAGCTGTGCAATCTTGGTCTTGGCAGTCAGCTTGCCGGCGCCGTCGTCAGTCACCGTGACGGTGGCGCGATAGGTGGCCTTCGAGAAGGTGAGCGCCGTCTCGTCACCCGTCTGCTCGGCAATCACATAGGTATAGGTACCGGGTTTGGCGTACTCGATGGTGCCGAAGTTGCCGACCTGGGCATTCTTGTTCAGCGTAATCGTCGACACACCGCCCTTGTCATTCTTGGGCATGGGCGCCTCGCCCTCGGCAGCCAGCGTCATGGTAAAGGCATCCGACGTCGTCCAGCTGCGTCCGGAGATCTTCTTTTGGACCTTAAAGGCGTTCTCCACCTTCGTGGACTCCACGCTATAGACATTGGTAAAGCCCGCCTGCGTTGCCTGTCCGACGGTACCCTTCTGGGTGTTCGTCTTGTCGGCAACCGCAAAGCCGTCCTCGCTCGTCATGAGGTTGCCCTTGGAGTCGAGCTCCTGCACCTCGTAGTGCGCGCCCACGGGCACGGTAACCGTCACGGAGCCACCGGCCTTAAGCGCGATGGTGTCACCGCCCTTGATCTGTCCGCTTACATAGGTGCCGTTGGTGCCGCTGGGACGGCCGGCATACGCAAAGCTACCGGTCAGAGGCGTTGTGCCATCGGCCTGATAGAGCAGCACCTTAAAGGTGAATGCCTTGTTGGGCGCGGTAATGCCCTCGGCTGCCGTAACCGTCTTGCTCAGCGTCAGGCGGCCGTCAGAGACCTCATCGGTAGTGGTGTTGGTCTTAACGGCGGGGTTGTTGCCAACCTTCACCGACGCCTGGTTGGAGATGTCACCCGAAGCGCCGCCACTCTTAAACGCGTCCTCGGTCACGCGGACCTTAAACTGGACCGTACCCTCCTCGCCGGTGGGAACGTCCGTCAGCGTCCAGATGAGGTTGCCGTCCTTGTCCTTGGAGCCAGCGTTCGCATGGTCGCCCGCGAACTCCACGAACTCGGTCCCCGCGGGAACGGCATCGGAGATCGTCACCGTAGCCGGCGCGCCCTCGGTATTCTTGTAGCTAATGGTATAGGTGAGCTCATCGCCCAGCTTGACACCCGATCCTGTCGAATCCTGAGCATCGCTCTCGGACTTCTTGGGCACGTAGTTGGTCGTGGTGCCGGTATAGCCCTTGTTGCCGACCGTAACGGTGGCGGTGTTATTGATAGTACCAACCGCGCCCTTGGCGTCCTTCACGGCGTCCTCGGTAATCTTGACGCGCACGCGCACCGAACCGTAGCTGCCCGCAGGCTGCTCGCCCAGGGTCCAGGTGAGCGACTGGCCATTCGCGGTGCCCTTGTCGGCATTCTTGCCCTCAAAGGCCTCGAACACAACGCCGGCGGGCAGCTCGTCGGTCACGGTCACGTTGGCCGGAACCAGGTTGCCACTGTCATCGGCCTTGGTATTGACCCAGTTGATGGTGTAAACGTAGGAGTCGCCTACGGAAAGCAGCTGCCCGTCGATGTCCACACTGGGCTCCGCGACCGTGCCGATCGTCTTGACCTTATCGCGTGTGTTGTGGAAGACGATCTTGCCGTCCTCGGTACCATCGCGATAGGTCACCTTGGACGTAAGGTTACCGTTGTTGTCGTCGGTCACCTCGAGCAGCACGCGGCACGTCGCGGACGCGTCCACGGGGCGCACGCCATCGGGCAGATAGGCCAAGCGCTCTTTTGCCACCAGGTTAAAGCTGTAGGTGGTGGTGTGATCGGCATTGTGACGCTTGGCGGCAATGCCATCGTTGACGGCGCCGGCAAGATCGATCGTCTGCTCATGGGGTTCGCCAGCAGCATCGCCGAGCTTAAAGCAAACCTTACCGAAGTCGACCGTCGCGGCGCCGTTCTCGCTCGCCTGGGTCTCGCCCTCATCCATCTTTTCGAGCGAGCCGTCGGCTTTCTCCGCATACAGGTCAAACGTATACTGACCCGCCTTGATCTTGTCGCCGGAGTCCATTACCTTCTCGGCAGTAAGACCGTCGAATGTTCCGGACGCGGCATAGCTGTTGGTGAAGAACACCTGAGCCTCGACAGGACCCTTCTCGGAGTTCTTTTCATCCGCAGAAAGCTCTTTTTTATCAGCGTCAAAGTGCTTGACCGTGGTCACGGTATAGAGCGAACCGTCACCACGACTCTTGACCGCAATCCCTACCGTCCAATAGGTGGAATCGTAGACGTAACCGCCTTGCTTGCCGTTATTCTCGACCACCTTATAGGTGAACGTCTTGCCCACGTCGCCCGTCGCAAAGGTCAGACCGCCCAAAATATCGGTGTAGGACTTGCCATCGGCCTGCGGCTCATCGTTGGTGACGGTGAGCTTGCCATCTTCCTGGCGCAGCAGCGCCTTAAGCTTTTCGGTCGAGGCGGCGTATTCGGTCGAGTCGGCGTCGGCCGTCACCGTAAAGCCAAACATGCCGGCATGCAAATCCTTGCCCTCAAGCGTCTTGACGATCTCCAGACCGCCCTGGAGCTCGTAGCTCGTCGAAGTTTGGTAACTATTGGTAAAGATGAAGCCCTCCGAGCCGGTCGTGCCATCGGGGCGGGCCACAAGCTTGCCGCCCTCATCGGTTACGGTGACCGTCACGGTATAGACGTGCTGGTCGTACTTCCACTCGCCAGGACCGCTGTTCGCAGCCAGCTCGTTAATAGCAAACTTATACGTGCCCAGCCTGTTAAAGGTGAGCGTCGAGAAGTCGAGCTGGTAGTGCTCCCCGTTCTTGAGGCCCTCCTTCGTTCGCTTCTGCTCGGTGTAGCCGTTGTCTACACTCATCGAAGAGCCGGTGATGAGTTTGTTGTCGACGGCCGCCCTGGTGACATCATCGGCCGCGGTCATGGCAAAGGTAAACTTGCTCGGAGCATCGGCGCCGGCGACTACCTTCGTCACGGACGGGGTATAGGTTGCCGCCTCGGTGACCGTATAGGTGTTCTTGAATTTGACCGTCGCGACACCGGTGGACGTCGCATCCGACGGGTAGATCCACTGGCCCTCGAGCTCGTCCTTGCCATCATCACCCGGCTTGCTTACCGATGTCGTGACCCTGAGCGTGCCGTCGCCGTTGTCCGCCACGACAGCCTTAACCGTATGAACCGTCTTGTCATACGTATAACCCGTCGCCTTGTCGTCAATCTCGGCCACGGTATAGGTAAACGTCTTGCCGGCGTCATTCTGAGTGAAGGTCAGCCCGCCCTCGGGTACCAAGCTCACGGTCTTGGGGGTATTGGCCTCGACGTTTGCGGTCTCAAAGACCTTGCCGTCCATGGTAATGCCGACCTTCTTGGCAGATGTCTCGTCGGCAGGCTTGACGATATAGCGGAACGTGCTCTTGGGCGAGCCGAACACCGTCGCGTCCTTGGGATACGTCAGTGTCTTCTCGATCCATATACCGCCAGCGGTGCCATAGTCGAGGCTTGCCGTATAACGGTTCACAAACGAGACGGAAGGCGTCATGGTTCCGGCATTGCTGGCATCATACTGCTGCACGTATGTGTTCTTGTCTTCCTTGAGCTCGGCAATTTTATCGTCCGTCAACGCGCTCGCATCGGCACCATCGCCCAGCAGCGCCGTCACACCTGCGCCCTTGAGCACGGTCGTCACGGTATAGAGCTTGGCGGGGTCGATGTCGCGCGCAAGGACTTTAACGAGCACGATGGCGTCGCCGGTGTAGCCGGTGTCATAGGTGTAGCCGGCAGCCGCAGGCTGGTTCTCGCGGATGCGATAGGCAAACGTATGTCCCAGATCCCGCTCCGTGAGCTCGCGGGCAAAGAGCTTCTCTGCCCCGCGCGTGCCTACCACGGTGCCGGACACACCGGCGCCCGCCGCCTTATTGGAAAGGTTGGCCTCGGCGCCATCGACCGTGGTCTGGATGCCGTTGTACCAAAGACCCGTCACGCTAAAGGTAAACTGGCCGTCAGTCGAGGCACGACCCATGAGGGTCTTGCTCACCGTCACGCCACCAAAGGTGCCCGTTGCATGGTATGCGTTGGTAAAGGCAGCCTTGTCGGTTATGGCCTTGTCCGCATCGGAGGCGCCGGTGTTGGTGTAGGTCACGCTCGACACGAGCTTGCCCGTGTGTTTGCCCGACTCGTCCAGGTCGGTCACCACGATGGTCGCACGGGCAGTGTGCTTGTCCATGGACATGCCCGCCTGACCATCCTGCGCAGCGTTCTCGGTGATATTGAAGCTGAAGGTGCCCGCGCGGTTGAACGTCACGGCCGGAGCGGCTTCGGTGCCAAAGGCAAACGATGCCACGCGTCCCGACTCGGGCGCGGTGACGGTAGCCTGGCTGGCGTTAATAGCGACAGCCCCGTCCGCCACTGCCTGCGCAGTGGTCTTGTCCAGACCAGTCACGCTGGCGTCGTCCGTAGCGGCGGCAAGGTTAAAGGTGTAGCTCTCGCCCAGGCTCCAGTCGCGACCGCTCACGGTCTTTTGGCCCTGCAGGGTCGCACTCGTGGGCTCCACACTATATTTATTGGTAAAGGAAGGCGTGACGTTCGTTTTCAGCTGCTCTACCGAGCCGTTTGCCGCGGTCTTGTAGTACTCGATCGAGGTTTCGATGCCGGCACCCTTTTTGGCGTTGCGCACCACAGCGTAATAGACCGACCCGTCATAGGTCATGCCCGCGACACTGCCGGAATTCTCAGCGAACTTGTACACGTAGGCGCGTCCCGCGTCCGGCTTGGCGGTATAGGAGATCGCCGGCCACGTCACCGTACCGTCGGCGTTGTTGCCCACGGTGGCGGAGTTGCCCTCGGCGCCCTGGGGCATAGGTGCCTTGATGCTCCTGTCGACCGTATCGGGACTGAACGTTGCGCTGGCATCCGCATAGCCGCCCACGCCCTCGAGCGTAAAGCCAAAGGTGTTCTGGGCAAGCTTAAACGTCCCGGCATTGTCAGTCAGGTTCTTTTGAGCATGGATGATGATGTCCTTCTCATGCTCGTCGTAGTGATTAGTGAAGGTCGCTACCTTCTCGCTAACCTCCTTATTAGTCTCGGCGCCCGCGTCGTCACGCACCTGCGTCACTTTCGCGCTCGTAACAACCAGAGCACCGGCATGGTTGTCCTCCACCACAACCGTCGCAGTATAGGAGGCGGCGGAGTAGCTTATGCCATCTGCCCCGGCATCGGAACCGGGGACAACCTCCTTGATGGTATAGGCGTACGTGCCCGGCTTGTCATAGGTGATGTCGCCAAATGTTGCCGTCTTATAGGTGATGCCGTCAACCGTTTCCGTCGGGGCATTGTTGGTGATCTCGACCGTCGACACCTTGCTCTTGGCGCCGTTGGGCATGGGGACACCGTCATCGGCCGTAAGTTGCACGGTAAAGGTATCGGAATCGTTCCAATTGCGGCCGTTGAGCCTCTTCTTGACGCTCAGGCGATCTTTGGCATCAAGCGTTACCGAGCTGGCGCTGTAGTTGTTGGTGAACTCGAGCTTGTTGCTCGCGGGAATGTTTCCGCCCACGAGCGCGGCGATCGTGCCCTCGATGGCGTTGCCGGTTCCGGACTGTTCCTGACCGCCGGCCTTGCGGCTCACGAGCCTAAAGCCAGCCGGAAGCACCGACTCGTCGGCGGAGCCGGTCACAGCGTTGACGATACTCGCCAGCACATTGCCACTGGACTCCTCGCCCTTGGTGGTGAGCTCGCTCACGCTATAGCTGTCACCCTGCATAAGGTCGTATACGCGAATGGTCTCGCCGGCCTTGATGGAATGGGTGCTGCCGTTCATGAGCGTAAAGGAATCGCCCACGGCATTGCCATTCGCATCGAATACGTGTGCCTCGTAGCCCTTCTCGGACTCCGGCAGGGTGAACTTAAACGTAAACGTCAGATCGTTGTTGTTCGCATCCTTGGTAGGCGCGGTAAGCCCAGCATCCGCCGTCACGGTCTTGGTCACTTGCAGGCGCGCCACGCGACGGTCGGCATACTGCACGGTCGTCGCCGTGGTAAAGAGATGGTTGAGCTGGAGCGTGCCCAGATCGGTGCCATTGGTGACATCATCATCTTGATAGAGGGCCATGCGGTTGATACCCGTGTCGGCAAAGATCGTCGCCAGCTGGCCGTCGCGCGGCTCGCCGTCCTCGACATAGCGCAAGACGGTCTTGGCACCTTGCGGTGTCTTGTCATAGCGCATGTGCATCAGGTGGTCCGTCAGAGAAGGCGTCACGCCATCGGCGGTGCACTCCTGGCCCCACGTCAGGTTACCCTTGGCATCTGCACCAGTCGCGCTCTGCAGTTTGCCCTTGATGTGTGTAAGCGTGTTGTCGATCGAGTCAGGAGAGCCAAACTGCGCCAACGAGGCAATCAGCGAACCCGGGCCACTCATGCTGCGCACGCCGTCGTTCTTCTCACCGGCATCCACGTACACGCCCGAATCGTCCACGATCACCTTGGTAATGGTGGAATTTATCTCGTAGCCATCCGGGCTCAACGATTCGCGCAGATAGTACGTACCTTTGGTAAGAGGTGCGTGATTATTCGAATCGAGCGGGAAGCATGCAGCACCCTTAATCTCATACGGATAGGTCATGCCTTTTGCCTGCACGGTGTCATACGGCGTGGCATTGGGCTTGATGGCATACGTGCTGGGACTATTGCCGGTAACGTCGTCGGCTTTGTACAGTTCAAACGTTGCGCCGTTCACGGGCTCGCCCAGGTCATCGATCTTCTGCACAAACAGACGGTTCTGAACGTTCGTAAGGTGGATCACGGTTGAGAACTGCCTGTTTATCGACTGGTATTCAACCATAGAGGTGTTCTCCGTGGTTGCCTCTGCCAGAGACGACGCCGTGGTGTGATACGCCGCCACGGTATATTCGGACTGAGACTTATCCTGTAACATGGCGGCGTACTTCTCGATATCGCCGGGCAGCGACCTGACCGTCACCTCGTAATCGCCCTTGGTGTTGACGGCAAAGACACTCGTGTCGGCCGATTGGGCAGCCTCGACGGCACCGGCAATGCCGTGTTTGGAGCACAGTTTGTAGCCATCGAGCGGATTGCCCGTGACCGCCGTCCATGCGTCTTCGCTTGTGTGGTCCTCGCCCGCACCGGTGAGCTTGAGCACGACGGCAAAGGTCGTACCCGAGCTAATGGCGTGGCCCTTATTGTCTACCGTCTCTTTGGACAGGGAGATGGTCTCCTTGGCGGCCAGATAGCCACCGTTGAGCCACATACGACTACCCGTCCATTGTTTGCCGTCGGCTGTGGTGACCGTTGTTTCCGGGGCAACAACCACGCCGCCCGTGCCACTCGCCGCGGCCTGCTTGTACTGCAGATGCAACTCGCCTGGCGTTGCGGTGGTCGACGAGGTCAGACTCGAGCGATATCCCTCGGGCAGGCCTTCCTCTTTGAGTACAAAGTAGTCGTGCCCATCGGCATGCTCTTCATCGAATGAGAGAACGGAATCATCCGACTTCTCATCCGACTTCATGAGTACCAGCTGGCCATTGGCCTTCGTCGTGCCCTGAGCGATGAGTTCGCCCTCGTTCCAGTCGACACTTGGTCCACCGGACCGATACAACGCGAAGGTTGCACCATTGACCGCCTCGCCGTTCTGGTTGACCTTCTCGACCTCGGACGACGGCAGGGTGGTGAGGTTGAACTTGAGCGACATGTTCGATGCGCCCGCGCCGCGCTCCAGATAGAAGAAACTCAGCGTGTGCTTTGTGCTATTGCTGAAGGTGTTGCCGGAGAAGTTGGTGGTATCCGCGCCGGCAGCTTGGAACTTCGTCTTGATGTTGGTTGTTTCGATTTCTTTCTTGGTTCCATTCGCACCGTCAATATGACCGACTTTCACTTCACCGGTAGCAAAGTTGATCTTGAGCGTTGCCTTCTCGTGAATGCCGCCCAGGTCGCCCACGAGCACGCCATCGATGTAGACCCACACGTCATCGTCGCCCGAGAACTCAAAAATCATGTCCTTGTTATCGGTGGTCTTTCCGCTCGCAGGCTGGACGAACTCCGTGGTCATGGACATGCCAAAGTGGTGGTTGAGATTATCGTTCGTTCCGTCCGTTATCGGTTTGGGAGAGAGCTGACCGTTCTGCTCTTCAAAAACCTTGTCGGCCGAGTCAAAGGGGAAGAACTGACCCAGATTATCACTTGATACGCTGTCCTTATAAACACCCGCTTTATCGTAGACGTTAAAGGAATTCGTTGTGTAGTTATACACGGCATAGTTGCCTTTAGAACCGTACGAGTCGTAAACGTAGTATCCGTTCTCAAGTTGGAAAAGGCCCTGCACGTTGTTGTAGACGGCTTTGCCGTCCTGCTGGTGATTTTCCTGGCTGGCGTTGTTAAAGAGGTATGCGAGCGATTCGTCAGTGTACTTATCGCTCGAACCGTAGGAGGTGTACGTACCGGCATCGATCGACGGGTAGCCGCCTACCAGCTTCTTCTTCACAAAAGAAAGGCGTCCGGAACCATCAATAACGCTTTTGCCCGTCCATTTGTTAATGCCCGTGCCTGCGCCACTATTAAACTTGAGCTGATGACCCTTATTGATGCCGCCGTTAATATTATTGACAGTTGCCGATTTATCGTTGTCGCCATCCACGACCCAGTAGTCAAACAGATTGACCGTGGTGTCGGTGGGATTCACCGTCTTTACGGTATGGTTGCTATAGGGAACAACCTGGTCGGCCGACGCGCTCGTCGCACCAAACATGAGCGCACACGCCGCCAGCGGGACGGTCAAAACCTTTAGAGCACGCTTGACTGTATTGGTTTTTGTGCCCAAAGGCTTCAGCATTTCTCGAGCTTTCGCATATACGCGATTCATGAAGGCCCTCCCCAATCCATGAGGACGGCAAGCAGCGGCTCGCTATATATGTGTGTCGTCCCCATCGATGCAAATATACGCCCCCCCCCGCGCAAAAACGCAAGGCAGGACATCGCTATATGCTTAAAAGTGTAGCAATTTAAACGACCCGCCATTCCGCGTCAGGTTGCCACTCGGTCGTCAAATCGAACCATTCGCGCCATCAAAGGGGTTCGGCGGGATTAGCTAATTTGGGACGGGCTTTTTGACTACTTGGGCAATCAGATCTGCAAGTAGTCAAAATAGCCCCGTCCCAAAAAGACTGGTCTGACACTGCATTTCGTGGCAAACGGTCCGACCCAAGGCCCAGGGCGGCCAGCCTCGGATGACCATTCACGAAGTTGCGGTGGAATACGGACTGAATTGGCACCTTAAAGGCAAAAACACTCCGTATTTCACCGCAAGTTATTGGGGGGATGGGTTTTAGAGGCGGCCGAGGTCGTAGGCTTGGGCGGCGGCTTCGCCGGCGCAGATGAGGTTGGTTGTGGCTTCCTGCTGATCGAGCGCCTGGTCGAGGGGCATGGGCTTGCGGCAAATCGGCAGCACCATGTCGACACCCTGCTCGTATACCGCGTCCAGGTTGTCGGCGCGACCGCCCACGACGGCGACCACTGGCTTGCCATGGCGCTTGGCGCGACGCGCCACGCCCACTGGCGCCTTACCGGCGGCAGATTGCTCGTCCATATTGCCCTCACCCGTTATAACCAGGTCCGCATCGCGCACGCGCTCGTCAAACCCCACAAGGTCGAGCACCGTCTCCACACCCGAGCGCAGCTCGGCGTCAAGTGCCAACAAGGCAGCCCCCAGCCCACCGGCAGCGCCCGCGCCCGGCACGCCGAGTACCGAGCCAAATGTCCGCGCGCCCTCGGGCACACGCAGCAACCCCTGGGTCCGTACCTCGGCAATCGCCGCATCGAGCAGGCGGCCGTAGCCGACCATCCAACTGTCGTACTTGCGCAGCGCCTCGGCGTCACCCGTCGGCAGGCCCTTCTGCCCGCCGAACACCGTCAGCGCCCCACGGCGCCCCACAAGCGGATTCTCGACATCGGAAAGCACGACGATGCGCACGCCATCCAACGCCCGCACCGCCGGCACCAGATGAACACCGGCCACTTGCTCAAGGCCCGCAAGCCCCGGCGCAATATCGCAGCCACGGTCGTCGACAAGACGCGCGCCCAACGCCTGTAGCATGCCGGCGCCACCATCGTTGGTGGCGCTGCCACCCAGTCCTATATATAGAGTCTTCGCCCCCGCGCGAACCGCGCGGAGCATCAGCTCGCCCACGCCATAGGTCGTAGCAGCTAGTGCCGCCGACTCCGTGCAGGGCGAATACCCAATGCCCGCAGCCTCGGCCATCTCAATGACAGCCGATTCGCGCTCGACATCCACCAGCATCCGGGCAGGCACATGCTCGCCCAAGGGACCCGCAACTTCACAGGTCACGATCTCACCGCCACACGCGGCAACAGCGTCGAGCGTTCCCTCGCCGCCATCCGCCAGCGGCAGCGTGCTCACCTCGGCATCGGGCCACACGCTGCGCACGCCCTCGGCAACCGCAGACTCCGCCTGCGCGCTCGACACGCTGCCCTTAAAGGAGTCGATCGCCAGCAGCACGCGACGCGGTCGGCGCTGCACGGGGCCAAAGTCAGGCGCCGCACCAGCAACCTCGTCGGCATCAGTCAGCGCCGCGGCGTGAGCGGCGTGTGCCTCAAGATCGGACCCGCAGCCGCAACCATCCGCGCCGCGCAAACCGGCAAAATAGCTGCTCAGCACTTCACGGCACTCGTCTGCCAGCACGCCGGCCGTCACATTAAAGCGATGATTCAGGCGCGAATCGGCATTGAGGTCGTATAGCGAACCCAGCGCGCCCGCCTTGGCATCGGCCGCACCATACACGCAGCGCCCCACGCGCGCGTTGACCATAAGGCCCGCGCACATGCAGCAGGGCTCGAGCGTCACATAAACGGTGCAGTCGGAAAGGCGCCAACGGCCGAGCGTCCGAGCGGCGGCGCACAACGCCGCAAACTCAGCATGCGCCGAAGGGTCTTGATCGAGCTCGCGCCGATTGTGCGCCCGTGCGACGATCTCGCCCGCACACACCACCACGGCACCAATGGGCACCTCGCCCACCGCTGCCGCGGCGCGCGCCTCAGCCAGCGCCTCGCGCATGAACTTCTCGTCGATTTCGGTGATCGTCATCGTTCGCCTTCCCTGTTGCAAATTCAAAACGATGCTATCATTACGACTCACGGAGAGATGGCAGAGCGGTTGAATGCGGCGGTCTTGAAAACCGTTGAGCGCGAGAGCGTTCCGGGGGTTCGAATCCCCCTCTCTCCGCCACTTTTAGTGATTCACCGGCGTCATGGTCCGTTCAAACAGCGCATCGACCACGTCGGCAATCTCGGGTCGACTCTCAAGATCGTGACCCGATTCCCACCACTTGGTGAACAGTCGAATAATACCGCCGGCGACAAACTCAGACGTCGTCTCGAGCGACACGGGGGCCAGGGCATCCTCGGCAAGCACGTTCATCACACGCTCGCGGATGGAGCGGGCAATACGGTCGCAAATAACGTTGGTCAACATACCCGACATGCTGCTAGCCAAAATGTTATCCATGAGCTGCTCGTGCGCCAGAATCAAATCCATGGCATCGTCCAAAATCGCGTGTCGAAGCGCGCGCACGTCCTCGGCAGACACTGCGCCGGCCTCATCGGGCTGTTTTTGCGGCAAACTCGACATGAGCTCATCGATATAAAAGGCAAAGTAATCGTTCTTGTCGCGAAAGTGCTTGTAGAACGTCGTGCGGCGAATCATGGCGCGGTCGCACAGCATGGCAACCGTCAGGTCCTCAAAACGATGCTCCTCGAGAAGCTCGGTGAAGGCATCGAACAGGGCACGGTAGGTTTTCTTAATGCGAAGGTCCACTGGTATCGCCATCCTCAGGGCAAAGACAACACTCGTCAATCTGTCGCATATCTTACACCTGTACCTCGCGCGCTTTGCCCCGGTGCCAGCCCCGCCGAAAACATAACGCTTACCGGAAAGTTCGGCACGGCAAAACGTTGCGGGTATACTAGTAGCGTTATACCAACGGCAGCTGGCGCATGCCGCCGCGGCCATTCGAAACGGAGACATCATGATTACCGTCATCATCGGCATCGTTGTTGTCATTGCGATTGTCTGCGCCATCGCCGGCATCTACAACAACATGGTTACCAAGCGCAACCGCATCGACAACGCGTGGCAGAACATCGACACGCAGCTGCAGCGTCGCAACGACCTGATCCCCAACCTGGTCGAGACCGTCAAGGGCTACGCCAAGCACGAGCAGGAGACGCTCTCCGCCGTAATCAGCGCGCGCAACACCGCCGTCAAAGCGACCACACCCGAGGCCAAGATGGAAGCCGACAACGTGCTGACCGGTGCCCTGCGCCAGCTCTTCGCCGTTGCCGAGTCCTACCCCGACCTTAAGGCAAACAGCAACTTTACGCAGCTCCAGGCGTCGCTCGAGGATACCGAGAACAAGATTAGCTACGCACGCCAGAGCTACAACGACTGCGTGCTCAGCTACAACAACGCCATCCAGACGTTCCCGGCCGTCATCTTTGCCGGCATCTTCCAGTTTAAGGAGCGCCAGGGCTTCGAGGCCGCCGAAGCAGCCCGCCAGGCACCGACCGTCAAGTTCTAGTAGTTTGGCAGCGCATCCTTAATCGGCCAAATGTATAAACCGCCCCGTCGAATGCATACTTCGACGGGGCGGTTTCCTTTTTCGCGTAGGTCCCCCTCTAAGCGCCGTGCATTTTTGGGAGTATTCAACATAACCAAGAGCATCGGGCGCCACGACAAAGGCCAAAGACCGCGAATATCCCTGCAAATCACCCGCTGTCAGCCCATAACCCCGCCCATCATTCGTAGAAAACATCGAGAAATCCCGATTTTTTGCCCGAGGTCGGTATGCAGGGGCCTTCGATTGCAGAATACTCGCAAAAATGCACGTCGCCATCACCCCCACATGGCGCGAACCAAAACAAAAGCGCGGCCTAAAAGGCCGCGCACCATCTTTAATTCAGATCTATATTGCCCGTAACGGCAGCGCCGAGGTAACGCAGGCCCGAGGGCAACCTTCCTTTCCGGCGC
>JAJXHK010000007.1 GCA_021639365.1 Collinsella aerofaciens
GGTTTTAAACCGGGCTCAAACGAACATGCCTATTGACAATGGCTTTCTCATATTACAAAGTGGCCGCCCCCGCGTAAGCGAAGACGGCCACTTTTCACGATGAAAACGTGTATCGGAGTTGGCAAGACCCGCTGCCGCGGGTGCCATCCGTGTTCCAATCTTATCTGCAAGCGTTCCGTCGCGCAAGCGTTGCGGCAAACGATTGAAAGACGCAGACAGGATGAATTTGTGTCCGCACGGGCCCGTAGACTTCTCAACTACGTTGTGGATGCTCGCTAATCGGTAATGGAGGCGCACGTGTTTGATGACGATGACCTGTTCGATCTGACAGACGATCCGTTTGAGTGGGATATGCTACTCGATGACGATGAGTTGGAGCAGGACCGTAAGAAGCGGCAGGGCAAGAAGGCGCGGGATGACGCTTCGAAAAAGCAGGACAAGCGTCGCCGAGGTCTGTTCGGCGGGCTCTTTGGGTGACTGTCTCATCGTCGCGTCTGTATACTAAACAGGTCTTATACGCGTTGCGAAATGAGGACAGAGACGATGATGTGGTTTACCGCCGACCTGCACCTGGGCGATACGAATATCTTGCACGACATGGATCGACCGTTTGACTCGGTCGAGGAGATGAACCGCCGTGTCATCGATGCCATCAATGAGTGCGTGGCTGTGGACGACCGCCTCTATATCTTGGGAGACTTTACCTATCGTTTGCCCCTGGCGGAGGCGGTGCGCCTGCGCGAGCGCATCGAATGTCAGAACGTAACGCTCATCCGCGGTAACCATGACGGCGACTGGGAAGATCCAGACGCGCCGCACATTTGGGATGAGGTGCGCGATTATCTGGAGGTCGCCCCCGGTTACGCGAAGGGCCATCGCCTGGTAATGAGCCATTACCCCATGCTCAGCTGGAACGGCAAGGCGCGTGGCGCCATCATGTTGCACGGGCATATCCACAGCAGGGGAGACCGCACCAACGCGCGCAACCGCGATCGCGAGCGCCCCATCTTTCGCTATGATGTCGGCCTCGATGCCAACGAGTACAAGCCCGTTAGCCGCGACCAGATCCTGGGCTTCTTTGGACTCTAGCTGTAAGTGCAGGTAGAATGAACGCGCCGCGCGGATGGTCTGCACGGCGCGTTTTAGTAGGAGCGATGATTCCATGAGGGCTATCCAGCGCATTAACCATAACGCTGCCATCTGCGAAGACGGCGCGGGGCGTCAGCTTATCGCGCTGGGTCGTGGTATCGGCTTTGGCGATATGCCGCATGAGGTCGACCTGGATGTCATCACGCGTACCTTTTACGGCATTGATTCAAAGTACCTGGCGTTTATTGATGAGGTCGACCCCGAGGTGCTGGAGTTTTCTGCTCAGCTGGCTGATATCGCAACCGGACAGCTTTCGTACGAATTGAGCCCTAACCTCCCCATTACACTGGCGGACCATATCCAGTTTGCCATTAAGCGCGCCCGCGAACACATGGTGGTGTCGTTGCCGCTCGAGCGCGATCTGGAGCAGCTGCATCCCATCGAATACCGCTTGGGCGAGCTGGCTGTTCGCGGCATCCAGAAAAGCTTCCGTGTGCGTATGCCCCGAAGCGAGGCCGCGGGCATTGCCATGTCGATTGTCAACGCATCGGTTAAGCCGAGCGAGCGGCGCGTGCTTGCCGAGCAGCACGAGGAGCGACTGCTCGATATGACGGTCGCGATTATTCAAGAAGAGTTGGGTGTGACGGTCGATCGCTCGTCGTTCGCCTTTGCCCGCTTTGCCACTCATGTGCGCTATCTGCTCGACCGCGTGGCAAAGAAAGAGCCGATCGATACCGAGAACTCCGGTCTTTACGACGTGCTCGTGGAGCAGTATCCGGCGGCATCGCGTTGCGCTCACCGTGTCGACGATCTGATTCAAGAGACCTTTGGCGAGCCATTGGCCCAAGAGGAGCTCGTCTATCTGATCATGCATGTGAATCGCGTGGCTTCTGTCCACTCGGATAAATAGGCTCTCTGGTATTTCCTTTCCGTCATGGCGACCGTTCGCGGGTCGTTTGCTACCGTTCGTCGGTAATCTGAGCCGCAACGAACGCATCTGCCGCATATACTCGCCGTGTGTTGGGTGTTACTCACGGCGCAGCTCCGAGAGGCACTACCGATTCTGCCGAGACCATAATTGGGTCTCTGTCGGTTGTGCGCGGGGCTTTTTTCATGTCGATCCACCCGGGAATTACATGCAAATCAATCTCTTGCCAACTGATATCGCGCGCTGCGCAGGCGCGAGCGGAATCGTGCGTCTTGGCGCCGTGAAGTCCCACGGCCTTTAGTTGGAAGAGAAGGGATTCGACATGGCTGTCGATAACAAGAAGATTGCCGAGGACGTGCTCGCTGCCGTCGGCGGCGCCTCCAATGTGACGAACGCGGCGCACTGCATGACCCGCTTGCGTCTGAACCTCAAAGATCAGTCCATTCCCAATGATAATGAAGTTAAGAAGATCAAGGGTGTGCTGGGCGCACAGTGGTCTGGCGGCCAGTATCAGGTCATCATTGGCCAGAACGTGCCGAAGGTCTATGACGCCGCCATTGCGCTGGGCGTCAAGGGCGAAGGCTCCATTGACGAGAACCTCGATGACGGCATCAAGGAGCCACTGACGGTCAAGACTGCGGGCAAGAAGGCCCTTAACTACCTGTCCAAGACAATGTGCATGACGATCCCCATTATCATGGGCGCCGCCATGTTCCGCACACTTGCCGTACTTTGCGGCGACGGCATGCTCGGTATCTGGTCTGCCGATTCTGACATCTACAACTTCTTCTACAACTGGATTTACAACGCCGGCTATTATTTCCTTCCTGTCTATCTGGGTTGGGCTGCCGCAAAGCAGCTCGGCTGCAGCCAGCCGCTCGGCATGATGCTCGGCGGCGTGCTCATTGCCCCCGAGTTCATGACGCTGGTCAACGCCGCGGCGGATTCGGGTGCTACGACCACGATGGTTTACGGCGTGCTCCCGGCTCAGCTGAACAACTATTCTGCGACCGTGCTCCCCATGCTGCTGTCTATGCCGGTGCTGATGGTCGTCGAGAAGTTCATGAAGAAGATCATCCCCGACATGCTCTCCACGGTGTTTGTGCCCGTGTGCACCATGGCTGTGATGACCCCCGTTTCCCTGTGCGCCCTAGCTCCGATTGGTTCCATTCTGGGCGACCTGGTCGGCAACTTTATGTTCGGCCTCGGAAACGCTGGCGGCATCGTCACGATCCTCTCCCTCGTCGCCATTGCTGCGCTTTGGGAGTTCCTGGTTATGACCGGTATGCACCAGGTTCTGATTGCCCTCGGCATTGTGCAGGTGCTCACCTCAGGGTCTGACTCCTGCGTTATGGTCGCGGGTGCTATCGCTCAGTTCGCCACGTGGGGCATGGCCTTCGGTGCCTTCCTGCGCCTTAAGGAGGTCGACGAAAAGGGCGCTATGCTTGGTTTCTCTCTCTCCGGCATTGTCGGTGGCGTGACGGAGCCCGCGCTGTATGGCTGCGGCTTTAAGTATACTCGCTGCCTGGGTGCCATGGTCGCGGGCGGCGCTATCGGCGGCCTGATCGCGGCTCTCACTAATGTGACCACGTATGTTTTGGGCGCAACTAATATCCTTGGTATTACAGGTTATGTTGCAGGCGGAACTGCTAATCTCGTATGGGGCTGCGTTGCATCGGGCACTGCATTTGTTGCCGCCGCTGCCATCGCCTACTTCTTTGGCTTTACCAAGGAGCAGCTCGACGAAGACGCTGCTGCCGCCAAAGCCTAAAGCATCCGTTCGGTAGGACAATTATCTGGGGCACTTGGCTGCGCTTCAAGTGCCCCTTTCCGTAGATGGGGGTCAATATGAAGCAATTGCTCATTCGTGCCGACGATATCGGTTATTCGTATGCCGTTAACCTGGGGATTGCCCGCAGTATCAATGAGGGCCTGGTGCGCTCGGCGGGACTTATGCCCAATATGCCCGAGGCCGAGCGTGGCTGGTCGCTCGTGGCGGATGTCGGCATTGCGGTGGGCCAGCATACCAACGTGTGCCTGGGCAAGCCGTGTGCAGACCCGGAGCTCATTCCGAGTATGCTCAACGAGAGCGGTGAGTTCCATAGCAGCCGTACCTTCCGCGAGCATTTTAAGCGCGGCGAAGAACTGATCGACTTTGATGAGGCCTGCATCGAGATCCGCGCGCAGCATGACCGCTTTGTAGAGATTGTGGGCCGCGAACCCGATTACTTTGAGGCCCATGCCGTCATGAGCAAAAACCTTAACCGAGCGATCTCGGCGGTTGCTCAGGAACTGGGCCTTAAGGAACAGAAGGCGAGCTTCGACCCCATGGCGGTTGTGCGATGCGGTGCCACCGACCTGCGCATGGTGATGCACTCGATGGAGCCGGGCTACGAACCCAAGGACTCGATTATGCGGACGGTTCGCGAGATGGCGGACGGCGAGACGGTCGTCTTTGTGTGCCATCCGGGCTATCTCGATCGTTTTATCTTGGAGAACAGCTCGCTTACGACCGATCGCACCAAGGAAGTCGACGCGCTGATCGACCCCGAGCTTCGCGCTTGGCTTGAGTCTCAACCTGATCTTCGCCTGATCGACTACCGCGACCTGTAAGGACCCAAGCCACCACAAAGGGGATAGGCACCCTCGCGGTGGATCTGGCGCCGTTGCCATTATGGCTGCGGCGCCTTTTTTGTCCGCGTGGCGCGGTAGAGTGTAGAAGGTTGAAATTTGCGTCCATCGAGGAGCTGCTATGAACGAGATCAAGTGCCCGCATTGCGGCGAAGTTTTTAAGGTCGATGCGTCCGGTTATGCGGATATCGTCAAGCAGGTGCGCGATGCCGAGTTCTCGCGCGATCTTGATGAGCGTGTAAAGGCCGTCCAGCGTGAGGGGGAGCAGGCGTTGGAGCTTGAGCGCTCTCGTTCGACGGCCGCCCTGCAGGAGGTGGAGTCTCAGCGTAGCGCTCAACTTGCCGAGCAGAAAAACGCCGCGGCTCAGGAGCTGGCACAAGAGGTTGCCAAGCGTGATGCCGAGCTTGCCGAATTGCGTGCCAAGCTCGAGGGCGCTGCCGCAGAGCGCGAGAGTGCAAGCCAGCGCGCGGCGGTTGAGGCCCGTGCCGACGCTCAGAAGGAGAACGCCGAGCTCCAGCGCGAAATCGACAACTTGCGTGCGCAGCTGGGGCGCAAAGATGATGAAGCCAAGCTTGCCGAGGCTTCGGCGCGCAATGCTGCTCAAAACGATTTAGCCGCGCGTGATGCTCAGATTGCCGAGCTGCAGGCCAGGCTTGCCGCGGCGGACAAGGCACGGGAGATGGCGCTTGCCGCTGCCGCGGCCGAGTCGCAGCGTGAGCTCGATGCCGCTCGCAACGAGGCCGAGCGCACGCTTGCTGACTATCAAGCGAAGGTGCAGGAGAAGTTTTCTGCCGCAAAGGCTCAGTCTGAGCAGGAGGCCGAGGGTCTGCGTGCGCAGCTGCGCGAGCAGGAGCTGATGGCAAAAATGAACCTGTCTGAGGCGGTTGCCGCGGCGGAGCGAGAGCGCGATGAAGCGCGTGCCAAACTGACGAGCGAGTTGGCAGTGCGCGATTCGCGCGAGGAGCAGGCTAAGGCGGCACACGAGCTTGCGCTTGCGCAGGCCAAGCGCGCGAGCGATGACCTGATTCGCTACAAGGATGAAGAGATCGAGCGCCTTAAGGACATGAAGGTCCGCCTGTCCACCAAGATGGTGGGCGAGTCGCTCGAACAGCACTGCGAGACCGAGTTTAACCGTCTGCGTATGACGGCGTTTCCTAACGCGTACTTCGAGAAAGATAACGATGCGTCCGAGGGCACCAAGGGCGACTTTATCTTCCGCGAGTGCGATGCGAGCGGCAACGAGGTCATTTCGATTATGTTCGAGATGAAAAACGAGAACGACGAAACCGCGACCAAACACAAGAACGAGGATTTCTTTAAGAAGCTCGATCACGATCGTCGCCAGAAAGGCTGCGAGTATGCGGTGCTCTGCACGCTGCTCGAGCCCGAGAGCGAGCTTTACAACGCGGGAATCGTGGACGTGAGTTATCGCTACGAGAAGATGTATGTGATCCGCCCGCAGTTCTTCATTCCCATCATTACGCTGCTGCGCAATGCTGCCATGGGTTCGCTTCGCTATAAGCAGGAGCTGGCGGAGTACAAGCAGCAGAATATCGATGTCACGAACTTCGAAGCCAAGATGGAGAAGTTCAAGAACGATTTCGGCCGCAACTACGAGATCGCGAGCCGCAAGTTCCAAACGGCAATCGATGAGATCGACAAGACGATTAGCCATCTGCAGAAAACCAAGGAGGCGTTGCTGTCCTCCGAGAACAATCTGCGCCTAGCCAACAAGAAGGCCGACGATCTTACCATTCGCAAGCTCACGTGGGGCAACAAGACCATGAAGGCGGCGTTTGACGAGGCGCGCGAGGCTGCGCCGGAGACAAGCGATGCGCCAGCCGAGGCGGATTCGTATGAGGTCGAGGATGCCGAATAGGGTATAGCGGATAGTGCAAAAGCGGGGCCGCTGGCGATGTTGCCAGCGGCCCCGCTTCGTTTCGTCCCATTCTGTTCGGCTAGTCCTCGAGCAGGTCCTCGATAAAGCCGACGCGGTAGTTTTTGAAAATGACCTCGCCGCCGTCTTGTGTGGCGTCCAGATCGACATCGCCCATGATGCCAAAATCGTGGTCGCCGTCCTCGTCGGCAAAAATCTGGTGCACGTGCCATACGTGCAGCGTCTTCTCGTCGGACTCATCGATGGAAAACATCGCGGCGCTGCGGGCGTCTCCGTCGGTGAGGATTTCCTCGTGCTGATCATGGTAGGCATCGAGCGCCTTTTGCCAGCGGATCTCGCTCATGCCCCAGTCGTCGTCGAGCTCGCCCAGGTCGCGCACGTGCTCGCGGGCGGCAAGGGTCACGCGGCGGAAGAGCGCGTTGCGCACCAACAGCGTGCAGCCGCGGCGGTCCGCCACGACCTCGTCGATGCCCTGCGGCGGCGCGGCGTCGAGGGCTGCCGGGTTGCCGGCGTTCTCCCACTCGTCCACCAGACTCGAGTCGACCGAGCGCACCACAAAGCCCAGCCACGAGATAATGTCGCGCAGGCGCTCGTCGCGCTTCTCGATGGGCACGGTGCGGTCGAGTGAACGATAGGCTTCTGCCAGGTAGCGCAGCAAAATGCCCTCGGAGCGGGCGATGCCGAGCTTTTGAATGTAGCCCTTAAAATCGCTCGCGCTTTCCAGCATATCGCGCAGGACGCTCTTGGGAGAGAGCTGGTAGTCGTTTGCCCAGGGTACTTCCTGGCAGTACTTGTCAAAGGCGGCGTCGAGCAAATCCTCGAGCGGCTTTTCGTACGTGACGTCTTGAATGCGCTCCAAGCGCTCCTCATATTCGATGCCGTCGGCCTTCATCTCGGCCATAGCGCGATCGCGTGCGGCGCGCTCCTGTGCGCGCAATACCTGCTTGGGGTCCTCGAGCGTAGCCTCGACCATCGAGATGAGGTCCATGGTATAGGTCTCGCTCTCGGGATCGAGCAACTCCAGCGCGGCAAGCAAAAACGGCGAGAGCGGCTGGTCGAGCGCAAAGTCCTCGGGCAGGTCGACCGTCAGCGCGTAGTCGATGCCCGGCACGGTGTCAGCCGGAGCATCGGGTGCGGGCGGCACCTCGGTGCGCACGACGACGCCGGAGTCGATGAGCGTGGCGAAGATCTCGTCGGCACGAACCTCGAGCTTTGCCTTTTCCTCGGGCGTTTGCAGGCTTGTCTCGATGAGGTCGTGCACGCGGGCACGGGCATCGCCGCCCTGCTCGACCACGCTAATCACCATGGAGTGCGTGATGCGCAGGCGCGGCTTGAGTGTCTCGGGCTGCGTCTCGATCAGGCGCTCAAAGGTCTGCTTGTTCCAGGAGACAAAGCCCTCGGGGGCCTTTTTCTTTTTAATCTTGCGGAGCTTTTTGGGGTCGTCGCCCGCCTTGGCCATAAGCTTGGCATTCTCGATCTCGTGCTCGGGCGCCTCGGCAATCACCATGCCCTCGGTATCGAAGCCCGAGCGGCCGGCGCGACCGGCAATCTGATGGAACTCGCGGGCGCGCAGACGACGCATCTTGTAGCCGTCAAACTTGGTGAGCGCGGTGAGCACCACGGTGTGGATGGGTACGTTGATGCCGACGCCGAGCGTATCGGTACCGCAGATGACGGGCAGCAGACCCTGCTGCGCCAAACGCTCGACCAGCAGGCGATAGCGCGGCAACATGCCAGCATGGTGCACGCCGACGCCGCATCCGAGCAAGCGCTTGAGAATCTTGCCGAAGGCCGTGGAGAAGCTCGTGCCCTTGGCGGCTTCCTTAATGGCCTCGCGCTGCTCCTTGCTGGCGATGCCAAAATTGGCGAGGGATTGCGCCGTCGCAAGGGCGGCATCCTGGCTAAAGTGCACGATATAGAGCGGGGCCTCGCCGCGGCGCATGGCGAGCTCGACCGTGCCCTCGAGGGAGGTCGTCACATAGTCGTAGCTCAGCGGAACGGGACGCGGGGCGTCGACAACCAAGTCGCAAGCAGCGCCGGTGTGCTCCTCGAGCGAGGCGGCGATGGCAGTGACATCGCCGAGCGTGGCGCTCATGAGCATGAATTGTGTGTGGGGCAGGGTGAGCAGCGGCACCTGCCAGGCCCAACCGCGATCGGGGTCGGCAAAGTAGTGGAATTCGTCCATGGCGACGCAGCCAACATCGGCATCTTCGCCCTCGCGCAGTGCGTCGTTGGCAAGGATCTCGGCCGTGCAGCAGATGACGGGCGCCTTGGTGTTGATATGCGTGTCGCCGGTGATCATACCGACGTTATCGCGGCCGAGCACCTGTACCAGATCGAAGAACTTTTCGCTGACCAGGGCCTTGATAGGGGCCGTGTAATAACAGCGCTTGCCCTGTGCCATGCCCATAAAGAGCATGCCCAGCGCGACGAGCGATTTACCCGATCCGGTCGGCGTGCCCAAAATGACGTGATCTCCGGCGGCCAGGTCCATGAGAGCCTCTTCTTGGTGATCCCACAGCTCAATGCCGCGATCGCTCGTCCATTCAAAGAAGCGCTCAAAGGCCTGATCGGGCGTGAGCCATGGTTCGGGCTCGCTGCCGTCCTCGGGCTCCCACCAGGTGGGGGAGAGCGCGCCGAGCGAGCCGAACTCGGCTTCGGTTCCCGTGCCGCCCGAGAATGAGCTGGCAGCGCCGGCGCCGGAGACGGTGCTGGCGGCGGTGTCTGTCGTGGTCTGTGCCATGTGGTTGCTTTCTCTCGCCGTTTGTCCGCCAACTATTATGGCGTAGCGGCGGCGCGGGGTGCCAGCGCGCGAGAAAATGCAGGAAATGGGCGCGCGGTACTAGCGTTCCTGAGGCAGGCGCTTTTTGCCCTTACGGGCGCGGTTTTTAAAGTTCTCAACGGCCTCTTCCATGCCCAGGGGTACATAGGTGAGCTCATCGAGGTTTTCGGGCAGGTAGCAGGCAAGACTTTGCTCCTGCGCACGGCCCGCCGCGAGCTGTTCATCGCTGGTCCGTGCGCCGGGTGTGGCGCAAATGCCATAGACGACGGCACCCATCTCGCGCGTGCGGCATTCATATTCGGTCTCGGGATGCTCGGGATGGTCGCGGCGGACGTCGTCACTTACCCAAAGCGTGTCGTAGCCGGCTGCGGCAAACTGTCCTAGGGCGTAGTCGCGCAGTGGCTTGCTGTCGGTGCGCAGTGTGACGGTGGCGCCGGCTGAAAGGAGCGGGCGGTAGAGCATCAGATGGTCGACATGGACGAGTCGTTTTTTGGCGTACTTGGCCTTGGGCTGCGGCGTGGGAAAGTTGATGGTGATGGCATCGAGCTCGCCTGCGGCAAACAACTGCGGCAGCGATGCGGCGCCTCGGGGCAGGACGAGTGCGTTGGATAGCTCCTGTTCGCAGATTTTCTGTGCGGCGTAAGCGATGCAGATGGGTTCCTGGTCCATGCCGATAAAGAGCGTGTTTGGCTCGTGGGCCGCGCGCTCTACGAGGTACGTTCCCTTGCCACAGCCAAGATCCAGGTGAAGGTGTTCGAAGGGCTTGCTGCCAACTGGCGCGCAAGCCTCGCGCCAATCTCCGGCATAGGCCTCGGGGCTCGTCTCAATCGCATCGGCGTAGCGTTCCAGACGCTCCTCGAGCACAAAGTTCTTAGGCGTGCGAACGTGGACGGCTCCCATGAGGCTCCTTGGTCATACGTATGGAACGCGTGGCTGCGCGTTCCGTCGGTGGGTTGGAAAACGGATGGGCATAGCTTGCCCAAAAGATGCGGCGCGGCTCGGCGGCGAGTCGTCGATGCCTACAGGCGCTTGAGGATCACATAGCGGTTGAGCTCGCCGCTGCGACCGTCGGCATGGAAGCGCTCAAGCTCGCGCACGGGGACCTCGCCGCTCTTGTAGAACGTACGGACGCCGCGCACCAGGTCGGTGATCTGCTGATCGTCAAAGTGATGGCAATAGCGGTAGGCGTGGCGGTCGTTTTGCCAGCCAATGAGGTGGTCGCCGGCTTCAAACTGCGCGGAATTGTAACCCTCAAACGGCGGGGTGAGCTCAGCGCGGGCTTCGGCACGAACGGCCTTGCGCGCCATGCGCTCGTCATTCATAAACTCCCAAAAGCTGATGGCGATGATGCCGCCCGGGCGCGTCTGGCGCACCAGGGCGTCAAGTACACGCACACGGTACTCGCACGACGGCACGTGGTGCATAAAGCCAAAGCAGACCGAGATGTCGGCGAGCGGGGCGTCGAAAAGCACGTCGGGTGTCTCGGCGGGGTTGAGCTTCATCAAGGCGTCGAGCACGTCGAGTTCCTGGAAGTGCAGGTTGGGAATTCGCAGGGCGTGGCCACGGGCATCGATCGCCAGGTCTTGGCACGAGTCGACACCATAGAACTCGAAGGGGCAGTTGGCATCTGCCGAGGGGCTCGCGCCGTCGACGCCCTTGGCAGCCAGCGTGCCGCCGGCGGCAAAGTTCTCGAACCGCATATTGCCGCAGGCAAGATCGAAGACGCGGACGGGATGCTCGATCGTGGCCACATCGAGCTGGTCGAGCGCTATGTCCATGGTGCGCACCCAGCCGGGCCACGGCGCCTGGCGCGTATCGGAGAAGGAGGCGGAGTGCTCGCGATAGAACGTATTGTTGAGCTGAATGAGCGATGAGGCGAAATCGCGGTTCACGGCGCGGAACTCCCTCCGTTGGCGGTGCGGAATAAACAGTACGACCATACTACCGTTAACGCCGCAACGGGGACAACCGAGCTGCGGGTCATTGCTTTGTTTGGACACATTTCCGCAGCTCATGTATGCCCGCAACCGCCGGTTGTCAAAAATCTCACTAGAATAGGTGGCATGCTTTTGGCAGTGGCGGATAGATTTTTAACTGTGCAAGGCGCCTTAAGAACAAAAACGGTCCGGCGGCACGGCTGGCATCATATAGGAGGAACCATGAATGTAGAAACTGCGCAGCGGCTCGCCGACCTTCGTCGTAGCAAGGGCTTTAGCCAAGAAGGGCTGGCACGAAAGTTGGGGCTGTCGCGCCAGGCGGTCAGTAAATGGGAGCGCGCGGAGAGCTCGCCCGATACCGAGAACCTGATCTCGCTCGCCAAACTCTATGGCGTGAGCCTGGACGAGCTGCTCAATCCGAGCGATGAAATTGAGGACGATATCGAGTTTGAGAACGAGGACCGCGCCCGTCAGCGCGAGGCCGAGGCGGCGGAACGTGCCCGCACCCATGAGGCGGCGGCGCGCGCCACGGAGGCAGCTGCGCAGGCGAGTGATGCTGCGGCCAAGGCGGCGCAAGCGGCAAGCTGGAGTGCGCAGGCCGCCAATGCCGCTACGGCGCAGGTGACGAGTGACGGCGCAGTTGGCTCGACTCCGGTGAAGGGCCCGTTCCAGTCGTTCCCGTATTGGGCCGTGTGCTGGCTGTTGTTCTTTTTGCTGATGTTCCTGTTTGGTGGCGCCCCCTTTGCCGCACTGATCTTCTTTACGATTCCCATCTATCACTGGGTGGCACGTGCGCTCGATGGCGATTGGGCGCGTGGGGATATCCGGGTTGGTCCGGCGCCGGCGGTCGCTAGGACTAAGGGGGAGGACGTTTCCACAGCGGTTGACGCTGACATGGCTGCCGCGACCACCGCTGAGTCGAGTGCCAAAGAAGGTGATGAATGATGAAGCTCTCGCATGAGTCTAAGAGGCGCTTGGGCATTGGCATCGGAGCGTTTGTGCTCATTATCGGGCTTGTTTTTGGCATTTCGCGGACTTTGATTCATTTTGATGGCCCGTGGGATCTCGACGATGTTGTATCCGGCTTGTCTGGTATGGGCGATGCGTTCGACGAGGACGATTCCTTGAATAGCGGTAACTATTCCGCTCGGCCTCAACAGCTTTCGAGCGAAACGTTTGATGCCGACGCGTTCACATCCCTTGACTTGGATGTGACGTCGGGTACGGTTGAGGTCAAACACGTCTCCGGCGGGCCGGTGCGCGTAATTGAAAGCGGCCGCGTGGCAACGGGGACCGTTGCCTTCGATGCGGCAACCCAAAATCTGGCCGAGGTTAAGGGTTCTACGCTCAAGATTCGCCAGTTCGATTGCGATGACGAGCGCGCCATTGACCGCACGGTTACCGTCGAACTGCCGCGCGAAGTTGCCGATAACATGGTGGGCATTACTGCGAATGTAGGAGCGGGCGATCTGACGGTCACGGACATTGCGTGCCACGACTTCGATTTGACGTTGGACTCGGGAGACATCGAGTTCGCGGGCACTGTTACCGACACCCTGAATGCCGAGGTCGGTTCGGGCGATGTGACGTTCGAGCTCTACCAGGCCCCCGCGAAGTCGATGGACGTAAGCGTGGGCTCGGGCAATGTGGAGATAACGGTTCCGAACTCTACGGGCTTTAAGGCGAGCCTCACCGTGGGCAGCGGTGACTTCGAGAGCGATTTCCTTCCGCTTGGCTACGATGGCGAGACCATATTGAATCTTGAATTCGACAACGGTGATAAGTCAGCCACGTATCGTTTTAAGGTCGGTTCGGGCGACATGTCGTTTGATCCGGAGTGACATGCGGTTTTCGGAGATCGGTACATATAGGCACGCTCTTTGATGGAGGCGCCGGAGCCGTGACGGGCTCCGGCGCCTTTGCCTTTACAATGGGGGCATGGAACAGATTATCTTGAACATACTCGAGGCTCTGCGTCGCGGCGAAACCGTGGACGACAAAGCGCTCGTCAAACTGATACATGCCGAGGCGCGCCGTGAGGGTGCCGACAAACGCGATTTGGCCAAGCGCCGTCTGCTGCCGTTCTGCCAGCGGGTTAAACGTGAGGAGCCGGCTCGGTGGGCTGCGTGGAATGTCGATGCCGAGTTGGAGGGTCAACTGCTGCAGGTGTTGCGCATGAAGCCACGCCGTACGGCTTCGGGCGTGGCGACCATCACCGTCATCACCAAGCCGTGGCCGTGCTCGGGCGATTGCCTGTTTTGCCCCAACGACCTGCGCATGCCCAAGAGCTATCTGCACGCTGAGCCGGCGTGTGCCCGTGCGGAGCAAAATTGCTTTGATCCGTATCTGCAGGTGAGTGCCCGTTTGACGGCGCTTTCGCAGATGGGTCATGCGACCGACAAGATAGAGCTTATCGTGCTCGGTGGCACCTGGAGTGACTATCCGCAAGGGTATCAGGCATGGTTTATGTCGGAGCTTTTCCGTGCGCTCAATGACGATGCCGTCGCCGGCGTTGCGGCAAACCCCATGTTGGCGCGTCCGGGCATCAGTCGTGCCGAGGCGGGGCGCCTGCTCGATGACGCTCCCGCCGATGCCCTGCCGCCGGTGGTAACAGGGCGCCGCGAGCGCTATCGGGCTGCCGGCATTGCGACAGACGAGGCTGAGCTTGCTGCCGGCGTTGCCGGCGAGCAGGAGCGTGTGGATGCTGCCGTGGGCGGCTATAACCGCGCAGTGCGTCGTCTGTACGGCCCCGGTACGCCGTGGGGCGAGGTCGCCGAGTGGCAGACGGCAACGATGGAAGAGCTCGAGCGGCAGCAGCGAATCAACGAGACGGCGAAGCATCGCGTGGTGGGACTCGTTATCGAGACGCGCCCCGATGCCGTAACGCCGCAGGCCCTCACGCTCATCCGCCGCCTAGGCTGCACCAAGATCCAGATGGGTATTCAGAGTCTCGACCAACATTTGCTCGATATCAACGAACGTCGCATTTCGGTGGCGCAGATTGAGCGGGCGTTTTCGCTTGCGCGCCTGTTTGGCTTTAAGATCCATGCGCATTTTATGCTCAACTTGCTGGGCGCCACGCCCGAGGGGGACAAGCACGACTACGAGCGCTTTATGACCGAGGGGGCCTTTATGCCCGACGAGGTCAAGGTCTACCCGTGTGCGCTCATCGAGGGCTCGCGTCTGGTGGGCTGCTACGAGCGCGGCGAGTGGCGCCCCTATACCGAGGAAGAACTGCTCGATGTGCTGGCCGACGACATCGTGGTGACGCCGGCGTTCTGCCGCATCAGTCGCATGATCCGCGACTTTAGCTCTGATGACATCATGGTGGGCAACAAGAAGCCCAACCTGCGTCAGCTTGTCGAAAACCGCTTGGCGGCTCGTGGGGAAGACGCAACGGTGCGCGAGATTCGCTATCGCGAGATCAGCACGGCGGGCGCCGACTTGGATGAGCTGACCCTTGACGAGGAGGTGGCGTACGAGACGCCGGTGACGCACGAGCGCTTTTTGCAGTGGGTGACGCCGCAGGGCAAAATCGCGGGCTTTTTGCGGTTGTCGCTGCCCGACCATTCGTTTGTTGCCGCGCATGCGGACGAGTTGCCGACGATGCCGGACGAGGCGATGATTCGCGAGGTGCACGTGTACGGCATGGCGGCACGCGTGGGCGATCAGGGGCAGGCGGCGCAGCATCACGGGTTGGGGCGTTTGCTCGTAGAGCGTGCGTGCGAGATTGCCCGAGATGCGGGTTATGCGCGCATTAACGTGATTAGCGCGATTGGCACACGCGAGTACTATCGCCATCTTGGATTTTATGACCATGGCCTTTATCTGCAAAAGGAGCTCTAGATGAACAAGCCGAGTGTTTCTGCCGGCGTCGTTGCCGGCGTTGCCCTGGGAGCTGCGGCGCTTGGTGCGGCCGCCGTTGTTGTTCGCGCTGCCTGTCTGCAGGTTGCGCGAACCCGCAATGGGTTGGCGCGTGTGAAACGCGTGCACGATGAGGGCGGCGACGAAGTCCGCGTATTGGTGCAAGGCGGCGTCTACCAAAGCGCGAGTTACGTTGGCGAGCGCTGGGCGGAGCCCGTCTTTGCGTACTATCGTGCGTTTGACGATGCGTTTGAGGCCGAGGATGCAATGCGTGACGCTTATGGTCACGGTATCGACCGCATGCTTATGCTGGGCGGCGGCGGGTTTGCCTATCCCAAGTTTGCGCTGATGTCGCACGAGAGCTTGCGCATGGACGTCATTGAGTACGATGCCGAGATTACGCGCCTGGCGCGCCGTTGGTTCTACCTGGGCGAGCTGGAGCGCACGGTGGGCGATCGCCTGCGAGTGATTACCGCTGAGGCTCGCTCGTATCTGGGCGTGACGAGCGTGGGCCATCGTCGCTACGACGCGGTCGTGAGCGATTGCTTTGGCGGTGCCGAGCCCGTACGTGAGCTGGCGACGGTTGAGGCGTTGCATTTGGTGCGAGGCAGCCTGAACCCCGGGGGTATCTACGTGGCCAATATCGTGAGTGCGAACAGGGGGAGCGATGTGACGCTCCTTCGCGACTGCGCTGCCACGGCACTCGAGGTATTCGCCCGCGCCTGGGTGGTCCCATGTGGCGATGCAGAGTTCGGCGGCGAGGAAAACTACCTGCTCATCGCCAGCGACGGCGACTACGCCTTTGCCGAAGCCGTGCCCTTCGACACCGACTTCCTTGGCACTGCCCTCCACGACTAGCACGTCTCCCTGCGACCAGTCTGTTTGTGGTGGGGCTCTTTTAGCTACTTCTTGGTCATGCCCAAAGTGGCTCAACAAGCCCCGTGCCGAAAAGACTGGTCTTAGGCGTGGTCGCGCCAGCTGCGGACACGCTGCTTCATGCCCTCTATGTCGAGCACGCCTTCGGCAAAGCCCTTGCGCACGAGCTCTTCGGGAACAAACTCGTCGTAGCGGTCAAAGTAAGGCACCTCGCCAGGATAGACGAGCTCGATGGGATCGAAGTCCTTCTCGGCCTCGGCGGCGAGCACCTCAAAGAACGTCTCCTCGTCGGCCTTCATCTTAAACTGCATAAAGTACGGGCGTGACGGATCGAGCCCGCGAAGGCCCAGCTCCGCGGCACATTTAATCTTGAGCATGCGCTCGAGCGCCAAAAAGGCGTAGCTGCCCAGCCAGGGGAAGAGCACCCAGGTATCGCCGCCCAGGTTAATGAGCGGCTTGGTTCCCGCCCCCGAAATCTCGGCCGTATGACGAGCCTGCGCCAAGCGGGCCCGTGCGTTACCCATAAGGTACGGATATGTCGCGTGCTCGTTGAGCGCCTTGCGCATGCGCTCGAGCACATGCGTGTTAATGTCGCCGGGGCAGTCGCCAAAGTAGGCCGGCACCCGGCCCTTGACTTGCGTGGCAAAGACAGTGTGGCGCTTCCAGTCCACTTCCTCGACAATCCAGCAGTGTCCGGCGATGGCGATGCGCTCACCGGGCGGGGGCGGATTAACGATCGTGCCCAGCTCGGCCGATTCGCTCCGGACGGTAAACTCCTCGTTTTCCTGGAACACGGCGTAGAACTTAAAGTTGTTGATGATGCGCTCGCCCGCGAGGCCCACGATGAGCCCACCGCCCTCGGTGACCTGGATATGGTCGATCTTAATGAGGTGACGTAGCAGCACACGGTAATCGCCTGCCGAGACACGGTGGAAATAGCTGAGCGTGAGCACGCGCTGGGCAAGTTCGGCCGGCGTGAGCTCGCCGGTGCTGGCGAGGGTCGACATAGTCTGGTGATAGAGCAAACTGTAGGGGAGACGATCGAGCTCGGGTGGCTCGACCCACTTTTCCTCGCGATAGAGTTGTACGAGCGCGATACCCTGCAGGAGCTTCCAGGGAATGGTTTCGGGCATCATCGTGCGCGGCTCGGGCTCTTCCTCGCGCATGACAAACCACATCTCGGGCGGAAGATCGCGACGGCCTGTGCGCCCCATGCGCTGCAAAAAGGAGCTAACGGTAAACGGCGCGTCAATCTGGAAGGCGCGCTCCAGGCGGCCGATATCGATACCGAGCTCCAACGTAGAGGTGGTGACGGTTGTCTGCGCCTGCTCCTCGTCGCGCATGAGCTCCTCGGCCGTCTCGCGTAGCGATGCCGAAAGGTTGCCGTGATGGATGAGAAAGCGGTCGGGCTCGTGCCGGCTCTCGCAGTAGCTGCGCAGCATGGAGCACACGGCCTCTGCCTCCTCGCGCGAGTTGGCAAAGACCAGGCACTTGCGGCCGCGCGTATGCTCAAAGATATAGCCCATACCGGGGTCGGCGTTGTCGGGCGCCGTGTCGGTGGGGTTGAGAAGCGCCTGCTCGGTCGCTCGTGGGATGTCGACTTCGCCCTCGGGGGCCGAGGAAGTGCGACGGTCTTTGGGAGCGGCCTTGCCCCGCGCCTGCTCGCGACGTTGACGGCGTTCTTCCTGTGCAAGCTGTCCGCTGTGGCACATGTCTTGTCCGGATGCGGGCAGCGCCGCGGGCGCCGCCGTCTCAATACGCTCGCAAGCAAGCACCTCGGCTTCTTGTGGACCTGTGCCTACGAATCCTCGTTGCTGAGCCTGGGGGCCCGAGTTGTAGAAGTGCTCCATGGAGATGCGCCACACGCGGCGCGGTTCCTCAAAGCGGGGGATAACGCAGTCGCGCCCCGTTCCCTGCGAGAGAAAGGCGCCCGTGCGCTCGGGGTCGCCGATGGTGGCAGAAAGGCCGATGCGGCGGGGCTGCACGCCTGCCATGCGCGAGAGGCGCTCGATAAGGCAGAGCGTCTGACCGCCGCGGTCGCCGCGCATGAGCGAATGGACTTCGTCGATAACCACATAGCGCAGGTCGCAAAACATACGAGGGATCGCCATGTGCTTATGGATCAGGAGCGCCTCGAGCGATTCGGGCGTAATCTGTAGGATACCGCTCGGCTTTTTGATGAGTTTGGCCTTGTGTGATTGTGAGACATCGCCATGCCAGTGCCAGACGGGGATATCGGCTTCTTCGCACAGGTCGTTGAGGCGGACGAATTGGTCGTTGATGAGCGCCTTGAGGGGGCCAATGTAGAGGGCGCCCACGCTTGCGGGCGGGTTCTCCCAAAACTCGGTCAGGATGGGAAAGAAGGCTGCCTCGGTTTTGCCAGAAGCCGTGGATGCCGTCAGGAGCACATTGTCCTGTGTGTTAAAGATGGCATCTGCCGCCGCAACCTGGATAGAGCGCAAGCTCTCCCAATCGTGGGAGTAGATGAAGTCTTGGATAAACGGGGCGTAGCGGTCAAAGGCGTTCACGGGGCCTCCTTTCAACAACGAATCTCTCAACGCGGCTGGCAACGGCTTGCTGCATTACTGCTTCAACGTTTGCCCAGATAAAACCTGCCAAAATAAACCTGTCCCTTTTTGGCAGGTTAGATGGTGAACTCGGCGAAGTTGCGGTCACCGCCTTCGCCGCTGGTGTCGTCCGCTGCGGCAGGTGATGCCAACGCGTCGCCGCCGACGCTCTTGAGCAGCTCGGCTACGTCTGCATCGGGGTTCTGGCACAGGATGTCCAGCAGCTCGATGAAGTCGCGAATGACCTCGCGTGGCGTGAGGTGCGTATCGGCGCCCACGCGGCCAAACTCGATCTTGAGGAAGTCCACCAGGTCGTTCTCGGTGAGCGTGGGCGTCCAGCCAAAGTAGCCGGCGTGGATCTGCATGAGCTTTTCGATAAGCACCAGCAGCTCTTCGTAGGTAAGCGGCTGCAGACGAATGATGGGCGCGAGCATGTCCTTGAGGTCCTCGCGCGCAAATCGGCCCTGGGCGAGTCGGCTACGCAGGGCCTCGTAGGAAAACACGCCGCGGCGGCGGTCCTCGATAGAGGTTGGCGTGCCGCCCATAATCATGCCCAGGTACTGTGCCTTGCCTTGCAGCGTGTCGTTGTACATGGTCAGGATCTTCTCGTAGTTGTACTGGCGCGTGATAGCGTTGGGAATCTTGTACAGGTTTACAAGTTCGTCGATGAGCACCAGCATGCCCTTGTAGCCGCTGCAGACCAAAAAGCGTGCGATGAGCTTGACGTAGTCGTACCAGTCGTCGTCGCTGATGATGGTCGAGGAGCCCAGCTCGGCGCGCGCCTCGCTTTTGGTGCGGTACTCGCCGCGAATCCATTTGGTCACGCGGCTCATGCTTTCTTCGTCGCCCTCTGTGACGGCCGTGCGATAACGGCGGAGCATGCGGGTGAAGTCAAAGCCGTGAACCATTTCTTCGAGCGGGGCAAGCTGGGCATTGATGGCCGACTCGTCGGCGTCGGCACACGAGGCGACCCAGCGATCCAGGATAAGATTGAGCGCGCCGCCCTCGGGGCGCGTTTTGGTCGATATGTTGCGGATGAGCTCGCGATAGGTGGCCAGACCCTGGCCCTGTCCGCCCTGCAGGCGGCGCTCGGGGGAAAGGTCGGCATCGGCGACGACAAAGCCCTCGCCCATGGCGTGTGTGCGGATGGTTTGGAGCAAAAAGCTCTTGCCGGCGCCATAGCGACCGACCAAAAAGCGGAAGCTCGCGCCGCCATCGGCGATAAGGCTGAGGTCGGTGAGCAGGGCACGAATCTCGACCTCGCGCCCCACGGTAATGTAGGGAAGGCCGATGCGCGGGACGACGCCGCCCTTGAGCGAGTTGAGAATGACGGCGGCGACGCGCTTGGGCACGCGGGGCGCTGCGGATGCGGTATCACTCATGGTCTAGGTATCCTCTCACGTCTGCTTCGTAGTCCTCGATAATCTGCGGCCCTGCCGCGCCAAATTCAATAACGGTGTCGCCCACCAGGTCAAAGAGGGTCTCGTTGATGCTGTCGACGAGCATATCTTCGCTCTGCTCCGACTTCTCCACCGCCGATGCCGCCTGCGCCGCGTTTTGCTCGAGCAGCGCACGAAGATAATCTTCTGCGGCGGGGGCGAGTGCGGACGTGATGTCGGCGGGCGCGGCCGTCGCGGGTGTTGGTGCTGGCACGAGGAGCGGGGCTACGATGCCAAATTGCTCGGTGGAGATGGTCGGCTCGTCATCCTCGTCCTGTTCCATGGGCCCCGCGACCGGCTCGACAATCGCCTCGGTCATGGGTCTGGCTTCTGGCTTCCCAGGGCCTGCCGCCTCGGCATCCTCAAGCGCGTCGTCCTCGCGTTCCTCGTCGATCAAAAGCGCCTCGCGCGTCTGTGCAGCGGCGCTTCGGATGTGTCCCAGCTGGCTCAGGTCGATATCGATCTTGACGGGCTGGTGCGCGGCATCCCACGAAAGCCATGCCACAATCTCATCGTCGATGATCTTGGCCAGATATTTGGGGACCTTTTCTTCCTTAAGGGGATGGGCGGGATCTAGCGCTAGGCGCAAGCGCTGATCGCAGGCGCGCATCATCTCGCCGAGCTTGCTGCTCTTCTGCCTGCTGCCGTGGATGCGCATGCACTCCCAAAAGCCGTTTTGGCAACGATAGATATGGATGGGGTCCAGACGGTATTCGCAGTCCTCGTGACGCTCGGGCGCAAAGAACACGGCCGAGGCAAACATGGTATAGGGCATGGCCGTCTCCTCCCCAAACAAGCTCGCTACGATGCCGGTCTTTCGGTGCTTGTCATAGTAGCGCGCCATGCGGACATACACGGCGCATGCCACGTGGCGCAGGTCGCGATGGTGGCTGCGATCGAGCCTTGAGTTATTGAGGCTGTACGTGGAGAGGGCGTTGATGGCGGCCATAAGTCGCTCCTCGCGCGCCTCATCGGGCGGAAGGGGGAGCGTGGACTCGGAGGTCTTGCGACGCTTGGGGGCTTGGGTCGACGGCGTCGGTGCAGGTGCAAGGTCTCGCGCAGCGCGTCGCAGCTCGATAAGGGCGTTGTCGAACATGACGGTTTTGGAGTCGCGAAGCAGCTTGGGGTCGAGCCCGTGGAATACGGCGTAATCCTGCAGCCATACGCGTGCAAACCGGTCGATGCCGGGCTCGAAGGCGCGATAGACATCCCAAAAAGCCTTGATCTTGTTAAAACCATCGAGTGGATTATCTACGCCAATGCCGCAAATCAGCTCATAGAGATACAGAAAGGCAAAGGACGTAGACGTTTCCTCGACGGTTCCGCGGCGCACTTGGGCACGCCAGGTAAAGTAGCCGCGCAGCTGCCGGTCGCTCATGGCGTTGTAGGTGGGAAAGTACGACTTAAAGGTGCCGTTGTAGGGACAGTCGTCCTCAAAGTCGGCCATCAGCAGGCCCTGGCGGTAAAAAAGCTCGGCTTCCGAAAGCCAGCGGCCCGCACCGCCCTTGGGGTCATCCTGCCAGCGCGATATCTCGCGCATTTTACGGTACTGGTCGGGGAGGAAATTCTGCATCTGTCGGCCGGTTTTGAGAATCGGCTCGTCTGCGTAGGTTTCGTTTGAGAAGCGGGCGGACTGATGGGTCCGGGCCTCGGCCATAATGCGCTCGATGAGCATCTTGATGTCCTGGTCGGCCACCGCTCCTCCTCTCGAACGCAGCTACGGTGACCTCATATCATAGCACAGCATCAAACAGATGTTCGAGATACCGCTGCGTTGATAGATTTAGAACAGGAGGGCGTAGATGACGGCGATGACGACGGAGGGAAGCATATTGGCCGTGCGGAAGGTCTGAGGACGGATGAGGTTGACGCCGACGCAGAAGATGAGCATGGAGCCTACGAGCGAAAGGCTGTTGAGGGCAGCTGTGGTCATGATGGGGGAGAGCGCGCCGGCAAACAACGTGATCGTCCCCTGGAACACGGCGACGGGCAGGGCGGAGAAGATACAGCCGCGGCCAAGCGAGGCCGTCATGGTGCAGACGATGATGCAGTCCAGTGCGCCCTTGAGGGCAAGCGTTGACCAGTCGCCGAGCAGGCCGTCCTGGATCGATCCCACAATGGCCATGGCGCCGATGCACACGGTGAGTGAAGTCGAGACAAAAGCGTTGGTGAACTCGTTATCGCCCTCACTGCCAGTCTTGCGCTTGAGCCATTCGCCAAGGTTCTCGATGGCGGCCTCCAAGTTGATGGCCTCGCCGATGAGCGAACCGAGCGCAAATGAGACGATGAGCATGGTGGTACCGGTGGTCGCTAGCGCCTTTCCATCGATGATGAGCATCTTTTGCATGGTGCCGCCCAGGCCGATAAACAGGACGCACAGCCCCGATGCTTTCATGAGCGTGTCTTGGATGCGCGGTGTAATGAAGCGGCCGCCCGCTAATCCCAAAAGACCGCCCGCAACTAAAAGCGCAACGTTGATGATTGTTCCCAAGCCCGGCATGAGCCCTCCTGTATTGATGCCAACGTGGCAATCGTAGCAGAACGAAATGCGAGGCACATCGCGACTCATCTAATACGTTATATAAGTGGTATTAGGAATGATGCGCAGCATTTAAGCCTCAGGTGGTTGTCGGGACATAGGGATAGTAGTCAAAGCGCAGTGTCATAAGCCGCTGTGGGGATTCAATAGCTGCGGCGATGATATTGGCATCGCGGGCACGATCAAACCCTTCGAGTTCGATCTGATACGAGACGTCTTGCATAATGTCCAGACGTCGCCAGGCTAGAAGTGTGTCGCCATCGAATTCCAAGGTCTTGCCTCCGTCTGGGGCAACGGCGTATAGACGCAGTTTAGCGGTGGTTGCAGGGTCGACAACCGTGACCTTTTTAATTTCGTTTCGAGTATTCTTGGCGCCCAACAAGGTGAGCAGTGTTGGGGCCACGACCTCGCCTGATGGCAAAAAGACGACTTCGATGGATTCGGGAAACGCGATGATGGCCGACTTGCGGACGGGCTGATTGGCGGCGGCAACTTCGATGTTCGCGGCGTCGATGACCTCTGTGTGGTCGAGGGCGGCAAGCACGCAGCAGTTACCTTCATCGATCTCCTGAGGATCAGCAAGCCCCAGACTGTCCGCGAGCTCGGGATCGTTTGGATCGGCAGCGGGCTCATTCGGTGCTTCGAAAGAAGCTGGGGCGCTGTTTGTCGGCGACGGCGTGTCGCCCGCACCTGCTTCTTTGTCCGTGCTCCCTTCTTGTATGGTTGCGTTGATGGGTTCGTCGTTTGAGGGGAGCGTCTTGGCGTTAAGCGCGGAGGGGAGAATTCCGATGGCTCCGGATCCGTTCCACTCCATTTCGAGAAGCGCCGGGTCGGCAAGAATGCGTTGCCTGCTTTGCGCGTGGGCATCGATTTCAATAGGGCCTGCCTCTGTCCCTCGTGTAAGGCTGAGTGATCCGGCTGGCTTCTCGAAATGAGCGTCTGTGTCTTTGGTGCTGACGGCGTAGAACAGCAGGGATGCTTCTCCCGCCGCGATGGCATCGGTGCCGGCTTTGGTCAGCCGCAACGATGCCGTGAATGAGAGGGTGGGCTGCGTGTCGTCTGCATTCGCGGCGGCGCAGCCCAGACATATACCGCCTCCTTTCTCGAAAAACGCACCGTCGAAGGCGACCTTCGCTCCGTTCGCCGAGTCATCGACCGAAGCGATGTCGATGCGCAGCTCTAAATTGCATGGATCGCCATCTGCATCGAGCACAACCAAGCGCCATGTGCAGACAGCGCACCCCGCCTGGGAGCCGTTTGCCTTGTTCGAACGATTGATATCCACGACTATCGAGCCATCCGTATTACGGCGAAGGCATCCCGAGGTTGAGATTGCTGCCTGTGCGATCGAGAAACGCTTGCACACAATGGCGCTCGACGGATTTGGTGCGGAGCTTAGGGCTGATGGTAAGGAGCCTGCCATGACGGGAGTCGCCCAAGCGGCGACAGGCGTTCCGGTTGCGAGCGCGCCGCAGAGTGCGACGACGGGCAAAAGGTTCTTCGATGCCATGGGGTCTCCTTAGCTAATTTAGTGCGGCCTGTCCGTGTTTCGTTTCTGGCTGCGTTTGATGTGCAGGCCGAGGCCGGCGGTTCCCGCGCCTGCTGCCGTGGCGCCTGTTGCCAAGAGCCATCGTCTGTCGTCTGTCTGTGCCAACGGTTCCTCGCGGTTGCCGCGGTCGAGCTCCGAGAGGTCGACCGTCACTTGCGTGGCGGCCTGCGCCTGTTCTTGCTGGGCAAAGGCCATGGCTGGCGCAAACGCTAGGATACTGACGGCGGCGGCCAGGGCGACGGCCTTATGCCGTGTGCGCACCGGGCTCGACCGTCCAGGTGATCGTTGCAACCTGATCGCCTTCGCCGGTTACGTGGAAGATGTCGCGCGTGACGCGGGCGACGTTTCCGCTTGTCTTGAGCTTAATTTTGTCCGTGCCGCCGGCAATGCCCTGGTAGCCCATGTCGAAGGCTGTATTCTTGGAAAGATCGAGGCCCGTCCCCTGCATTGCGGCGCTGGCGTTCTGGAGTGCGCCGTCGGGGCCGACCTTAAAGTCGATGGAGTTCTGCGCGGTTCCGGCCTTGGCGTCGGCGGCAATGGTCCAGGTGTTCATGGCGTCGATCTTCATGTTGGTGACATGGATGCCGTAGGCCGAATGATTGTCGATGGTGGTCGCGTCTTCTGAGGGGCCCTGAAGCGTGCCGTCGGCCTTGGCGACGAAGGGAATAACCGTCGGAACTTTGAACTCAACGTTGTCGATCTCGGTCCTGACCATTACTTTCGTGGTTCCAACGCGCCCGGCTGCCATAGCTGGCGTCGGGGCGGCGCTCATTGCGAGCGCGAGCGCGAGCCCTGCGCCCACGACGAGCGCTCTGGCTCCGTTCATGTTCCTGGTGATGTCCATGGTCGTTCCTTTCTATTCGCCGCGGGCCGTCCCCGCGATGATTGGACGAATGCTGGTGAATTGCATGCGGCGCCGCGTCGGCCGAAAAAGCTAGTTCTCGGTTTGCTCAACCCGTACCTTGACACGTGTCGGATTGCCGTGGCTGTCGAGGGTCTTGGCATCGAGTGCCTGAATCTCGATGTACGCCTCGCCTTCTTTGATGTCGCCGGCGGGGCACGTCTCGATTGTCTTGCCGGTCTCGACCACACCGGATTCGTACATGGTCTCGTCGTTTTGGATGACGCGGAATCGCTGGGGAAATTTATTGTCTTGGACGTTTTGCACGTTGACGCGTAGCTTGCCGTCCTCCTGTAGCTGAGCGACCGGAGCGACCGAAATCGTCATCATGTTGTCGCGGACGATGGCATCGAGCTCATCTTGGATTTCCCGACGCGTTTTGCCCTCGGCCGTCGTAACTGAAGCGCCCGCCTCGGGTACGGGCTGAGACTGCCAAGCGTATAGTCCTACGGCGACAAGGGCGCAGACGATGGCCAAGCAGGCAACGATGAACTTCTTGCGACGACCCAGTCCTGCAAGGCGGGGCGGCTTCTTCGCACTCATGCGGCGTCCTTGGTGGTGTAGACACGTGCGAACGTGGACGGGTCCGCTCCAAAGAGCATGTGAAGCATCAGGCGGCGCGAGTAGATGAGCTCGTCAAAGTCGTGAGGGAGCTCGATGTCGTGGATACGCGCGATGTGGTGGGCGAGCGCCGAGAACGACTCGGGGTCGCAGATAACATCGGTGGTGACGTGGTAGACCGCCGTATCGGGGAACGCCTCTTCGTCGAAAGGTAGGAGATAGGGATCGTCGTCGACCTCGATGGCGACGCCGTACTGGGGCCAGTAATATGCCATGGGAACCTCCCTGCTTCTGGGGCCAAAACTTCTATCGGTTTTGCCTGTCGACGCCGACCGTATCAGCCGCTACTTGACCAATTTCTGACCAAATGCTTGACGGATTGACATCTCCGCAGGTAAAAGGTGGCAAAAAATACTCCAACTTTTTTCGAGCGACATTTACGCGATCGGCGACGGCGGGGCGATATGTGTCAAAAGCATCGTCTGCCGAGGAAGCCTTGCCGTTCGCCGAATTGCACGAACGTAAAAAACGCCAATTATGGAGACGGTCTCGAACACGTCGACGAAACGATGCGGTAACATCTCCCTGCAAACACTGTAGTTAGCTAAAGGGGGAGTTCGCGTGTCTGCAACCATTAAACCCTTCACCGACGAGTTCGAAGAGTATGGCCGCGATGAATCTCGCGCATCGGGCGAAGCATCGAGCATCTCGTTTCCGACAACGGAAGACGAGGTCCGTGCCATTTTGGAAACGCTCCATGCCGAGCGTGTCCCGGTAACGGTTCAGGGCGCCCGAACCGGCCTTGCCGCCGGTGCCGTGCCCCACGGTGGGCATATCCTCAATACTTCCCGTATGAATCGCTACTTGGGCCTTCGCCGCGATGAACAAGGCCAATTTCTGCTGCGCGTGGAGCCGGGCGTTGTGCTCTCGGAGCTGCGTAAGCAGCTGAGCAAGAAGGTACTGCCGACCGCTGGTTGGGACCAGGCATCGCTTGAGGCCTACGAGGAGTTCCAAGAGGCCCCCGAGCAGTTCTTTCCCACCGATCCCACCGAGGCATCTGCCTGTCTGGGCGGCATGGCGGCATGCAACGCCTCCGGCGCCCGCAGCTACGCTTACGGTCCCATGCGCCCGCATATCACGGGACTCCACGTCGCGCTGGCTGATGGCGATTTGCTTGTGCTTCAGCGCGGCGAGGCTTTTGCCCAGGGCCGCCACCTGTCGCTCGTGACGGCAGAGGGCCATATACTCGAGCTCGATCTTCCTGACTACACCATGCCCAAGACCAAAAATGCCTCGGGTTATTTTGTTGCGGACGATATGGACGCCATCGATCTTTTTATCGGTGCGTGCGGCACATTCGGCGTCATTACCGAGCTCGAGATCGCCCTGCAGGCGGCACCTTCGGTCGTATGGGGTGTGAGTTGCTTTTTCGATAGCGAAGACAAGGCGGTGTCCTTTACCGATTCCGTGCGTCCCGTGCTGTCCCATGCCGCCGCTATTGAGTATTTCGATGCTGGCGCCCTGGATATCCTGCGTCGCCAGCGCGAGCAGTCGACGGCGTTTGCCTCGCTGCCGGCGCTCGACGACGAGGCAAAGGTCTGTGTCTACGTGGAGCTCGACTGCGACGACGAGGCCCAGGCGACCGAGGAGTTGTACCACCTGGGATGGGTTTTGGAGCTTGCGGGCGGCCGCGACGACGCGACATGGGTCGCGCGCACCGAGGTCGATCGCGAATGCCAGCGGTTCTTCCGCCATGCGGTGCCCGAGAGCGTCAACATGCTTATCGACGAGCGCCGCCGCGCGGATCCCACCATTACCAAGCTGGGATCGGATATGTCGGTGCCCAATGCACGCCTTGCCGATGTCGTGGCCCTCTATCGCCGCACGCTGACCGAAAGCGGGCTTGAGTCTGCTGCCTGGGGACACATCGGGAACAACCATCTGCATGTGAACATCCTGCCGCGCGACGCGCAAGACTACCGTCGTGGTGGAGAACTCTTTGCCCAGTGGGCTTCCGAGGTCACGGCCATGGGCGGTGCCGTTTCTGCCGAGCACGGCGTCGGCAAGATCAAAGCGGGCTTCTTGGAGACGATGTACGGCCACGAGGCCATGGTCGAGTCGGCGCGTCTCAAACTCCAGCTCGATCCTGCCGGCCAGCTGGGTCGCGGCAACCTGTTTACGGAGAAGCTCTTGGATGAACTCGTCCAGAAAGGGGGCGCGTGAAGATGAGTGATTTCCATATGGTGGTGTGCGTCAAGGCGGTGCCCGGAAGCACCGAGGTCAAGATGGACCCCAAGACCAATACTATCGTGCGTGATGGCAAGCAGGCGGTCATTAATCCCTTCGATGCAAGTGCCCTCGAATGTGCGCTAGCGCTGAAGGACGACTTTATCGGCTTTGGCATGGACGTGCGTGTGACGGTGGTGTCGATGGGCATCCCCGCGACCGAATCGCTGCTGCGCGACTGCATCGCCCGCGGTGCCGACGACGCGCTGCTGCTGACCGACCGAGCCTTTGCGGGCGCCGATACCCTAGCCACCGCCTATGCCCTCAAATGCGGCATCGAGGCACTTGATGAGGACTTTGACCTGCTCATCTGCGGCAAGATGGCAGTGGACGGCGATACGGCCCAGATCGGCCCCGAGCTGGCCGGTGCCTTTGGGATCCCCTGCGTGACCGACGTGAGCTGTGTGCAGAGCGCGGGATTTACGACGTGTGGCTCGCTGGCGCTCGTCCACGGCTGCGATGCCGGCGAGGAGACGGTGTACCTGGAGATGCCGTGTGCGATGACGACCGCCAAGGAGATTGGCCAGCTGCGCATGCCGAGTATTGCCGGCGTTCGCGCGGCCGAGGGTGCAGACGTGCGCGTGGCCAGCGCTGCCGACGTAAACGTCGACCCTTCGCGTTGCGGCCTTGCCGGATCGCCGACGCAGGTCGTGCGCTCGTTTGTGCCCGACCGTGACCAAACGTGCGAGGCCGTTGAGGGCACGGCGTCCGAGCAGGCGGCAAAACTCGCCAAGATTATCGAGGAGATGGCATAGATGAGCGGACTGATTATCGATAGCGAAGCCTGCATCGGCTGCGGTCGCTGCGTTCGCGCCTGCGCCTCGGGCGGTATTGTGGTGGAGGGCGAGCGCCCCAATCGCTGTGCCCACGTAACCGACGGCTGCATCCTGTGCGGCGGGTGCGTCGACGCCTGCCCCGTCAACGCCATCTCGATCGAGCGCGATGAGGCCACCGGTGCGGTAGACCTTGACGCGTATCGAGATATTTGGGTCTTCGTGCAAACTGACGAGCACGATGCCGTGGCATCCGTGGCCTTCGAGCTCATGGGCAAGGGCCGCGAGCTTGCCGATGCACGTGGCTGTCGCCTGGTGGCGCTGGTCGGCATGGGCCCCGAGGGCTCGCTCGGGGACCTGGAACATCTGGTTTGCGCCGGTGCGGACGAAGTTCTGGTCTGTCGTGACGAGCGCCTGCGTCAGAACGACGCGGAGGTCTATGCTCGCCTCATCTGCGATTTGGTAGCCGAGCGCAAGCCCGAGGCAATTCTGTACGGTGCGACCGCCTTTGGCCGCGAGCTGGCGCCTGGCGTTGCCGTGCGCCAGCAGACGGGCCTTACGGCCGACTGCACCGTGCTTTCGATGGATACGGAAACGGGCCTGCTGCAGCAGACGCGCCCGGCGTTTGGCGGCAACCTGATGGCCACCATTATCTGCCCCAACCACCGTCCACAGATGGCAACGGTGCGCCCCGGCATCTTTAAGACGCCCGATTTTGACTATAGCCGCTCCGGCACGATTACCCAGGTAGTGCTTGCGGATGACGTTAAGGCCCGCGTCGAGATCTCGATTCCCGCCGAGGAATGGGGACAACAGGCCTCAATTGCCGATGCCGAGCGCCTGGTCGTGGTGGGCCGCGGCATCGGCTCCAAGAAGAATCTGCCCCTGATGCGAAAACTCGCCGATGCCCTGGGCGCCGAGCTTGGTTGCACGCGCCCCGTGGTGGAGGCCGGCTGGCTGGAGTATCGCCACCAAATTGGCCAGACGGGTGTTTCGGTCTCGCCCAAGCTCCTCGTGAGCATCGGTGTCTCGGGCGCTATCCAGCATCTCGCCGGCATCGGTGGGGCAGAGTGCATTGTCGCCATCAATGAGGACCCGGATGCCCCCATCTTTGGTGCCGCCCAGTACAAGGTCGTCGGCGATGCCGTCGAGGTCGTCGAGGGGCTCCTAGCTCAGCTTGAGCGCTAGGCGCGCGTCAGCCAGGTGCGCATCTCGTTCTTTAGGCGCTCCCAGGTCGCTTGCGTGGCGGGGTCGGTAAAGGGTCGCGTAATGCCATAGGGCGCGTCGAGCAGGCGATAGATATCGCCTTGCTCGCGCGCCAGTGCACGGCTTGCCGGATAGACGAGCTCAAACATAAAGCAGATGAGCCCCACCAGGTAGTCCGCCGGCTCGTTGCGCTCGTCACGCGCGACGCAGCGATGCTCGTCAAAGGCGGCAAGCGTCGGTGCCGAGAAGTGGCTGGCGAGAAATGCGTCCTCGTCCACCTTGAGGATGGTGTCGACGGTGCTGTCGGCGATGGTGCGCATAATGTCGATCTTGTCACCATCGCGCACGATATCGCAGAAGCTCCGCGTGCGCTCGTCGAGCTGCGCGGGTAGACGAAAATCGCTGTGATAGGCAATGCTCGCTCGGATGAGCTCATCTTCTGCCGGGTCATCGATAAAGTCGCGGATGCTTGTTACGGCGGGTGCATCGGCGGGATTCTCGCCAAAGAGGACCTCGATGCCCAGCGCCGCATGGCTCATGCTCTCGGCGTCCTTAAAGGTGTCCCAGCGTCGCAGCTGCTCAAAGCGGCCCATATCGTGTAGCAGGCCGCAAAGCCATGCCAGGTCAATATCTTCTGACGACCAGCCCTGCTCGCGCGCTACGGCATCGCATGCCTCGGCCACGTGGTACGTATGCTCGATTTTGAGCGCGATGCGTGGGTTGGTGGCGTCGTAGGCATCGGTGTAGCTTTTGAAGGCCGCGCGCGCCCGGTCTCGATCGATAGCTGTCATAATGACTTCCTAAAAAGTTGTGTCTTTCGATCCGGTGGCAATTGTAGGCGAACTCGGTTGCTGTCGGATGATGATTCTGCCGTGTCGCTACATGCGGCTCGGAGACCTTGTCAGGATGAGAAGCGTATGGTGCTCAAAATCGTTAGAACCGTCTGGCCGGTGATGCTTACCTATGTTGCGATAGGCGCGCCGTGCGGAATGATCATGGGGCAGACGGGAATGGAGCCCTGGATGGTCTTTGCTCTGAGCAGCACGTTTGTGACGGGCAGCGGCCAGTTTATGATCTGCAATCTTTGGCTGGCGGGCGTACCGGCACCTTCGATTATCGCGAGCGTCGCCGCCATCTCCTCGCGCTTTGCACTTTATTCGGCATCGATCGCACCCCATCTGGCGGGCGCCTCGAAGCGTCAGACGCTGGCTGTTGCCGCGACGCTCACCGAGGAGGCATACGGCATCTCGCTTGCCAAGCTGGTTGAGGGGGAGGATTGGGGCCCGCGCGAATCCTTCGTGCTCAACGTGATCCTCATCGTGACATGGGGCGCTTCGTGCACGATGGGTGCCATCGTCGGTGCCGTTGTCGATGTTCCCACCGCTATTGCGAGTTTCGTCTGCACGTCGCTCTTTATCTGTCTACTCTTTTCGCAGCGGCTGTCGCGCGGCAACGTTGTCGCGGCGGTTTCGGGCGCGGTGTCCGTCGCCGTATGCAAGTTCTTGGGCCTCACGAATATTGCCGTGCCGGCAAGCGTCGTGGTCGGCATTGCCATTGCGCTGGCGTGCGATGCTGTATTTGACGGAAGAGGTGCCCGCGATGCCCGTTAACGAGTTCTTGGTTCTGTGGCTGTCGTCGTGGTCTGCTATCGCGTTCTTTCGCATCGCGCCGGCGTTCGCCTTGCGCGGGAGAACGCTGTCGCCCCGTATTACCGAGGCCCTGGGTTATATCCCGCCCGCTGCCTTTGCCGCGCTGGTCGCCAACGACTTGGTGAGCCCCGGCGCGTTCGACGCGGGACTCTGGCCTGCCTTGGTTCCCTGGATTGCGGCTGCCGGCGTCGTGGCGGTGGCAATCAAGACAAAGTCGATGCTGTGGTGCTGCGTCTCGGGAATCGTGTTCTATATCGTCTTGAGCCTTATATAGGACCGCGAACGGGTTGTCCCTCCCGCTCACCCCGCTTCTGTCCGGTGAATCGAATTTCTCACCGAGTCGGTCTGCTTCTTCTGGTACCATGGTCAAACTTTACTGTAGCAAAGCGTGACGTGGGCTTTTGTACCCCGTCAGCGGAAATGGGGGTTTCATGGCACAGGAAGCGACCGCCAACGAGCAAAAGAAATTCAAGGTCCCGCGCATCCCGGGCGACATCATGATCTATCCGATGATCGTCGGTCTTTTGCTCAACACCTTCTGCCCGCAGGTTTTTGAGATCGGCGGCTTCTTTACGGCTGCCTGCCGCGGTGGCTCCAATACCATCGTCGCCGCGATCCTGCTGTTTGTGGGCGCCGGCATCAGCTTTAAGTCCACGCCGGGTGCCATCAAGACCGGTATCGTCGTGCTGATCCCCAAGCTGGTCGTCGCAGCGGCCCTCGGCCTGGGCGTAGCATATTTCTTTAACGACAACTTCCTGGGTCTGAGCTCCGTGTCTATCATCGGCGGCATCACGTTTTGCAACATGGCGCTCTATACGGGCATCATGGGCGAGTTCGGCGATGAGTCCGAGCAGGGCGCCGTCGGTATCCTGTTCTTTACGGCTGGCCCCGCCGTCACGATGATCATCCTCGGTGTTTCCGGCCTCGCCAACATTCCCATTGGCACCATTATCGGCTCCATCTTGCCACTCGTTATTGGCATGGTTCTGGGCAACCTGTTCCCGTTTATCAAGAACCTGCTGGTTCCCGGTGCCAATCCCGCGATTGCCGTCATCGGATTTCAGCTCGGTGCGTCCATGAGCCTGTCGAGCTTTATCACCGGCGGTATTTCCGGCATCTTGCTGGGCCTTGTCACGCTGTTTGTCGTCGGTCCCATCACCTTTGCGTGCGAGCGTCTGTGCGGCGGCAATGGCAAGGCCGCTGTGGCTTGCTCCACCATTGCCGGCACGGCTATGACCACACCGGTTGCCCTCGCCGAGGTCGCACCGCGCTACGCCGAGCTTGCGCCCACCGCGTACGCTCAGATCGCCACCGCCGTTATCATCACGGCGATCATGGCTCCGATTCTGACTGGCTGGGTCGACAAGAAGTTCTGCCAAGGCAAGGAGGATCTGTCGCCTGTCGGTGTCGAGGCCATCGAGGAGGCCGTCGCGACTGACATCGATGGCGAGTAGCGATCGATACCCATCAATGATGCCGGCGTGTGCAATTCGCGCCGTATGGGCGCCCGAACAGAAACTGTTTTGCAGTGATGTTCGGGCGCTCTGCTATTATCCCCTTTACCCCTGCGGAGTAAAGGGGTGTTTATTGCCCTGATTCGAATTGGGCGATTCTGACCACTTGGATATTGAAGGGATGGCGCTAGTGGTTAAGGCACTCAAGATTGAGATATTCGTGCTATGCATGATTGTTCTTATCGGGCTTGCCGTGCGAAGTCGTCGCTCCTTGTTCTCGAGCACCCAGCAGCTATTGTTTAGCATGCTTGGCTACACCTCTGCCGCGTACATATTATTCGATATGATCTGGACGCTTTCGGACGGTGTGGACGGCACGTTGGGCATTGCTGCCAACTGGATTTCCAACGCGGTTTCGTTTTCGCTCTTTGCTATCGCGTGTCTCATCTGGTTTATCTATTCCGAGACGGTGCAGGGTTCTCGCATTTTGACCGCGCGCTCTAGAGTGGCGCTTGTAACGTCGCCTACGGCTCTGGTGGTCGTGCTGGCGTTTACCAGTTACTGGACGCACGCCCTGTTCTATATCGATTCGCAGGGCGTGTATCGTCGCGGCTTTGCCTATATGATCCAGCCCATCGTCAGCTACTGTTACGTTATACATACGTCCCTGCATGCGTTTGTGCAATCTCGCAGGGTCGAGAGCCTGCAGACGAAGGCCATCTATCGAACCTTGGCATTTTTCGCCATTCCGGCCCTGGTGGGCGGTACCTTTCAGGTCGTATACTCGGTGCCCGGCCTTTGTGTCGGCATAATGATTAGCATGTTGCTGCTCTACATCATCTACCAGGAGCAGCTCATCTCGACCGACCCGTTGACTGGACTTAACAATCGCAACCGTTTTGAGACCTATATGCTGTCGCTCTTCTCAAATGTGGATCAGGCCGAAGATGTATATCTGCTTATGATGGACGCCGACGGCTTTAAGCAGATTAACGATCGCTATGGGCATGTGGAGGGCGACCACGCTCTTCAGGTCATATCTGCTGCGCTCAAAGAAGTCTGCTCGGCGTCTGGCGGCTTTATCGCACGTTATGGTGGCGATGAGTTCGTGGTGCTCCAAAAGGCAGTGGCGGAACAGGATATCATGCATCTGTGCGCGACAATCAACGACGAGCTCGCGCGCGCCGAGGTTCCGTATCTGTTGCGGATGTCCATCGGCTACGCACGGGTTGGTGATGGCGTCGATACCTGGCAAGACTTGCTTCGTGCTGCCGACGCGGAGCTCTACCGCGTAAAGCGCGAGAAGAAGAAGGCTGGCGTCCAGATACGCTAGAAAAAGGGGCACACGACCGTTGCGATGGTCGTGCGCCCCTTTTGCGTTTGTGGGGGTCACCGGTCATAATGCCCAGGCGCGGTGCGGCAAGACGGGCGTCTGCCGCCGCGACTCGGTGCGAAATCAACGAGAACCAGTGCATTCCATTAAGCTAAAGTGTGTGAAGGCTCTCCCTAAAAAAGGTGAGCTCTCTAGGCTTTTTTGGGTTTGTTGACGATGATGATGCCGCTGCAGACCAAGAGCAGGGCAACGATGACAGTAACGGGGCTCGTGCCGGCGCCCTCGCCAAGCAGCAGCGCGCTCAGCAGCACACCAAAGACGGGGTTCATAAAGCCAAAGACCGAGACGCGGCTGACGGGGTTGACGGCAAGCAGGCGCGACCACAGCGAGTAGGCTACTGCGGAGATAAGCGCCATGTAGATGATGAGCGCGATGGCGGGGGCAATCGCCGTGGGGGAGAGCGCGCCACCCATCAAAAAGCCGATGGCGGTGAGGGCCAGGCCGCCGACCAAGAACTGCCACCCGGCAAGTAAGACGCCGTTGTGCTCGCGCGAGAAGATGCCGATCAGGCAGGTCGAAAGGGCACCCGCGACGGTGGAGGCCAGGATAAAGCCCTCGCCGTCGAGCGTAAAGCCAAAGGTGCCGCCCGCGCTCGAAAGGTTGACGAGCGCGACACCGGCAAAGCCCAGCACACAGCCGAGCACCTTGGCCACATCGAGCTTTTCGGTGCGAAACGCCAGGGCGGCAAAGAGGATGGCTAGGAAGTTGGCGCTGGCCTCGATGATGGAGCTCGACATGGCGCTGGCGCGCGAGAGTCCCAGGTAGAAAAAGAAGTACTGGCCGATAGTCTGGAAGAGCGACAACGTGAGGATGGGCTTGATGTCGCGCGCTTGCGGAACGAGCGGACGGCGCTGGGCCACACTCATGCCAACAATGACCAGCATGCCGGCAAGGGTGAAGCGCAGACCCGCGAAGAGCAGCTGCGAGGCGCTATCGTGCGCGGGGATGCCAAAGAGCGCATAGCCGATTTTGATGCAGGGGAAAGCCGACCCCCAGAGCGCGCAACAAACAAGGCAGCCCAGGATGAGTCCGGGTAGGGTGGCGAGATACGGCTTGCGGCTTTCCATGGTGTCCTTCCTGTATGCGCGAAGCAAAAAAGAACCCGCCACCGGGTGTGCCGGTGGCGGGTGATGTTACCCGAGGGGATTGTACCCGATGGGAAAGCTTTAGGCGAAGTAGGCTACGCCGCTCTCAAAGATCGGCATGAACTTATCGCCGGGGACATGCTCGGGCACGTTGCGGTACAGGTTGTCGCCGCGACGCTCGGCGTGGCCCATCTTGCCCAGGACGCGGCCGTCGGGGCTCGTGATGCCCTCGATGGCGAGTGCGGAGCCGTTGGGGTTGACGGAAAGATCCATGCTGGGCTTGCCGTCCTCGCCCACGTACTGCGTGGCGACCTGGCCGTTGGCGATAAGCTGGGCGAGCACCTCGTCGTTAGCGACGAAGCGGCCCTCGCCGTGACTGATGGCGACGGTGTAGGGGTCGTCCAGGCTGCACTGCGACAGCCACGGGGACAGGTTGGACGAGATGCGGGTGCGCACCAGACGGCTCTGGTGGCGACCGATGGTGTTGAACGTCAACGTGGGCGCATCGGGCGTGGCGTCGACGATGTCACCGTAGGGCACCAGGCCGAGCTTGATCAGGGCCTGGAAGCCGTTGCAGATGCCCAGCATCAGGCCATCGCGGGCCTTGAGCAGGTCGCGGACTGCCTCGGTGACCTCGGGAGCGCGGAAGAACGCCGTGATGAACTTGGCAGAGCCGTCGGGCTCGTCGCCGCCCGAGAAGCCGCCGGGGATCATAACGATCTGGCTTGTACGGATGCGGTGGGCAAGCTCGTGGGTGCTCTCGGCGACGGCCTCGGGCGTGAGGTTGTTGATCACGAAGGTGTCGGCCTCGGCACCGGCGGCACGGAAGGCGCGGGCGCTGTCGTACTCGCAGTTGTTGCCGGGGAACACGGGGATGATCACGCGCGGGCGGGCGATCTTGGCGCCGCCGTACACGTGGATATCCTTGGCGCGGAAGTCGATGGTCTCGACCTCGGGGGTCTCGCCGGCGCTGCGGTAGGCGAAGACGCCCTCGATGCCGCTCTCCCAGGCCTCCTGGAGCTCGGAGAGCTCGATGACTTCGGAACCGGTGTCGATGACATAGCCCTCGACGGTGGTGCCCAGGGGCTCGACGACAACGCCGTCGGCGACCTCGGGCAGCTCGGCATCCTCGGCGAGCTCGATGATAAAGCTACCGTAGAGCGGGGTGAAGAGGCTCTCCACGTCCACATCCTCGGCAAGCTCGATACCGATCTGGTTGCCGACGCACATTTTAAAGAGGCTCTCGGCGCCGCAGCCGTAGCCGGGCGTGGAGATGGCCAGGGCGTTGCCGTTGGCGGTGAGCGCCTCGACGGCGTCAAACGCGGCGAGCAGCTGCTGGGCATCGGGGCGGTAATCCTCGCCGTAGGTGGCGGGGGCGATGCGGACGACGCGGTGCGTGAGGCCCTTGAACTCGGGCGAGACGGCACGGGCGGCCTTACCCACGGCAACAGCGAAGCTGATCAGGGTCGGCGGAACGTTGAGCTCACCGGCCTCGTCCTCAAACGAGCCGCTCATAGAGTCCTTGCCGCCGATGGCGCCGGCACCCAGATCGACCTGGGCCATAAGGGCGCCCAGGACGGCTGCCATGGGCTTGCCCCAACGCTCGGCCTCGGTGCGCAGGCGCTCGAAGTACTCCTGGAAGGAGAGATAGGCGCGCTTGTGCTCAAAGCCGGCGGCCACGAGCTTGGCGATGGACTCGACCACGGACAGGTAAGCGCCCGCAAACTGGTCGGTCTCCATCAGGTAGGGGTTGAAGCCCCATGCCATAGCGCTTGCCGTGGTGGTCTCGCCGTCCACGGGGAACTTGGCGACCATAGCCGAGCTGGGGGTGAGCTGCGTCTTGCCGCCAAAGGGCATGAGTACGGTCGCGGCACCGATGGTGGAGTCGAAGCGTTCGGAAAGGCCCTTGTTGGAGGCGACGTTGAGGTCGGTGACGAGCGAGGTCATGCGCTCGGCAAGCGTGGTGCCAGCCCAGCTGGGCTGCCACACGCTACGGGCGCACACGTGGGCGACCTGGTGCTTGGGTGCGCCGTTGGAGTTGAGGAACTCGCGGGACAGGTCGACGATGGCGACGCCGTTCCAGGCCATGCGCATGCGCGGCTCGGCGGTAACCTCGGCGATAACGGTCGCCTCGAGGTTCTCCTCGGCGGCGTAGCCCATGAACTCCTCGACGTCACCGTCGGCGACGGCGCAGGCCATGCGCTCCTGGGACTCGGAGATAGCGAGCTCGGTGCCGTCCAGGCCGTCGTACTTCTTGGTCACGGTGTCCAGGTCGACATACAGGCCGTCGGCAAGCTCACCCACGGCGACCGAGACGCCGCCGGCGCCAAAGTCGTTGCAGCGCTTGACCAGGCGGCAGGCGTCGCCGCGGCGGAAGAGGCGCTGCAGCTTGCGCTCGACCGGGGCGTTGCCCTTCTGGACCTCGGCACCCGAGGTCTCGATGGACTCGGTGTTCTGGGTCTTGGATGAGCCGGTGGCACCGCCGATGCCGTCACGGCCGGTGCGGCCGCCCAGCAGGATGATTTTGTCGGTGGGGGCGGGGCACTCGCGACGCACGTGGTTTGCCGGGGTAGCGCCCACGACGGCGCCGACCTCCATGCGCTTGGCCACGTAGCCGGGGTGATAGAGTTCGTTGACCTGACCGGTGGCAAGGCCGATCTGGTTGCCGTAGCTGGAGTAGCCGGCGGCAGCAGTGGTTACGAGTTTGCGCTGCGGCAGCTTGCCCTCGAGCGTCTCGGAAACCGGGACGGTGGGGTCGCCGGCGCCGGTGACGCGCATGGCCTGGTACACATAGCTGCGGCCCGAGAGCGGGTCACGGATGGCGCCGCCCACGCAGGTGGCGGCACCGCCGAAGGGCTCGATCTCGGTCGGGTGGTTGTGGGTCTCGTTCTTAAAGAGGAACAGCCAGTCCTGATCCTCGCCATCGACATCGACCTTCACCTTGACGGTGCAGGCGTTGATCTCCTCGGACTCGTCGACATCGGTCATGACGCCGGTCTTCTTAAGGTACTTGGCGCCGATGGTGCCCATGTCCATGAGGCAGACGGGCTTGGCGTCGCGACCGAGCTCGTGGCGCATCTCCATGTAGCGGTCGAAGGCCTGCTGCACCACGGCGTCGTCGATCGTCACGTCGTCCAGGACGGTGCCGAAGGTGGTGTGGCGGCAGTGATCGGACCAGTAGGTGTCGATCACGCGGATCTCGGTGATGGTGGGGTCGCGATCCTCATCGCGGAAGTACTGCTGGCAGAAGGCGATGTCCGCCTCGTCCATGGCAAGACCGCGCTCGGAGATAAAGGCGGCAAGGCCGGCCTCGTCGAGCTCGCGGAAGCCGTCGAGCACCTCGACGGGCGCAGGCTCGGGGGTCTCCATGTACAGTGTCTTGGGCAGGTCGAGCGAGGCGATGCGCGCCTCGACGGGGTTCACCACGTAGTGCTTGATGGCCTCGACGGCGGCTTCGTCCAGAGCGCCCGAGATCATATAGACCTTGGCGGAGCGCACGGCGGGGCGCTCGCCCTGGCTGATGAGCTGCACGCACTCGCTGGCGGAGTCGGCGCGCTGGTCAAACTGGCCAGGCAGGAATTCGACGGCAAAGACGGCGCCGTCGCTTGCGGGGAGCTCGTCGTAGGTCACATCGACCTGGGGCTCGCTAAAGACGGTCGGCACGCAGGAGCGGAAAAGCTCCTCGTCGATGCCCTCGACGTCGTAGCGGTTGATGATCCTCAGGGCCTCGATGCCCTTGATGCCGAGAATCTCGGTCAGCTCGCCCTTGAGCTGCTGAGCCTCGACGTCGAACCCGGGTTTCTTCTCCACGTAGATACGAGAGACCATTGGTTCCTGCCTTCCTGATCGGTTGGGCGTACGGTACGGTATGCGGCAGCGGTCGGTTTGCGGGGTCTGCCCTGCGGTCGCCTTGAGCCACATGTTTGTAAACCTCACTATGATACGACAGCTCGCGGCGCGTTGAGGACGGCGAGGGTGCTACAGTGAAGCGCAAACAAGAGAAAGGCATCACATGGCATTCGTTTCACTCGCCATCATTGCACTCGTGGCCTTTGCGAGTCCTTTTATCGCCTCGGCGATTCCTGGAAAACCTGTTCCTGAGACGGTCTTTTTGCTCGTGTTCGGCGCGGTGCTGGGACCTCATATGCTCGGCGTCATCCATGTAGATACCGAGGTCTCGCTTGTGTCCGAGCTCGGTCTGGCCTTTTTGTTCTTGCTTGCCGGCTTTGAGATCGATCCCAAGAGCATCACGGGCGTCGAGGGGCGCTACGGCTTGGCGACGTGGGTCGTCACGTTTGGTATCGCCTGGCTTGCCGTGCGCTTTACCCCGTGGTTCTCGGTCAGTCATTTCGACGGTATCGCCGTGACGCTTGCCCTTACTTCGACGGCGCTCGGCACACTCGTGCCCATCATGCGTGAGCGCTCGCTCTCTGGCACGCGTGTGGGCGACTCGATTCTCGCGTATGGCACCTGGGGCGAACTTGGACCCGTGCTTGCTATGTCGGTGTTGCTGTCTGCCCGCACTGGAATCCAAACGCTCGTAATCCTTGGCTTGTTTGCGGTGGTTTGCGTGTTGCTGGCCGTGGTTCCAAGCCGCTCCAAGCGCGTCGGCAGCCGCTTCTTTGCGTTTGTCGAGGAACGTGCCGATACCACGTCGCAGACCTTCGTGCGCCTGACGGTGCTCATCCTGGTCACGCTCGTGGCGTTCTCGGCCGTCTTTGATCTCGACATCGTGTTGGGTTCTTTTGCCGCCGGCTTTGTCCTGCGCTATATCATCCCCGAGGGCAACCATACGCTCGAGACCAAGCTCGACGGCCTGGCCTACGGCTTTTTGATTCCGGTGTTCTTTACCGTATCGGGCGCAAAGATCGACCTGACGGCCGTGGCGTCGCGCCCGGGCTTGCTCGCGGGCTTTATCGTGGCGTTGTTGATTATTCGTGCCGTGCCCATTCTTATCTCTATGAGCATTTGTCCTGCGACGCGCGATGTCTCGGCGTATGGCCGCATCACCGTGGCGCTCTACTGCACCACGGCGCTGCCGATCATCGTTGCCGTGACGAGCGTTGCCGTCAACGCGGGTGCGCTGTCGCAAGACATCGCGTCGGTTATGGTTGCCGCCGGCGCCATCACGGTGTTCTTGATGCCATTGCTCGCGCAGCTCTTCTACCGCGTGGTCGACGCCGCACCGGTCGCCGCCGTGGCAGAGGTTGCCGAGCGCCCTGCCGAGGCACTCGATATCCTGCGTGCCCATCACGATTTGGCGAGTCTGCTCGCACGAGAGCACGAGCTGCTGACCTCTCATGGCCATGGTCGCGTATTCGAGGGCCTGCCTACGCTTGATACGATTGCCGAGCGTCTTTCCGCCGAGGCGGCGAGTGGCCACATCGATGCCCGCATCGTGGACGCGGCGCACCTGCTTGCCGACAAGACCTATGGAGACGAGGTCGACCCGTCCGAGATGACTCCGCGCGAGCGTCGCCGCCTGGAGCGCGCCAAGCTCGCCGTGCGCGAATACCGCCGCCGCATGCTGGAGCTCTATGCGAGCGATGAAGCCCAGGACGACGACGGCAAGTAGCAAGGAATGTCGGGATACGGGTTCCGTCCAAATAATAGAAGGCGCGCTGCCTGCGTTTGATACAGGCAGCGCGCCTTTTGCGTTGAGCTCCGTTGAGGTTCGAAGTCGAAACTTTCGACCTTTAGGAGCGGGCTGCTCCGTCGACGGGGAGCACCGCGCCCGTGACGTAGGAGGACATGTCGCTCGCCAGGAAAACAAAGGCGTTGGCGACATCCTCGGGCTCGCCCATGCGACCCAGCGGAATGGTGGCGATGATGGGCTTGATGACCTCTTCGGGCAGGTTGGCGACCATATCGGTCTTGGTCACGCCGGGTGCGACGGCATTGACGCGAATGCCCATGGGGGCGAGCTCGCGCGAGAGCGACTGGACCATACCGTTGACGGCAAACTTGGACGTGGGATAGCCAACGCCGGAGGGCTGACCGTACTTGGCGACCATCGAACTCGTGGTGGTGATGGTGCCGCCATGACCTGCCTCGGTCATGATCTTGGCGGCAGCCTGGTGGCCATTAAAGACAGCGACGACGTTAAGGTCCATGACCTTTGCGAACTCCTCGGCCGTATAGTTAAGGAGCGGCGAGCGCTGGGAGATGCCGGCATTGTTGACGACCGTGTCCAAGCCGCCCATGTCGGCGGCAGCCTGGGTAAAGGCCTCGGTCACGGCTTCGAGCGAGGTGAGATCGCAGGAGCGACCCCAGACCTTGGCGTCGGGATAGGCGGCTGTCAGCTTCTCAACGGCCGTGTCGGCAGTCTCCTGGCGCGAGCCAAAGACGGTGACGGCAGCGCCTTCCTCGATAAAACGGCAGGCGATGGCATAGCCGATACCGCGTGTGCCTCCGGTGATGATTGCTTTCTTGCCCTCGAGCAACATGGTGCTTCCTCTCATCGCGGGCGGACATTCGCAGCACAGCGTAGCGGTAGTCGGAATCGGCCGCGTTTGCATATCGGTGAACGGTAGCCCGCGTTACCGATGAGCGGCTCGCGCAAATATGCTTTGCCGTTGTGCTTAGGGCAGGTGACAAAAGGGCTCCCGTCCCACATCGGACGGGAGCCCTCAAGGCGCGTATTGCTAGGCGAGCGTTGGGCTAGTTCGCCATGACGCCTTCGGTCCAAGCCTCAACGTCCTCGATGCGCAGGACGTTGGCGACCTCGGCCACGCAGCCGACGCTGGCAAGCTCGGCGGCGGCAGCCTGGACGTCCTTCTCGAGCGCGCGGTGCGTCAGGAAGATGACCGAGCAGGCATCGCTGACGCCCGATTTGCCGTCCTCGACCTGGTTGATGAGCGAGATCGAGATGTTGTGCTTGGCAAAGATGTCGACCGTCTCGGACAGGGCGCCCACGCGGTCGGCGACTTTCAGGCGCACATAGTACTTGGTCTGGAGCTCGTCCATGGGCTTAAAGGTGAGGTTGTGGCCATAGGGCTCAATCTCGGGCAGCGGAGCCACGCCGCGGCTGATCTGCTCGGAGAGCGACAGGATATCGCCCACGACGGCGCTCGCGGTGGGGAAGGAGCCTGCGCCCGCGCCGTAGAACATGGTCTCGCCCACGGCGTCGCCTACCACGTAGACGGCGTTCATGGCGCCGTTGACCTTGGCGAGCATATGGTCTGCGGGGATCAGCGTGGGATGCACGCGAACGTCGACGCCAGCGTCGGTGTTGCGGGCGATGCCGAGCAGCTTGATGGTGTAGCCGAGCTCGCGGGCCTGGGCGATGTCCTCGGCGCCGATGGTGCGGATACCCTGCTGGTACACATCATCGGTGGTAACGCGGGTGCCAAAGCCGATGGAGGCGAGGATGGCCGTCTTGCTGGCGGCATCGAAGCCGTCGACGTCGGCGGACGGGTCGGCCTCGGCATAGCCCTTGGCCTGTGCGTCGGCGAGCACGTCAGCGTAATCGGCGCCCTCGGCGTCCATGCGCGACAGGATGTAGTTGGTGGTGCCGTTGAGGATGCCGGCGATGGTCAGGATCTTGTTACCCACCAGGTCGTGCTCGAGTGTGCTGACAATGGGGATGCCGCCACCGCAGCTGGCCTCGCACTTAATCTGCACGCCGCACGCACGCGCCTTCTCGGCAAGCGTCTCGACATGGCGGCCCAGCAGGGCCTTGTTGGCGGAGACGACATGCTTGCCGTTCTCGAAGGCAGTGGTGAAGATCTCGGTTGCGGGATGCTCGCCGCCAATCAGCTCGACGACGATGTCGACGGCGGGGTCGGTGACGACATCGTGCCAGTCGCTCGTAAAGGCCTCGCGCTCAATGCCTGCCGCCTCGGCCTGCTCCCAAGCAAGCGCACAGGCGCGGGTCAGCTTAAGGTCGATGCCGTAGGCGGCCAGGTACTCATCGTGGTGGCTCTTAATCAGGCGGGCCACGCCGCCGCCGACGGTTCCCAGACCGATGAGGCCGACGTTCACGGTGCGCAGGGGTTCGCTCATAGATAGCTCCTTCGTGCATCTTATGGATGGATTAACCGCTTAAAGGTTGAGTGCATTCTAGCGTGAACCGAGGGCGCGTGCTCGCCAAGCAACAGGAGTCGCACAAAACGGCACCCCCGAAACGCTGCGGAAACATTGGAAACATGCTCGCTACAAACGGAACTCCGTAACAAACTGTCAACGTTTGCGCCATAAGGTTTGCCCTGTACCGCAAGACGGCCGCACCGCGGCCAGCGAAAAAGGGGGACACCATGTTCAACATCAACAGCACGCTCAGCCGTAGGAACTTTCTCGCCGGCGCTGCGGCGCTCGGCAGTACCGCCGCGCTCGCTGGTTGCTCGTCGGGTGGCTCGGACGGCGGCTCCGCCGATGACGGCAAGACCTTCAAGATCGGTGTCATCGGCCCTCTGACCGGCGCCGCGGCAACCTATGGCGTTTCGGCCGAGAAGGGTGCCAAGCTTGCCGCCAAGGATTTCTCGACCAAGGACCTCAAACTCTCGCTTAAGTCCGAGGATGACGTCGCCGACGGCGAGAAGGCTATCAACGCCTTCAATACCCTGTGCGACTGGGGCATGCAGGCGCTCGTCGGCCCCGTCACGACTGGTGCCGCCGTCGCTGTCTCGGGCGAGATCGCCGACGATATGCTCATGGTCACGCCCTCTGCTTCGTCCCTCGACGTCACCAAGGACAAGACCACGGTTTTCCAGGTTTGCTTTACCGACCCCACCATGGGCGCGAGTGCTGCCAAGTTTTTGGCCGAGAAGTATGCAGACGCCAAGATCGCCCTGTTTTACAACTCCGGCGATACGTACAGCTCGGGTGTTGCCGACGCCTTTGCCGAGCAGGCCAAGGCATCCAAGCTCGACATCGTCGATACCGAGACCTTTAAGGACGACTCTTCCACGAGCTTTACCAACCAGCTCACCAAGGCCAAGGAGGCCGGCGCCACGCTTATCTTTGCCCCGATCTATTACACGCCGGCGTCCGTTTTGCTCAAGAACGCTAAGGACATGGGCTACGACATGACCCTCATGGGCACCGACGGCATGGACGGCCTGCTCTCCGTTGAGGGCTTCGACACCTCTCTTGCCGAGGGCGTGCTGCTCATGACCCCGTTCTCTGCCGACGATGAGAAGAACGCCGACTTCGTCAAGGCATATAAGGACGCCTACGACGAGACGCCCAACCAGTTTGCCGCCGATGCCTATGACTGCGTCCATGCGATTGTCGAGGCTATCGATAAGGCAGACATCGACATCACGGCCGACGGCGCCGACATTGCCGGCGATCTTGCCAAGGCCATGCGCAAGATCAAGATCGAGGGCCTGACGGGCGAGCTCACGTGGAACGACGAGGGCCAAGTCGAGAAGCCCGCAACAGCCTATGTGATCCAGGACGGCAAGTACATCGCCGCCTAAGTGCGCATAAAGCGCTACCGGTGAGGCTGTTTTAATCAGGGCAGGGACGCTTGTAACAGAATGGAAACATTACTTTCACACAATAAAGTGGCTAAACTGCATAAACCAATAGAAATACGCATAATTATGGATAAACGGACAAAACAAAAGAAAAGTTGAAATAATCGCCACTTTTCTCAACTAAAGCGTCTACTATTTTGCGAACGCCGAACACGGCGAAGGATGGCCTGTTGGGTAACCGAAACCCGACGAGATTTGAGAGGAGAGCCGCATGTCGAGCCTCACCGGTAAGTCATTGAACCCTGTTATGAATCGCAGGAGCGTTATCGCGAGCGCAGCAGGTCTGGGGGCGATGTCTATTCTAGCTGGCTGCTCCTCCAACGGCGGCGACAGCGGTTCCGCTTCGGGCGACGCTTCGTTTAAGATCGGCACCATCGGCCCGCTGACCGGCGCCAACGCGTCCTACGGCAAGTCCGTTACCCAGGGTGTCGAGCTTGGCTGCAAGGATTTCTCGACCAAGGAGCTGCCGCTTGCCAGCAAGGCCGAGGATGACCAGGCCGACGGCGAGAAGGCCGTCAACGCCTTTAACACCCTGCTCGACTGGGGCATGCAGGCCCTCGTCGGCCCGACCACCACGGGTGCGTCGGTTGCCGTTGCCGCCGAGTGCGGTAACGACCCCGAGACGTTCATGATCACTCCGTCCGCGTCCTCCGAGGACGTCACCAAGGGCAAGGATTGCGTCTTCCAGGTTTGCTTTACCGATCCCAACCAGGGCGTCAACGCTGCCAAGTTCCTGGCGCAGAAGTATGCGGACGAGAAGTTCGTGCTGTTCTATAACTCCGGCGACGCCTATTCTTCGGGCATCGCAGATTCCTTTAAGGTTCAGGCCGCTAAATCCAAGCTCGAGATTGTTGACGAGGAGACCTTTAAGGACGACTCCGCCACGAGCTTTACCAACCAGCTCACCAAGGCCAAGCAGGCCGGCGCTACCATGATCTTTGCGCCGATCTACTACACGCCGGCGTCCGTCCTGCTCAAAAACGCCAAGGACATGGGCTACGACGTCAAGATGATGGGCTGCGACGGCATGGACGGCATCCTGGGCGTTGAGGGCTTCGACACCTCTCTTGCCGAGGGTCTGCTGCTCATGACCCCGTTCTCCGCCGACGACGAGAAGAACGCCGACTTCGTCAACGCTTACAAGGATAAGTATGGCGAGACTCCGGACCAGTTTGCCGCCGACGCTTACGACGGCGTGCACGCGGTGGCCGAGGCCCTCGAGGAGGCCGGTCTTGGTGTCGACGCCGACCCGACCGAGGTCGCCGAGAAGCTGCCTAAGGCTATGCTCAAGATTACCGTTGACGGTCTGACCGGCAAGCTCACCTGGAACGATAAGGGCCAGGTCCAGAAGGAGCCCACGGCATACGTCATCACCGACGGCAAGTACGTACAGGCCTAATAAGCCGCCTTACATAGAGCGGTTTTGATCCCAAGCAGGGGAGGTTTTGGCCTTCCCTGCTTGCTTGGTATCTAGGGACAGTGTAACGTCCCTGTTTCATACATTAACTGGAAACCTATTCGAAAGGGGGATGTGGAACATGACGGTCTTTATCCAATACCTGGTCAACGGCCTGTCCATGGGCAGCGTCTACGCCATCATCGCGTTGGGCTACACCATGGTCTATGGCATCGCCAAGATGCTGAACTTCGCTCACGGCGACGTTATCATGGTCGGTGCCTATGTCTCGTTCTGCGCCACGTCGTATCTCGGCCTCCCGGGCTGGGCATCTGTAATTCTCTCTTGTGTGGTCTGTACCGTTCTCGGTGTTCTCATCGAGGGTCTGGCATACAAGCCGCTGCGTCAGGCGGGCCCGCTGGCCGTTCTGATCACGGCCATCGGCGTGTCTTACTTCCTGCAGAACGCCGCGCAGCTTCTGTGGGGCGCCACGCCCAAGAACTTCACTTCGCTCGTCACCTTCCAGGTGCCGGAGTTCTTGGCCAAGTTCAATGTAAGCGCCGTCTCGCTCGTTACCATCGTCGCCTGCCTGGTTATCATGGCCGGCCTGATGTTCTTTACAGGTAAGACCAAGATGGGCAAAGCCATGCGCGCCGTGTCCGAGGACAAAGCCGCCGCTCAGCTCATGGGCATCAACGTCAACCGTACCATCTCGATGACGTTTGCCATCGGCTCCGCCCTTGCCGCCATCGCCGGTGTGCTCCTGTGCTCCTACTCGCCGGTCCTGCAACCCACCACGGGCGCCATGCCTGGCATCAAGGCCTTCGACGCCGCCGTCTTCGGCGGTATCGGCTCCATCCCCGGTGCCTTTGTCGGTGGCATTCTCATCGGCATCATCGAGGCGATGGCACAGGCTTACATTTCCACGAGCCTTGCCAACTCCATCGTCTTTGGTGTTCTGATCATCGTCCTGCTCGTCAAGCCTGCCGGCCTCTTGGGCAAGTACGTCCCCGAGAAGGTGTAGGTGAGCGTTATGAAGTTTCTTAAAGACAAGCAGACGCGTCACGACTTTGTTACGTACGCCATGTGCCTTGTGGCGTTCGCCATCGTGTTCTTTATGCAGTCCAACCATATGATTCCGCGCATGATCGCCGGTCAGCTGGTTCCCATCACGGCCTATATCGTCATGGCCATCTCCCTTAACCTCGTCGTCGGCATCGCGGGCGACTTGTCGCTGGGCCATGCGGGCTTTATGAGTGTCGGTGCCTACACGGGCATCGTCACCGCGGTCGCCCTCGAGAGCGCCGTTCCCTCCGATCCGGTGCGCCTTATCATCAGTATCGTGGTCGGCGCCGTCGCTGCCGCCATCCTGGGCTTCTTGATCGGCATCCCGGTCCTGCGCCTGAGCGGCGACTATCTGGCCATCGTGACCCTGGCTTTTGGCGAGATCATCAAAGAGATCGTCACCTGCCTTATCGTGGGCGTCGACTCCCGCGGCCTGCATGTGATCTTTAACATCACAGGTAACTCCACGATCGACGACCTGCACCTGCTCGAGGACGGCACCGCCATCATCAAGGGCGCGCAGGGCGCTTCGGGTGTGTCGACCTATTCGACCTTCCTTGCCGGCGCCATCCTGGTCATGGTCGCGCTCGTGATTGTACTCAACCTGGTCCGCAGCCGTACCGGCCGTGCCATTATGGCCGTGCGCGACAACAAGATCGCTGCCGAGTCCGTGGGTATCTCCGTCACCCAGTACCGCATGATCGCCTTCGTGGTTTCCGCTGCTCTCGCCGGTGCTGCCGGAGCCCTCTTCGGCGGTAACTTCTCGCAGCTTTCCGCCACTAAGTTCGACTTCAACACGTCGATTCTCATTCTGGTGTTCGTGGTCCTGGGCGGTCTGGGCAACATGCGCGGCTCCGTTATCGCTGCGGCACTGCTCACGGTGCTTCCCGAGCTACTCCGTCAGTTCTCGGACTACCGCATGCTCATCTATGCCATTGTGCTGATTCTGGTCATGATCTTTACCAACAACCCGCAGCTCAAGGCGTTCTTCGCACGCATTAAGGACCGCTTTGCTTCCAAGAAGGAGGTGGCAGCCGATGCCCAGTAAGTTTGAGTTCAACAAGGGCAAGATGGTCCCGTATCCTTCTGGCGCCATCGTTCCCGACCGCGACCTGGGCCAGCGCCCGGCGCTCGAGTGCATCCACTTGGGCATTGAATTTGGCGGCCTTAAGGCGGTCGACGACTTTAGCCTGACCATCGGTAAGACCGAGATCGCCGGTCTGATCGGCCCCAACGGTGCCGGTAAGACCACGGTCTTCAACCTGCTCACCAAGGTGTACCAGCCCACGCACGGCACCATCCTGCTTGACGGCGAGGACACCTCGGGCAAGTCGGTCTATCAGGTCAACCGTATGGGCATCGCCCGTACCTTCCAGAACATCCGCCTGTTCAACACCATGACGGTGGAAGACAACGTCAAGGTCGGTTTGCACAATCAGGAGCGCTACTCCGGTTTTGAGGGCGTGCTGCGCCTGCCGACGTATTGGAAGCACGAGAAGGCCGCCCACGAGCGCGCCATGGAGCTGCTGTCCATTTTTGACATGGAGCACCTGGCAAATGAACAGGCCGGCTCGCTGCCTTACGGCGCTCAGCGTCGTCTGGAGATCGTCCGCGCGCTTGCCACCAACCCCAAGCTGCTGTTGCTCGACGAGCCTGCCGCCGGCATGAACCCGTCCGAGACCGCGGAGCTCATGGAGAACATCGTCAAGATTCGCGACACCTTTGGTATCGCCATCATGCTTATCGAGCATGATATGTCGCTCGTTATGAACATCTGCGAGGGTATCTGCGTGCTCAACTTTGGTAAGGTCATCGCCAAGGGCACGGCCGAGGAGATCCAGAACAACGACGCTGTTATCGAGGCATATCTGGGCAAGCAGGATAAGGGGGAGAACTAAATGGCAGAGCCGATGCTTTCCGTCTACAACATCAACGTCTGGTACGGCGCGATCCACGCCATCAAGGACATCTCCTTTAACGTCAACGAGGGCGAGATCGTGGCTCTGATCGGTGCCAACGGCGCCGGCAAGTCCACGACGCTTAAGACCGTCTCGGGCCTGCTGCGTTCCAAGACCGGCTCCATCAAGTTTATGGGCGAGGACATTACCCATACGCCTGCCGACAAGCTGGTGGGCAAGGGACTGGCCCAGGTTCCCGAGGGCCGTCGCGCCTTTTTGCAGATGACGGTCGAGGAGAACCTGGAAATGGGCGCCTATACGCAGCCCAAGTCCACGGTGGCTCCGGGCCTTGAGCGCGTCTACGAGCAGTTCCCGCGCCTGAAGGAGCGCCGTCGCCAGGTCGCCGGCACCCTTTCGGGCGGCGAGCAGCAGATGCTCGTTATGGGCCGCGCCCTTATGAGCAACCCCAAGCTGCTCATGCTCGACGAGCCTTCCATGGGCTTGGCGCCGATTCTGATTGAGCAGATCTTCCAGATTGTCGAGGATCTGCACAAGGACGGCACCACGGTGCTTCTGGTCGAGCAAAACGCACAGATGGCTCTTTCCATCGCCACACGCGGCTACGTGCTCGAGACCGGCAAGATCACCATGACCGGCACCGGCCAAGAGCTCCTGCACGACGATAACGTTCGCAAAGCCTACCTCGGAGGCTAACCCACCTAACAAAAGGGGCGCTGACTATCTCAGTCAGCGCCCCTTTTTAGTTGCGGTGAAATAGGGACTGAATACGGGCTCCAGAGGCCAAAAGAGTCCCTATTCCACCGCAACTTCATGGGGATGTGTGACAATGCCCGTCGGAAAACATCTGCTGTCTTTGGGGGTCTATCTATGCTGTATGAGTTTTGTGCCGAGAACTTTGAGCGGGTGCCGGCAGCTATCGATGCCGGTGCAAAGCGCATCGAGCTGTGCGACAACCTTGCCGTTGGTGGCACCACGCCTTCTGCCGGCGTTATCAGCGCTACGACCAACTATGCTCACGAGCACGATGCACGGGTGATGTGCATGATTCGCCCGCGTGGCGGCGACTTTCACTACAACCAGGACGAGCTGCGTATGATGGAGATGGATCTGGGCCTTGCCGTGAGTGCGGGCGTTGACGGCTTGGTCTTTGGCTGCTGCAAGCCCTGCGCTGGCGGATGGGCGCTCGACGAACTTACGCTTGGCGCCCTTGTGATGGCTGCGGGCTGCGCGACCGAGGAGTGCAAGCGCGATCCTATCGACATCACTTTCCACATGGCGTTTGACCAGCTCTCGCCCGAGGCTCAGCTGGACGCCATTGACACGCTCGCCGACTGCGGCATCACACGCATCCTGACACATGGTGGCGCTGCCGGTACGCCGATCGAGGACAACTTCGAAAACCTGGCCCGCTTGATCGAGTATGCGGGCGACCGCTTGACCATCCTTCCCGGCGGCGGCATTTCCACGGCCAACCGCGATACCGTGGCGGCGGCACTGGGCGTCTCCGAGCTCCATGGCACAAGGATCGTACCGCTGGAGGTGTAGCCCGTGGCGCTTGTATTCGATGTTCAGCAGGCGAGCGGCAAGCCCGACGACAACCGTCGCCCCGGTACCGCGTGCCCCTTTTGCAACACGGAGGGGCTCACCAACATCATCCAGCGCGACGGTGACTGCATCTGGCTCGAGAATAAGTTCAAAACCCTGCGCGCCACCCATCAAACCGTGCTGATCGAGTCGGCCGATCACGATGCCGACCTGGTGACCTATGAGCCGGATGAACTCCACCATGTGATGCGGTTTGCTCTGGGTTGCTGGCAGCGGATGATCGACTCGCAGCAGTATCGAAGCGTGCTCATGTACAAGAACAAGGGTCCACTTTCGGGCGGCAGTCTGGTCCATCCGCACATGCAGATTGTGGGTTTGGAGCAGGAAGACGGCTATGCTTCGCTGGTTTCCGCCAATTTCGAAGGTATCAATGTCTGGCAACAGGGGAGGATCTCGGTCAATATCTCAACCGAACCGATTATGGGGTTCTTTGAGATCAACGTTTCAGCTCCGCAGGGAATCGCCGCCAGCGATGACACGAGAGACCAAGCCGAGGCGGATCTCTTCGCCGATGCGATCCAGGTAGCTCTGCGCTATATCCTGAACGAGCACCACGGTGGTCGCGCAGAGTCGTACAACCTGTTCTTCTATCACCTGGGCGGTCGGACCATTGCCAAGGCGCTGCCGCGTTGGGTGGTTTCGCCCTACTTTGTCGGGTATCGGCTGGCTCAGGTCAATGCTGAGACCACGCTCGATGTCGATGCAGAACGACTCCGCGCACATCTGGAGGCGCTCACATCGTAAAGTGAGCGCCCGCACACTGCGGGCAGTCTAGCGTGCCATGGCGTTGCGGCCGGCCTCGACACGCTTGCGCTGGGCGGCGCGCTCCTCGCCGGTCAGACGCTCAAAGAGGTGCCCGATAAGCGAGGCGAGCACCTGCTGAAACAACGTTCCACACATGACGGGAAACACGACTTCGCCCGGAAAGTATTGCGTGGCGATGACGGCGCCCGAAGAGATGTTACGCATGCCGCAGGTAAAGCACATGGTAGTCGTCTCGCTATATGGCAGATGCAGCACACGGGCGACCAGAAAACCGACGACAAAGCCGCTGATGGCGAAGGTCAAAATAAAGAGGGCGACTTCCAGGCGCACCGCGTTCATGTGCAGCACGTACTCGCTCATAGCGGTGGAGTTGGACGCGATGACGCCCATCATCATGAACTTGCAGGCGGGCGAGAGCGCGGGAGAGAGTTTCTCGTGGCCCCAGCCGCGCGTGAGTTCATTGATGACAATACCGAGCACAGCGGGGATGGCGATCATAAAGGCCATGTTCTGCATCATGCTCGGCACATCGATCGAGACGGTGGCGCCCAGCAAGAGCTTGAGCGTGAGCGGAATCGTCACGGGCGAGATGACCGAGGACGTCAGGATAATGGTGAGCGCAAGCGGGCCGTTGCCACCGAACATGCTAATCCACATAAAGGCGGTGACTGCCACGGGTACGCTGTACTCGAGCACGATGCCGCAGACAAGGTTGGGGTTGGAACCAAAGAACAACGACCCCATGGCATAGGCTGCGATAGGGATGAGCACCGCCGAGACGAGCAGCGCCAAGACCAGGTGCAACGGACGGCGGAACACCTCGGCAACCTGGTGAAAGGTGTTGCTGAGCGCACCTTGGAACGTCATAAAGGCAAACAGGGCGGGAACGATGGGCTTGAGCACGCCGATCTGCTGGGGAAAGAGCACGCCGAGCGTCACGCAAATCGGAACGATGACCTGCATGTGCCCCGCGAGAAACTTGCCCAGTCCAACCCATTGCTTCATATGCTCTTGTGACTCCCTTTGCTCGTGAATCCGTTTTGAATGGATATGCTAGACGCTCGCGTGCGTCCGTGCGTCAGAAACGCTTGAATATTTCGAGGCTATTACCGGCATCGTTTACCGAAACCGCGGCGTACTGCGGCGATTTGCGTCCGCGCTGCACGGTATAATAAATTCGTTCAACAGATCTGCCTGCCGAAGCGGGCATACACAGAGGACTCATCGCTATGAACCGTGAGAGATATCGCGGCGACCTGCCCCTATCGGGGGTGGGCGCCTATGTCATCGCTTAAGACGACGCATCGCTGGGCGGTCGCTCGGCAAAACCCCGAGCTCGAAAAGGAGCTTTCGGCTGGCCTGGGCATTCCCGGGCTGGTGGCGCGTATTATGGTCGCACACGGCATTGGCTCCATCAAAGAGGGCCAATTGTTTTTGACGCCTTCGCTCGATCGCGACTGGGCTGACCCACTCATTATCCCGGGCATGTCGGTCGTTGCCGACCGCGTCGAGCGTGCTATTCGCAACCACGAGCACATCGCGGTCTTTGGCGATTTTGACGTTGACGGTATTACGTCGACCTGCCTGTTAACCGAGGCACTGCGCACGTTTGGCGCCGATGTCACGCCGTTTATTCCGCATCGCTTTGACGAGGGCTACGGTCTCTCGCGCGCGGCGCTCGACCGCGTTAACGAGCTCGCTCGCCCCCAGTTGATCGTGACCGTCGATAACGGCATTGCCGCCAAGGAAGAGGTCTCCTATCTGGAGAGCCTGGGAATCGATCTGGTGGTTACGGACCACCATGAGCCGTCCGACCAGGTGCCGCAGGGCGTGCCCCTGACCGACCCCAAGCTCGAGGATGAGGGGCCCTCGCGTGAACTTGCCGGTGCTGGTGTGGCGCTCAAGCTGGTGCAAGTCCTGGGTGAGCGCTTGGACAAGCCGTCGTATTGGCGTTCGCTAATCGAGGTCGCGGCGCTGGGCACCGTGTCCGACATGATGCCGCTCACGCCCGAGAACCGCGCGCTGGTTGCCGAGGGCATCCAGCAGATGCGCGTAACCGCTCGCCCCGGCTATATCGCGCTTGCCGCGCTCGCCAAGGCAGACCTTTCGAGCATTACGGCGGATGGCCTATCGTTCTCGCTCATTCCCCGCTTAAACGCTGCCGGTCGCATGGCCGATCCCAAGCTGGCGCTCGACCTGCTGCTTGCCCGCGATCCCATCGAAGCAAGCTCGCTGGCGGCCGAGCTCGAGGAAATCAACCGCCAGCGCCGTGAGATCGAGGCGGAGCTCACGCGCGATGCCATGGCAAAGGTCGAGAAGACCTATGACGGCGGACGCGCGATCGTTGTGGGCGGCGAAGGCTGGCACGAGGGCGTCAAGGGCATCGTGGCAAGCCGTCTGACCAACCGCTATCACGTGCCGGCGCTGCTGTTCTCGATCGAGGACGGTATCGCGCGCGGCTCTGGTCGCTCGGTGGGCAAAGTTAACCTGTTTGACGCCGTCGAGCGCTGTTCCGACCTGCTGATTCGTCGCGGCGGACATGCCGGTGCGGTGGGTGTGACCATCGAGGCATCCAAGCTCGATGAGTTCCGCCGCCGCCTTTCCGCCGTGCTGTCCGAGCTTCCCGCCGAGGACTTTGAAGACACTGACGAGGTCGCCGCCACCGTCGACCTTTCCGAGCTGAATATCGAGACCATCGAGCAGATCTCCCGCCTTGAGCCGTTTGGCCAGGGCAACAAGGTGCCGCTGCTGGCTGCCGAGGGCGTGACGATGTGCGACCGCGCCGTGGTGGGCAAAACCGGCGAGCACATGCGCTTTGTGGCGACCGATGGCGCCGCGAGTGTGCCGGCCATTATGTTCCGCGTGCCGCAAATCGATAAGCTCATCAACTGCGATAGCGCTGTCGACTTGGTGTTCGAGGCCGTTGCCGAGCATTGGCAGGGGCGTGTGAAGCCCAAGCTCATGATCAAGGATGTTCTGGTCCGCGATACCACGCTGCCCAGTGTCGACGATCCGGTATGTGAACTTCGCCGCGGCGTGCAACCGGCGGATTCCGGTCTGCGCCTGGAGTCGCGTAAGCGCGAGACGCTCGCCCAGCTTTCCTATACCGAGCTCACGCGCTCGCTTATCCATAGCTTTATCGGCTCGAACCAGCCGCACCGCGCGCAGGTCGAGGCGCTCGATGCCCTGGCCGATCACCAAAGTGTTCTGGCCGTTATGGGAACGGGGCGCGGCAAGTCGCTCATCTTCCATGTGCATGCTGCGCGCGAGGCGGTCCTTCGCGGGCGTGCGAGCATCTTTGTCTATCCGCTGCGCGCGCTCGTTGCCGACCAGGCCTATCACCTCTCGTCGACGATGGCAGCGCTTGGCATTGGCGTTGGCGTGCTGACCGGCGAGACCGTGGAGGCCGCACGCGATGACGTGTTCGCCGGTCTAGCTTCGGGCCGTACCGGTATCGTGCTCACGACGCCCGAGTTCCTGTCTATCCACCGTGACCGTTTCGCGCGTTCGGGCCGCATCGGCTTTGTCGTTATCGATGAGGCGCACCACGCCGGCCTTGCCAAGGGCGGCGACCGTAGCGCCTATCTTGACATGCCCGATATCTTCAAAGCCCTGGGCGACCCGGTCGTTATGGCTGCGACGGCCACCGCGACGGCTCCGGTCGTGGCCGAGCTTGCCCGCATGTTGCCGATCACTCGCACGGTGGTCGACGAGACGGTGCGCGAGAACCTGCAGCTCGAGGACGACCGCGACCTTGCGAGCCGCGAGAACCGTTTGGTGTCGATCGTGGCGACGGGGGAGAAGACCGTCATTTACGTCAATTCGCGCGACCAGTCTGTGGCGCTCGCCAAGACGTTGCGCAAGCGTGTGCCCGATTGCGCAACCCATATCGCGTTCTATAACGCGGGGCTTGCGCGTTCCGATCGCCGTCGCGTGGAGGAAGCATTCCGAGACGGAAGCCTCAGCTGCATCGTTTCGACCTCCGCCTTTGGCGAGGGTGTCAACCTGCCCGATATCCGCCATGTCGTGCTCTACCACATGCCGTTTGGCGCCATCGAGTTCAACCAGATGAGCGGACGTGCCGGCCGCGATGGCCAGCCCGCCGTGATCCATCTGCTCTATTCGTCGCGCGACGCCCGCATTAACGAGCGCCTGCTCGACTGCTATGCGCCCGAGCGCGACGAGCTCGTCACGCTCTATCGCGCGCTGCAGACCATGTGGCGCTCCAACCGCGGCAAAACCGGGGACGATTCCTTTAGCGCGAGCGATATCGACATCGCGCAGATGTGCCTTGCCATCGATGCTCGCACGCCGGTCGACGAGCGTTCGGTGGAAAGCGGCCTGGGAATCTTCGAAGAGCTTGGTTTCTGTCGAGTTTCGGGGTTTGACGACACTCGTCGCATCGCGATGGCCGAAAACCCCGGCCGCGTGCAATTGAGCAGGTCAATTCGCTATTTGGAGGGCTTGCGCTCGCGCATGGAGTTTTCGGCTTTCCGGAGCTGGGCGCTCGATTCGTGCGCTTCTGATATGCTAGCCAAAGTTAACCGCCCGATCGTACCGCGGGCCTAGGGGAAGGGGACCTCGATGGATGCCGCAGCCCGTACCGCCCATGATTCCACCCTCCAGCCGTTTTCGGAGATGGAGCACTATAAGCATGCCGATGAGCTGCCGCCCGAGATTATGGCGGACAGCTACGACAAGCTGGAGCGCCTGTGCCTCAAATATATGAATGAGGACGACTTTTCTAAGGTTGAGCAGGCCTACTGCTTTGCCGCCGAGAAGCACTGCAACCAAAAGCGCCGCTCGGGCGAGATGTACATTAACCATCCCGTCGAGGTTGCCATCATTTTGGCCGATCTCAAGATGGACTGCGATGTGGTGTGCGCCGCGCTGCTGCACGATACCGTCGAGGATACTGAGACCTCGCTCGCCGATGTTTCCGGCCTGTTTGGCGATACGGTGGCCGAGCTCGTCGATGGCGTGACCAAGCTCACCAACATCGAAGTCGACAGCATGGACGAGAAGCAGGCGCTCACGCTGCGCAAGATGTTCCTCGCCATGTCCAAGGACATTCGCGTCATCATCGTTAAACTTGCCGATCGTCTGCACAACATGCGAACGCTGGCAGCCCTGCGCGAGGATCGTCGCCTGTTTAAGGCTCGCGAGACCATGGACGTGTACGCGCCCTTGGCCGACCGCCTGGGCATGAGCTCTATTAAGTGGGAGCTCGAGGACCTGTCCTTCTTCTACCTGGAGCCCGATGCCTACCAGCGCATCGCGCGTATGGTAGCTGAGTCGCGCGAGGTCCGCGAACGCTACCTTGCCGAGACCATCAAGACGCTTACCGATGAGCTCAACCGCATTGGTCTGGAGGACTTCCAGATCAACGGCCGCTCCAAGCACTATTGGTCCATCTACCAAAAGATGAAGCGCAAGGGCAAGGAGTTCTCCGAGATCTACGACCTGGTGGCGCTGCGCGTTATTACCCATTCGGTGCGCGATTGCTACTCCACGCTCGGTGCGGTGCATACGCTGTGGCACCCCATGCCCGGTCGCTTTAAAGACTATATCGCCATGCCTAAGGTCAATAACTACCAGTCGCTCCACACGACGGTCATCGGCCCCACGGCTCGCCCGCTCGAGATTCAGATTCGAACCTACGAGATGCATGAGCAGGCCGAGTACGGCATTGCCGCCCACTGGCTATATAAGAAGTCGGGCGGATCGTCTGCGTCTAAGACCAATGATGCCCAGCGTCTGGACGACCAGATTAACTGGCTCAAACATTCGCTCGATTGGGCTGCGTCTGATGAGATTACCGACGCCAAGGAATACCTGCATTCGCTGAAGGTCGACCTCTTCGATCAGGAGATCTTTGTCTTTACGCCCAAGGGCGAGGTCATGGCGCTTCGTGCCGGCTCCACGCCGCTCGACTTTGCCTACGCCGTTCACACCGAGGTGGGAAACCATTGCGTCGGCGCCAAAATCAACGGTGCGGTGGCTCCGCTCACGCACGAGATTAAGACGGGTGACCGTGTCGAGATTCTGACTAACAAGAGTTCCAAGCCGTCGCGTGATTGGCTCAAGATCGTTAAGACACCTTCCGCCAAGTCAAAGATCCGCCGCTATTTTGCCGCTGCGACCAAGGACGACGACGCTGCTGCCGGTCGCGATATGCTGGCCAAGGACCTGCGTAAGCGTGGCTATGGCATTTCTACGCCGCGTTCGACGCGTGCGCTCAACGCCGTGGCGGAGCAGTTTAACTTCAAGCAGCTCGAGGACCTGTTTGCCGCCGTCGGCGCCGGCAAGGTTGCCCCGCGCGCTGTGGGCAATAAGGTCGAGCAAATCTTGGACCCCAAGCCCGAGGAACAGCTCACCAAGGCCGAGGCTATCGCCGAGGTCGTGAAGCAGCCTGCTCGCGGCTCCAACCGCAAGCCGCAAAAGCGCGGCAAGAGCGCCAGTAACGGCATTATCGTCAAGGGCGAGAGCAACAGCGGCCTACTGGTCCGTCTGGCTCATTGCTGCAACCCCGTGACGGGCGACGACATCGTCGGCTTCATCACGCGCGGTCGTGGCGTTTCGGTGCATCGCGCCAACTGTCCCAACGTCAAGGGTCTTATGGAGCATCCCGAGCGCATGATCGAAGTGGAGTGGGACGGCGCTGCCGACACCCTCTTCCAGGTCGAGATCGTGGTCGAGTGCCTGGACCGCATGGGCCTTCTCAAGGATGTCACCATTGCCATTGGCGATGCGGGCGGCAATATCCTTTCTGCCGCCACGTCGACCAACCGCGAGGGTATTGCAACCCTGCGCTTTATGGTCGAGATTTCGGACGCGAGCGGTTTGGATCCGCTGCTGGCTTCCATCAGCAGTGTCGATTCGGTCTACGACGCTCGCCGTCTTATGCCCGGCGAAGGCGGAGCTCAGCTTAAGCGCCGTGTGTAGGTGCGAGAGCCTCTCAGCATCATAGATATTGGTTACGTTCGAGGCATCGTTTGGTGCCTCGAACGTATTTTAGAAGGAGGGTATGCGCATGGGCGATATGACTTTGGACCTGACACCCCGAGGTGCGGCTTCGATTGAGGCATTCGTCAACGGCCCCATTCAGACCAACAGTTACGCCGTGATTTCGAATGACGAGTGCTTAATCGTCGATCCGGCGTGGGAAGGCGAGCGTCTTGTGGAGCATATCCGCACCGCGCGTCCCGAGGTGCGCGTACTCGGCTCTGTCTGCACGCACGGTCATGCCGACCATGTTGGCGGGGTCGCCGGGGTTCGAGCTGTTGTTGGCGACGGCGCGCTATATGAGTTGTGCGCTAAGGACGTGACGGTACCTCGCGCAAATATCGAGGAGCAGCGCGCCATGTGGGGTATCGAGACACCCGATCCGGGTGAGCCGACGCGTTTGCTTGCCGAGGGCGATACAATCGAGGTGGGCGACGTCTGCCTGCAGGTGATCGAGACGCCGGGGCATACGCCGGGCGGCATCGTCCTGTTCGCCGCGACCGAGCGGGGGAACATCGCCTTTGTGGGCGACACGCTTTTCCCGGGCAGCCACGGTCGTACCGATCTTTCCGGCGGTGACGAGGCGGCGATTATGCGCTCGCTCTCCAAACTTGCCAAGATGCTTCCGCCCGATACCGTTTGCTTGACGGGCCATGGCGATTCGACCACGATGGCGCGCGAACTTATGCAGAACCCGTTTATGCAGATGTAGGCTCGAAGCCGTCGTCCGAACCACGAAGACCGCTCAATCGTCAAGCTATTTTCCCCAGTGGGTCGATTCTGTGGGGCAAACGGTCAAAATTTGTCCAATCGGATGGTATTCGTGAACAAACGAACGTTTATGCTCGGGTATGTCGTGGTAAAATCTCAGGCGTTATCGGAGCAACCTTACAGGAGGTTTCTTTTATGCTCGTCAACGCAGCAGACATGCTCAAGAAGGCCGAGGCCGGCAAGTACGGTCTCGGTGCCTTCAACACCAACAACCTCGAGTGGACCCTGGCTATTCTCCAGGCCGCCGAGGAGGCCAAGTCTCCGCTGATCCTTCAGTGCACCGCTGGTGCCGCTAAGTGGATGGGCGGTTTCAAGGTCTGCGCCGACATGGTCAAGGCTGCCGTCGAGGCCACGGGCGTTACCGTTCCCGTCGCCCTTCACCTCGATCACGGTTCTTACGAGGACTGCTTCAAGTGCATCGAGGCCGGCTTCACGTCCATCATGTATGACGGCTCTCACGAGGAGACCTTCCAGCTTAACCTCGACCGCACCAAGGAGCTCGTTGAGCTTGCCCACTCCAAGGGCATGTCCATCGAGGCCGAGGTCGGCGGCATCGGCGGCACCGAGGACGGCGTGACCTCCAGCGGCGAGCTCGCTGATCCTGCTGAGTGCAAGCAGATTGCTGACCTGGGCGTCGACTTCCTCGCCTGCGGTATCGGCAACATCCACGGCGTGTACCCTGCCGACTGGGCTGGCCTTTCCTTCGAGCGCCTGGGCGAGATTAAGGCTCAGACCGGCGACCTGCCCCTCGTCCTGCACGGTGGCACCGGCATCCCCGAGGATCAGATCAAGAAGGCCATCTCCCTGGGTATCTCCAAGATCAACGTCAACACCGACCTGCAGCTCGTCTTCGCCAAGGGCGTCCGCGAGTACATCGAGGCTGGCAAGGATCAGCAGGGCAAGGGCTTTGACCCCCGCAAGCTCCTCAAGCCTGGTCGCGACAACATCGTTGCCCGCACCAAGGAGCTCATGGAGGAGTTTGGCTCCGTCAACAAGGCGTAAGTAGCGGTTTAACTTCCCGCCGGAGGCCCCGTTCACCCTACGCTTTTCCCTTGCGCTCACCTGGCTTTGCCAGAAGTCGCGCAATGGGAAAAGCTCCGGGCGAACGGGGCCTCCTTTGTTAACTCGCTATAGGGTTACGAGGCTGAATATAAATTAGCTTCTGGCTTCGCCAGAAGTCGCGCCGAGGAAACAGCTCCGGGGGACGGGGCTTCCTTCGTTTTCCGCCGCAGGGTTACGGGGCTGAGATAATTAAATAGATACCGTTTAGCGGTGTTGGGGGCTCCTTGGTTGGGGCTTTGTTTTTATCTCGGTACAATGGGTTAAGTTTGTCGTTCGGTGTGGGAGTGGTTATGGCTGTTGTTGATGTGTTGCCTTCGGACGGGAAGGTTGTTGTCGAGGGGCCTGTTGGCTGCTCTGTTGATGTTTGTTGTGATGACTTTCGTCATCTCGATATTGGATTGCCGCCCGAGATTCTTCGCCTCAAGGATGTTGGGTATCTGAAGCAGGCTGTTGAAGCTTGTGATCGGCTCTTGGAGCAGAATCCTGAGCCTTCACTGGCTGCTTGTGTTCGTGCTGAGCGGTATCGCATGCTCGAGACGCCGCTTCACTTTTCGGTGTCGCGCGATCAGGCTATCGCAATGATTCGCGAGGAGTGGCCTGAGTTTACCGAGGAGCAGTTTGACAATCTGATCGACCGTAAGCGTATTGACTGGCGCTTTATCGATGGCGAGCTGTTTGTTCTCGATAACTTCCTCGATTCACTTCGCGTGTATCCCAAGGAGGTTCCGGGCTTGCGTCCCGATCCTACGGACGGCATAGCGCTGCGCAACCAGATGCTCAAGGAGATGGAGTCGCAAAACGGGTTGACTCGCGTCATCACGCTTAAGGCGTCCGTATCTGTCCCTGGGGCTTTGGAGGGGGAGACCGTTCGCGCGTGGCTTCCCGTTGCCACCGCCTGCCGTCAGCAGTCTCAAGTTGAGATTCTCGATATGACTCCGGAGGGTGCCGTTGCTCCTGAAGACGTCTCGGCTCGTACTGCCTCGTGGGCATCTTCGACTGAGCGTTCGTTCTCGGTGACCTATCGCTATCGCATCGATGCCGCCTATTGCAATGTCTACGGGGGTGCGCTTCCGTCGCATCCGTGCATGGACACGCCGTTGCCCGAGGACACTTCCGAGGACCGTCCGCACATTGCGTTTACGCCGTACCTGCAGCAGATGACGGCCCGTGTTATTGACGGGCTCGAGGGCCCGCTCGATCGTGCCCGTGCTATCTACGATTACCTGACGCAGCATATCGACTATCGCTATCAGCCGCCATATCTGCTTTTGGGCTCTATTGCCGATGACTGCGCGCATTCGCTCCGCGGCGATTGCGGCGTTATGGCGCTTACGTTTATCACCATGTGTCGCATTGCCGGTGTGCCTGCCCGTTGGCAGAGTGGCCTGTATGTTGCACCGGATTCGGTGGGGCCGCACGATTGGGCAGAGTTCTATACGCCGCAGACCGGTTGGCTCAACGCCGACGTATCGTTTGGCTCCTCGGCGCGCAGGATGGGGGAGGAGTGGCGTCGTCGTCACTACTTTGGCAACCTCGATCCATGGCGCATGGTGGCAAACAATCGGTTCCAGGCCGAGTTTGAGCCGGCTTTCGACGGCATGCGCGAGGACCCCTACGACAATCAGATGGGCGAGGCCTCAGTCGACGGTCGCGGATGCCGTCAGCGTGAGATGCTCCGTACGGTCGAACTCGTCGAAATGCTCGAAGTTCCATTTTCGGACTAATCGATAGCAAGCTGTGATAAACTAACTCACGCATTACGTGCCCGAGTGGCGGAATTGGCAGACGCAGTGGACTCAAAATCCACCGTTGGCAACAACGTGCGAGTTCGAGTCTCGCCTCGGGCACCATACATGCAAGTGAGCGTTCGAGGGGGGTTGCGGCCCCCTTTTTCGTGCCGAACTCGCGTGAGCGCGCGAAGCGTTAAGCAAACAGGCCTGTGGCCTGTTTGTAGCGGAGCATGGCGAGGGCGCCGCGCGCCCGAAGCCCGGGGCTTCGCGAAGCGAAGTCCCTTCGAGTCTCGCCTCGGGCACCATACATGCACCTGCGCTTCAAGGGGGTTGCGGCCCCCTTTTTCGTGTACGTAATGTGATAACGCGCTGTACGTGTTATTATTCGCAAGGCGTTGTTTCCGCAATGCCCTAAAGAGGAACCCGAGGGCTCCCACCTTTTGGCGCCAATGAGCAGCTGACTGGTCATACAAATTAGATTCTCTTCCTCAAATCGAGGATGTCTATGTGTACGACCTGGTTGCTGAGAAGCGCCGGGTTATTTTTTTATGAATGGAGGTAGGGAAAATAGCTAAGTCTGATGACACCCGCATCAACGACGAGATTACTGCATCTTCGTGCCGTTTGATTGGCGTCGATGGCTCTCAGCTCGGCCTGTTCGCCATCCGCGATGCTCAGCGCGTCGCCGACGATCAGGGTCTCGACCTGGTCGAGATCGCTCCCAACGCGGAGCCGCCGGTTTGCAAGGTCATGGACTACGGTAAGTTCAAGTACCAGCAGGCCATGAAGGCCAAGGCTGCTCGTAAGAACCAGTCCAAGGTCGAGGTCAAGGAAATGAAGTTCCGACCCAAGATCGACGTTGGCGACTACGAGACCAAGAAGGGCCACGTTCTGCGTTTCCTCAAGAAGGGCGCGCGCGTTAAGATCACCATCATGTTCCGCGGCCGTGAGATGGCTCACCCGGAGCAGGGCCTTAACGTTCTCGAGCGTCTCGCCGAGGATCTCAAGCCTTACGCTACGGTCGAGTCCAAGCCTAAGATGGAAGGCCGTAACATGCTTATGCTGCTCGCCCCGATTAAGGGCGCCTTCGATGAGGATAAAGCGGCAAGCGATACCAAGTAACTAGTGTTCTGTAACCGATTAAGGAGTATTTCATGCCTAAGATGAAGTCCCACAGCGGCACCAAGAAGCGTTTCCGCAAGACTGGTACCGGCAAGCTTATGCGCGCCAAGGCTTTCAAGAGCCACATCCTGAGCAAGAAGTCCACCAAGCGTAAGCGTGGCTTCCGTCAGGAGACCGAGATCGCCGCTGCCGACCGCAAGGTCATCAAGTCGCGTCTCGCCTAAGTTCGCGTTCCCGTTTTTCGTTTTACCGTCTAGGAGTTGATAGAACATGGCACGTATTAAGCGCGCTGTTGCCGCCAAGAAGAAGCGCCGTACCGTTATGCACCGTGCGAAGGGTTACTACGGTGCCGCTTCGCGTACTTACAAGCATGCTAAAGAGCAGGTCCAGCACTCCCTGCAGTATCAGTATCGTGATCGCCGCAACAAGAAGCGCGAGATCCGTTCTCTCTGGATCACTCGTATCAACGCTGCTGCTCGCCTGAACGACATCTCTTACTCTCAGTTCATGCACGGCCTGAAGGTTGCCGGCATCGAGCTCGACCGCAAGGTCCTGGCCCAGATGGCTTACGAGGACATCGAGTCCTTCAACGAGCTGGCTACCATCGCCAAGAAGGCTCTCGAGGCCTAATAGATTCTCTTGAATCGCTAGGGGAGTGTCGCGTTGTGCGCGGCGCTCCCTCTTTTTATCTGAGGCGCGGTTTACATTGCTAAAAGCGCGGGTAGATAAACACTTACAGGTGACCGATCTCTATATATTCCTGAACCAAAGGGTCATCATCTGATACGTGCGGAAGATCCGCACCAGTCTTTCTATTACCTATAGAAAGCAATATGTTGTGTAGGACTTGTGAAGAGTGGAATTGACGTCCCACAGGGCTTCGCGGTCTGGCAATATATCTCCTTGCCGCGCGGCCCGGTCGGACCGGATCAGCCGCGGGGCGTGCACCTTGAGAACCGGATACTGCGAGGATGGACACATTCAGTGTCGCATCCGGGCAGACATCGAACCATTTGAAATGGTCTAACTTGGATTTGTTTTTCGCAAGGCCGCCGAGAGGCGGCCCCGAGAAATTCCTTTTCCTATACTAAAACCATATGAATCGAACGGAACCGATCAGCGATGAACTGAGAGGACCGGACGGGCTCGAAGCCCATATATTTTGGACGGAGAGTTCGATCCTGGCTCAGGATGAACGCTGGCGGCGCGCCTAACACATGCAAGTCGAACGGCACCCACCTCCGGGTGGAAGCGAGTGGCGAACGGCTGAGTAACACGTGGAGAACCTGCCCCCTCCCCCGGGATAGCCGCCCGAAAGGACGGGTAATACCGGATACCCCGGGGTGCCGCATGGCACCCCGGCTAAAGCCCCGACGGGAGGGGATGGCTCCGCGGCCCATCAGGTAGACGGCGGGGTGACGGCCCACCGTGCCGACAACGGGTAGCCGGGTTGAGAGACCGACCGGCCAGATTGGGACTGAGACACGGCCCAGACTCCTACGGGAGGCAGCAGTGGGGAATCTTGCGCAATGGGGGGAACCCTGACGCAGCGACGCCGCGTGCGGGACGGAGGCCTTCGGGTCGTAAACCGCTTTCAGCAGGGAAGAGTCAAGACTGTACCTGCAGAAGAAGCCCCGGCTAACTACGTGCCAGCAGCCGCGGTAATACGTAGGGGGCGAGCGTTATCCGGATTCATTGGGCGTAAAGCGCGCGTAGGCGGCCCGGCAGGCCGGGGGTCGAAGCGGGGGGCTCAACCCCCCGAAGCCCCCGGAACCTCCGCGGCTTGGGTCCGGTAGGGGAGGGTGGAACACCCGGTGTAGCGGTGGAATGCGCAGATATCGGGTGGAACACCGGTGGCGAAGGCGGCCCTCTGGGCCGAGACCGACGCTGAGGCGCGAAAGCTGGGGGAGCGAACAGGATTAGATACCCTGGTAGTCCCAGCCGTAAACGATGGACGCTAGGTGTGGGGGGACGATCCCCCCGTGCCGCAGCCAACGCATTAAGCGTCCCGCCTGGGGAGTACGGCCGCAAGGCTAAAACTCAAAGGAATTGACGGGGGCCCGCACAAGCAGCGGAGCATGTGGCTTAATTCGAAGCAACGCGAAGAACCTTACCAGGGCTTGACATATGGGTGAAGCGGGGGAGACCCCGTGGCCGAGAGGAGCCCATACAGGTGGTGCATGGCTGTCGTCAGCTCGTGTCGTGAGATGTTGGGTTAAGTCCCGCAACGAGCGCAACCCCCGCCGCGTGTTGCCATCGGGTGATGCCGGGAACCCACGCGGGACCGCCGCCGTCAAGGCGGAGGAGGGCGGGGACGACGTCAAGTCATCATGCCCCTTATGCCCTGGGCTGCACACGTGCTACAATGGCCGGTACAGAGGGATGCCACCCCGCGAGGGGGAGCGGATCCCGGAAAGCCGGCCCCAGTTCGGATTGGGGGCTGCAACCCGCCCCCATGAAGTCGGAGTTGCTAGTAATCGCGGATCAGCATGCCGCGGTGAATGCGTTCCCGGGCCTTGTACACACCGCCCGTCACACCACCCGAGTCGATTGCACCCGAAGCCGCCGGCCCAACCCCATCGGGGAGGGAGGTGTCGAAGGTGTGGTTGGTAAGGGGGGTGAAGTCGTAACAAGGTAGCCGTACCGGAAGGTGCGGCTGGATCACCTCCTTTCTAGGGAGATAAGTTCTTAGAGAGACAAACTTAACTCGAATAGAGGGCAGGAGCCCGTCCGGTGGATGTCGCCCGGGGGAAGTCCCCGCAGCACCCGGTCCCCGGGGTCGCACCCGCGTACCTTGAGAGCCGCATAGCGATAGGAGAGAGATGGAAGATCATTCTTCCAGACTCGATTCTTTTCTGCGATTTAAAGACAGAATGATAGCAATCATTCATCCGATCCAAACAAGAAGAATTCACTTAATAATTGAGTGAGGAGCATCTGATCGCGAGCACAGTGAGTAACTGTGCCGCGGTATGAGATACCCGAATTGCGACATACGAGCGCTATTCATGATATCGATTAATTTAACTTAATTAGCGACACGTGGATATCCCGCGGGCCCGAGAGCGGTCCCGCAAGATACCACGGGCGCACGGCGGATGCCTTGGCACAGGGAGCCGATGAAGGACGCGGCAAGCTGCGATAATCCCCGGCGAGGAGCACACATCCTTCGACCCGGGGGTCTCCGAATGGGCGAACCCATGCACAGCAGTGTGCATATCCCCCCGCTGAACGCATAGGCGGGGGGAGGACAACCCGGGGAACTGAAACATCTAAGTACCCGGAGGAGAGGAAATCAATCTCGAGACTCCCCGAGTAGCGGCGAGCGAAAGGGGACCGATGGCCAAACCGTCGAGCGGGCATACCCGGCAGGGGTTCCGCCGACGGGGTTGCAGGGCCGCGCATCCGGGGGCTGCCGCCCCCGGGCGCAGGTCCGGCTGGGGAGCGGAACGGCATGGGAGGGCCGGCCGCAGCGGGTGACAGCCCCGTACGCGAACCCAGACCGGACGGCGCGACGCGGTCCCTGAGTAGGGCCGGGCACGTGAAACCCGGTCCGAACCTGGGTGGACCACCATCCAAGCCTGAGTACTACCCTGTGACCGATAGCGCACCAGTACCGTGAGGGAAAGGTGAAAAGCACCCCGGGAGGGGAGTGAAACAGTACCTGAAACCGTGCGCCCACGAGCAGTCGGAGCACCTTTATGGTGTGACGGCGTGCCTTTTGTAGAATGAGCCAGCGAGTCGCTGGCGCGGGGCGAGGTTAACCGAAAGGGAGCCGGAGCGAAAGCGAGCCTTAACAGGGCGACTTGAGTCCCGCGCCGCGGACGCGAAGCCGGGTGAGCTATCCGTGGGCAGGCTGAAGCGGGGGTAAGACCCCGTGGAGGGCCGAACGCACGTCGGTTGAAAACGGCGGCGATGACCTGCGGATAGGGGTGAAAGGCCAATCAAACCCGGAGATATCTCGTTCTCCCCGAAATAGCTTTAGGGCTAGCGTCGCGCGTTCACCGCCGGAGGTAGAGCACCGGATGGACGAGGGGGCTTCGCCGCCTACCGAATCCAACCGAACTCCGAATGCCGGCGGCCCAGAGCGCGGCAGTCAGAGCATGTGGGCTAAGCTGTGTGCTCGAGAGGGAAACAGCCCGGACCGCCCGCTAAGGTCCCCAAGTTCCAGCCGAGTGGCAAAGGATGTGCGTCCGCCCAGACAACCAGGATGTTGGCTTAGAAGCAGCCATGCATTCAAAGAGTGCGTAACAGCTCACTGGTCGAGTGGACATGCGCCGACAATACACGGGGCTAAGCTGGACACCGAAGCGGCGGGATTTTATCTATATAGAATCGGTAGGGGAGCTTCCCATGGGCGGTGAAGCCGCCGGGCGACCGGCGGTGGAGCGCATGGGAGTGAGAATGCTGGCATGAGTAGCGAGAGACGAGAGAGTAACTCGTCCGCCGTGAACCCGAGGTTTCCTGGGCAAGGCTAATCCTCCCAGGGTCAGTCGGGGGCTAAGGCGAGGCCGGGAGGCGTAGCCGACGCGCAGCAGGCAGACATTCCTGCACCGCGCACGCGGCGCTACGACCGACGGGGCGACGGATGGGGGTGGCTCGGCGGGGTTCTGGACGTCCCCGTGATGGAGCGCGGCCCGCGGACCAGGGAAATCCGGTCCGCAGAAGGGCGAGGCTCCGGACGAAGCGATTGAGCGAAGCGAGTGAGCCCGAGGTCCCTAGAAAAACCCCTAGGCAGGCGCGTGCGCGCCCGTACCGCAAACCGACACAGGTGGGTGGGTAGAACATACCGAGGCGATCGGGTCAACCATGGTCAAGGAACTCGGCACAATGGCCCCGTAACTTCGGGAGAAGGGGTGCCCGCGCGTACGTGAACCGGCTCGCCCGGGGAGCGGAGGCGGGCCGCAGTGGAGAGGCCCAAGCGACTGTTTACCAAAAACACAGGACTCTGCAGAAGCCGCAAGGCGACGTATAGGGTCTGACGCCTGCCCGGTGCCGGAAGGTCACGCGGAGGAGTTAGCCGCAAGGCGAAGCCCCGAAGCCAAGCCCCGGTAAACGGCGGCCGTAACTATAACGGTCCTAAGGTAGCGAAATTC
>JAJXHK010000040.1 GCA_021639365.1 Collinsella aerofaciens
GAGTTCTTCCGCCGCGGCATCCCCGTGTGCATGGGCACCGACGCCTACACCCACGATATGCTCGAGAGCCTTAAGGTCTTCCTGATCATTCAGCGCCACAACGCCGCCATGCCCAACGTGGGCTGGTGCGAGGCCATGACCATGCTGTTCGAGAACAACGCCAAGATGGCGAGCAAGTACTTTGATCGCAAGCTCGGCGTGCTCGAGGCCGGCGCTGCCGCCGACGTCATCGTCATGGACTACAAGCCCTTTACGCCGCTGAGCGAGGAGAATATCGACGGCCACATGCTCTTTGGCATGATGGGCAAAAACTGCCGCACCACCATCATCAACGGCCGCGTCCTGTACAAGGATCGCGAGTTTGTCGGTATCGATGAGGAAAAGATCAACGCGTGGACCATGGCTGAGTCCAAGAAGCTCTGGAGCACGCTCAACGATCGCACCTACTAATTACAAGTAGATTCGCGCGCGTCGGATGTTTCGCCGCATCCGACGCGCGCATAGGCGGCCTCCGCGGGGTCGCCGGCGCTGTGCTAGCGCTACACCGTATTTGCGCCCGCCGCGCGGTCTCGCCGGGCGTTACAGAGAGGAGCTCACTATGAGCGACATCATGAGGCCGATCCCGTTTTCGCAGCTGATGAACTGGATCATCGAGGAGCACAAGACCCAGGACGCCATCTTTGGCGTGCGTAAGATGGTCACGACCAACCAGGAGGGTGCGCTTCCCATTTTTGACGAGCGCATCGAGACTCCGTTTGGCCCGGCTGCCGGTCCCAATACGCAGCTGGCCCAGAACATCGTGGCCTCTTATGTGGCCGGTTCTCGCTTCTTTGAGCTCAAGACCGTCCAGGTTATGGACGGCGAGGAGCTTTCCAAGTGCGTCAACAAGCCCTGCATCGTGGCTCAGGACGAGTGCTACAACTGCGAATGGTCGACCGAGCTCGAGGTTCCGCAGGCCTTTGCCGAGTACGTGAAGGCATGGTTTGCCTGCCACCTGATCGCTCGCGAGTACGGTCTGGGTAGCCCGGACGGCTTTGTCTTCAACATGTCGGTGGGCTATGACCTGGAGGGCATTAAGAGCCCCAAGGTCGACGCCTACATCGAGGGCATGAAGGATGCCAGCGGCTCCGACGTCTGGAACGAGTGCCGTGCCTGGGCGCTTGCCAACCTGGACAAGTTTGAGCATGTCGACGCCGCGTTTGTCGAGTCCATCCCGGCGCGCGTCTCCAACTCCATCACCGAGTCTACCCTGCACGGCTGCCCGCCCGCCGAGATCGAGCGCATTGCGACCTACCTCATCACCGAGAAGGGCCTCAATACCTACATCAAGTGCAACCCCACGCTGCTGGGCTATAAGTTTGCCCGCCAGCGCCTCAACGAGCTGGGCTTTGACTACATCGTCTTCGATGACACGCACTTCCGCGAGGACCTGCAGTGGGTCGACGCCGTGCCCATGTTCGAGCGCCTGATTGCCCTGTGCGCCGAGCGCGGCCTGGAGTTTGGCGTCAAGCTGACCAACACGTTCCCCGTCGACGTGACGAGGAACGAGCTGCCTTCCACCGAGATGTATATGTCCGGCCGTTCGCTGTTCTCGCTGACCATCGAGGCTGCCCGCCGCATTACCGAGCAGTTTGACGGCAAGCTGCGCATCAGCTACTCCGGTGGTGCCACGGTCTACAACATCCGTGCCCTGTACGATGCCGGCATTTGGCCCGTTACCCTGGCGACCGACGTGCTCAAGCCCGGTGGATACGAGCGCTTTAGCCAGATGGCCGGCGAGTTTACCGACCTGGATGGCAAGCCGTTCGCGGGCGTCTCTCTCGAGGCCGTGACTGCGATCCAGACCGACTCGCTCACCAACCCGCTCTACAAGAAGCCGCTGCGCCCACTGCCCGACCGCAAGGTCGCCGGTAAGAGCCCGCTTTCCGACTGCTTTACCACGCCTTGCCGTACGAGCTGCCCCATCCAGCAGGATATCCCTGCCTATCTGGCGGCTGTTGACGAGGGCCGCTACGAGGACGCGCTCAACATCATCATCGAGCGCAACGCCCTGCCGTTCATTACCGGTACCATCTGCCCGCATCCCTGCGGCCGTGCCTGCGAGCGTGCATTCTACGAGCCCGAGGGCGCCCAGATTCGCGCCAGCAAGCTCAAGGCCGCCCGCGAGGCCATGACCGCCGTGCTGCCCAAGCTGCGCGCCCAGGCCATTGCCAACGACGCCGAGCGCAACGTTGCCGTTATCGGCGGCGGCCCGGCCGGCCTGGCGACGGCGTTCTTCCTGACGCGCGCCGGCGTGCCCGTCACTATCTTCGAGGCCCGCGACTCTCTCGGCGGCGTGGTCCGTCACGTGATCCCCGAGTTCCGTATCGCGAGCGACGATATCTCCCACGATGCCGAGCTCTGTCTGGCCTTTGGCGCCAAGGTGCAGCTCAACGCCCGCGTGGAGTCCATTGACGAGCTCAAGGCTCAGGGCTTTACCGACGTGGTCGTGGCCACCGGTGCCTGGATGCCCGGCTCTGCAGGCTTGGGCGAGGGTGCCGAGCTCGACGTGCTGGAGTTCCTCGAGGCCGCCAAGAAGGGCGAGAAGCTCGAGCTGGGCGAGGACGTCGTGGTCATCGGCGCCGGCAACACCGCCATGGACGCGGCCCGCGTGGCCAAGCGCCTGGCAGGCGTGAAGAACGTGCGCCTGGTGTATCGCCGCACCAAGAAGCAGATGCCCGCCGATGAGGAAGAGCTCGATCTTGCTCTTGCCGACGGCGTTGAGTTCTGCGAGCTGCTGGCGCCCAAGGCACTCAACGGCGCCGTGCTGACCTGCGACGTTATGGAGCTTGGCGAGCCGGATGCAAGCGGTCGTCGCAGCCCCGTCGCCACGGGCGAGACCGTCGAGCTGCCCGCCACCACGGTGATCTGTGCCGTGGGCGAGGGCATCGACGCTAGCCTGTACGACGCCGCGGGCGTCGAGCACGACCGTCGCGGCCGCCTTGCCGCCACCTCCACCGGCGTCGAGGGCGTCTGGGCTGCAGGCGATTGCCGTCGCGGTCCGGCCACCGTGGTCGAGGCTATTGCCGACGCCGCCGAGGTCGCCCGTGCCATCGCCGGCGTGGACTTTAACAAGTACGCCGACTGCAACGAGCAGGCCGGTCGCGAGGACGCCTGCTACGAGCGCAAGGGGTCGCTGTGCCGCGACAAGCGCAATTGCACCAAGACCCGCTGCCTGGGCTGCGGCTCGGTGTGCGAGGTCTGCTGCGACGTGTGTCCCAACCGCGCCAACGTGGCAATTAAGGTGCCGGGCCTGGCCAAGCATCAGGTCGTCCATGTCGACGGCATGTGCAACGAGTGCGGCAACTGCGCCGTGTTCTGCCCCTACCAGGAGGGTCGTCCCTACAAGGACAAGCTCACCCTGTTCTGGAGCGATCAGGACATGGAGAACTCCGAGAACGAGGGCTTCCTGGCCGTGGACGAGGACCACTTTAAGGTTCGCGTCGCCGGCACGGTTCGCACCGTCTCGGTCGATGCCGTCAACACCGGTCTGCCCGAGGCCGTCCGCCTGACCATCAAGGCCGTGCGCGACAGCTATCCGTATCTCCTTAAGAAATAGGCGAGTCTCTTATGGCCAAATCCATTCAACATAACGTGGCCTACGTTGCCTGCGGAAGCGGTTGCGCCTCCGCAGGCGGCGACGCCCGCTGCAGCGAAGGCTGCATTGGCTGTGGCGCCTGTGTCACGGCCTGCCCCCACGGTGCCATTGCGCTGGTCGATGGCATCGCCCGCGTGGATCGCTCCGAGTGCACGGGCTGTGGCCTGTGCGGCATGGCGTGTCCACAGCGCGTGATTGCCTTCGTTCCCGGCTACCAGAACATCCTGGTGCGCTGCAACAACACCGACAAGGGCGCCATTGCGCGCAAGATCTGCGATACGAGCTGCATCGGTTGCGGCATGTGCGCCAAAAAGTGCCCTGCCAGCGCTATCCGCATCGAGGACAACTGCGCCCATATCGATGGCGCGGACTGCCTGTCGTGTGGCATGTGCGCCGTCGTCTGCCCGCATGGCGCCATCCACGACCGCACCGGCATCGCCGCCGGCGTGTAGAAGGGAATCACCATGGCACAGGAATTCACTTTTACCGTTAACGGCGTCGAGCGCACGACGACTCAGAACAAGCCGCTGCTCCGCTACTTGCGCGACGACCTGCACATCCATTCTGCTAAGGACGGCTGCTCCGAGGGCGCCTGCGGTACCTGCACCATCCATGTAGACGGCGCGGCCGTCAAGGCCTGCGTACTGACCACCGCTCTTGCCGCCGGCCGCAACATCGTGACCGTCGAGGGCCTGCCCCAGGACGTGCGCGAGGCCTTTGTGTACGCCTTTGGCGCCGTGGGCGCCGTGCAGTGCGGTTTTTGCATCCCGGGTATGGTCATGGCGGGTGCAGCGCTCATCGCCGAGGACCCCGAGCCCACCGAGGAGCAGATCAAGTACGCCATCCGCGGCAACGTCTGCCGCTGTACCGGCTACAAGAAGATTATCGAGGGCATTGCGCTGGCCGCTGCGGTGCTCCGCGGCGAAAAGCAGATCGACGAGGACCTGGAGCGCGGTGACGACTACGGCGTAGGCAAGCGCGCCTTCCGTATCGACGTGCGCAAGAAGGTGCTCGGCGAGGGCAAATACCCCGATGACATCGACGAGCTCGATCAACCGGGTCTGACCTACGCCAGCGCCGTGCGCTCCAAGTATCCGCGCGCCCGCGTGCTCTCCATCGATACCTCCAAGGCCGAGGCCCTGCCCGGTGTGGTGGGCATCCTACGCGCCGAGGACGTGCCGGTCAACCAGGTCGGCCACCTTATCCAGGACTGGGACGTCATGATCGCCCAGGGCGATATCACCCGCTGCGTGGGCGATGCCATTGTGCTGGTGGTTGCCGAGGACGAGGCGACGCTCGAGAAGGCCAAGAAGCTCGTAAAGATCGATTACGAGCCGCTGGAGCCCGTGCGCAACATTGTCGAGGCCAGGGCTGCCGACGCTCCGCGCCTGCACGACAGTTTCTTTGCCTTTGGCAACACGGTGGAGCTCAAGGACAACGTGTGCCAGAGCCGTCACGTGACGCGCGGCGACGCCGCCAAGGCGCTGGCAGAGAGCGCGTTCACCGTGACGCAGCGCTTTACCACGCCCTTTACCGAGCATGCCTTCTTGGAGCCCGAGTGCGCCGTGGCATTTCCGTACAAGAACGGCGTCAAGGTGCAGTCGACCGACCAGGGTGCCTACGATACGCGCAAAGAGTGCGCCCATATGTTTGGCTGGGATAACGAGCCCGAGCGTGTGGTCGTCGAGACCATGCTCGTGGGCGGCGGCTTTGGCGGTAAGGAGGACGTGTCCATCCAGCACTTGGCCGCGCTCGCCGCATATAAGTTCCAGCGTCCTGTGAAGTGCAAGCTCACGCGTGCCGAGTCGCTCGCGTTCCATCCCAAGCGCCATGCCATGGACGGCACCTTTACACTGGGCTGCGACGCCGAGGGCAACTTTACCGGCCTGGACTGCGAGATCAACTTCGATACCGGTGCCTACGCGTCGCTGTGCGGCCCGGTGCTCGAGCGCGCCTGCACGCATGCCGTCGGTCCCTACAAGTACCAGAACACCGACATTCGCGGCTTTGGCTACTACACCAACAACCCGCCCGCCGGTGCGTACCGTGGCTTTGGCGTCTGCCAGTCCGAGTTTGCGCTCGAGAGCCTGATCGACCTGCTGGCCGAGAAGGTCGGCCTGGATCCGTGGGAGATTCGCTTCCGGAACGCCATCGAGCCGGGCGAGGTTTTGCCCAACGGCCAGATTGCCGATTGCTCCACGGCGCTGAAGGAGACGCTGCTCGAGGTCAAGGATGCCTACTACGCGCATCCCGGACACGCCGGTATCGCCTGCGCCATGAAGAACGCCGGCGTGGGCGTGGGTCTGCCCGATGCCGGCCGCTGCAAGATTCGCGTCGAGAACGGTGTGGCTGTGGTCTATGCCGCCACGTCCGACATCGGCCAGGGCTGCAACACCGTCTTTTTGCAGGACGTTGCCGAGGCGTGCGGTCTGCCGCTGAGTTGCATTGCCAATGGCGAGTGCTCCACCGAGAACGCTCCCGACTCCGGCACCACGTCTGGCTCGCGTCAGACGGTCGTGACCGGCGAGGCCGTGCGCGGCGCCGCCTTCCTGCTGCGCGATGCCATGGTTGGCATCGAGGCTGGTAAGCCTGCGCCTGATGCTCCTGTGAGCGCGCATGGCGACGGCGTCAAGATCGAATACGACGACGGTCGCGCCTACCAGCTGCGCACGCAGGAGCTCGTCGCCGGTCAGGGTATGCATCCTCAGGATCCCGCGACCGCCATCAAGGCGCTCGAGGGATGCGAGTTTGGCTACGTGTATCTGGAGCCGACCGACAAGCTGGGCGCCGACGTGCCCAACCCCAAGAGCCACATCTGCTACGGTTTTGCCACGCATGTGGTCATTCTGGATGATGACGGCCGTGTGAGCGAGGTCTATGCCGCGCACGATTCCGGCAAGGTGGTCAACCCCATCTCCATCCAGGGTCAGATCGAAGGCGGCGTGCTCATGGGCATGGGCTACGCGCTTACCGAGGACTGGCCGCTCAAGGACTGCGTACCCCAGGCAAGGTACGGTACGCTCGGGCTGTTCCGTGCGCCCGAGATTCCGGATATCCACGCCATTTACGTGGAGAAGGACGAGCTGTTGCCCGTGGCATATGGCGGCAAGGGCATCGGCGAGATCGCGACGATCCCCACGGCGCCCGCCGTGCAGAATGCCTACCGCGCGTTTGACGGCAAGCTGCGCCCGGATCTGCCCATGGTGGATACGCCGTACAGCCGCGCTCGTCACCGCGGGTAGAGTAGAGCGCGGACGGCCATCGCTGACTGCCGTCTGCGCTTGCCATCAACTTTATAAGCTGCGCCTTTGGCCCCAGCTCCAACGTGAGCCGGGGCCTTTTGCTTGGAGCGCCTCCGCATACGGAAGCTGCGTCCCGGATTTGGCGCTCAGAATGGGATGCGCTTTCCCTTTGGAGCCCTCGGCGGAAATTACAACCCAGAATTGGCACTCAGAAAGGGATGTGCTTTCCTTTTTGGGCCCTCGGCGGAAACTACGTCCCGGAATCCAGCCCCGGAGTGAGATGCGCTTTCCGGATTGGCCCTCAACCGGAAGCTGTGTCCCGGAATCATGCCTCAGAATGGGATGCGTTTTCCGCTGGCCGGTCGTTTGGAAAGCGCATCCCAGTTTGAGTGTTTATTCCGGGATACGGTTTCCGCTGAAGGACTCAACCGGAAAGCCTGTCCAGCTCTGAGACGGGATTCCGGGACACGCTTTCCGCCAGGTCCGCCATCCGAAAAGTGCATCCCGTTTTGAGTGTCCAGGCTGGGACGCGCTTTCCGTTGGCGTGGCCGTTGGGAAAACGCGGCCCAGATAGGGGGGATGCGATCCGGCGATGCGTGGCCTAGCAGCTCCTACAGGTCCACCTCGTTGAGCCATGTCGGTAGAGCGGTCTGTCGGATGCCTGCTGTCTGCAGCTTTTTGGCGAGCATTCCTGCCGAGCGGACCTCATTCATGGTAAAGCGCAACAGAGGGTGACCGTAGAGCGATAGGTGCGCCTCGCGCTGGCGTTCGGCAACGAGCGTCTCGGCCGTAGTGCGTCCCGCAAGCATGGCCTGGTCGGTATATTTGACGAACCCGTCGAGCTCGCCCAGCGTGAGTTCTCGCGCCTGGCGCTCCCAGGCAAAGTCCGTTCGTATGGGCTTGGCCGAATCGAAGGGGTCCGTCAGCTCGTATTGAAGCCAATCGGGCGCAAAGCCCGTCTCGATCATGATGGCTCGGGCGACCGATTCCCCACCGCTTTCGGCGCGGGCGTCGGCATATCGAAGTGTCGTGAGGGCGGTGCGAATCGTGCGACCATTGCGGGCGGTCGCTCGTTGCTCGACGGCCTCCATCAGCTGTTCCCGCACAAGGCCGAGCTTTGAGATCGCCGAATCGGCAATGGGCATACCGTCGGCAAAACCGGTCTGCAACAGGCAATCTGTAACCGTTTGGATGGGCGGCGTTACCGATATGCCGGCTCTGAGTATTGCTCCGGCCGGCTCAATCTGGTGCCGCTGAATATGTGCGCCCGGGCGAGCCGACGGCTTTGTCGAGCTGCAGACATGCACGACATTCAGGTGTCGCCACGAGACCTCGAGCCCCAGCAGACAGGCGGCCGAAAACGAGCAGAACGTCCAATCGGGGTGGATGATCGCAAGGGCGCGGAGGATTTCGCAATGGCGTTGCGCTCGGTTGAGTTCATCCCAGCGCGTTTTTCGCGCAAACAACCCCGGCATGGGCGAGACAACCGTGCCGCCGGTGCGCCGAAGGAGCGCTTTTCGGATCGCCGTGCTCGGGGGAATCAGACAGCGCCCCTCTTGTTCGGCTTGAGTGAGCAGTTGGTCGATGAGCTGGTTATTGCAATGGGTCATGAGCTACCGCCTCCTTTTGGGTAGCAAAAACGTATCAGCTGGAACTTGCCGCTCAGCTGACCAAAAGCTGACCAAAATCTAACCATGCAGGTAGATGACCTGCTTTTGGCGACATATTTCTTGTTTGAATCGGTGGGCGGTGATCGGCGACCGTGAACGGTAGCTGGATATGAAGTCTTGGTAAGTTTCGGGACGTGTACTTTTTGAAAAAGAGCATTCTATCTGCTGTTTTGTGTTTCTGGATCGCATATTTGAAGGCATGTGATAAGGGCGGCGGACTGTCGCCTTGTATCTGCGGAAACTGTGACCCGGAATTGCCACTCGGAATGGGACGTGCTTTCCGGATCGCCCTTCAAGCGGAAGCTACATCCCAGATTTCGGCCTCAGAGTGGGATGCCGTTTCCAGATCGGGCCTCAAACGGAAATTGCATCCCGGAACGAGCCCTCAGAGCGGGATGAACTTTCCCAACGGGCCGCATGCGGAAGCTGTGTCCCGGAATTGTCGCTCAGAACGGGACACGCTTTCCGGATGGGATGCTTGGCGGAAACTACGGCCCAGTTTTTGGCTCCAGAACGGGATGCATTTTCCGGAACGGTCCACGTACGGTGGTGTACCGCCCCTTTTGCGTGCGCCGCTTGTCGAATTACGTTATAGCTAGCTATATTATAGGAAGGTATAATATAGCTAGCTATAACGTAAAGGAAGGATGGCCCTATGTTTATCGGAAGAACAGCGGAAATGTCCGAGCTCAATCGACTGTATGGCACGGGCTCCTTTGAAATGCCTGTGATTTACGGCCGCCGTCGTGTGGGTAAAACGCGCCTTATCACAGAGTTCATCCAAGGCAAGAAGGCTATTTACTTTCAAGCTCGTCGTACCAATGCGGAGGCAAACCTGCACGGCTTTAGCCAGGCGATACTTGCAGGCTCGGTTGGTGCTGCAGGCGTGTCGTTTCGTAGTTTTGACGAAGCGTTCGATGCATTGGCCACCATGGCTCGCACGGAACGTTTGGTTGTCGTGATTGACGAGTATCCCTATCTCGCCCAATCGAATCCCGAAATCAGCTCGTTGCTGCAAGACAAGATCGACCACTTGTACAAAGAGACCAGGCTCATGCTGATCCTATGCGGCTCGTCTCTTTCGTTTATGGAGGAACAGGTGTTGGGCTACGAGAGTCCGCTATACGGTAGGCGTACGGCCCAGTTTAAGATCATGCCGCTCGATTTTACGACGACCCTCGGCCTGTGGCAGAGCATGAGTCGCGAAGATGCTGCAGTTTGCTATGGCATGACGGGCGGCATTCCTGCATATATCGAGAAAGTCGATCCTGCCGCACCGCTCAAGGATAACATCAAACGTCTTTTTCTTACTCCTACGGGCTATCTCTTTGAGGAGCCGAGTAACCTGCTATTGCAAGAGTGCCGCAATCCTGAGCAATATGATGCGATCGTGCAAGCAATTGCTCAGGGGCGCTCGAGGATCTCGGAGATTGCGAGCTCTACGGGAATCCCTGCGAGCAATGTAAAGAGCTATGTGGATAAGCTGGCGTCGCTTGAGATTGTCGAGCGCGAGCTGCCCCTAAACGAGACGAGCAATAAGCGAGCCGTGTATCTGCTGAGCGATCAGATGTTTAGGTTCTGGTACAAGTTTGTTCCGCAGAACATCGGGCTGATTCAAAACGATATGGCCGAGATGGCGTATAAACGCATTGAGTCGCACGTATCGGATTACATGGGTACGGTCTTTGAGCTTATATGCAGGCAATATGTGTACGAACTCGCGCGCGCAGGCCGGCTCGATGTGGTTCCGGCGAGCGTCGGGCGCTGGTGGGGGACGGATAATCGCACGCATACGCAGGAAGAAATCGACTTAATTGTTGACGATGGCGAGGGCACTGCTCTGTTTGCGGAGTGCAAATGGCGCAATGAACCGGTGGGCGAAGACGTGCTGCAAAAGCTCGTGCACCGAAGCGAGCTCTTTAGACGGCAACGAAAAAGCTATGCACTATTCTCAAAAAGCGGCTTTACGCAGGGATGTCGGGATGCCGCGGATAGCAGGGGAGACGTCAAGCTGATCTCGTTTGCCGAGATGTGCGAGCGGAGATAACCAAGCGCGCTCTGATGTGATGCTCGGAATGGGACGCGCTTTCCCTTTGGCAGAAAGCGCATCCCAGATTTCGGCCTCAGAGTGGGACGCATTTTCCGGTAGAGGCCTGGAGCGGAAAGCACGTCCCAGAATCCGGGCAATTCGCTGGTCCGGTGGTTGAGCAAGCGCCGCGCCAAGGATGCCGAGCGTAAAACCTACAATGAAAACGGCGTAAAAACTGCATTGAGAATGGCGTAATTTCGCAGGATGACGTCGCCCGCTGGTGCTGCAGGAGCGGTGACCTGCAAACCTTGGGTTTTCGGACGAGCTTGCGCGAGAGAGCAGGCCAGTATGTGCGCTCGAAGGCCCGCGTTCGCGTGCGCCCCAAGCGCTACTTCTGTGACCCGTCACTTGCGGCGGCGTTGCTGGGGGCTACCCCTGAGCGGCTGCTTGGCGATATGCAAACGCTGGGGATGCTCTTTGAGAATCTCATCCTGCGCGACGTGCGCGTGTTCCTTTCCACCTACGGCGGTGTCGACAACAGTGTTCATTATTTCCGAGATGAGAAGGGCCTTGAGGTCGATCTGATCGTTGAGCACGACGGGCATTGGGGAGGCGGCGGCGTCGACAGTTCGATAACGCCACCGCTCTGTTTCTAAATCATTGCAATCCCGCGCACGGCACTCAGCAGCTCGTACTCCCTTTGACTCCACTGGCGCAGCTCGACAGCCTCGACGGCATCGCGGCACAGGTCCAGGAACACCTCGGCTCCCTCACAGAAGTACTCACGGGCAAAGGCTCCGGACCCGCTTGCGACACACGCGCCGTCGGCAAAGAGCTTCCAGCTAGACGGCTCGCGCGAGTCGTCTCCGAGCAGCTGAATCTGCAGTACGTGCGGATTGCCGGTAGTGCAAAGCACTTCCTCGAGTTTCTGCACCGTAAAGCGCATCTGGTGGTAGAGCCTGCTCTTGACCATGGCCGAGGCGTAGCCGTTCGGCTTGTCCAGAAGATGCATTCGTTTTGGCTTGGCTGTCAGGTTGTGGAAGTTGCGCTCGCTGCGCACGGAGAAATTGTCCATACGGACTCCTTTCATCGATGTTGGCAGGGCCACCGTGCCTCTTGGCCGGTTGGCGTCGGGATCGTTGAGCCAACTCTCTACCCCGACTCTGGATAAAACGCGCCCGCTCCTTGCGGGCAAGAGGAAGTCTATCAACGCACGTGGACAGAAATCAAGCGCCGCCTGCGAAATGATGTGTGGACGGCGTTGATTTTGCGGACAATTATTCGGCCCATATCCGGAAAAGTGTCGAAATCAGCCGTATAAAAGTACGGAAAAGTGTCAAAACAGGCACCTGGAAACTACGGAAAAGTGTCAAATCCGACGGTCAAAAACTTCGGAAAAGTATAGCTGGATGACAAAACAGCACTTAGAAGCCGGTGCTGGATGCGGGATCCTGTGGCCGCCTTCAGCTCTCGCTACTCGTCGTCTCCGTCGTTGGGGTCGCCCTTGAGGGTGTTGATGTCCAGGTACTCGTCATCGTTCTCTTTTTGCTGGGTCTCCGACTCCGCTTGGGTGGGGCCGGAGAACAGCCGGAATCCCTCAAACGCAATGACGCCGAGCAGGGCAATGACAATGGCGATAAAGGCAACCTTGACTGCCTGCGGAAATTCCGAAAAACGCAGCGCCTTTTCCTCGGCGTAATAATCGGCGAAGCGCTCTTCGCCCGTGCTTTTGGTATACGCCGGCGCGGACGCGGCCTCCGGGTCATATTCCGGTGCAGGCGTGGCAGCGTACGGATCGTTGAGATAATCGCTCGATGCGGTGCCATAATCCTCGGTCTCGATGCGACCGGTGCCAGCATAGCCATCGGAATAATCGGAATATGCCGCACCGCCCTCATAGTCCGCGGCGCTCGTGTTGGCGGCAAAAAGCGGGTTAACTGGAACGTCGAGCGCCGGCATGCCGGTAGAGGTCTCGTCCAGATCGGCTGCAGCCCAGGAATCGTAGGCAACCTGATGGGCAACGGGCTCATCGAGCCTTGTGACCGGAGACTTGCGTGCCGCAGGAACGGGCAACTGCTGGGCGCTGTACATAACGGTGCTGTCGGCCGATTTGCTTCGCGTCGCCGCAGCGAGAAACGCCGCCGTCTCGGACGGGTCGCTTGCGGGGCGGGGAGTGGGCGTGGGCGCCGAAATGGGTGCGGGCGTAGACGCGGGCGTCGAAACAGGCGGCTGCGCAGGAGTCGGCGCAGATGCGGGCTTAGGCGCAAGTGCGGGATCGGGGCTCGACGGGCGAGCGCCGCCGCCCATGAGTTCGTCGGCAGTCCAAGGGCGGTCACTCATCACGTCATCAAGGCTCAGCGAAAACAGATCGTCTTCGTCTCCATCGAACATGCGGTGCACATGTCCACCAATTGCCGGAATCAATCCGCGACCGGTGCATGATGCCTTGCTCAACGCCATTCTGTTCCACCCTTTCGAAATACTAATGACATCGATTATATGGAACTTTCCAAGCGGCTCGGTCTTGGATTCATGCTTTCCAGAACTCGCGCCCGAAAGGGGAGGGTCAATCCAGGCGAGTGCCTACTTGTCGTCGGCCGCAGCCTTGGCCTCGTTGAGGTAGCTATAGAAGCTGTACTTGGAGATGCCAAAGAACTCGCAGGCGCGTTCGCTCGACTTGGAAATGAGGAAGGCGCCGCGACGGTCGAGGTAGCCAATGGCGCGAATGCGCTCGTCTTTGGTCATGAGCGCCGCGGGCTTGCCTACATATTGCTCGCACTCGCGCAGCAGATCCTCGAGCAGGTCGCCGATGTTTTTGGTAATGGGCTCGGGCTCGGTGTAGCCCGTGCCGCCGGTGCCGGTGAAAGCGTCGAGCGAGCGCTCAAAAGCCTTCATAAGCGTGATGTCAAAGTTAATGCCCAAAATGCCGACGGGCTTGCCCTCGTCGTTGCGGATAAAGATGGTCGAGGACTTGAGCAGCTTGCCGTCGGTGGTTTTGGTGAGGTACGGCTCGCGGTCGCGTACGTCGGTGGCGCCCTCGTGCATGGACTCAAACACAATATGACTGGGGCCATCGCCCAGCTTGCGCCCGCTTACGTGGCCGTTTTCGATCACCACGATGGAGTGGTCCACGTCCTCGGTCTCCAGGTCGTGGACGACAACTTCGCAGTTGGGGCCAAATTGCAGCGCCAAACCGTGTGCGAGACGCTTATAAAACTCAATCTGTGCGGGGGTCATGGGTGCCTTCCTAAAAATTAGTTTGGGCACACTTTGCCATAAACCCCACTTGTTCGCAAATAACGAAAGTGTCGCTGCATTATGTGACCGTTCGGCGGCGAAAAGGTACCGATTACGGCAACAAACAATTTGTTAGGTTTTCCAATCGAAAAGTGTGATAGAACATTGCTAACAAACTTTTTGTTTGGCATCCACATAAAAGTTCAGCCGCATGAATGGGAATGAGCTGAAACGCGTATGCGGGGGCCGGCAAGAGAGGACTTAAGGAGTTCACCGTATGGCCGATAAGATCCAGTGGGCGGGCAACACGATGCCCAAGAGCGATGACAAGCACTTGGGAATCATGAGCCTCGACCACGTGAAGAAGGCCCGCGCCTTCCACCAGTCGTTCCCCCAGTACACCGTCACTCCGCTTGCCCGCCTGGATGGCCAGGCCGCGCGCCTGGGCCTGTCCAACTTGTGCGTTAAGGACGAGAGCTATCGCTTTGGCCTCAACGCCTTTAAGGTTCTGGGCGGTTCGTTTGCCATGGCCAACTACATTGCCGACGAGACCGGCAAGGACGTTGCCGAGTGCACCTTCGATTACCTGACCTCCGATCAGCTTGCCAAGGATTTTGGCCAGGCCACCTTCTTTACCGCCACCGACGGCAACCATGGCCGCGGCGTGGCATGGGCTGCCAACAAGCTGGGCCAGAAAGCCGTCGTGCACATGCCCAAGGGTTCCACCAAGCCTCGCTTTGATAACATCGCCGCCGAGGGCGCCACGGTGACCATCGAAGAGGTCAACTACGACGAGTGCGTGCGCATGGCCGCCGCCGAGGCCGATGCCTGCGAGCGCGGCGTCATCGTCCAGGACACCGCCTGGGAAGGCTACGAGAAGATCCCGTCCTGGATCATGGAGGGCTACGGCACCATGGCTTCCGAGGCTGCCGAGCAGCTGCGCGAGATGGCCATCAACCGCCCGACGCACGTCTTTGTCCAGGCTGGCGTGGGTTCGCTCGCCGGCGCCGTGGTGGGCTACTTCACCAACCTCTATCCCGATAACCCGCCGACCTTTGTCGTGGTCGAGTGCGCTCCGGCCGCCTGCCTGTACAAGGGCGCTGCCGCCGGCGACGGCGACCCGCGCATCGTGGACGGCGACATGCCCTCCATCATGGCCGGTCTGTGCTGCGGCGAGCCCAACATCCTGGGCTGGGATATCCTGCGCAACCACACCACCGCCTTCGTGTCTTGCCCCGACTGGGTTACCGCTCGCGGCATGCGCACCCTGGGCGCTCCCGAGAAGGGCGATCCGCGCGTCATCTCCGGCGAGTCCGGCGCTGTGACCACCGGCCTGGTCGAGACCCTCATGCTCGATCCCGAGTACGCCGAGCTCAAGGAGCTCATCGGCCTGGACAAGACGAGCTCCGTGCTCTGCTTCTCCACCGAGGGCGACACCGATCCGGATCAGTACCGTCGCATCGTCTGGGAGGGCGAGTACCCCACCTGCTAGCAGACTGACCTGTCCGGAGGCAGCCGGAGGACTTTACTCCCTGCTCGGACAGTCCTGCTCGCACGGAGAGCACATTAAGTGCTCTCCGGCTCGTGCGGAACTCGCGACGGAGCAAAGTCCTCCGTCCGTCTCCTTTGGTTACTTGCTTGTGGGGTGCTCAACCTCACACTGCTTGGCACAAGTGATCTATCTGAAATATCTACCTGTAGGTAAACCCTTGTAGAAAGGTTGACTGTTATGACTAAAGAACTCGATTTTGATGCCATTAAGGCTGCCGCTGAGTCTCATCGTGCTGATATGACGCGTTTTCTTCGCGCAATGATTAGCCACCCCTCTGAGTCTTGCGAGGAGGGCGAGGTTGTCGCCTGCATCAAGGCCGAGATGGAGAGCCTTGGCTATGACGAGGTCAAGGTCGACGGCCTGGGCAACGTTATGGGCTTTATGGGCGAGGGCGACAAGATCATCGCCATCGACTCCCACATCGACACCGTCGGCATCGGCAACATCGAGAACTGGGATGCCGATCCCTATGAGGGCTACGAGACCGACGAGATCATCTACGGCCGCGGCGGCTCCGACCAGGAGGGTGGCATGGCTTCTGCTACCTACGCTGCCAAGATGATGAAGGACATGGGCCTCATCCCCGAGGGCTATAAGATCATGGTCGTCGGCACCGTCCAGGAAGAGGACTGCGACGGCATGTGCTGGCAGTACATCTACAACAAGGACGGCATTAAGCCCGAGTTCGTCATTTCCACCGAGCCCACCGACGGCGGCATCTATCGCGGTCACCGCGGCCGCATGGAGATCCGCGTCGACGTTCACGGCACCTCCTGCCACGGTTCCGCTCCCGACCGCGGCGACAACGCCATCTACAAGATGGCCGACATCATCGCCGACGTCCGCGCCCTTAACAACAACGGCTGCGACGAGTCGACCGACATCAAGGGCCTCGTCAAGATGCTCGACCCCAAGTACAACCCCGAGCACTTCGAGGACGCCCGCTTCCTGGGCCGCGGCACCTGCACCGTCAGCCAGATTTTCTACACCAGCCCCAGCCGTTGCGCCGTGGCCGATTCCTGCGCCATCTCCATCGACCGTCGCATGACCGCCGGCGAGACCTGGGAGTCCTGCCTGGACGAGATCCGCAACCTGCCGGCCGCCAAGAAGTACGGCGACGACGTGAAGGTCTCCATGTACATGTACGACCGTCCGTCCTGGACCGGCGAGGTTTACGAGACCGAGGCTTACTTCCCCACGTGGATCAACAAGGAGACCGCTCCGCACGTCAAGGCCCTCGTCGACGCCCACAAGGCCATGTTCGGTGACGAGCGCATCGGCTGCGAACCCAGCATGGACAAGCGCACCGGTCGTCCGCTGTGCGACAAGTGGACCTTCTCCACGAACTGCGTTTCCATCCAGGGCCGCTATGGCATCCCCTGCGTCGGCTTTGGCCCGGGTGCCGAGTCTCAGGCTCACGCTCCCAACGAGGTCACCTACAAGGACGACCTGGTCACCGCTGCTGCCATGTATGTGGCTGCCCTGAACCTCTACGATCCGAGCCAGGCCGATGGCGATGCCACCGTGTTCCGCGCCGGTCTGACCAACAACAAGATCGATTAGTCCCATTCGGTCGATTTTGAGCCGGGGGCCGCTTCGTGCTCCCGGCACCCCCTGTTGACTTGGGGCCCGCGGTCGTTATCTCCCATGCTTCCTCAACGGTAGCGGGTCCTCGTCATAGTGCTCTGCATGTTCTAGCCACACGCGCATGCCGGAGCACATCTACTCATTGCGATCGTTTCACCTTTAGAAAGGACATTTACATGGACGCCAAGTTTACCGAGCTCGTCGAGCAGCTGAACGGCCTCGATTTTAAGGGTATGTACGGCAGCGACTTCCTGCACACCTGGGACAAGACCACCGATGAGCTCAAGGCTCTCTACGTCGTCGCCGACGCTCTGCGCCAGCTGCGCGAGAACAACGTTTCGTCCAAGATCTTCGACTCGGGTCTTGCCGTTTCGCTGTTCCGCGACAACTCCACCCGTACGCGCTTCTCCTTCTCTAAGGCTGCTAACCTGCTGGGTCTTGAGCTGCAGGACCTGGACGAGAAGAAGTCTCAGATCGCTCACGGCGAGACCGTCCGCGAGACCGCTACCATGATTTCCTTCATGGCCGACGTCATCGGCATCCGCGACGACATGTACATCGGCAAGGGCGACGCCTACATGGCCGAGGTCTCCGAGTCCGTGCAGCAGGC
>JAJXHK010000008.1 GCA_021639365.1 Collinsella aerofaciens
GCACGATAGTCTACCACGGACCGACCCCCGCCCGCCCCACAAGCCTCGTCGCACCATAAAGCCGCAAGACCAGTCAATTTGGGACGGGGCTCTTTTGACTACCTTTATGAGCCCTTTTCCTTCGTTCCCCACGGATTTGCGGAGGATGCTCGCCACGGAATCGGCCCATTTACTACGTTTAACCTGACACCCCAGTCCATGCCCCCGATTCTCAAAAACCGGCAGGCTCTCTACCTGCGCTTTTGTTTTTAGCGAATGCGTCATGGTTTGAGGTGCACAGTTAAACGTAGTAGATGGGCGTGATTCTTGGCAGGCGACTCGCGAACACGCTAATGCCGGATGCGCGTCCTCACCAAACGTACCAATGTGAGCGCAAAGCCCACGGCAGCAACCGCCATCAGCACATAAAACACCGAACGGAAACCAAAGAGGAACACATCCGGACGGCCCGCCACATAGCTCGTGACCGTCTTACCCATTACCGCGCTCGTCTGTCCATACAGGATGCGCGACGCCGCCGTAATACCCAGCGCTATGCCCGCATAGCGCGCCAAGCTGCCCAAGCTGCCCGCAAAGCCAAGCGCCTCACGCGGAGCCGAACCCATATACAGCGAATTATTGGGACTCTGGAAGATCGACGTGCCGCACGACATAAACGCGACGCAGCACACGATCATCAAGATGGAAGAGCGCTCGTCAAGCGTGCTCACCGCAAAGAGACCGCACACGTACACGCCCAGGCCAACGGCCGTGGGCGCTTCACAACCAACACGGTCAGACACCGAGCCCGAAAGCGGGCCCACAAAGGCATTCACGACCGGCATCGCCAAAAACAACAGGCCGGAGATATCGGAGCTAAAGCCGTGGGCATCCTGAAAGTAGAACGGCAGCACAAACTCGGAGGCACCGATACCCACGAACACGATAAGCATGCAAGCCAGGTTAATCGTGAAAGCCGAGCTCGCAAAGCAGCGACGTGCCGCCTCTGTCAACGGCATAGGGCGTTCGCCAGCCTCCGGCTTGACATGCGGCAGCGTGTAGAGTCCCACGATAAACGAGATGACGCCAATGGGAAGGTTGATGAGGAAGATGCTCTCCCAGGGAAAACTTGCCACGAGTACGCCGCCGAGCACGGGACCGCACATCATGCCAAGAGCCACAAAGGTCGCCAGAATGCCCATGGCACGACCGCGCTCACGCGCCGGAAACGACTCGGTGATGATGCCCATATTGTTGGCCATCGCGGCGGCACAGCCAATGCCCTGCACGATACGCGCCAAGATAAGCACCTCGAGCGAAGCCGAAAGCCCGCAAAGCAGCGAACCACCCGTAAAGACGATCACACCAAGCTGGAACACATTCACCTTGCCGCGCACATCGCCCAAGCGGCCAAACGGCAGCATGGCGACGCACGTCGCGAGCAGATACGCCGAGCTCACGAGCTGAATGCGGTCGAGACCCACACCCAGCTCCTTTTGCATCACCGGAAGCGCCACCGTCACGATGCTCGCATCCAGACACGCCATAAAGGTCATGACGAGCACGGTGAACAGAATCGCCCATTTATTCTTACCGTGGGTGTCGCCCTCCAGGGCAATGTGTTCGCGGCGCAGCTGCTCGGCAGTTTTCTCCATATATATCCTTTCTATCGTGCAACGCAAGAACGGGACCCCAATCGCCTACAAACGGTCACGATCGGGGTCCCGCCTACGGAATCGGAACTATGAGGACGTCGTCAGACGAAAAGCCGTCCCACGCCTCGCACGCACGTTAGCCTAGCACTGCGCGAGCGCCTGCTCAAGGTCGGCAATCAGATCGGCCGTGTCCTCCAAGCCGCACGACAGGCGCACCATGTCGGCGGAGATACCGCAGGCAATGAGCTCCTCATCGTTCATCTGGCGATGCGTGGCGTTTGCCGGATGCAGGCAGCAGGTGCGCGCATCGGCTACATGCGTGGCAATCTGGGCGAGCTTGAGGCTCTTCATAAAGGTCTCGGCCGCCGCACGACCACCGGTAAAGCCAAAGCTCACAACGCCGCACGTACCGTTGGGCATGTACTTCTGAGCCATGTCGTAGTATTTGTCGCCTTCCAGGCCCGGATAGCTCACAAAGCGCACCTTGGGGTGGCTCTGCAGGAACTTGGCGACCGCCAGTCCGTTCTCGCAATGACGCGGCATGCGCACGTGCAGGCTCTCGAGCGAGCTGTTCAGGAAGAACGCCGCCTGCGGGTTCTGCATGGGGCCAAGGTCGCGCATGAGCTGCGCGGTAGCCTTGGTAATAAAGGCGCCCTCACGGCCGAACTTCTCGGCATAGGTCACGCCGTGATAGCTCTCGTCGGGCGTGGTGAGACCCGGGAACTTGTCCGCATGGGCCATCCAGTCAAACTGACCGTGATCGACAATCACGCCGCCCAGGTAGGCCGCGTGGCCATCCATGTACTTGGTGGTGGAGTGCGTGACGATGTCGGCGCCCCACTCAAAGGGACGGCACATCACGGGCGTCGGGAAGGTATTGTCGACCATCAGCGGCACGCCGTGGTCGTGCGCTGCCTTGGCAAAGCGTTCGATGTCGAGCACGGCAAGCGCGGGGTTGGCGATGGTCTCGCCAAAGACGAGCTTGGTGTTGGGCTGGAAAGCGGCCTCCAGCTCCTCATCGGTGCAGTCGGGAGCGACAAAGGTGCAGGTCAGACCCATGCGACCCATGGTGTGGGCAAGCAGGTTGTACGTACCACCGTAGATAGCAGAGCTTGCGACCACGTGATCGCCGGCGCCGGCAACGTTAAAGATGGCGAGGAAGTTCGCGGCCATGCCCGAGCTCGTGAGCATCGCGGCGGTGCCGCCCTCCATCTCACAGATCTTGGCGGCAACCAAATCGCACGTGGGGTTCTGCAGACGGCTGTAGAAGTAGCCCGACTCCTCCAGGTCGAACAGCTTGCCCATATGCTCGGACGTGTCGTACTTCCACGTGGTGGACTGGTAGATGGGCACCTGACGCGGCTCCGCATCACCCGGACGATAGCCGCCCTGAACACACGTGGTACCGATGGTCTGCTCGCTCATATCTAGCTCCCTTGCTTGGGTTTTGTTTTATTCGGTTCACGATACCGCTACCCCGCACCCCTCTCAACCCATCCCGTAGATAGGTTATGGGACAAAGTAATCAGGTTTATTTGTCCCAAATCTTAAGAAAACGTTCGATAGCGAAAAACAAGTTGATATGCATCGGAGTCTCGATGAGCAAAAGTGCCGGCAAGGGTACCATAGGCGGGTACACCGTAATCAAGGAGAGGCTCATGAAACAGATCGATACCAACCAGCTCGACGCCACCGCCTGTCAGGCTCAGGCTGCCGAATACCACGCCCGCGGCTTCAACTGCGCGCAGGCCGTTGCTTGCACGCTCGCGCCCGCCGTCGGACTTGATCCTGAGACCGCGTTCACCCTCACCGAGGGCTTCGGCGCCGGCATGGGCGGCATGACCGAGACCTGCGGCGCCATATCGGGCGCCGTGGCCATCATGGGCTTTGTGATGAGCGACGGCATGGAAAACCCCAAGACCAAGGGGCAGACCTACAAGCTGTCGCGTGAGATCGCCAAACGCTTTGGCGAGAAGAACACGACGACCATCTGCGGCACGCTCAAGGGCATTGGCTCGGACCAGGGTCCGCTCCGCAGCTGCCCCGGCTGCATCGACGATGCCGTCGAGATCGCCTGCGACGTGCTGAAGCAGCTCGCCGAGTAAACGACAGCAACACAAAACGACGGCCGGCGCGCCTGGGATATCCCATGGCACGCCGGCCGTCGCCGTTAAAACTCGGCAAACTCGGGAGTGCCGACCTCGATCTCCTCGCGGCCAGCCATAAGCTCGCGCATCTTTGCGCAAAACGGCTCCTGCTCCCCCGCCTTAAATACCAAATGAAGTGTCACAGCGTCCGCGTAGTCAGTGTCCGAAACCTTGGCGCCCGAGTCCTGCGCCAGACGAAGCACCTGCTCATACTGCGGATAAGCCACATGCACGTCAACGGGCACAACGCTCGTCATCTCAACGATCTGCCCGGCTTCCTGCGCCGCCGCAACCGCCGCCTGCGTCGCCGCCGTATAGGCACGCACCAGGCCACCTGGCCCCAACAGGGTACCGCCAAAATAGCGCGTCACCACACAGCATACGTTTTTGAGTCCCGCACCACGAAGTACTTCAAGCGTCGGCATGCCGCTGGTTCGGCTCGGCTCACCGTCATCGCTCTGGCGCTCGCGCCCATCGACCAAAATCCATGCGGGCACATTATGACGAGCATCGTAATGGCGCTTGCGAACCATCTCGATAAAGGCATTTGCCTCGTCCTCGGACTCAATATGGACCAGCTGGGCAATAAACCGACTCTTGCGGTCCACAAACTCGCCCGAAGCCTCAATATTCGATTGCAGAGTAAAATAGCTGTCCAACAAAGCCCCTCAACAACAAGCAAAGCAACAAACAGCCTCAATAATACGGCAAAGCCCGTACCGACAACCCCGGTAAATAGAACGGCGACGCCGATGATTCCGTAAACGAAAGCGAGAACCCGTCAGCGCGAGCAAAGTGCCTTGGAAGACGAGATCGCAACAAAAATGAGGCTGCCGATGACCAGGTAAAGACAGCGAGACGGCGTCAGCTGAGTCGATTTGGCCCGAAAGAGGAGGGAGCACGCCTTATGGCGGCGACCGACGAATGAGCGCCAAATCGGCCAGCTGACGCCGTCGCAGCGTCAACATAGTTGCTAAGTGGGCCTGTAAGCCGGGTTCTGTCGTGAACGGTCATTTATCTTGTCTGCACGTTACCGTGCAGCTCCACGCACGCTACCCGAACGCGGACCGGGCCGGCCCATAGCGTTCCTATTCGCGCTTGCTCCGGATGGGGCTTGCCAAGCCGCCGCGTTACCACGACGCTGGTGGTCTCTTACACCACCGTTTCAGCTTTTCCCTTTACGCCTTGCGGCGCAGGTGGGAGTCTTCTTTTCTGCGGCGCTTTCCGTCGGATCACTCCGCCCGGCCGTTAGCCGGCATCCCGCCCTCTGGAGCCCGGACTTTCCTCACGCGTACTGCAAGCAGTACATCGCGCGACCGTCTGGCCCACTCAGCAGTTCAAGAGTGTAGCACACCGTCAGCGCAAGCGATGACACGACAGGCGAGCTCGACACGATAAACCAAGAACCGCCCATGCGTTACAATAGTCCCGTCGATGGGCAACGTCGTCAGTCGAGACGCGACCGCGCTCCGCACCCCTCCGTCTACTCGGTGCGTTCCCGCCTCCTCCCCGAGGCGGGATGTCGGCATTTTTTCATGCCGCGACAACTCAATAACTAACGGACGACCTAGGCGGCAATCTGCCGTTTCGCTCGCAAAACAAAAAGGGACCCGCCCTTTCAGGCGGATCCCTTAAAACAAGTGATCGTCAAACCGATTTACTCGGCGTCGGTCTCCTCGTCCTTCTTCTCGGAAGGCAGCGGGGTAACCTCGATCTCGACGCCCAGAGTCTCAGCAGCGGACTTCATGGACAGGGAGATACGACGACGGTCGAGGTCGATCTCCATGACCTTGACCTGAACCTTGTCGCCCACGTGGGTGACCTGAGAAGGCTGATCGACGTGCTTGTTGGCCATCTCGGAGATGTGCACCAGGCCCTCGATGCCCTCGCCCAGGTCGACGAAAGCGCCGAACGGGACAAGCTTGGTCACAGTGCCCTCGACGATAGCGCCGACGGGGTACTTCTTGACCAGTGCGCGCCACGGATCCTCGGTGGTCTGCTTGAGACCCAGGGAGATGCGCTCGCGGTTGAGATCGACGTCGAGAACCTCGACCTCGACTTCCTGGCCGACCTTGACAACCTCGGAAGGATGGTTGACGTGGTTCCAGGAGAGCTCGGAGATGTGGATGAGGCCGTCGATACCGCCGAGGTCGACGAAGGCGCCGAAGTCGACGATGGAGGAAACGGTGCCCTGGAGACGCATGCCAGACTTGAGCTTGGACAGGATCTCGGAGCGCTCAGCCTTACGGGACTCCTCGAGAACGACGCGACGGGAGAGGACGACGTTGTTGCGGTTGCGGTCCATCTCGATGACGCGGGCCTCGATGCGGGTGCCCATGTAGGAGGTGAGGTCCTTGACACGACGGAGGTCGACGAGGGAAGCAGGCAGGAAGCCACGCAGGCCGATGTCGAGGATCAGGCCGCCCTTGACAACCTCGATAACCTCGCCCTCGACGTTCTCGCCGGAGTTGAACTTCTCCTCGATGCGGTTCCAAGCACGCTCGTACTCGGCACGCTTCTTGGACAGGACCAGACGACCGTCCTTGTCCTCCTTCTGGAGAACCAGAGCCTCGATGGGATCACCGAGTGCAACGATGTCTGCAGGGTTAGCGTCCTTGCGGATGGACAGCTCGCGGACCGGGATAACGCCCTCGGACTTGAATCCGATGTCAACGAGCACCTCGTCATGCTCGATCTTAACGACAGTGCCGTTAACGAGATCGCCCTCATCAAAGTCGGTAATCGTACCGTCGATGAGGTTGTTCATCTCCTCCTCGTTGACATCGTCAAGAGAGAAAATGGACGAGTTCTGAATCTCACTCAAAGGTGGACCCCTTTCGAACTACGGGGCCCCGATTGCTAGGACCTACAGAAGGGTGCGACAAGCACACAACGTTTAGGAACACTCGGGAGCCGACAGATACTAATGTGACGCTTATGCAATCACGTTCGTATAGATTACGGGGAAATTACTTCGATTTCAAGCGCGAACTGCGATTTTTTACTCGTATGGAGACTTTTTCGCAATCTTGTGGACGACCGTCTCCGTAAGTTGACGATAGGCCGTTAGGTATACGGCTTTGGGGTAAAGTATCCGGAACCAACGATTCTGGAACGATTTTTCGAGAAAGGTGCCCGCGTGCTCAAAGCAGTCGTTTTCGATATGGACGAGACGCTTCTTAGCATCAACCTCAACGCGTTCATCCTTCGCTATTTTAAGGATGTCTCGTCGATGCTCGCGGATATCGGGCGCCGCAGCCGCGGTGGCACGATGGCACGCCTCGGCACCATCCTGGTCGACCTCAACGCCAACCGCCGAAGCGGCACGGACAACCGCACCAATCTTGAGTTTTACCGCGCCGAGGTCGAGCGCAGATGCGGCATCTGCCTCTCCGATCCTATCATCTACGAGGCATTTACCTACTACGACCGCGAAGTTCTTCCGCATAAGAATGACGACGTCATCAACGCCCACGCCATGCCGGGCGCACACGCCGCGCTTCAGGCCGTACAGGACGCAGGGCTGCGCTGCGCGCTCTTCACCAACCCTAGCTTTCCGCAGGGGGCCATCGAGTGCCGCATGGGTTGGGGCGACCTGGCCGACGCCCCCTTTGAGCTCGTCACGCACATGGGAAACACCACCCGCTGCAAGCCCGATGCCACCTACTATCTAGAGCAGCTTCAGGTGATGGGGCTCGAGCCGCACGAGGTCCTTATGGTGGGCAACGATCCCAAACGCGACTTCCCTAGCCCCGCCTGCGGCATTCAGACTGCCTATGTAGGCCAGGGCAAGCCCAACCGAGTCACCTGGCGCGGAACCATGGAAGGCTTCGCCCGCGACTTTAACGCCGTAGTAGAAGCCTTCTACGAGCACCAAGTGGCCGATGCACTAAGCTAGTCTCCAAATCCGGAATGGGGCAAACATCAGGTACGTTTGTCCCATGCTTCGTTACGTGGGCAACGGCTTGAGGGCAAGATGCGACGGCGCGGTGTCTTAGGCCGTGATCATTTTGACGCGCTCACCGATTTTGGCGTCGCGCTTGTCGGAGATGACAGTAAAGCCCTCCAAATCGCGCACCTTTACATTTGAAAACACGTGGAACTTGGAACTATCGGCGAGCACGTAACTCGTCTGGGCGTTCTGCATCACGATGCGCTTTTTGATGGCCTCGGGATAACCCGGCGTCATGATGCCGCGGTCCTCGTCCACCGCGTTGACGCCTATAAACGCCCGGTCAAAATACAGCTCACGCAACGTGTTCTCCACCATTGGCCCGGTCAGTGAGCAGGTGACGGGATTGAAGTCGCCGCCAATAACCACCACCTTGGCCGCGAGCTCGCCCGTAAAGCGACATGCATAGCCATTGGTGGTGTAGATGGTTACCGGCTTATCAACGAGTATGCCCAGGAGGGCCGTCGCAGTGGTACCAGAATCGACATAGACTGTCTCGCCGTCCTCGACCTCCGCCGCCGCGCGGCGCGCGATCAGGTCTTTCTCGCTACTCCGCTGCGCGCCCTTTTCAAAGACACTCGCCTCGTGAGCCGCAGAATGCAGCTTGACCGCACCACCGGTCAGATACTCGATGCTCCCCCGCTTCTCGAGCTCCTTGAGGTCGCGGCGCAGCGTAGACATCGACACGTCGGGCATAAAGGCCGCGAGCTCGTCGATCTTGAGCAGGTCGGCCTCCCTAAGCTTGTTAAGAATCAGTTCATGGCGCTCATACGGAATCATCGGCGTTCCTTCCTTTTCATCTATTTTCAAAGTTTAACCTAATTAAGCCAAGCAAAAGCAAAAAGGGTCGCTGCCATATAAGCAGCGACCCTTTATCAGATGGAGGTCGGTCTTGGCCTTGAGCTCATGACGCAGGGTCTCAAAGCGAGATTAGGCGAGTTGATCGTCCTTACCAGTAAAGATGTAGCCGAGCACGCCGGCAACAACAGCCGAAATAGCCATGCCGATCATGGCGAAAGCGAAGTTCATCGGGTCGGAGGAGACGAAGGCCGGGAACGTGGTGACGGAGCCAAAGACAAAGGCAGTGGTGACGACCTTGAAGAGGCCGAGGAACGCACCGCCGCAGGCACCGCCGATGATCTGAGCCAGGAAGAGCTTCTTGTTCTTGACGAGCATGCCAAAGAGCGTGGGCTCGATGATGGCAGAGAGGCAGATGGTCACGGCGCCGGTCATGGCAAAGCTCTTGAGCTTCTGGTCGCGGGCCTTGAGGAAGACGCCGAGGGCGCACCCGATAACGGCAAAGTTGCAGGCAAAGGTGGCCGGGCAAATGTAGTCGAAACCGTTGGAGGCAATATTGTTAATCATGATGGGGTTAACGGCCCAGTGAATACCCATCGAGACGAGCACGGACCAGCCGCCGCCCACCAGGATGCCAGCAAGCACGTTGGAGCGGGCGATGAGCCAGTTGACCACGAAGGCGATGCCCTCGCCGGCATAGACGCCCAAGGGGCCGATCACGAGCATGGTGGCGGGAACCATGATGATCAGCGAGACCGCGGGGAGCACGACGAGCTTAAGGGTCTCGGGCACATGCTCATCCAGGAACTTATAGAGGAACGAGTAAACCCAGATGGCGATGATGGCCGGGATAACGGTGGAGTTGTAGCTCATAAGCACCACGGGAATGCCAAAGAACTCGCTCATGGCGCCGTTGCCCGCATCGCCCATCAAGCCGATAAAGTCGGGATAGAGCAAACAGGCGCAGATCAGGGCCGACAGATACGGGCTCGCACCAAAGCGTTTGCCCGATGAGAAGCCCAGAAGCACCGGCAGGAAGTAGAACACGCTCATCGAGAGGGTGTAGAGGATGGTGTAGGTGCCCGTGCCCTCGGTGATAAGGCCAAGCTGAACCGCAAGGATCAGCAGGCCGCGGAGGATACCGGAGCCGGCCATGGCGGGCAGCAGCGGAGCAAAGACGCCCGAGATGGCGGAGAAGATCTTAGAGACGATGCCCTCGTCAGAGGAGGCGCTTGTGGAGACCTCGGCGCCCGAACCCTTGACGAGCGGCTCGAACTTCTCGTAGAGCTTGGGCACCTCGGTGCCGATCAGCACCTGGTACTGGCCGGCAGAGTTGACGGTGTTGACCACGCCGTCAACCTCCTTGACGGCCGCGTCGTCGCACCTGGAATCGTCGCGCAGGTTCAAGCGAAGACGGGTAGCGCAGTGTGTCATGCCCGAGATATTCTCGGGGCCGCCCACGGCGGCAAGAATGCCCTTGGCAGTAGCTTCCCAATCGCGTTTCATAAAATGATTACCTCCCCATCGCACAGAAGAGCTCGCGCACGAGCGCGGCCGCTTCGAGTGCATCGTTTGCGTCGATCACGGACTGGATTTTTTCATGGCCCACGCTTTCCAGGGCGTCATTCATAAGCTTCATCATAGCGAGGTTATGAGCGCACTCCCCTTCAGCATCCTCGATAATCGGGAACGTATCGAAGTAGATGGCGTGGTCAAAGGCGTATTTCTTGAGATAGAAAAGCATTTCGAGCGTCTTGACAGGCGTAGCCATGCCAATCATGAGCCCGTCGTCCATCACGCCGTAACCATCGTTGAGGTGAATGCCGTAGAGCTTGCCGGCGCGGCCGAAGATATCGGTAGCCATCGCGGGGTTCTCGTGCTTCATGAGCATATGACAGTAATCGAGCGTGACACCCAAATTCTCGCGGTCCACCGCGTTGAGGATCATGCCGGTGAGGCCCATCGTATCGATATAGGCGTAGCTGCGCTCCTCATAGGGCTTGTACTCGATGGAGATATGCAGGTCGGGTGCATAGTCGCAGACCGCCTGGAACGCCTTAACGAGGTTGTCAAACACGCGGGTGTAGTCGATCTGGAAGCTGTAGTCAAAGCCATCGTGACCGAGCCAGATCGTCACGGTATCGCCGCCGCAGGCGCGACAGTAGTCGCAGGCCTCATAGCAGAGCTTAAGCGCCTCCCCAGCGAGCGCGGGATCCTGGTTGCCCAGGTCACCATTGATGAAGTCGCTGCGGAAACGAAGGGCCGTGCCGTTGAGCTTGAGATCGTGCGCGTCGAGCTTGGCCTTCATCTCCTCGGCGGAGATGCCTGCCACATGCTCGGGGTAGTTAAGGTCCACATGGGTGAGGCCGACACGCTGGAATTGATCGAAGACGTGGTCGATGTTCTTCTCACCGGTTCGGTAGTAAGAGTTGATACGGGTTGCGAATTTCATCGCTGAGCTGCCTTTCCTGTAAGGAAACGTTCAAGCGGGAAGCCCCGACCGTTGCGCGCATTTGGACAGGTACCTCTTCCGCAACTACAGTCTATTGCAACTATTTCTCATTCGCAATCATCTTTTTCCATTCTTATTCATGTAGTTTCATAGTTATTGCATAGTGAACCAGCTTTTACCTGTACTTTAGTTGATGAATACACCTGACACTCGTTGAAACTTTATGATTCTCCTTGATTTCAACTACCGTTTACCGCCGAATATCAACCATTCACCGGCAAAGAAAAAGCACCTGCCCACTATGCAGGCAGGTGCTTTACAGCCACATGCGCGACGACTTCAACAGGAAAAATGCAGTATCTCAGAGCCCTTAGCAGTCGACGACGGTTTTGCCGATCATGATGTTGAGGATCTCGACGTCGGTATCCTTCATGCCCACGCGGCCCACGTAGCCCATGCTGGCAATCGTCTGCTCGACGGTATCCTGAATGAGGCCCTCGCCGGCGCGGAAGCCGCGGCCCTGCATGGCCATATCGTGGCCCAGAATCGCAGCATCAACGGCAGCGGAAATCTTAGCCGCGCAACTCGCCTTGGCGCCATCGCACACGATGCCGCCCACGTTGCCGAGCGTGTTCGAAACCGTCGCGCCAATCTGCTCGCGCGTGCCACCGCACAGCCAGGTAATGGCAGCACCGGCACCGCACGCAGCGCAAATAGCGCCACAAAACGCCGAGAGCGCACCAATATAGCTCTTGATATGCACGGCGATGAGATCGGACAGCATCACGGCACGCACCAGGCGCTCGTGGTCGCAGCGTAGGTACTCGGCATACTCCATAACGGGCAAGGCGCAGGTAATGCCCTGATTGCCCGAGCCGCACACGATGGCGACCGGCAGCGCACAGCCGTTCATGCGGGCGTCGGACCCGGCGGCTGCACGGGCACGGGCACGGCAGGCGACGTCATCGGCGCGAGCGCCCAACAGCGTACGGCCAACCTCGGCGCCCCAAGCGTGCGCCAGGCCCTCGGCACTGATCGCGCCGTTCAGCTCAATCTGACGCTCAACGGCAGCGCGGGCGCTCTCGATGTCGCCGCCCTCGATAAAGTCGATGATGGACTCGATCGACATGGGCGTGTCGGCGCTATCTGCCACACGCTCGGCCACGACGCGCTCGGCGCAGGCGGCACACTCCCCCGCCGACTTGCCGCATACCGGAATACCGTCGAGCGTATGGCACGTGACATTGGTGTGGTGGTCGGTAATCTCGACGACCGCAACATGGCCCCCGGCCGTGGCAGTCACCTTGATGTAGAGGTTGGGCACACCCTCGACAAGCGACACATCGCAATAGCCGGCATCGGCGAGGAGCTCGGACACGCGAGCACGGTCTTCGTCGTTAACGCTCTCGAGCACCTCGAGCGCGCTCTTGGCGTCACCGCCCGCGGCGCCCAGCACGGCCGCGGCCTCAATACCGTGCATGCCGCCCGAGTTGGGCACGGTCACGCTCTTAACGTTCTTGATGATATTGCCTGAGCAGGCAACATCCATATGATCGGGTTCGCAACCGAGCGTCTGGCTCGCCAGCGCCGCTGCATAGGCAACGGCAATGGGCTCGGTGCAGCCGAGCGCGCAGACAAGCTCGCGGTTCAAGACATCGCAAAAAGCGGCATCGCGGATGGAATCGGTAGGCATAGGAATCTCCTGCTTACATAACGGACTGGGCTCTCGATAATAGTTAGCTCTTTTATTTGATAACAATGCATCAAAAACCGCAACCATGGTTCCGACGGACGGCGTTCAAGCGCAATCTGACGGCATTCATTCATGAAAAGCTAGTCTTGTTGCATGCTAAAGCGTTTGACCAAAAAACGCTCGAGCGTTTACGCAAAAGACGCGCTATCATGCAGTCGAACGCGGTAAAACCTTTAGCAATTCCGCCGCACGGACCAGAAAGGAACCACCTATGAAGATCGGTATCGGTAACGACCACGCCGCCGTCGAGCTCAAGAACATCATTTCCGAGCATCTTAAGGAGCGCGGCTGCGAGGTCGTGAACTTTGGCACCGACACCTCCGAGAGCTTCGACTACCCCATCGCCGGCTACAAGGTGGGCAAGGCCGTTGCCAACGGTGATGTCGACCTGGGCATTCTGATCTGCGGCACCGGCGTCGGCATTAGCCTTGCCGCCAACAAGGTCGAGGGCGTGCGCGCCGTCGTGTGCTCCGAGCCTTTCAGCGCCAAGCTCTCCCGTATGCACAACAACACCAACGTGCTCGCCTTTGGCGCTCGCGTCGTGGGCTCCGAGCTCGCCAAGATGATCGTCGACGAGTGGCTCGACGCCGAGTTTGAGGGCGGCCGTCACGAGCGTCGCGTCAACCTCCTCAACGAGATCGACCAGACTCGCGGCCTTAAGGTCGTCGACGAGGCTTAAAGCCTAACAACGCCACAAGCTAACAGCAGAGGGCCCGCCCGGAACGCACATCCGGGCGGGCCCTCTTAGTAGATATTTGTCATAAAAAAGGGCGCCGCGGATGGAGTTCCGCGGCGCCCAAGCCACACGCTAACAGCTTTAAGGAGTCAAAGCTGGTTTAGCCAAAGAAACGCTTGATCTCGATCTCGGCGTTCTCCAGGCAGTCGGAGCCGTGGATCACGTTGGCGTTGACATCGACGGCAAAGTCGCCGCGGATAGTGCCAGGAGCGGCCTCAAGCGGGTTGGTGGCACCCATGAGGGTGCGCATCTTAGCAACAGCGGAAAGACCGGAAACGACCATCTTGACGACCGGGCCGCTGGTCATAAAGTCGCACAGGTTGCCAAAGAAGGGCTTGTCGTTGAGGTGAGCGTAGTGCTCCTCGACGGTGGCGCGCTCAAGCGTGGTCATCTCCATGCGCTCGATAACAAGGCCGCTGCGCTCAATGCGAGCAACGATCTCGCCGATCTTGCGATCGCGCACGGCGTCGGGCTTAATCATGATGAAGGTCTTCTCGATAGCCATAAGGTAGCCTTTCAAGTTGGTTCGCGCGTGCCCAAGTCCCATTCCGGCACCCGCCTGGACTGCATCGTAACAGAGTTTTAGCTGCAGTTAAACAAAAAGCTGTTTATTGAAGCGCTGCAATTTATTGAAGCGTTCCATATGTGTCACTTCTGTTTCGAAGCCCGACTAGAGTACCATCCACCCCGCCATCAACCGCATCGAACCGAGCAGACGGTCGGTTGCCGCCCGTGAACGTACCCCCTTCACAAGCTGCCCAAAGGTCCTACAGAAGTTCTCGACAAGCCCCTCCCCCGTGGCAACAAAATACGGACGCCCGCATCAGCAGGCGCCCGTAAAAGCAAAACGATTTATCAATAAATGACTGAAACAGCTTTAGACAGGACCTTAATTTGCCCCATGACCCATCTCGACGACCTTGGTCAGCGAACCAAACGTGACCTCATCGGCCGAAAGCTGCGCCTCGGCACGCTCCAGCTGCACGGCGACGGCGGCAGGCGCGGTACCGCCCTCAGTCGTGCGCGCGGCGACAATCGATGGGATGTCAAGCGCCTCGGTAATATCGTGCTCAAAGAGCGGACTTGCCTCCTGGAACACCTCAAACGGCAGGTCCTCAAGATTGCAGTCACGCTTCTCGCACATCAGGACCAGGTGGCCCACCACGGCGTGCGCCTCGCGGAACGGCAGGCCGCGCTTAGCCAAGTAGTCGGCAACGTCGGTAGCGGCCAGGTGGCCCACGCCGCACTCGCGGGCCATGGCGTCCTCGTTGACGGTCCAGGTCGAGATCATGCCGGCCATAACGGACAGGCACTGCATGAGCGTATGGGCGGTATCGAGCGCGCCCTCCTTGTCCTCCTGCAGGTCCTTGTTATAGGCCAGCGGCAGGCCCTTCATGGTCACCAGCAGTTGCACCAGGTTGCCGTACACGCGACCGCTCTTGCCACGGATAAGTTCGGCGAAGTCGGGGTTCTTCTTCTGCGGCATGATGGAAGAGCCGGTGGAGTACGAGTCGGACAGCGTGATGAAACCGAACTCGGAGCTCGACCACAGCACGATCTCCCCGGAGAGGCGCGACAGGTGCATGGCCATAACGGAGCCGGCATAGTGCAGGTCGAGCAGGAAGTCGCGGTCGGAAACGGCGTCGAGCGAGTTGGGAATCACACCAGCAAAGCCAAGTTCGGCGGCCGTCATCTGGCGATCGAGCGGATAGCTCGTACCGGCAAGCGCTGCGGCACCCAATGGGCAGTTATCTGCGGCATCGAAAGCGGCCTTCAGGCGCGTAAAGTCGCGCGCGAACATCCAGGAATACGCCAGCAGATGATGCGATAACAACACAGGCTGGGCGTGCTGCATGTGCGTGTAGCCGGGAAGAATGACCTTGTCGTACTTCTTAGCCACATCCACCAGCACATGGCGCAGCGAAAGATTAGCCTCCATAAGCTCCTTGGCCAGCGCCTTGACGCCCAGGCGGGTATCGGTCGCCACCTGGTCGTTGCGCGAACGTCCGGTATGTAGGCGCTTGCCCGCCTCGCCAATGCGACGTGTCAGCTCGCTTTCGATGGACATATGAATGTCCTCGTCGTTGATGTCGAAGGTAAAGTTGCCGGCATCGATATCCTGCTCGATTCCGCTCAGGCCCTCGGCAATCGCTTGCTCATCCTCGGCACTAATGATGCCCTGGGCGGCCAGCATCTTGGCATGGGCCTTAGAGCCGGCAATATCCTGCTTATAGAGATGCTTATCGACCGGCAGCGACGCGCCAAACTCCTGCGTGACCTCGGCCACGCCCGCCTCAAAACGACCACCCCAAAGAGCCATGGGACCGTCCCCTTTCATCTAAAACCAAAACATCGGCGCCCAAAGCAGCGCGCCCTGACGCTAAAGCGATTTATCAACCGCTAGTTTTGCACATCCCCCGCCACGCGCGGGGCTAGAGCATTAATTCGAAAAGAAGTGACGCACCATGCACTTGGCGCCCATCGACTCCCTCCGGATGTTGCCCTGCGAACCGTCAATCCAAGCCTTCAGGCTCATGGGGACCTCCTCCACCTTGGCGGTATCGAGCTCAGGGGAAAGAGAAAGCAAAGCGTGAGCGATAGCATCAATCATAGTAGGTACTCCTCAGATATACATAGGCACAAGGCCGTCAAATCGATAGAAAGAGCCCCGCCGGACAACCCCGGCGGGGCTCGGACTCAGCCGCAGGTGCGGCGTCATATATGCGGGCGGAACGTAGGGGCCACCGATGTTAAGAAGTGTCAGCAAGCATAACGAAAGGTAGGGACCCCATGCGCCCGTTATGTATCACGCGGATGGGCCGCGCGGATACCAAGGAAAGGAAAGAAGCCTTATGCCTGGGCGGCAGCGGAGCTGGGACCCTGGACCTTAGCCCACGTCTTGAGCGACAGCGTGTCGATCTCGATAAAGCCGGCGCTGGCCTTCTCGTCAAACGTGGTGTCACGGTCGTAGGTAGCCAGACCGTAGTCGTAGAGGCTAAAGGGGCTCTTGCGGCCGACAACATGGCAGTTGCCCTTAAAGAACTTCAGACGGACGGTGCCGGTCACGAACTTCTGGGTGTCGGCCATAAAGGCGTCGAGCGCGTTCTTGAGCGGGCTGTACCACTGGCCGTTGTACACGGCGTTAGCCCAATCCTGCTCGAGCTTGATCTTGGTCTTGAGCAGATCGCCCTCGACGCAGATGTCCTCGAGCGCCTTATGGGCGGTGATGAGCGTCAGGGCGCCGGGAACCTCGTAGCACTCGCGGCTCTTGAGGCCCACCAGACGATCCTCGACCAGGTCCAGACGACCAAAGCCGTTGTCGCCGGAGATCTTGTTGAGGGCGATGACGATCTCGGAGAGCTTCATCTTCTTGCCGTCGACGGCAACGGGCTTGCCGGCCTCAAACTCAATCTCGGTGTAGGTCGGGGTGTCGGGCGTGTCCTCGGGATTCTTGGTCATAACCCAGGCGTCGTCGAGCGGCTCGTTCCAGGGATCCTCCAGGTGACCACACTCAATGGCGCGACCCCACAGGTTGTCGTCGATGGAATAGGGGTTGTCGTTAGCACCCTCGGGAACCGGAACGTTGTGGGCGTGGGCGTAGGCAACCTCGTCCGGACGGCACTTCAGATCCCACTCGCGAACCGGGGCGATAACCTTGAGCTCGGGGTCGAGAGCCTTGACGGCAGCCTCGAAACGGACCTGGTCGTTACCCTTGCCGGTGCAGCCGTGGGCGACATAGGTCGCGTCAAACTCGTGAGCGACCTCGACGAGCTTCTTGGCGAGCAGCGGACGGGACAGAGCGGAGAGCAGCGGGTACTTGTTCTCGTACATGGAGTTGGCGGCGATGGCCTTGGTCAGGAACTCGTCGGAGAACTCGTCGCGCAGGTCGAGCACCTGGCAATCGAGAACACCCAGGTCGAGGGCCTTCTGCTTCCTGGCATCCAGACCGGTCTCCTCCTGGCCCACGTTGCCGCAGACGCAAACGACATCGAGATTCTTCTCATCCTGGAGCCACTTGACACATACGGATGTATCAAGACCACCGGAATATGCGAGAACGACTTTTTCCTTGCTCATGGCTGTTTCCTTTCGCCCTTGGTAGCTAGTTAGAACATCGGTCAGTTGCAAGTCAGATTGAGGTCAAATACCGTGCAATATCAGGTTATTCAGCAGAATGCAGCACAGGCATGCCCTAGAAACATGCGGCTATGTCGTGCTAAAAACCCAACGACCTCAAAATGACTCTGTTGAGGCATTTCGCCCCATGCGGACAGAGACGATTGTTATCGTCGTCGGGAAATTGCGCGCTGGCATCGGATGGCATTGTCTGCAGTGGTGATGATCTTTACGAACTGCATCTGCCTCTCCTTTCACGTATCGCCGGGCGCAATTCATATAATCGCAAACGGTACCTTTTCCTCGGTAAGCGGCGCTTTTGCCGTCTCCGTTTTCGATGGTCGCTATCATACGCTAAAGTGCTTGCTGCACAAGCGACAAATTCAATTTTCTGAAAAGTTTTTTCATTACTTTGTGAAGAGTGGTGCAAATACGCGTCAATCCTGCGAAAATACGCCCGACTACTAGTTAATGATTATAACGTCTGAAACAATCTCGAAACGAAAGGCGCGCTTTTATGCAAACTTACGAATCAGATGCCAATATCGGCAACATTAAGATTCTCGCCGTCGATATGGACAAGACGCTTCTCACCGACGAGCGCGTGCTGCCTCAGGGCCTCGATGAGCGTCTGGACAAGCTCGCCGACGCCGGTATCGTATTCTGTCCTGCCAGCGGACGTCCGGCCCCCAAGCTCGAGGAGATGTTCGAGAGCATTAAGAATCGCCTCGCCTTTTGCCCCGACAACGGTGGCTGCGTTATCTATCGCGGTGAGTACATTTATAAGAGCAACGTCGACGTTGAGCTGTATCAGCAGCTTCTCGCCCACGCTGCAGAGGATTCGCGCGCCGTCCCCGTCCTGTGCTGCTACGACGACGCTTACGTGCTCGCCCGCGACCATAAGCACCATGAAGAGCTGAGCGTCTATTACAATACGATCAACTATGTCGACACCTTCGAAGGCCTCGAAGTCGAGTCCGACAAGGTCTCGATTTACTTCCCCGCCTATGATGCCGAGCCAGCATTCCGCGATACCTACAGTCCCGCATTCTCCGACAAGCTGTATGTCACCAACGCCGGTCGCGAGTGGATCGACTTTATGAACCTGGGCGTCGACAAGGGCGCCGGCGTCGCGCATCTGTGCGAACATCTGGGTATTGATATTGCCGACGCGGCGGCCGCGGGCGACACGTACAACGACATCCCCATGCTGGAGCGCGTCGGTCATAGCTTTATCGTGGACAATGCCGAGGAGCACATGAACGCGCACGCTAAGTGGCGCATTCCGAGCAACAACGACGGGGGCGTACTGACGCTCATCGACGCCATCTTGGCGGCACGGTAACTGTCCCATCGGGCCTGGCCGGGCGGCATGGGTTAACTTTTCGCTCGGTCAGGTCCTGCGCAAGACGAAAGCCACATTAAGTGGCTTTCTTTGCGTGCGGAATCTACGAAAAGTTAACCCATGCCGCCCGGCCAGGCCCTAGGTTGACTTTTCTTGCCGCCGAGATGGCGTCTTGAGTGCCTAGATACTTGGCTGAATTTAATTGGATGAAGGGAGCTCTTTGTTGTAAAGGGGCTCCCTTCTGCTCTTTTTGACTTTTAGGCCAAGATGTCGACTCTTTTGGGTAATCGTTTTCTTATACTGTTTCTCTAGTAAAAGCGTTAACACCCGCAAGAGGCGACCTATGTCTAAGAATCTATCTATTCGCGATATTGCTGAGATGGCTGGGGTGTCTGTTGCCACGGTTTCGCGCGTTATTAATAACAACGGGCGCTTTTCGGAGGAGACTCGGAAGCGCGTACAGAAGGTTATTGATGAGAACGGTTACGTCACCAATATGGCCGCGCGTAGTCTTCGTAGCTCCAAATCGGGCAACATCGGGCTGATCTTGCCCGATATCTCCAATGACTTTTTCTCCACCCTCGCCTATCACACCGAGCGCGAGCTCCAGTCGCACGGCTACTCCGTTTTTGTCTGTAATACCGGCAACGATCCCGCACGCGAGCAGGCATACTTCAAGACGCTCACCAGCAAACTGGTCGACGGCATCATCTGTATCAGCGGCCTTCACGCCCTCGACGGCGATATCGTCCCCAAGAATCTGCCCATTGTCTGCGTCGACCGCAATCCAGAAAACGCACTCGATATCCCCGTCATCAAATCGGACGAAGTTGCCGGCATGAGAGCGGCAACCCAAGAGCTCATCGACCGCGGCTGCCGTCGCATTATTTACATCGCAAACTATACCGCAGAGTATAAAGGCAATCGCCGCGAGCTTGGCTATCTGGATGCCCTCAAAGAAAATGGGATCCAAGTCGGCAGCAATCTCATCCTCACCATTACCGGCAAAAAGCCCAGCATGTACGAAACCGAAGACCTCATCTCTGACCTCATCCAACAAGGCGTCGAATTCGACGGCATCGCCGCGTCGAGCGATCATTCAGCTGCGGGAGCCCTGCGCGCGCTCTTAAACGCAGGCATCGATGTGCCGGGGCAGGTCAAGGTAACGGGTTTCGACGATTCGGTCTACTCGCGTCTGACTACGCCGCAAATCACGACGGTCCACCGTTTTCCCGAGCAGATGGCAAAAGCTGGATGCGACACCATACTCAAAATGCTTCGCGGAGACGCACCCGAGAAAGAGACCATCGTTCCCGTAAAGCTCATCAAACGCGAGTCTTCCCGCTAGCCATTAACAATTCTATGCAAGCCAAAACAATATGTTTTTGAAAAAGCTACCTTTAGCAGGCATTTTTAAGCATCGATCGCCACATAAAAAGGGCCGCACGCCCAATGGACATGCGGCCCTTCCCTACCTGCAATATGCGGTTGGCAAATCAGTTACTCGCCGTCAACGACAGCAAGCCCCTGAGTCTCCTTGATTTCACCAATCATATCGATGCGACGCTGATGACGCCCACCCTCAAACTCGGCATCGAGCCATTCGTCGACGATCATCTTGGCCAGCTCCTGGCCCACGACGCGGGCGCCGAAGGCGACGATATTGGTGTTGTTGTGCTCGCGGCTCAGCTTGGCGCTATACGGCTCCGAGCAAACCACGGCGCGCACGCCCTGAACGCTGTTGGCGGCGAGCGAAATGCCCACGCCCGTACCGCAGATCAGCACGCCCAGATCGCACTCCCCCGAAGCCACGGCCTTGCCCACCTTGTATCCGCTAATGGGATAGTCAAAGCGCTCGGTCGAGTCGGTACCGTAATTTACGACTTCATGACCCTTGCTCTCAAGATGCTCCTTAATGATGTTCTTGAGCTCAACGGCGACGTGATCGTTTCCGATTGCAATCTTCATGGTTTAGTAGTCCTTTCCCTCGCGGAGGTCCTGCAGGCACTCCGCATAGCCGATTTCCTTACCGAAGAGCGCGCTCGTGCCCAACACGAAGCCGTCGGCACCGGCGGCGGAAAGCTCGCGGACGACCTTGGGGCTGCACGCGCCGTCGATCATGAGCCTGAAGCCGTACTCGTCCTTGAGGGCGGCCAGGCGCTCGATCTTCTTGGTGGTAAAGTCGATGAACTTCTGCCCCGCAAAGCCGGGATTCACCGTCATGACCATGACGTAGTCGACGAGGTTCAGCATCTCCTCGATCGTCTCGATCGAGGTGTCGGGGTTGATGACCAGGCCGGCCGCGGCGCCGCGCTCCTTAATATGCGCAAGCGTCTTGACCACGTAGCGCTCGGACTCGGGGTGGATGTAGACGATATCGGCCCCGGCATCCAAGAACAGGTCGACCTTAGCCGCGGGATTCTCGATCATCAGGTGCACGTCGATGGGCTTTTCCGTCGCGGCGCGGATGGCCTTAACGTCCATAACGCCCATGGTGATGTTGGGCACAAAGGTGCCGTCCATAATGTCGCAATGGAAGATGTCGGTGCCGGCGGCGTCGAGCCTCTCGACCTCGTGGCGCAGATCGCCGTAGTCGGCACACATCATGCTCGGGCAAAGCAGCATGTTCGATTCCTTTCGCGAGATGATGGGTAATCGTTATCGCATACTAAGATAGCAGTGTTTGAGTAAACGTATACTCACATTGAACGCGACTTGAGTAAACGGTTGCGTAAGTAAGAGTAAATGGTATGAGTAAACGGTTTCTCATACATTTACGCAGGGCATGTCCACTTTCCGCTTTCACGCGGGCGTATCCGAAAATGCATCCCAAAATTACAGTCTGGAATGGGATCCAGTTTCCCAAAGGGACCATATACGGAAACCGCGTCCCACAATTTCATTCAAAAACGGTCCCCAGTTTTCCAAACAGCCTGATACGTGAAACGGCATCCCAGTATGACAGCTCAAACCGGGATGTCGTTTCCGCGTTGATTCAATTGGAGCCCGGAGTGCCCGTTTGCATTTTCATAAGATTCATAAATCTCATAAGATTGATAAATCTCATAAGATCGATAAACAAAAGGGCCCAAGCATCGTGCTCGGGCCCAGTGGGGTCTATTTGGCGTCTGCCCAGGTCACGCCGGTGCTGGCTTCGGCGATGAGGGGGACGCGCAGGTCCACGACGTGCTCCATGACGTCGCGGACCATGGCGGTGAGGCGCTCGACTTCGTCGACGGGGCACTCAAAGTCCAGTTCGTCGTGGACTTGCAGAATCATGTGGGCGGCAAAGCCCTCTTCTTCCAGACGGCGGCTTACGCGAGCCATGGCGATCTTGATGATGTCGGCCGCGGTTCCTTGCATGGGGTGGTTCATAGCCGTACGCTCGCCAAAGCCACGGAGCTGCGGGTTTTTGGCCTTGAGCTCAGGGATGTGGCGGCGACGCCCGTACATGGTTTCGGCATAGCCTGTCTGCTTGGCGCGCGCCACCACGTTGTCCAGGAACGTACGCACGCCCGGGTAGGCTTCGTAGTAGCGGTCGATCATGTCACGCGCCTCGGCCATCGAGATATGCAGCGACTGCGACAGACCATAGGCCTGCTGGCCGTACACGATGCCAAAGTTCACGGCCTTGGCGCGACTGCGCAAATCGGGCGTCACCTCGGACACAGGCACGCCAAACACGCGCGCGGCCGTCTCGGCATGGAAGTCCTCGCCCTCGTTAAAGGCGCGCACCAGGTGCTCGTCGCCCGAAAGGTGGGCCAGCAGGCGCAGCTCGATCTGCGAGTAGTCCACCGCCAAAAAGAGACTGCCCTCGCCTGCCGAGAACGCCGTCTTGACGGTACGACCCAACTCCGAGCGCGTCGGGATGTTCTGCAGGTTGGGGTCGCTCGAAGACAGGCGGCCCGTCGCCGTGATGGTCTGGTTGTACGTGGTGTGCACGCGACCGTCGCCGCGGCGCAACGGGCCCAGCGTGTCCAGATACGTCGACTTGATCTTGGACTTCTCGCGCCAATCCAAAATCAGGCGCACGATCTCGTGGTCGCGGGCAAGGTCGCTCAGCACCTTGGCGTTGGTCGAGTAATAACCGCGCTTGGTCTTCTTGAGGCCCTTGGTCGGAAGCCCCATCACATCAAAGAGCACATGCGACAGCTGCATGGGGCTACCGATGTTGAACGTCTCATCCCCGGCAAGGTTGCGAATCTCACGCTCGACCTCGGCGATCTGCGTCGCCAGGCCTTCGGACAGGTTGCGCAGACGGTCGGGGTCCACAAGCATACCCGCACGCTCCATCTTGGCGAGCACGGGCACGAGCGGCATCTCGATGCCGTCGAACACGTTGGCGGCGTTCTCGCGCGCCATGCGGTCGCGCAGCGGGGCCACCAGGGCCAGCGTCAGGGCAGCCGTGCGAGCAGCGGGTACGGGCGCGTCCTCGCCGGCACCTTCCGCGCCGCGGGCCGCAGGCAGTGACATCTGAAGATAGGTATCGGCCAGATACGCCTCGTCAAACTCGGAGCGATCGGAATCCAGCAGGTAGGCGGCCACCACGGTATCGAAGATGCGTGTGGAATCGGCAGCGAGCGGATCCATAAGCTCGGGCTCAGCGGAATCGATAGGAGAAAGCTCGTGCAGCAGCGCCTTCATATCCGGGCTCGCCACGCGGCCCTCCATAAACAGGCGCGCGAGTACGCCGGCAATCACGCCATGTGCAAAGTTGAACCCCTCTACCGCAACCGCAGCGGCGCTGTCGGCCTCCTCGAGCGCAAACAGGCCCTTGGAGGTCGCCAGCCACAGCGTGCGCGTCAGGCCAAAGAGTGCGCCCTCCTCCTTGTCGTCGTCCACCACGGCGGCGACCCACTCGCCGGCTTCAATCGCGCGGGAGACCTCAGCCGCAACGACACCGAGTACCTCGGCATCGCCGGCGGCGGCACGCACCATCGCAGGCATCTCAAATGCACTGGCAGTAGCCACAGCCCCGCCCTCGCCGCCAATCAGCGCCAAGAAACGGTTCTGCATGGCCGTGATGCCGAGCGTGCCCAGCGCCGCGGAAACCTCGTCGGCAGAAAACGCCGGGAAGGACGTCGCGTCAAAGTCGAGCTCGACGGGCGCATCGGTGCGGATGGTCGCGACCTTGCGGCTCAGCAGCGCGTCGTCAATGTGCGCGCGCAGGTTCTCGCCCATCTTGCCTTTGACCTCGTCAGCATGCGCGATGACTTCGTCCAGGCTGCCGTACTGCGCAATGAGCGCGCTCGCTTTTTTGGGGCCGATGCCCGGCACACCGGGGATGTTGTCGGACGTATCGCCCTTCAGGCCGTAAAAATCGGGCACGAGGGCCGGCGTGATGCCGTGATACAAATCGTCCACGCTCTCGGGCGTCATAATCGCCACATCGGACAGGCCCTTGCGGGTCGAGACCACGTTAACGTGCTCGGTCACGAGCTGGTACATATCGCGGTCGCCGGTCACCAGCAGCATGTCGCAGCCGGCTTTCTCGCCCAGGCGCGCCATGGTTCCCAGGATGTCATCGCCTTCCCAGCCCTCGGACTGCAGAATCGGCACGTTCAGCGCCTCGAGCAGCTCCTTGATCATGGGGAACTGCGCGTGAAGGTCGGGATCCATGGGCGGACGCTGCGCCTTGTACTGCGGCAGCATCTCCATACGCACGCGCGGCTTGCCTTTGTCAAACGCAACGACGACGCCATCAGGATTGAAGGCGTCGATCATCTTGAGAAACATATTCAAGAAGCCAAAGATCGCGTTGGTGGGGCGACCGTCCGGCGCATTCATGGTCGGTGGCACGGCGTGGAAAGCACGGTGCATGAGCGAGTTGCCGTCGATAACGGCAAAGGTACGGCGCTTGTCAGACATATTGAATACCTCGCTTTGGGCTGGGCACGGTTTGCTCACACCAGTTTACACGCTCCCCGCCCCGCGGCCACCGCACATCAAGCTCCCCCGCCGCCGCACGCCCGCGCGTGATACGATGGCTCACGGTACATTCACCAGTACGATCGATCCGAAAGGAGCCTGCGTCATGGAGCGTCCCTGCGCATGGAAAAAGTACACACCGCAGCAGATCGAGGAGCTCGAGGAGCTTTGCCGCGGCTATAAGCAGTTTTTGAGCGAGAATAAGACCGAGCGCCTGTGCGTCAAGGCCGGTATCAAGATGGCCGAGGAGGCGGGCTACGTCGACCTGGAGACCGTGATCGCCGAGGGCCGCGCGCTCAAGGCCGGCGACAAGGTCTACGCCGCCAACCACGGCAAGGACCTCATGCTCGTCAACCTGGGCTGCGCCCCGCTCGAGCAGGGCTTTAACATCCTGGGCGCCCACGTGGACTCGCCGCGCCTGGACCTTAAGCAGAACCCCGCCTTCGAGGCCGGCGACATGGCCTACCTCGACACGCACTACTACGGCGGCGTCAAGAGCTATCACTGGGTCGCCTCGCCGCTCGCGCTCGTGGGCGTCATCTGCAAAAAGGACGGCACCACCGTCGACATCAACATCGGCGACAAGGCCGATGACCCGGTCTTTACCATCTCCGACCTGCTGATTCACCTCTCCAGCGAGCAGATGGCCAAGCCCGCCAAGGACGCCGTCGACGCCGAGATCCTCGACGTGATCGTGGGCGGCCGCCCCGTCAAGTTTGACGAGGACGACAAGGATGCCCCCAAGGACCCCGTCAAGCAGATGTTCCTGGACATCCTTAAAGAGCAGTACGACGTCGAGGAGGAGGACTTCCTCTCCGCCGAGATCGAGGTCGTGCCCGCCGGCCCCGCCCGCGACATGGGCCTCGACCGCTCCATGATCTTGGGCTATGGCCACGACGACCGCGTGTGCGCCTATCCGTCCATGCTTGCCCAGATCGATGTGGCCAGCGTTGAGCGCACGAGCATCACGCTCATCGTCGACAAGGAAGAGATTGGCTCCGTGGGCGCCACCGGCATGACGAGCCGCTTCTTCGAGAACACGGTCGCCGAGATCATGGCGCTTGCCGGCGAGGACAGCCCGCTGGTCCTGCGCCGCGCGCTCGCCCGCAGCCGTATGCTCTCCTCCGACGTGTCCGCCGGCTTTGACCCGGGCTACGCCAGCAAGTTCGAGACCAAGAACGCCGCCTTTATGGGTCGCGGCCTGTGCTTTAACAAATACACGGGCAGCCGCGGTAAGGGCGGTTCCAACGACGCCGACGCCGAGTACATGGCGCTCATCCGCGACATCATGGATAACGCCGGCGTGGACTTCCAGACCTGCGAGCTCGGTCGCGTCAACGCAGGTGGCGGCGGCACCATCGCCTACATCATGGCCGAGTACGGCATGAACGTCATCGACTCCGGCGTGGCAGTCCTGTCCATGCACGCCCTGTGGGAGGTCGCCAACAAGGCCGACATCTACGAGGCCTATCGCGGCTACAAGGCCTTCCTCGAGCGCGCCTAATCAACCCCACCCATAACTTGCGGTGAAATACGGACTAATCTGGCCCTTAATCAGCCTAAACAGACCGTATTCCACCGCAACTTCTTTAGCGGGAGGAAGGTTCCATGTTGCAAATCGTCATTTCCCCCGCCAAACAGATGCGGGCGGCTCAAGATGCTTTCGAAGTCCAGGGTATTCCGCCCTTTGTGCCCGAGACCGCCCGGCTGCATCAAGCGCTGTTGGACATTGAGCGAAGCGAAGGCGCCGGCGGCTTGCAAACCCTATGGAACGTGAGCGACAAGCTATTGGAGCCATGCCTCGACACCCTGCATGAGTTTGTGCCCGTTCTTGTGGACGACGATCTTTGCGACCCCGATATCGCCCGGCGTATCTCCCCTGCCGTCATGTCCTACCACGGCATTCAATACCAGAGCATGGCGCCCGAGGTCATGGATGCCGAGCAACTCGCCTGGCTACAGAACCATCTTTGGATTCTCTCCGGTCTGTACGGATGCATTCGTCCTTTCCATGCCGTTGAGCCGTATCGCCTGGAAATGGGAGCTAAGCTCGCCGTCGATGGTACCCGGGACCTCTACGCTTTTTGGGCAGACAAGCTTGCGTCGGTCATTGCGCCGACCGGCTCCAGCACTACGGTCGTCAACCTTGCCAGCGTGGAGTACGCCAAGGCTGTCCTGCCCCACCTCGCGGACGACGTCGCAACCGTCACATGTCTCTTTGGCGAAGGCGTCCGCAACGGCAAGCCTATCCAGCGCTCGACCGCCAGCAAAAAGGCACGCGGCTCCATGGTTCGTTGGATGGCAGAAAACAGGCTCCAGGACACCGACGAACTCACCGCATTCAACGTTGGCTACCGCTGCATCTCCGAGCTCTCAAGCCAAACCACCTTGGTCTTCATCAACGAGCAGGCCCTGTAGCCCTCCACCATATCCAACCCCCTATCAGTTGCGGTGAAATACGGACTGATTAGGCCTTCTAACGGGCAAAACAGTCCATATATCACCGCAACTGAAACAGGGGCGTCCTCTGAGAGGGCACCCCTGTCCGGTTTTATCTATGGTTGCCAAGATTAAGCAGCTACCAAGTTGTATGAAGTTGTCGAGCACGCGATCGCCGAAGCGATGCTTTGGCTCGCTTGCCTTAGGCCAAGAACTCCTTGACGGTCGCCACGATGTTGGCGGCGTCCAGGCCGTACCTGTGCAGGAGCTCGGCGCCCGGGCCGGACTCGCCGAAGGTGTCGTTGACGCCGATCTTCCTGAGCGGCGTCGGGAGCTGTCCGCACAGGACGTCGGCGACGGCGCTGCCCAGGCCGCCGATCACGGAGTGCTCCTCGACGGTCACGACGCGGCCGGTCTTGGAAGCGCTCTTGACGATCAGGTCGGCGTCGATGGGCTTGATCGTGTGCATGTTGACGACCTCGGCGTCGATGCCCTCGGCGGCGAGCTGCCCGGCGGCCTCGAGGGCCTCGCCGACCATCAGGCCGCAGGCGATGATGGTCACGTCGGCGCCCTCGCGCATGACGATGCCCTTGCCCACCTCGAACTTGTAGGTCTCGGGGTCGTTGATGACCGGCGAGGCCAGGCGGGCGAAGCGCATGTAGACGGGGCCGTCGCACTCGTAGGCGACGCGCGTCACGGCGCGGGCCTCCACGTCGTCGGCGGGAACGATCACGGTCATGCCGGGGATGACGCGCATCAGGGCGATATCCTCGCAGCACTGGTGCGTGGCGCCGTCCTCGCCCACCGAGATGCCGGCGTGCGTGGCGCCGATCTTGACGTTGAGGTGCGGGTAGCCGATGGAGTTGCGGACCTGCTCGAAGGCGCGGCCGGCGGCGAACATGGCGAAGGTGCTCGCGAAGGCGGTGCGCCCGGTGGTTGCGATGCCGGCGGCGACGCCCATCAGGTTGCTCTCGGCGATGCCCACGTCGAAGAAGCGGTCGGGGCAGGCGGCCTTGAACTTGCCGGTCTGCGTCGCGGCGGCCAGGTCGGCGTCGAGGACCACGAAGTCGTCGTGCTCGGCGGCGAGCTCGACGAGGGCCTCGCCGTAGCTTACGCGCGTGGCGATTTTCTTGACGTCTGCCATCCTAGAGCTCCTCTCCGGCGGCCGTGAGCTCCGCCATGGCCTGCTCGAACTGTTCGTCGTTTGGGGCCTTGCCGTGCCAGCCCACCTGGTTCTCCATGAAGGACACGCCCCTGCCCTTCACCGTCTCGGCGATGATCGCGGTCGGCGCACCCTTGGTGGCGCGGGCCTCGGCGAAGGCGGCGCGGATCTGGCCGAAGTCGTTGCCGTCGGCGAGCTCCACCACGTGGAACTTGAAGGCACGGAACTTGTCGGCCAGCGGCATGGGGTCGTTGACCTCCTCGACGGGGCCGTCGATCTGCAGGCCGTTGTGGTCGACGACCACGCAGAGGTTGTCGAGGCCCTGGTTGCCGGCGAACATGGCGGCCTCCCAGACCTGGCCCTCCTCGCTCTCGCCGTCGCCCAGCAGGGCGTAGGTGCGGTAGTCGTCGCCCCAGTGCTTGGCGGCAACGGCCATGCCGACGGCGGCGGAGATGCCCTGGCCGAGCGACCCGGTGGACATGTCGACGCCCGGGGTGTCGTTCATGTTGGGGTGGCCCTGCAGGTGGCTGCCGATATGGCGCAGCGTCTCGAGGTCCTCCCTGGGGAAGAAACCGCGCTCGGCGAGCACGGCGTACAGGCCGGGGGCGCAGTGGCCCTTGGAGAGCACGAAGCGGTCGCGGTCGGCCTTGCGGGGATCGGCCGGGTCGACGTTCATCTCCTCGAAGTACAGATAGGTCATGATGTCGGCGGCGCCGAGCGAACCGCCCGGATGGCCGGACTTGGCAGCGTGCACGCCGGTGACGATGCCCTTCCTTACCTCGTTGGCAACCTTCGCCAGCTCATTGTCAGTCATATGGTCTCCTCTCTTGAGAACGGCCCCGGCACCGGGTGGTGTGGTGCCGGGGCGATCAGATCGCTATGCCTGCTCGACGACCTTTTTCCAGTCGGCCTCGAAGGAGGCGAGACCCTGGTCGGTCAGCGGGTGGCGCAGGCACTTCTTGAGCGCGGCCATGGGGACGGTCGCGATGTCGGCGCCGAGCAGCGCCGCCTGGGTCACGTGGTTGGGCGTGCGAACGGAGGCGGTGATGATCTCGACCGTGTCGTCGACGTTCTTGCCGGTCCAGTCGTAGTTCTTGATGCAGGTCACGACGTTGTCGAGCTGCGAGATGCCGTCCTCGGCGATGTCGTCGAAGCGGCCCACGAACGGGCTGATGTAGCGGGCGCCGGCGTTGGCGGCCATGAGGGCCTGCGTCGGGCTGAAGACAAGCGTCATGTTGACGCGCACGCCCGCGTCGGCCAGGGCGCGGCAGGCGGCCAGGCCAGCCTCGCACACGGGGAGCTTGACCACGATGTTGGGGGCCAGGGCGGCCAGGCGCTTGCCCTCCTCGATCATGCCCTCGGCCGTGGTCGCGGTGGACTCGGCGGAGACGGGCAGGCCCTCGCACAGCTCGGCGATCTTGAGCATATGCGGCTCGAAGTCGGCGAGCTTGCCGCCGGTCTTGGCGTACAGGGACGGGTTGGTGGTGACGCCGGCCAGGCAGCCCCAGCTCTTGGCCTCGGCGATCTCGTCCAGGTTGGCGGTATCGATAAAGAACTTCATGATTTACTCCTTAACAAATCTAAACGCGGGACAACCGAGTCGCGGGTGTCCCGCGTTAAGGGACATACAAAGTCAACGTGAGGGCGAACCTCAGGACTACAGGCGCTCTTCGAGGGCGGCCTTAATGGCGGCCTTGTCCAACACGTTGTCAAGAACAACCTTGTTGGTCAGATGCCCTGCAGACGACTCGAGGTCGCGAGCGATAAAGAACAGATCGGCTGCGTCGTCACTTGCGTCGCTAATAGCGGTGTTGACGCACTCGATATCGGAACGGCCGAGAGACTTAAGCACGTCTTCGACGTTGATGCGGGCAAGCAGGCTCGATCCAAGGCCGTTACCGCAGCAGCACATGATTTTCTTGATAGCCATTGTTCTATCCTTTCTTTCGCCCCGCAGGGCATTACCTGACAACTATGGTCTACTCAGCCTGAGCTTTAGAGGGGACAAAACGAGCGATGATAATCGGCAGCAGCGCAAGCACGATGCAAAGCACCAGCAGGCCGGGGCCCTGGAGGAAGCCCATCACGCCGTTAAGCAGGATACCGATCGTACCGAAGTCGGCATCGCCAAAGGTCAGGTTGGAGAAACCCTGGGCGGTCAGCACGGGCATGCAAGCTGCGGGCAAGAAGCCGCCAAGCAGGCCGTTGACGAAGGAGCCGGCGACGCAGCCCTTGATACCGCCACGGGCATTGCCGAAGACACCAGCGGTAGCGCCGCAGAAGAAGTGCGGGACGACACCGGGAAGGATCAGGGCGACGGGAATCATCGTGGCGTCGATCAGACCAAGGACGAGAAGTGCGACGATGCCGCCGGCAAAGGAGCACAGGAAGCCGATGATCACAGCGTTGGGGGCGTAAGCAAACGTGACGGGGCAATCCAGGGCGGGCTTGGCGCCGGGGACGAGCTTGTCGGCAATACCCTTAAAGGCCGGGGTGATCTCACCGATGACCATACGAACGCCAGCGAGGATGACGTAGACGCCGCCGGCAAAGGCAAGGCCGCTCTTAATGGACCAGACGATCCAGTTGGTCTGGGTGTCGGTGCCCACGTTCAGCAGCTCGTTGAGGTTCTGGAACTGGGAGGGGTCCTCGTTCAGCAGGCCCTGGGCAACGGCGATGCCGGTGACGACCACAAAGAACAGCACCATAGTAAGGCCGATGGCGACCGTCGTGTCGCGGAGGAAGGAGAGGGCCTGGGAGAAGTTGATATCCTCGGTGGACTTGACCTTCTCGCCCTTCTTAGAGAACAGGCTGCCGATAGCGCCGGCTGCCCAATAGGCAACACTCGAAGTGTGGCCCAGTGCGACGGCGTCGGTGCCGGTGACCTTCTTCATGGTAGGCTCGCAGATAGCAGGGGCCAGAGCCATGTAAAGACCCATGAGTGCACCGCCAGCGACAACCAGCTGCCAACCGCTCAGGTGACCGACACCGGACAAAAAGACGGCGAACATGGCAGACATGTACAGCGCAGAGTGGCCGGTCAGGAAGATGAACTTAAGGTTGGAGAAGCGTGCGAGCACAATGTTCATGAGCATGCCGACACACATGATCAGAGCAGTTGCCTGGCCAAAGTCCTTCAGGGCAATGGCGGCAAAGGCATCGGTGTTGGTAACGACGCCCTGCATGTGGAAGGCGTAGTTAAATACCTCGCCGAAAGCCAGCAGCGAACCCGTCTGGACAAACGAGGCACCGGCGCCCAGCACCAGGAAGCCGACGATCGTCTTGAGCGTGCCGGTGATGACCTTCTCGAGCGGAGCCTTCTGCAAGAGCAGACCCAGCAGGGCAATAAGGCCAACCAAGATGGCCGGTGTCGAAAGAATCGACACCACAAAATCGATAACGGGCATGATTTTTTCCTTTCTACTGCTCGTAACCGTTTTCCTACATCATGAGGCTTAGAAAATTAAGCCGTGGCAGATTGCAAGAAGCGCTGGTAGATGGCCTCGGCGGTGTCCATGGCGCAGAGCTCTTCGACCGCTCCAGGCTGCGAAAACAGCATCGCCATGGCGCGCATGACCTCGAGGTGCGTGTCGGAATCAACGGCGGCGAGCGTCACCATCAGCGTGACGGGCTCCTGCCCGCCCCCAAAATCGACGCCGTCGCGCGCGACGGTAACGCTGATCTGGGTCTTCAGAGCGCCTTGCTCAGGACGGCCGTGAAGGAGGGCAAGACCCGGGCAAAGGATGTAATACGGGCCGAACTTCTCGGTATTCTCGATAATCCCGTCCGCATAGCGGGCCTCACAGCAACCGCACTCGATCAAAGGCTCCGTTGCCAGGCGAACGGCATCCTTCCAGTCCGTAACCCCGCTGACAAAGCGGATGTTCTCGACCTTCAGGGCATCTTCGACGGTAAAGGTATCGGACATCTCGGACACGCTCCTATCGACTAGAGGTTGCAGCCGGTCTCGGCGGCAAACTGGGACTTAAAAGTATCGATGGCCTCGGACAGGTCATCGGCCAGGCTAAAGAGGCCGGAGTTGCCGACGATTAGAATGTCGGCGCCCGTACCATAAAGAGTCTTGAACGTGGACTTGTTGCACTGGCCGTCAAGCTGAATCTGGTAGTGCAGGCCGCGCTCCTCGCGAAGCTGCTTAGCGGCCTCAATCTTCTCGAGCATCTCGGGGATAAACTTCTGGCCGGCAAAGCCCGTGTCGACCGTCATGATGGTCAGGATGTCGATGCGATCGGCATAGCCGTCAATGGCAGAAAGCGGAGTCGAGGGAGAAAGGACGACGCCAAACTTATTGCACTTCTCGGCAACTCGGCCACTCAGGCGAAATGCATTGCGCTCGATGGTCTCGGCCTGGAAAGAAAGGCAATCGTCCTTGCCCAGATCGAACATCTCGACGAACATCACCGGGTCCTCGACCATCAGGTGAACATCGATGGGAAGGTCGCTCATCTTGCGAAGCGAGTTGGCAAAGCCCGGCGTAAGAGCCATATTGGGGCAAAAGTGGCTGTCCATAACATCGACGTGGTACAGGTCAAACGCCTGATCCATGACCTTAACGTCGCGCTCGACGTTCATGGGGTCCATGCACATAAGGGAAGGCGCGATCAGCGGCTTAGTCATTTCTTCTCTCCTCAACTGTTGTTGCGTTTATGCTGCGCAATCGTTTGCGCGTTTTGGGAAACAAAAACCTGATTCGCTTTGCTTCATCAGGTCGTTTACTTGCTGCGCAATCGTTTGCTCTAACTTGATTCGTAGGTTAATCGATTGCGCAAATACTTGTCAATGTACAAAAGAAAAACGACCGTTCGCCGGTCGTTTTCTACCGTTTACGGTTGTTCTGGGGCTTTGGAGTTATGCCCGCCGTGTCGATTCGCGCCGAATCAGCCCCACGGGGACAACCACATTCTGCTCCTCGACATCGTTGCCGGCCATCATGTCCAGCATAAGCTCGGCCGCCTTCTCCCCTATTTGAACCGAATCCTGGTGAATGGTGGTCAAGGGCGGACGCCCGAATCGCGAAATCATAATGTCATCGTGACCGACGACTGCGACCTCATCCGGAACGTCAATATGATGGTCGCGCAAGGCTTCGAGGGCGCCAATCGCCATGATGTCGGTCTGGCAGAATAGGCCATCAAATTCCGCGCCGGACGAGAGAAGCTTCTCGACGGCCTTATACCCCTCGTCATAGGTCGTGGCGGGCGGCGTAATAATGTTCTCATCCGGCAAATCCAGACCCAATCGCGCGCATTCCTGCGTAAATCCCCGCGTACGCATGGCGGTCACCGGCGACTCGCGTGTGGCGGTAATTACAGCTGGGCGTATGCAGCCGCTGCGCTTAAGTTCTTGCGCCGCCAGCGTGCCGCTTCGAATGTTGTCCGACGAGATCGAGGCGACCTTATCGCTCATGGGATCGGCGATAAAACGATCGACATAGACCGTGGGGACTACCCGCTCAAGCGCCTCGCGCACGTCTTCTCGGCTATTAATACTGATAACACCGCCAACGTTTTGCGCTGCGAGCTGTGCCACGCACTGCCGCTCGATATCGAGCGAACTGTTCGTGTTGTAGATGTTGATGGCGTAGCCAGCCTTAAACAACTTGGTCTGAAGCGCCAAGATCATGCTCGAGAAAAACTCGTTCGCAATACTGGGCACGATAACGCCAACCGCATCGGCCTTGCGCGTACGCAGGCCTTTTGCCAGCAAATTAGGCTGGTAGTTTAGTTTTTTCACGGCATCGAGCACGCGCTGCTCGGTTTCGGACGAGTATCTGCCATTACGGTTGATAACGCGCGAGACCGTTGTGACCGAAACACCGCAGAGCTCGGCGATATCCTTGGCCGTAACTTGTTGGCTCCCCTTCATGGGCGCACCTCTTCATTAAACGGGCAATCGATTTCTCAATATCCTATCACGAAGTCAATATCTCCCCTCCAGTTGCGGTGAAATAGTTCCTAAATTAACCTTTTAACAGGTCAAACAGGAACTATTCCACCGCAACTTTTTTGAGGGGGCCACCTAAGCGTGACGCCTACTCCGCCAGGCCGGCGGCCTTGGCAATTTTGTTTGTCGAGCCATCCTGATAGATAACCTTCACATGCTCAACCTCGGACACCTTAACGCCCGACGGGGGCTCCAGACGCCATTCCGTCAGCGCGATATCCATCGTCGTGGGCACATCCCCTTGATCTTTGAGCTTCACCGTCAACGTTTTGAACGTCGCATCATACGTCACGCGTTCGATTTCCTCACCAGGAATAGACCCACCACTCAGCTGCAACTGCACAAACTCATCGCACGGGTACCAATAATCGCCCGGAACGGCGAGCGTATTGGCATTACCGCCAGTACTCCTCACCGTCATAATCGGCAGGCTATCGTCAGCCTCGAACCCCCAGACAGCACCGCCGCGACCGCCAAACGTCCAAATGCAAAAGGCAATCACCAGCACGGCAAGCACCGCAAAACCAATCGCGACCAGTCCATGGTGCGCACGGCTTTCCTCGGCCGATACATCCCATTGCGTCTCTCGATATAAATGCTTGTCCTCCATGTTCGCCTCCCCACAGGCACGCTCGTTGGCCCAATCGTACCCATTCGAGCTATACTTGAGCCCGTTACATAAACGGGGAGCTTGCGGGACAAGACGGCAGGCTGAGATTGGGCGCGCCCGCCCTGACCCACGAACCTGATATGGGTAATGCCAACGAAGGGAGCAGTGCTTATGAGCACACAGACCGAGCCCAAGCTCGTCACGCAAATCGACTTTGCCCGCGCGGGCCAAATCACGCCGCAGATGAAAGAGGTTGCCGAGCGCGAGCATCGCGACCCCGAGTACATCCGCGAGCGCGTCGCCGACGGCCGCATCGCCATTCCCGCCAACATCGTGCACATCAAAAAGGGCATGCGCGCCTTTGGTGTCGGCGAGGGCCTGTCCACCAAGGTCAATGTGAACCTGGGCATCTCGGGCGATAAGGCCGATGCCGCCGAGGAGTGGAAGAAAGTCAAGATCGCCGAGGACTATGGCGCCGACGCCATCATGGACCTCTCCAACTCGGGCAAGACGCGCCAGTTCCGCCAGCAGCTCATCGACGAGACGCCGCTCATGGTGGGCACCGTCCCCATGTACGACGCCATCGGCTACATGGAAAAGCCGCTGGTCAAGCTGACCAAGGACGACCTGTTCGAAGTCGTGCGCGCGCATGCCGAGGACGGCGTGGACTTTATGACCATTCACTGCGGCATCAACAAGTCGGTCACCAAGACCTTTAAGGAGACCGGCCGCCTGATGAACATCGTGAGCCGCGGCGGCTCACTGCTGTTTGGCTGGATGGAGGTCACCGGTAACGAGAACCCGTTCTATGAGTTCTACGACGAGTTGCTCGAGATTTGCCACGAGTACGACGTGACGATTTCGCTCGGCGACTCCTGCCGCCCGGGCTGCCTCTACGACTCCAACGACGCCACCGAGACCGCTGAGATGATCGAGCTGGGCAAGCTGTGCAAGCGCGCTTGGGCCGCCGGCGTCCAGGTCATGGTCGAGGGCCCGGGTCACATGGCGCTCGACGAGATCGCCGCCAACATGAAACTGCAGAAGCGCCTGTGCCACAATGCTCCGTTCTATGTGCTCGGGCCGCTGGTGACCGATATCGGCGTGGGTTACGACCACATCACCGCTGCCATCGGCGGCGCCATCTCCGCCAGCTCCGGTGCCGATTTCCTGTGCTACGTGACACCGGCAGAGCACCTATGCCTGCCCAACGCCCAGGATGTGCTCGACGGCCTCATGGCCACCAAGATCGCCGCACACGCCGCCGACATCGCCAAAAAGGTGCCCCACGCCCGCGACATGGACGACAAGATGGGCCAGGCACGCCGCAAGCTCGACTGGGACGCCATGTGGAAGTGCGCGCTCGACCCGGTTACGGGCAAGAAGCGCTACGAGGAGTCCCCCGCCGCCACCGAGGGCACTTGCACCATGTGTGGCAAGATGTGCGCCGTCCGCACCGTCAACAAGATCTTCGAGGGCACCACGATCGACCTCGGCATGGAGGACTAGCCCTGTCGCCGTGGCCGCTTCTGGCGGCGAGCTGGTGCTTGTCAATTGTTGACGTGTGAACATTTACTTACATTTGCGTAAAGATTGCATCGCCCGCCCGGGTTCGACATAGAGTCGGCCCGGGCATCTTTATAATGCTGGCTAAAAGACCCATTTGATTCCGACCGAACAAGGGAGCGAACATGGATCGCAGTAAGGTACCTGCCGTTCTATCCATCGCGGGATCCGATTCCAGCGGTGGCGCCGGCATTCAGGCCGACATCAAGACCATCACGGCGCACCGCCTGTATGCCGAGACGGCCATTACGGCCATCACCGCACAGAACACCCTGGGCGTCACCGCCGTGCAGGATATCTCCCCGAATATTGTCGCGGCGCAGATCGATGCCGTTTTTGACGATATCCGCCCCAACGCCGTCAAGATTGGCATGGTTTCCTCTGCCGAGATTATCGATGTTATCGCCGACCGCCTGAGCGCTTGGAACGCGACAAACGTGGTAGTCGACCCCGTCATGGTAGCCACCTCGGGCGCACGGCTGATTGCCGAAGATGCCGCCGAGGCGCTCACCCGCCGCCTGTTCCCGCTAGCGACGGTTATCACGCCCAATATTCCCGAGGCCATGGCCCTGCTCGACTACGAGGTCGACTCCGAGCGCACGCAGCAAAATGCTGCCATGCTCCTCACCCGCCGCTTTGGTTGCGCATCCCTCGTTAAGGGCGGGCATTTTGTCAACGAGGCCAACGATGTGCTCGCAGAGCCCGCGCCGCTCGATGACGAGGGTAACCACCTGGGCGATCCGCTCACCACGTGGTTCCGCCACAAGCGCATCGAGACCGGCAACACGCATGGCACCGGCTGCACGCTCTCATCCGCCATCGCCTGCGCGCTGGCCCAGGGCATGGAACTTGCCGACGCCATCAACGCCGGCAAGGCCTACCTGACCGGCGCTCTCGCCGCCGGCTTTGACATGGGCAAAGGTTCCGGCCCCGTCAACCACATGTGGCAGTATTAAGATTCGCAGCCCAAAGCACCGCAAAGGGGACAGGCACCTTTGCGGTGCTTTGGGGTCGCGCTACTCACCGAGCATCTCTTGGAGCTTGGCTGCCACGGCGTGACCCAGGCTCTCGTGGCTTTCGGGCATCATATGCAGATAGTCGATATCGCCCGGCTCGGCAAAGTCGGCGGCATTCAAAAAGTCGCAGCCAAACTGCTCAGCCACATGTGCGTAGTACTCGCCAAAATGCTCCGAGGCCTCGACGGAACGCTCGTCAAAATCGGTCATATATACATCGGCGATTTGCGGCTTGATCTTGATAGGTGCCATCAGCAGAATACGCGGGCAGGGTGCGGCATTGGTCCAGGGAAATGCACGCACCGCACGAATCAGCGCCATGGCGCCACGGGCAATATCGGAGGCCGTCACACCAAAGACCGTCTTGCAATCGTTAGTTCCCAGCATAATAACGATCGCATCCAGCGGCTTATGGGCCTCGAGCAGCATCGGCAGCGCGCGGATGCCGTTAAGATTGGTATCCAGATGGCACATGTCGTCGCGTACCGTCGTGCGGCCGTTGAGGCCTTCTTCAATTACATGCCAGCCCTCGCCTAAGTCACGTTGAGCCACGCCGCACCAGCGCACATCCTGCGCATAGCGCACCGCGGTGCCGTCGCGCATGCCCGCCGGATCGTAACCATAGGTGTTGCTGTCGCCAAAGCATAGAACGTTTTTCATCGTAAGCCCCTCGCTCAGTAAAAAGCCGACGGAAGCAGTCTCTCCCGTCGGCTCGACCTATCTGTCAGCACGTACCGATTACAGGTACTTGCGCCAATCGTCCTCGTCCTCATCATCCTCGGTAGCAGCCTGGGCCTGCTCGGCGGCGCGAGCTGCCGCAGCGCGAGCGGCAACCTGGGCATAGGACTCCTCGTTGCGCTCGGGGAAGTTTGCCAGCACGTGCTCGAACTTGGCAAAATCCTCATCCCAGCGCGTAGAAGGCACGGCAAAGAAGACCTGCTTGACCTTAAAGTCGCCCGACGCGAGCTCCTTGCGGAAGAGCTCGGCCACGGCCTCGGCGTCAAAGCCGTTGTTGTCGCAGCCCCATGCGCCCAGCACGAGCTTCTCGCGACCCAACTCGTCGCAGATAGCGAGAACAAAGCGGATGCGGTCGCGCAGGGCATCCAACAGAGCATCGTCGCTCACGCGATACTCCTGGCGGGCGCGCTTAACGTTGGGCGCAGCGGCCACGATCACGTCGGCGTATGCATGCACGCGGTTGCGGTCGAAGCGCACCGCAGGCACCACTAGAGCGCGGTTACGATAGAGCTCGCAGTTGATGTTGCGGCGACGGTTCTCGCCGTACCACTTACGCTGCTTATCGAGAACGTTGTACAGAAACGAATCGGCGCACAGCGTGGCCTCCTGGCCCAGATAACCCTGAATATAGCCACCGCCCGGGTTGGTGAACGAGGCAAAGGCGAGCACGGCCATGTCGCAGAACTGCGCATAGCCACGACCGTTGTCCAGGATGGCCTGCGTGGCGGAGGCATCGAGCACGGTGACCTCGGGCAGAACCGGAGCGGGCTCCTCAGCAGGCGCGGACTCAGCTTCAGCGATTTCCTCGGCAGACTCCTCGACGGGCTCAGGCGCTGCCTCGGTCTCGGGCGCCGCCTCGGTCTCGGCAGCCTCCGCGCCCTCGACGTCCTCGGCAACCTGTTCTTCGGCGGCCACAGCACTCTGAACCTTGGCCTTCATCGCCGCGACAAAGCCGGCAGGCATACCGTCAAACTCGCGAACACCGGCAAGCGAACGCTCGATATCCTTGGCGCACGCTTCGGACACAGTTGCCACGTGACGCTCGGCGGCCTTGGCACGGGCCTCGCGCTTGGGATTGGGCTGACCCGCGCGATTAGACCTGCGGTTACGGTTCCTGTTGTCGACGTCTGCCATAAGTGGTCACCTTTCTCGGTCGCTGCCGCTATCGGCTTTTTCCATCCATGATACCCCGCCGCATACAAAAAAGACGGCCCCGAAGGACCGCCTTTCGCATCGATTTACACGCACGGCAAGCACCGCCGCAATTCGCCACTAGTCGCGACGGCCAAGGATGTTCAGGATGCGCAGGAACACGTTGATAATGTCCACGAACAGATTGGACGCCATGAGCACGGCGTTGGGCAGTGTAGGCGGCACTGTCGTGGCAACATAGGTGTCGTAGCCAATAAAGCCGGCGAACACCACGATCACGATCAGGTCGGTGATGGTCTGCGAGACGCCCATGAACATCAGCACGATCTCAACCAGAATAGTGGCGAGCAGAATGCCAAAACCGATGCCATATACGCGCTGGAAAAACTTGGGGAACGTCACGCCCAAGGCGCCAAAGACAAAGGTGATGGCGGCCGTGGCGATAAAGGCAGTGTTGATGGTGGGCAGGTCGTAGTTGGCAAGGCCAAACGACGCGGTCAGGCCAAAGGTACTCGCAAAGATTACGTAGCCCACAAGGGACAGGCCCACGGACTGTTTGCTGGCAGCAGCCGACATCATAACCATGCCGACGATGGTCAAAATAAACGAGCCAAAGACCAGCGGCAAGGCGGCGCCGCTCATCATCATGCGCGCAAACGACATGGTGCTCGTAAAGTAGGCGCCGGCGCCCATGGCGCAAAAGCCCAAGAAGATCAGGGCAGACATGGTGAGATTGTACGCGCGCGGCGACATCTCCTTGGCGCGGCTTGCGCCGCTCTCGACGGGGCCGTTCTGATAGCCCTGGATATCGTTCATAGGTTCGTCCTTTCAAAAAGCGCCACAAATAACGGCGCAGTAGCTGACAAGATTCCTGTCATTGTACCCGAACGCCGTGCGTCCTTACCTACGGCGCTCGCCCTCAAGCGTACGGTCGAATGCCCACACCCACCAACGCATCAGGTGGGCCTGCGAGCCATCTGGTCGTTCGCGCGTCTGGTCCTCCAGATACAACTCGGTCGCGTGCCCGCCAAAACGCACCTTATATGTTGCCGTACGGATGCCGTGAACCGTCAGGCCAAACCCAGCGGTCGAGACAATCTCGTCAATCGTAAAGCAACGACCGTCGACCCAGCAGACGGTGACCGGCACGACCTGTCCGCCCGCGAGGATGCGAGCCACGACGTCCACATACTGCTTGTGCACGCGCCGAGTTTTGCCATCTGTCTGTCGATATTCCATGTCTCCTATTATCGAACGCATGTTTGCATGTTGTAAAGCGAACAGACTGTGGTTTTGGAGTGTCGGAGCGAACGCGCGTGTCCGCATGGCGTGATAGCAAAAAGAACACCCACGGTCAACAGGGCTAATATTCAATTTTAGTGCCAAAAAATTACTTCTCCCATCAGAACTCGGCAAAGAAACCCGTAGGAGGTGATACGATTTATCATGTTTTTGTAACGTGTCTGCAAACTTCGAGAAAGCCCATATATGGACGTAACGTTCTCAACCTTCCTCGGCCAAATTGTGTCGAACCCAGTCCTTGCCGTCACCGTGATCCTCGCGTTGGGCGCCATCTTCGTCAATGGATGGACCGACGCGCCCAACGCCATCGCGACCTGCGTCACTACGCGTTGCATGCCCGCCCGCGCCGCCATTCTCATGAGCGCCGCATTCAACTTCCTCGGCGTGCTCATCATGACGCACTTTAATGCGAGCGTCGCCAACACCATCTCACATATCGTCGATTTTGGCGGAAACAGCACCATGGCGCTCGCCTGCCTGTGCGCGGCGTTGTTCTCCATCGTCGTCTACGGCGCCACAGCGTCGCGTTTTGGCATCCCCACCTCGCAAAGCCACAGCCTTATCGCCGGCCTGACCGGTGCCGCTATCGCCCTCGGCGGCGCGAGCAGCGTCAACGTCCACGAGTGGATGAAGGTCATCTACGGCCTGGCGCTCTCCATCGGCCTGGGCTTTGTCATGGGCTGGGTCCTGTGCAAACTCGTCTCGATTCTTTTCGCCGCCGCCAACAGGCGACGTGCCAATGTCTTCTTTAAATACGCTCAGATCGCGAGCGCTGCGGCCATGAGCTTTATGCACGGCGCGCAGGATGGACAGAAGTTCATCGGCGTGCTCTTTTTAGGCGTGGCCTTCGCAAACGGCCAGACCAGCGTCGGCGATGCCGGCATCCCCATCTGGATTATGCTGCTGTGCTCGGCCACCATGGGTATCGGCACCAGCGTGGGCGGTGAGCGCATCATCAAGTCCGTCGGCCAGAGCATGGTTAAGCTCGAGAAGTATCAGGGCTTCTCCGCCGACCTCGCGGGCGCCGCGAACCTGCTGCTTGCCACCCTTACCGGCATCCCCGTGTCCTCCACACACATCAAGACCTGCGCCATCATGGGCGTCGGTGCCGTCAAGCGCCTCTCGGCCATCAACTTCGGCGTCGTCAAGGACATGATGTTCACCTGGTTCTTCACCTTCCCCGCCTGCGGACTCATCAGCTTTGTCATGGCCAAGCTGTTCATGATGTTCCTCTAGTCAAACCGAACGTCCATCTGGACCGCATTACCTCGCCCACCCGTCTTCGCCTCGAAAGGACCACTCATGGCAAAGAAACCCGATTCGTTCTACTTTGACAACTACGTCGCCTGCGCCGACCTCGCCGTCCAGGCCGCAGAGTTGCTCATCAAGATTTTTGAGAACTTTGATCCCGCGCAGATCCACGACATGCTCGAGGAGATGCATGCGATTGAGCATGCGGCAGACAAGAAGCACCACGAGCTCGAAGACGCCCTGCTCACCGCCTTTATCACCCCGCTCGAGCGCGAGGATCTGGATCTGATGAGCTGCGCGCTCGACACCGTGCTCGACCGTATTGAGGGCGTCGTGCAGCGCGTCTACTTCACCAACATTCAGAGCATCCATCCCGACGCCATCGTCATCGCCCACAAGGTGACTGACGCCTGCCGCGCCATGAAAGACCTGATGGTCGAGCTTCCCAACTACCGCAAGTCCAAAACGCTGCGCGAGCTGGTCATCCAGATCAACACCATCGAGTCCGAGGCCGACGAGCTCTACATCAACGCCATGCGCAACCTGCACGTTAACGGCAAGGATCCGCTCGAGGTCATCGCTTGGCGTGACGTCTACGCCTTCCTGGAGTACTGCGCCGACTGCTGCGAGAATGTGGCCGATGTCGTGGATTCGATTGTCATGAAGAACAGTTAATTGGGGGTACGTGTCCCGGCGGCGAAGGGCCGGCCACGGTTTGCTTTCTCACTCCGGCTGCTTTGCAGAGTCGTTCGAAAGTAAACCGTGGCCGGCCCTTCGCCTTACGTACCACCATTGGGAACTTTGGCTGATAGATTTAGCGCGATGGGGGTTTGGCTGAAGGGACCTTTGGTATCCGTTCGGACACTTTGGCCCTTGATGAGCGTTTGGCTGATTGCTGCTTTGGGTACTCTTTGGGTTACTTTTGGTTTGTTTGATTTTTAATTTTAGGAGGACTTGTATGTCTTATTTGGATCTGGCTCGGGGTCGGTATTCTTGTCGCGAGTTTGAGGATCGTTCTGTTGAGCAGGCTGTGGTGGATGCCATTGTTGAGGCTGGGCGTATTGCTCCTTCTGCTTGTAATAACCATCCAACCCGTGTGATGGTGTTGGATACGCCTGAGCTTCTGGAGAAGGCTGCTGCTTGTCAGCCTCGGTTTGCTCGTGATGGGTCTATCTTTGGGGCCCCGCTTGTCTTCCTTATTTGCAGCGTTACCGATGATGCTTGGGTGCGCCCGTACGATCAGATGAATTCCAGCGAAATCGATACGTCCATCGTGTGCGATCAGATGATGATGGAGGCCACCGAGCAGGGCCTGGGAACGTGTTGGGTATGCCATTTTAAGCCCGAGGTGGCACAGGAGCAGTTCAACCTGCCCGAGGGCGTCTATCCCTATCACATGCTCGTCTGCGGATATCCTGCCGACCACATCGCCGATTCCGAGCATCGCGAGGCCCGTACCATTCCCCTCTCCGACTTCCTCCTCAAGTAGATTTTGGGACATGCCCTAAAACCTATCCTTGACCGCTCACCGGTTCGCCGAGTTCTGCGCCACTATGTGCAGGGCTCGGTTTTTTATGTTGCGCGCCCCGGTACAGTCATAAAAAAGGACCCGCAAGCTGCGGGTCCTTTCTAGGCACTAAATTGTAGGCCGAATGTTAGTCCAGGTCGTCGGCAGCGAAGTTGTCGATCGGGGCGAAGGGATCGGCCACGGGGACAACCGGGTCAGCGACGGGCAGCGGCTCGGCGGGAACAGTCACCGCAGGAGAAGCGGCAGAACCGACCGGCGTGGAGGCCATGAGGTCGGCCGGGAAGGAGTTCTGGGCATCGTCCATGAAGTGCTGGATGAGCTTGAGATACTCGGCTTTGAACTCCTCACGAGAAGCCTTGAGACGATCGATCTCCTCGAGCTCAGCCTGCTTTTCGGTCAGAGCCTGGCGGATAACCTCGCGGGCCTTGGCGTCAGCCTCGTTGCGAATACGCTCAGCGTTCTCATTGGCATCGTTGACGATGGTCTCAGCGGTCTGCTGGGCAGCGATCAGGGCAGCGGAAATCTGGCGCTCCTGAGCGGAGAAGTCAGGGGCGGGAGCAGCCACGGGGGCGGCAGGAACGGCCTGGGCGGGGGCATCCTGAGCCTGGGCAAGCTGAGCCTGCGCATCGGCAAGCTGCTGCTCGGTAGCAGTCAGACGACCCTTAAGGTCGACGATCTTAGCGAGCATAGCGTCAACCTCAGAGGACAGCGTCTCCAAGAAGACGTCGACCTCGGCAGGATCGTAGCCACGCTTGGCCTCAGAGAAAGTCTGAGCCTGGATGTCTGCAGGGGTAATAGCCATAACAAGTCTCCTTTTTCATCGCCTCGGCGCTACACGCCCGACGTAAGTTACTAAGTCAGTTCTACACGAGTATACCTATAAGAAGCTGCAGAACCAGCCTCTGCACCAACTGCAACGCAATAATCGCAACGACCGGCGAAAAATCGATACCGCCCATCGGCGGGATGAAACGACGGAACAGGTTGAGCCACGGACCGCACACGCTATCAAGCACCGCGGCAATATCCTGAAGCAAACCACCCTGCTTCATGGGAATCCACGTCATAAAGCAGTAGACGACAATGAGCGTGGAATAGAAGTTGAACAGCGTGTTGACCAGCTGGACGATAGTGTAGATGTTGATGGGAATCTCCTCGTCTTGTCTTTACTTAAGGTAGCCGTCCGCACGAAGCTTCTTGAGATCGGAATCTTTGACCTCGCAACCGGCGGGCAGCACCATGAACACGCGGTCGCCCACCTCCTTGACCGTGGCACCCAGACCGCAGGCAAAGCCGTAAGAGAAGTCCAAGACGCGCTTGGCAACTTCGGTGCGTACGCCCACAAAAATCAGTGCGACAGGCTGCTTGGTGCGAACGCGGCGCACCACAGTCTCCACGTCGTCATAGCTCTCGGGGCGCAGGACATAGGCCGGCAGCTGCGGCGTGGCGTTGATGATATTGCTCGCATAGGCCGAGGCATCGCTCGGTGCAGGCGCGGGTGCAGCGGCGGCACGGGCGCGGGTGTTCTCGGCGTAGCTCGACGGCGTGTCATAGGCACCAGGACGATAACCGCTCGCAACACTGTCCTGCGAGCGCGAAGGCGGGTTATACGTCGTGGCATGGCGGGAGTCATCGCCGACCAGCTGACCGGAGCGCGTATACACGGCAACCGACTCAGCTTCACCGCGGCGCGTCTGACCAAGCAGGCCGTTGCTCGGCTCGTCTTGGGTGTAGAAGCCCTCGCCCGAAGCACCGCTGTAGCCGTTGCCCTGATAACTATCGTCATAGCCGTCATCGTAGCCGTAGTCGTCGTCCTGGCCATAACCCTGGTCGTAACCCTGCTGGCCGCCCAGGTGCATCTTATTTTTAATCTCGTCAAGGAAGCCCATGGTTGTGTCCTCTCGCGGTTTAGTGCAGGCGCCCCGATAATCAGTGCGCACTTCAGAGCCTTATTTTACTGCAAACTCCGGGCTAAATACTACCCTGCCCAGGCGAACGAGCGTAGAGCCCTCCTCAAGGGCAGGCTCAAAGTCCTCGCTCATGCCGCAGGAAAGCTCAGGCAGGTTCAAATCGGGATGCGCCGCCTCCAGCTCATCCCTCAGCTCACGAAGCCCCGCAAAGGTGCGGCGTGCCACATCCTTATTCCCCCGGGGCGCCATAGTCATAAGCCCCTGCACGCAAATTCCCTCAAGTTCCGCAAGCTCACCCGCGGCGGCGCGAATCTCATCGGGCGAAAAGCCTCCCTTCGACTCCTCACCACTCACATTGACCTCAATGAGCACACGCTGGGGGCCGGCGAGCTCACCTGCCTCAATCTTGCGGACAGCACGGCTCGAGATCGCCTGCGCCAGATGCAGCGAACCCACCGAGTGAATCAGCTCGGCTGAGCCCAGCACCGCATTGATCTTATTGGTCTGCAGGTTGCCGATCATATCGAAGCGCACCTCGGGCAGCTCCGGATGCTCCGTCAGACCCGTGAGCTTGCGAACCAGCTCCTGCGGGCGGTTCTCGGCAAAATGGCGATACCCCGCCTGGATGGCGGCAACGGTCTCATCGACACCAACGGTCTTGGACACGGCAATGAGGCTCGCGGCGTTGTGGGGACGGCCTGCGCGATCGAGCGCCGCATAAAAACGTTCCAGAATCTGCTCGCGGCGAGCGCGCATCAAGTCCAAATAGTTATCCATTGCTAATCGCCTCCGCTGACAGCCAAACAAGTAGTCCCATGCTAACGCAAGAGCGCGGCCCCGCATGTGCAAGGCCGCGCTCACTTAGGTATTTACAATCTTTCGACGAACGGGGTTACTTACTCCTCGTCGTCCTCGCCATCGTCCTCATCCTCAAGATGATCGAGCAGGTAGCGAAGACCCTCGCTGACCTCGTTAGCGGGCACCTTGGCAACGTAGCGAGCGTCGACGGCGGGCCTCATGATAACACCCTCGCCCGAAGGCACGCGCATGCTCTCGAGCTCATCCTCATCAGTGCGGGCGATATCGCCGGCATTCATGCGCTGACCAGTCAACAGGAAGGTCAGACGGCAGGCGGCATCGATGGAAATCGAGGCGATGCGATCGAGGTAGCGCGAAACCATGATGGCGCGGCGCAGGTCGTCATAGTTGCTGTCGTCGTCCATAAAATCGCCCGTGTCCATGCGGTTAAAGGTGCGGAAGAACTTCTCGTACGCCGCATGCACCGGCTCGTCCTCGACGGCCAGGCTGCAGATGATGGACATGTCGTTAGTGACGAGCGCAGAAAGCGAAGAGCCCAGCACCTGGTAGACGGCCTCAGCCTCGGCCTCGACCGTACCGACGAGCTCCTGGGGCAGCGAGATGTCGGCCTTGATCATATGACGCGTGGCGCGGCAGATCTGGCGAACCTTATCGGTCATGCGCTGCAGGTTAAAGTCGACGTAGATAATCGTCTGCAGCAAGCGGAAGTCGGAGGCGACCGGTGACTGCGTGGCGATCAGGTTGTAGCACACGGCCTCCAGGTTAGCGCAGCGCGCGTCAATCGAAAGCGTGCGCTTCTTGGTCTTGGTGGCGAGCTTGCGGTCGTCGGTCACATAGGCCTTAACGGCATCGTGGAGGGCCAGATCGACGGCCTCATAGATGCTCAGCATCTCGTGACGGGCCTCGACGAGCTGACGGGAAAACAGTTTGCGCATGGTTCACTCCAATCAGTTGGGTGCGGTCATGCCGCCCGCACAGTGAATATACACCGGACCAGGTCCGATCAGCTTGGGACTAGTCGCACCGATCAGCCAAAGCGGCCGGTGATATAGTCTTCCGTCCGCGAGTCCACCGGACTGGTGAAGATCGCGTCGGTTTGACCATACTCGATGAGCGTGGCGGGCTCGCCGGCAACTTCCTGCAAGAAGAATGCGGTGTAGTCGCTAATACGAGCTGCCTGCTGCATTGAATGCGTGACGATGATGATCGTCATCTCGGGCGCCAGCTCGGCCATCAGATCCTCGACCTTAGAGACGGACGTGGGGTCGATGGCGGAGCAGGGCTCGTCCATCAGGAGGACATCGGGTTGCACCGCGAGCACGCGCGCGATGCACAGACGCTGCTGCTGACCGCCCGAGAGCGCCAAACCATCCTTGTTGAGCTGATTGGATACCTCTTTCCAGAGGTTGGCGCGCTTGAGCGATTCTTCCACGATGTCATCGAGGTCACTTTTGCTAGTCACGCCCTGCAGACGAGGGCCAAAGGCGACATTCTCGTAGATGGATTTAGGAAACGGGTTGGGCTGCTGAAAGATCATGCCCACGCGACGACGGAGATCGACCGGGTCGACACCCTCGGCATAGATATCGTTGCCGTCGAGCGTCATGGTGCCCTCGACGCGCGTGCCCTCGATCAGGTCATTCATGCGGTTGATGCAGCGCAAAAACGTCGACTTGCCGCAGCCCGAAGGGCCAATGAAGGAGGTGATGGCGTTTTTGGCGATGTTGAGGTCAAGCCCTGTCAGCGCATGAAAGCCACCGTACCAAAAGTTGAAATCCTTGGCCGTGATGGCCGCTTGCTCCAGCGTGGGAGCGGACTGATAAACGGACATGGGACTCCTTAACTAGCGGCGCTTGCGCGACAGGAAGCGCGCAAACAGGTTGAAGGCCAAAATGATCACCATCAGCAAGAGCGCGGTGCCGTAGGCTGCGTTCATGTTGATACCGTCGTTGGCAAGCAGGTACAGGTGAACGGTCATGGGACGACCGGAATCGAGCGGCGAAATAGGTAGATTGATGGCCTGGCCCATGGTGTAGAGCACCACGGCGGTCTCGCCGATGGCACGGCCGATGGCAAGGACGATGCCCGTGGCAATGCGGCCAAAGGCCGAAGGAAGCACGATCTTGGAGACGACCTGCCACTTGGTGGCGCCCAGGCCGTACGCGCCCCAACGGATATAGCGCGGAACGGCGCGAATGGCTTCTTCGGTGGTGCGCATGACGATGGGAAGCATCAAGAGCGCGAGCGCCAGAGCGGCCGAGACCATCGAAAGGCCCAGGCCCATGGCCTCGACAAACAAGGCGTAGCCAAACAGGCCCATAACGATGGAGGGCACCGAGGCCAAAGCGTCAGCAGCGTAGCGAATGAGATCGACGACCTTGCCCTGCTTGGCGTACTCGGCCAGATAGACGGCTGCCAGCACAGCGATCGGCGTGCAGATAAGCATGGCGAGCGCCGTCACGTAGACGGTCGAGACGATCGTGGGCCAAATGCCGCCCTCGGCGTTGACGCCCTGGGGCCAACCGAAGATAAAGTCGAGCGAGATGTGTGGCAGGCCGTTGATGACCACGTAGGCGATGATAGCGACCAGCACCAGCGTGGTGATGTAGGCAGCGGCACGAAACACGCCAAGCATGATCTTGTTGGACAGGTCCTTGTTGATGCGGCCCTTCTTGCCGTGGGAAAGGGCACGCTTGATGCGCTCGCGCGACGAGGTCGTATCGACCGTCGTGTCAACGGAATCGGACATAGCCTACCCCCTCTTCTTCTTGGAAATCAGACGGACGATGCCCACCAGCGTGGCGGAGATGATAAACAGGACCACACCCATGCCGAACAGCGCCGAGCGGTGCAGACCCGAGGAATAGCTCATGTCGAGCGCAATCTGGCTCGTGAGCGTCGAGATGGGGCTCGCAATGCTGTCGGGAATAACCGGGGCGTTACCTACGACCATGAGCACGGCCATGGTCTCGCCGATGGCACGGCCCATACCCAGCACGATGGCATCAACGATACCCAGCTTCGCGGCAGGTAGCACGACCTTATAGATGGTCTGCCACTTGGTGGCGCCCATGGCATACGATGCCTCGCGAATGCCCATGGGAATGGAATTGAGAGCATCGATGGTGAGCGTGGTGATGGTAGGGACGATCATGATGGCGAGCACAAACCACGCCGTCAGCGCACCAAAACCAAGGCCGCCGGTCAGTTGTGCGATAAACGGGCGGATGATGATCATGCCGAAAAAGCCGTAGATGATAGAAGGGATGCCGGCCAGCAGGTCGACGGCAGGGCTGATGAGCTTGCGCACGCGCTTGCTGGCAATCTCGACCAGGTAAACGGCCGTACCCACGCCCAGCGGCACGCCCATGGCGAGCGCACCGACGGTCACCAGACCCGAGCCGGCAAGCAGCGACAAGATGCCGTAGTGGCCCTCGGAAGGCGCCCACGTAAAGCTAAAGAAGTCCGCCAGACCGATGTCGGTAAAGACGGGCAGCGCCGAGTACGTGGTAAAGACAAAAATCAGGATGACGGTAACGACCGCCAAGAACGCGCAGGCAAAGAAGATCCACTGCAGCGCCTTCTCCTTGATATAGGTACTGCGCGATACGAGCGCCAGCTCGCGCTTCTTGGGCGTCTGAACATTCTGCTCAGTCTGGGAGTTTTCCTGTGCTTCCATGCTACTCACTCCCCTTCTCGTCGTTGGTGACGGGAATAAAGCCCGCCTCGCGAATCTGCTTGTCCATCTTTTCGGACGTCACATAGTCGATGTAATCCTGCGCCTGCTGCGAAGGCGCACCCTTCACAAAGAAGTAAAGGTCGCGCGAGATGGGATAGCCGCCACTCGCGACCGTCTTCTCGGACGCCTCAACATGATTGACCGAGACGGCCTTGACCGAGGTCTTGGCGTTGAGGCTATCGACGAAGCCCAGCGAAATGTAGCCGATGGCCCCACGCGAACGAGATACCACGTCGCGCACCTGGCCCGTACCCGAAAGAACAGCCGAGCGGCGATCGAACGGCGTGCCATCCATCACGATGGTACGGAAGGCCTCGCGCGTACCGGACGCCTCGTCTCGGTTGATGACCTGAATCCTCAGGTCCTCGCCACCGACCTCTTTCCAATTGGTAATCTTGCCGGCGTAGATATCGCGGAGCTGCTCGGTCGAGAGGTTATCGACCGGGTTATCGTCGTTCACGATGACCGCGATACCGTCGTGGGCAATTACGATGGGAGTCAGGCCCAGATCCTGTTCGTCGGCATTGAGCCCACGGGAGGAGCTGGCGATATCGGCCGTGCCGGCGCTGACGGCCTCGATCCCAGCGGAAGAACCCAAACCGGAAACGAGCACGTCGATGCCGGTCTCCTCCTTAAAGCCCTCGGCCGCAATCTCGGCGATAGGAAGGCAGGTCGTGGAGCCGGCCACGGTAATGGAAGAGATAGAAGATCCCGAAGAACAGGCGCACAGCGTAAGCGTAAGCACAGCGGCGCTCAGGACCGATACGATCTTTCTCATAGCATCACGCCGATCGCAGCATGGCGCCCACAGGTGCCGTCCTCGTTACGGTAGGAATAAAAGCGGTCGTTCTGACGCACGGTCGAAAGCTGGGTATCCACGATATTATCCGCGTCGACACCGACATCTACCAGCGCCTCGCGAATGGCAGCGGAAAGATCGAGCATGCGAGAGGTACTCGCATCGATGCAAGAGAACTCGGTGGCAAAGCGATCCATGAGTTCCTGGGATACCTCATATTCGTCACCCAAGATATGGGGGCCGATATAGGCGGAAACGTCGCTCGCATCGCAGCCGGCAGCATCGCAAAGCGACTGGCACGCCTTGGCGGAAATACGTGCAATCGTGCCCTTCCAACCGGAATGCACCACGGCAAATCCGCCGGGGGCCACCAGAACCACGGGAACGCAGTCGGCAAAGCAGAGCAGCACGGGCACGTTATGCGCCGTACAGACGATGGCATCGCAGCCCTCGGCAATCTGCTCGCGAACGTCCTCAAGGTCATCGGCGCCGTTCGAGGTCACCGCAACGATATGGTCGCCATGGACCTGATTGGGAACGAGCAGGTTGTGCTCGCACTCGGCGGCACCCATAGCCTCGAGCGCGCGACGACGATTTTCTTGAACAGCAAAGGGATCATCGCCAACATGCGAGCCCAAGTTGAGTGAGGAGTACGCATCTTCGGAAACACCACCGGCACGCTCGGTGAAGGCAAAGCGAACATCGGATGTCGCGCCCTCCACCAACGTAACTCCATCATGGTCGACACGCGAAACGTTGTCCGCACGTGCTGCCATACTAAAGCCTCCTAATAACACAAGTACCGCGGCATCGCCGCTACAGCCCGCGTTTATACGGCTGTCATACTTCCCTAAAAGGATACCTGCTGCGCTGGAGGCAATCGTAAAGGGAACGTAAAGAGATTGGAGGTTCTAGTTTACAAAGTCGAAATAAAAAGGGCGCGTCCATACGGACACGCCCCTGTGCACACAATGCAAAGAACGACTTAGAAGCTACCGCGCTTCAGGAAGTCGGGAAGCTCGAACTGATCGTTGCCGAAGTTAGGAAGCTCGGTGCCACCGACGTTGCGGGTCGGAGCGGCCTGAGCCGGGCTGGTGGCCGGAGCGGTGCGCTGCGGCTCAGCGGAGGCAGCGGCCTTGCTCTGAGACTGCTGAGCAGCAAAGAGCTCGTCTTGACGGTTGACGTTGGAGTCGGAGAAGCCCGTAGCGATGACGGTGATACGCACCTGATCGCCCAGGGACTCGTCGACAACGGTACCGAAGATGATGTTGGCCTCGGGGTCGACGGCGTTGGCGACAACGTCGGCGGCGTCGCTGATCTCCTGGATGCCCAGGTCCTTGGAACCGGCGATGGAGAGAAGCACGCGCGTGGCACCATCGATGGAGCTCTCGAGCAGCGGGCTGGAGATGGCCTGCTGGGCAGCATCGACGGCACGGGTATCCCCAGAAGAGGTACCGATACCCATCATGGCGGTACCGGCCTGCTTCATGATGGTCTTAACATCGGCGAAGTCCAGGTTGATGATACCGGGGACGGTGATGAGGTCGGTGATGCCCTGGGTGCCCTGGGAAAGGACGCCATCGGCAATCGCGAAGGCCTCGAGCATGGTGGTCTTCTTCTCGGCGATGTCGAGCAGCTTATCGTTAGGGATGACGATCATGGTGTCAACGCAATCGGAGAGGGTCTTAATGCCCTCCTCGGCGCTCTTCTTACGCTTGCGGCCCTCGAAGGTGAAGGGCTTGGTCACGACGGCGACGGTCAGTGCACCGACCTCGTTCATCGCGATATCGGCAACGATGGGAGCAGCGCCGGTACCGGTGCCACCGCCCTCGCCGCAGGTGATGAACACCATGTCGGCGCCAGCAAGCGCCTCGGCAATGTCGTCGCGGGACTCATCGGCAGCCTTGCGGCCAACCTCGGGGTTGGCGCCGGCGCCCAGGCCGCGGGTAAGGTCGGTGCCGATGTGCACCTTGATATCGGCATCAGAGATCGCGAGTGCCTGAGCATCGGTGTTGATGGCAACAAACTCGACGCCGCGGATGCCCTCTTCGATCATTCGATTGACCGCGTTGGTACCGCCGCCGCCGACGCCGACCACCTTAATGACGGCAAGGTAGTTGTTGATCTCTGTCTCGTGCATGTCGGTCCTCCGAACAAAGGTTATAGCCATAGCATGGGTCGACCCCTGCGCACATTAACCTTCAGGTTGAAAGTAAATGCAAAGGTAAACCGTATTATGTTTGCACATTATGAACGTATCAGTCAAATAATTGACCGTGAAAACCAAACAAACCAGATAAACGGCGTGGTATGGCCCCTCAACAAAGTAACAACCAGCGCTACGAGGTCGGAGCATTCCTAAATGTGTAGTTGCCCGGAGAGCGCACATTGATATACGTTACGCCCTCTACCTGCGAAAGCAACTTGGTGACTACGCGTTCTTTCTTGGCGATATCGTTCGAATCGCCCAGCGACACCTCAATGCCGTTATTGAGGTTTGCCGAGATGGCTTCGACCGAAGGCGTGGAAATATCCTTGACTTGTCCCAAGAACTCGCTCGAAAAACCACGCACATAATCCAGGCCGGCCTTAACGGCTTTGGAGTTCACCGCCTGGCCGGAAACCGGAGCGACATCCGCCGAGACATCAGTCAACAGCACCGCGCCATAATGCTTAGCGAGCGCCAGCGCGGCATCGATTCCGGTCAAGGTATTTGAGCCCTGCCCTGTCGTGATGACGTTGCCTTGGTCGTCCACTTCGACCGACGTCGACAGTGGGGCGATCCAGGTGTCATCATCCCCGATGGCCCAGGCAAGGTCATCGGAGCTGATATAGGCAATTGCGATGACCTTGCGCTCCATAGGCGTAATGATGAGCGTATGCGGGAACTGACGCTGGACATCCACGCCCGAGACCCACGGGTTCTGCTTGAGATCCTCGGTAATCTGGTCGGGATCGACGTTAAAAAGCGACGTTCCCTCGGGCAAATCGATCAGCTGGATAGCATCGTGCTTCGTCACATGCTCGCTGCCTTGAATCTGAATATCAGTGGCGGTAAACAATCCAGAGTTAATCACCACGATGGCAACGACGACGAGCACGGCCAGAACGCCGCCCACGATTTTGCCTTTGCCTGTAACGACAGAAGCGGCGTCTGATGTTTTATTTACCATCGCCCCAATTGAAGACAACGGGTTGACGCTTTTTTTACCCGAAGGCTTCTTGACGGTAACCGGCACCGATGTCAACGAGCGCGGTTTCGATGCGCTCAGCGTGCGACCCGGACGCGGCGCTTTAGTTCCCGTCGAGGGCTTAGGAGTTGCCATGGGACGGGCAGGTTTGGCGCCCATAACAGGCTTTGACGTCACCGAGGGACGCGAGGACTTTTTTGCGGCCGGACGATTACCGAGCTGCGAGCCGACGACCGGACGACTGGTCTGTCGAGCATGCCCGACAGACTTAGAATGCGCGACGGTATTGCGTTGAGGTTTGGCAGGCGCGCCGGAACGCCCTCCGGCGCGGCGGAAGGTGGGTTTCGATGCTCTAGAAGCCGAGGAATTTAACTTCCGGTCTGAGCTCGATGCCATACGCCTCCCTCACCTTTCCGTGCACATGTCTGATAACCGCGGCAACGTCATCGGCCGAGGCAGTTCCGTTATTAACGATAAAATTAGCGTGAACGGGCGAAACTTCCGCGCCGCCAATTGAAAAACCCTTTAATCCACAATCCTCGATAAGCTTGCCCACACTCGCATCGGGCGGATTGCGAAAGACCGACCCGCAGGATGCGCGACCCATGGGCTGCGTACGCTTGCGCCTCGTCAGGTACCGCTCCATGCGCTCGCGAATGTCGGCCTTGGGCGCCGGTTTAAGCTTGAGCACGCACTCGAGGATGATCTCATTGCGGGGAAGGCTACATTCGCGGTAGCCCCAAGTGATCTCGGACCCCGCATAATGCTTGATACCGGATGCCGGGTCAAACGTTACGACATCCTCAACCAGCGAGCCAATCCACTCGGTCCGTGTGCCGGCATTCATAGATATCGCACCGCCGACCGAACCAGGGATGCCAACGGCAAACTCAAGGCCCGAGAGGCTACGCGACAGGGCATCGTTGACCAGGCGCGCAAACATCACGCCCGCACCGACCGTCAGCGTACAACCGTCATCGGCAACAACCGTGCGCTGAAACTCACGTCCGAGCGAAATGACGGCACCGCGATAACCGCCATCGGCAACCAGCAGATTGGAGCCCTTGCCGATGATGACCCACGGCACCTGCTCGCGATCGAGCACCGCCACGGCGCGGCGGAGGGCATGATAGCTATGACACGTCACAAAGAGGTCGGCCTTGCCGCCGATACGATAGCTCGTATGACGTGCAAGGCGCTCGTCCTCGATCACATCCGTGTCGATCATGCCCGAAAGCGCCATGACGGCGTTAAACAGACCCATTAGACTTAAGCGTCTTTCTTGGCAGTCAGATACTCGATAAACTCGGGACCTACGGTCGTAACGTCACCGGCACCCATGGTGAGCAGCAGGTCGCCCTCGCCCACCATCTGCTCGAGCTCCTGATTGAGCTCAAGACGGCTGGAGCAGTACACGACCTCCTTGCCAGGATGCTTGGCGCGCACGGTATCGGCGAGCATCTTAGAGGTGACACCCGGAATGGGCATCTCGCCAGCCGAGAACACATCAATCAGCAGCAGTTTATCGGCATTGGCAAATGCATCGGCAAAGTCGTCGCACAGGGCCTGCAGGCGCGAATAGCGGTGCGGCTGGAACACGACGTCGACGTGCTTGTAGCCCAGCGACGAAGCAGCAGCAAGCGTCGCCTTGATCTCGGTGGGGTGATGGCCGTAATCATCGACCACGGTGATGCCATCGATATCGCCCACGTGGGTAAAGCGACGGCGGACGCCCTCAAAGCTCGAGAGCGCCTTGGCGGCGGCGTCGATGTCAAGGCCCAGGACATGGGCGACGGTGAGCACCGCCGTGGCGTTGAGCATGTTGTGGCGACCGGGATTGCTCTTGATCTCCACGGCATGCTCAGTGCCGTCCTCAAAGCGAACGATAAAGTCACTCTGGATGCCCTTGACATCCGGGTGCATGCAGACGATGTCGTTGCTCTCGGCAAAGCCGTAGGAAAGCACGTGACGGCCCGTCGACTTGGCGAGCTCGACCAGATGCGGGTCCTCACCGCAGACGATAACGGTGCCGTCCTCGCCCACCAGGCTCATGAATTTGGCGAAAGTCGCCTCGATCTCCTCGATACCCGAGTAGTGATCGAGGTGGTCGGCCTCGACGTTGGTCACAATGACTACGTTGGGGTTCAGGAACAGGAAGGAGCTGTCGGACTCGTCAGCCTCGGCGACAAAGTAGTCGCCCGAGCCGTTCTTGCCGTTCGTGTCATAGCCCTCGACGATGCCACCGATCAAGAAGCTCGGATCCAGACCCATGCGGTCGAGCATGGTGGCGCACATCGAAGACGTGGTGGTCTTGCCATGCGTGCCGGCAACAGCGACAGTCGTGTAGCCGTGGCCCAAAGCAGAGAGCATCTTGGCACGGGGCCACACGGGAATACCAAGCTCGCGAGCGCGCACGAGTTCAGGGTTGGACTCCGGAATAGCGGTGGAGACAACAACCACGTCGGGCTTGACCTCGTCGATCGTGGCGGCCTCATGGCCCACATGCACCTTCACACCAGCGCGGGTAAGCTGGCGGATATAACGTGACGTCTTAAGGTCGGAGCCGGTAACGGCATAACCGCGCTCGTGCAGAACGAGGGCGATGCCGCTCATGCCGGCGCCGCCGATACCGATAAAGTGGGCGCTCTTAAACTCGGGCGCGGAGGTTGCAGTCTGGGAATCAGCCATGTGCTCGTGTACTCCTTGCGTAAACACTGCCTGTAACCCGTTAACTGTACCGCACCTACCGCATCAGCGCGAGGGCGACCGACGATATCCCGTCTAACTAACGCAAACCCTCTACCGCATCCGCCAGAAGAGCGGCGGCCCTATCTTGAGCCAGACCACGCGCCGCCTGACGCATGGCGTCGCGCGCCGCCGCGTCATCGACCAGGTGCAGCAGTTCATCGGCAAAGGCAGAACTGTCGATATCGGCATCGGCGCAGAGCACACCGGCCCCGGCGTCGACCAGATAACGGGCATTGGTGGTTTGGTGGTCGGCCGTCGCATGCGGATACGGCACGAGCACCGAGGGCACGGCGAGCGCAGCAATCTCGGCCACGCTCGATGCACCCGAACGCGAGAGCGCCAAATCGGCAGCAGCCAGCATATCGCCCATGTTGTCGATGTAAGGCTGAACGCGGTAACGCTTGGCCTCCTCGGGCGTCAGCGCCAAAGCGCGCTCGGTCTCCTCAAAGCCGTCGGCACCCGTCGAATGCAAAACATAGAGGTTCTTGCGCGAAAGCAGCTCGTTTTTGAGCGAAACCACGCGCTCGTTGAGGTGCTGGGCGCCAAGTGAACCGCCAAAGACGAGCAGCAGCGTAGCGTCCTCGGGAACGCCAAGTGCCTTGCGGCCGCGAGCGCGATCGCCCTCGATCACCGAGCGACGAACAGGGTTGCCGGTCATGAGCACATGGTCAGGGTCACCTTCGCGCTCAAAGACCGAGCGCGCTGCAGGCACCGAGATGCACACGCGGGCGGCATGGGAGTTCATCATCTTGTTGGCCAGGCCCGGAACAGAGTTCTGCTCATGAAGCAGATACGGAACGCCTGCGCCCTTGCACCACCCCAGCAGCGGAACCTCGACATAGGCACCAAAACCGATGGCGGCATCGGGCTTGCCGACCTTTGAGAAATGACTGGCGAGCGCACGCTTGGCCTTGTTGACACGCCACAGGGAGGTCAGCGCCGTCCAAGGACGGGAGCGGTCGAAGCCCGTGACCGTAATGGGCACAAAATCAAACCCAGCCTCGGGGACCAGACGACCCTCGAGCTTGCGCGACTGGCCCACGAACACAACGTGGTGGCCACGATCACGCAGCTCTTCGGCCAAGGCGAGCGCGGGGTTGATGTGTCCCGCCGTGCCGCCGGCTGCAATAGCAACGGTCATCTTATCGGTCATGGTAGTCCCTTCGTACACGCGGTCCCTGGTCGTCGGTGCGCAAACGCGCCGACGGGTCCGAGTTCAAATCGATTCGATTATATCCGCCGCCCGCATTGCGAGGAGTTGGGCGCTGCGGACGACCTTGCGGCGCCGTTCGCTGACGCGGACGGGCTGCCGGCTCGGTCGCAGAGCCATCCAGAACGGTAAAGCCGCTACGCGAAGGTCGTTCACCGCGCACATGGGCTACGCCGGCGGTACTCTCATCCATAACGGCAAAGCTCTCGCGGCGACGGTCGTACTCATCGCGACGGGCGCTCTCGTACGAAACGCGCAGGATCAGACCGGCAAGCATAAGCGACACAATAATCGACGAACCGCCGTAGCTAATAAACGGCAACGGTTTGCCCGTCATGGGAAACACGTTGAGGATGCCCAGCGCATTGATCAAAAACTGCACCGCGAGAATGACCGCGGAGCCAGACGCCATGAGCGCGCCCCGACGATCGGTCGCCTGCTCGGCAATGCGAAACGCCGAGTAGATCAGCATCGCAAACACCAAGAAGAACAGCACGGTTCCGACAAAACCGACTTCCTCGCCAATGATGGCCAGGATGTAGTCATTGTGCGCCTCGGGCAGATACGAGTACTTCATGGTTGAGTTGCCGATGCCACGGCCGAACAGACCGCCCGAGGCAAAGGCCATGATGGCAAGCGTGGCCTGATAGCCGTCACCATACTCGTCGGCCCAAGGGTTCAACGCAACCTGAATACGCACCATACGGTACGGCTCTGCAACAAGCGCAATCACGATCACGAGAATGCCAAAGATTATCACGCCGATGATAAATTTGGGGTCGAGACCCGCAAACAACGCCATGCACATGAGGGTCAACAGGATGATCAGGACGGTACCGAAATCGGGCTGGATAAAGATCAGAAAGAGCGAAATGCCCAGGTAGATGCCCATCTTGCGAAGGAATTCGTTGATGTTGCCACCGGGCGAAAAGAAGCGATCGAGCATGATGGCCGAATACGCAATGGCAAATGGCTTTAAAAACTCGGAAGGCTGGAACTGAATGCCGGCGATGTTGAGCCAGCGCGTGGCGCCACGGCTGCCGCTGCCCACCAAGAACACCAGAAACAGTAGCCCTATCATGCCTATGAGGAAGATCCTGAGCACATCCTCCCCAAACCAGCTGTCCGGCAAAACGCGCACGATGGCAATCAGCGCCAGAACACCGACCACGGCAAACGCAGCCTGCCGACCCAGAAAAAACGTCGCTGAGCCATTCTCGTGCAGTGCCTCGACCGAAGACGCCGAGTACACCATCAGCAGACCAAAGCACACCAAGGTAAACAGGCAGGCCATAAATATCAGACGGGGGCGCATGATACGGGCGGGAACGCCGGCAATATAGCGTTCGCCAAACGTCTGCCTGCCACGACCGGAACGCGGTGTGCTGCGCCGCGAGGAAGCACGGTCCGAGTCGGGCCTCCTCATACCTTGTCGGGGGCTCTCCTCTCTCACCGGCAACCCCTATTCCATTTGCGATTTCGCTGCAGCGGCAAGCTGAGCCACATAGTCCTTAAACACGCGTCCGCGCTCCTCATAGCCCGAGAACTCATCGAACGAAGAGCAGGCAGGAGAAAGTAAGATCACGTCGCCACGGCTCGACAGCGAACGGGCAACGTCCACTGCATCGCGTAGGTCATCCGCTTGGGCGATATCCACATCGCCATCGACATCGGCCTCGTCCATAGCGGCGGTGAAGCGCTCGCGCGCATCGCCAAAGCAGACGACCGAGCGCACGTTATCCATGACAACGCGCGCGAAGTCCGTGAGCGGCGTGCCCTTATCGTGGCCGCCGAGCAGCAAGATCACGTTGTCATCGGGAAATGCCGTCAGTGCCTTCTCGACCGCGTCGGTGTTGGTCGCCTTGGAATCGTTGACGTAGCGCACGCCGTCAATCTCGCCGCACGGCTCCACGCGGTGCTCGAGCGGCTGGAACGAGGCCAGACCGCGGCAGACACCATCGACATCGGCACCGACTGCCAAGGCAGCCGTGGCAGCACACAGGGCATTGATAACATTGTGATGGCCCGAGATCTTGAGCTCGGATGTAGCGATGAGCGGGGTCTCGACGCCCTTCAGGCGCACGATCATCTTGCCATCGCGCACAAAGGCGACATCCTCACCCTCTGGCTCGTCAAAGGCAACCTTGCAGATGCGACGACCCGGCGTATAGATGTACTCATCGAACTCGTGAATGCCGGCATCTTCGACGTCGACAACCGCCAGATCGTCATCGACCATATTGTCAAACAGTTTGATCTTGGCAAGCGCATAGTTCTTATGGCTCTTATGCCAGGCCAAGTGGTCGGGAGTGATGTTGAGCAGCACAGCCACACGAGGGTGGAGCTCGGTGGTCGTAGCAATCTGATAGCTCGAGAGCTCAGCCACAAACCACTCGTTGTGGGCTCGGCCGTCAATCTCGTTGACCGGCGGCTCGCCGATGTTGCCGACAGCTACGCTGGCCTCGCCGGCAGCCTTGAGCAGATAATCAGTCAGCGACGTGGTAGTCGTCTTGCCGTTGGTGCCCGTGATGGCAATCCAGTTATCGGGCGACAGGCGATAGGCAAACTCTGGCTCACCCATAATCTGGGCGGCATGCTCGCGCCCGGCCTTAAAGAAGCCCGAGAACTCCGAGATGCCCGGGCACGTCACGCATACGTCATAGGCGCCCTCGACCTGTTCGGTCCCATAGACAAACGACGCACCAGCAGCCTCGAGCGCACGCGTGGCGTCATTGGGCTCAGAGGTGCCGCCGCCATACACGGTAACGGCGCTTACGCGCTCGGGATGTGCCAGCGCCCAGCGGGCGACATCGAGACCGGATTTGCCCTGACCCAAAACGAGCAGGCTAAAGACATCAGCAAGAGGCATGAAAGACCACTATCCCAACTGGAAGAACAGAGCAAGGCCAACGGCACCAAATGCCGCAGCGATAATCCAAAAACGAATGACGACCTTGGTCTCGGCCCAACCCTTCTTTTCGAAATGATGATGGATGGGCGCCATAAGGAAGACGCGCTTGTGCGTAAAGTGGAAGTAGACAACCTGAATCATGACCGACAGAGTCTCAACGATAAACAGGCCGCCGATAATGAGGGAGACGACCTCGGTGTTAGTCATGATGGACGTACAGGCAAACGCGGCGCCCAGAGCAAGCGAGCCGGTATCACCCATAAAGATGCTCGCCGGATAGCAGTTGAACCACAGAAAGCCCAAGCAGGCACCGGCACACGCGGTGCAGAAGATGGACAGGTTCACGTCTCCGTGCAAAAACGCCATGGCAGCCATGGCGAGCATGGCGATCATGGAGGTGCCGCCAGCAAGACCGTCAAGGCCATCGGTCAGGTTCACGGCATTAGAAAGACCGGCAATCATCAGCCAGCAAAAGACAATATAGAGCCACGGGAACGAATAGCCGCAGATGGTGGTCGAAAGCACGCCAAGGTCGATCGTCAACCCACCGGGAAAACGAATCTCGGGGGCGACGCCGCACCAGTTGACGGCAAGTACCGTAAAGGTGACACAGATAATGGTTAGGCCGATCATCTTGGCATGGGGCGTCAGACCGAGCGAGCGCCCATGCGTAACGGAGGTCAGGTCGTCGATCAGGCCCAGCACGCCGGTCGCCAGCGTGGCGAGCAGCACGAGTACGAGCTCGGTGGTGAGCTTGCCCATCAGCAGGCAGGTCAGCGAGATCGCGACGAGGATGACAACGCCACCCATGGTGGGCGTTCCCTGCTTAACCAAATGACGCTTGGGGCCGTCGGCACGAACCTGCTGGCCGATACCCTCGACCTTGAGCAGCTTGATCCACCACGGCATGAGCAGCAGCGCAATGGCTGCGGCGATGCCAAGCCCCAAAAAAGCCTGATACGTTGGATACGAGGGATTGCCGAACATGGGCTAGCACACACCTTCCACAAAGCGGTCGAGCTCAACAAAGCGGGAACCCTTGACCAGTACAACATCATGTTTTTCAAGCGCGCCGCCCATGCGGTCGAGCACCTGCTGATAATCGGAGAACACCTGGATGCGGTCCTCGTCCATGCCCATCATGCGTGCGGCATCGGCCATAAGCTGGGCCAGCTCACCACCCACGCACGCCAGCATGTCGAGCTTCTTGGCGGCGGCATAGGCGCCCACGAGCTCATGCATGCGAGGAGCCTCATCGCCCATCTCGCCCATCTCGCCCAGGATCGCCATGCGAGACCCCGCACACGAAAGCGAGCACAGCAGATCGAGGCCAGCAGCCATGGATTCGGCACTGGCGTTATAGGAGTCATCGATGACGCGTGCACCGCTCTTGGCGCGCTTGATCTCCTGGCGGTGTCCGGTGATCGTGAGACCCCTAAAGGCAGCATCGATCTGCTCGGGCGTCACGCCCAGGCGATAGGCAACCGCGGCGGCCTTAACGGCATTAGGAACGGACTGCACGCCGGGGATGGCAAGCATGGTATCGATCGTCTCACCCTGGCCAAAATCGAGCGTAAAGACCGGACGGCCTTCGTCATCAACACGAATGTCGCGGGCACGGACCTCATCATCGTCCGAGACGCCGGCCAGCATCACGTCGATACCAGCAGGCTGGGCGAACGTGTCGCGAATGAACGGCGTAAAGTCGTCCTCGCCGCCCAAAACCAGCAGCGGCAAATAGTCGCCGGCGGCGCACATGCCCTGGACAATCTCGGCCTTAGCGCGGGCGATGTTCTCGCGGCTGCCCAAAATGCCGATATGAGAGGTGCCGATCTTGCTCACGATGGCAAGGTTGGGATTGGCAGACTTAGACAGGCGCTCGATCTCGTGGAAATGGTTCATGCCCATCTCGAGCACCAGGACCTCGGTATCGGCCGGAGCGGAAAGCACCGTGAGCGGCATGCCGATCAGGTTATTGAAATTGCCCTTGGTGGCCCAGACACGATAGCGCTTGGCGAGCACAGCGGCGAGCACGTCCTTGGTCGTCGTCTTGCCGATGGAACCGGTAATGCCAACGACCAGGCAGCCAAGCTCCAGGCGATACGCGTGCGCCAAACGCAGCAGAAACTCCTCGGGATCATCGGTCAGCAAGATGGCACAGCCCTTGTCCTGCGCCAGCGAGACCAGCTCGGCCTCAGGCTCACGCGTCATCACGACGGCGCCGGCACCCGACTGGACGGCACGGGAAGCAAAATCATTGCCGTCGACGTTTTCACCGGGAAAGGCGACGAAAATCGTCCCTTCCTCGACCTGGCGCGAGTCGATAACGCACCCGCGGCATACCCGATCGACTTCTCCCGTCACGGTTCGGGCCCCTGTTGCGGCCGCGAGGTTGTTGACGGCGATCTCTATCATTGCAGCTCCCCTGTAAACCTAAATAATGCTATCGGCGTATTGTATCCCAGCGCCGCGCATGCGTGGTGCAGGGCATGTGAACACCCCTCATATGGGACAACAAACCACGCCCCAAAGATTGTAACCCCCTACTTCGTGTGCGGGATGCCCAGCACGTCGAGCGCGTTGGCCATAATGGACTGGAACGGCACCGCAGCGGCATCTGAGCCGCTCGGCGTTCCGTCGAGCGTGATATAGCACAGCACCTTGGGCGATTGTGCCGGTGCAAAGCCCATAAAGGACGACATGTAGTTCTCCTTGAGGTAGCCGCCGTTCTCGTCGGCACGTTCGGCCGTACCGGTCTTACCCGCCACGTCATAGCCGTCAACCGCGCCGCCAACGCCCGTTCCCTCCGACACGACCGTCTGCATGCACGATGTCACCTGGGATGCGGCGTCCTCCGAAATCGCGCGCTCGCCTTCGCCCCAGTCCTTCTCGTCGCCTTTGCTGGACTTATAGAAGTGCGGGGTCATCATCACGCCGCCGTTGGCGATGCCGCCCACGGCACGTGCGATCTCAATCGGCGAGACAGACAGCGCCTGTCCAAAGCTCATCGAGCCCAGCGTGGCGCCGTCATACTGGTCACGCTCCTTGACGATGCCCAGGCTCTCGCCCGGAAAATCGACACCAGAGCTGTGACCGATGCCCCACTTGTCCACATAGGCGGCAAAGTCGTCGGCACCGATCTTGCGCCCCACCAGGACAAATCCCACGTTGGACGAACGGCGCATCATCTCGCGCACATCCATGGTCATGGCGTAGTCGCGCTTGTCGGCATCGGTGACGGTATCGTCGCCCACCTTGATGCTCGCCGGCACCTCAAACGACGTACTCGACCGCACGACACCCAAGTCGAAGCCGGCGCCCGCCACGAGCGTCTTAAAGACCGAGCCGGGCTCGTAGGCGTCGGTGACCAGGCGCAGGTTCATATCCTCGGTCTTGGCGTTTTCCAAATTGGTCTGGTCGTAGGTCGGATACGAGCAGGCTGCCAAGATCTCGCCTGTCGTAGGATCGGTGACCAGCGCCGAGCCGTTCTTGGCCTTTGTCTTCTCGACAGCCTCTGCCAGGGCATCCTCGGCCGCACGCTGGATATTGACGTCGAGCGTCGTCACGATATCAACGCCGTCGACCGCAGCCACCTTTTTATAGGCACCGCCCGCGATATAGCTGCCGTCCCTCGCGCGCTCGCGTACGAGAGAACCGTTCGTGCCGGTCAGAAGCTTGTTGTATTGCTTTTCGAGACCCGTCAAGCCGTCGTTGTCTACATTCACTACACCCAGCACCTGCGATGCCAGATTGCCGTATGGATATACGCGCTTCATGGCCTGCTCAAAAAGCACGCCGGGCAGGTTCTTCTTCTCCAGCGCCGCAGCGTCGTCTTCGTCCACCTGGCGCTTGATATACACCCAGGTTCCATCGGACTCAACGAGCTTGCGACAGGTCTTTTTATCGATTCCAGTTGCCTTGACCAGCGCCGACACCGTCTTGTCAACATCCTCGACAAGCTGCGGGTTCACGGCGATGTTGCGACATTCGACCGACGACGCCAGCACGTTACCGTTGCGGTCGTAGATGGTGCCGCGTTTGGCATAGAGGGTCTGCGCAAGCAGGCGGCGCGCATCGGCACGCTCGCGCAGTTTATCGGCTTCGACAATTTGATAGTCGGCAAGGCGAAAGACGCCCAAGCCCAAGCCAAGCCCAATGAATCCCATGACGGCTTTGCGGCGAGGCAGAGGCGCGCCTGTGAGCCATTCGGTCGACGAACTCTTGCGCGACCTGGTGTTATGCACTTGAGGGCCGCCCGAGCCGCGAAGTCGCGACGCCGGGTCGTTGCCACGGGACTGCCCGGCGTTGTAAGATTGCCGACCCGTTCCTTGATAACCAGAACGTCCCCGCGACGAGGGACGTCCAGAACCGCGGCCCCCATCGGAACCGCGGCGATAGTCATTTGTCATACTCAGCTACCGTCTTGCTACTGAGCGGTCGCGGTCGCGTTGGCGCCCGCGGCTGCATCCTGCGAAAAGTCAAGTGTAACGCTCTCACTGGGCTCCACCATGCCATAAGCGCCCGCAAGGTCGCGAATGCGCGTGTCGGCGCCATAGACCGAGTGCATGACCTCCAGATCGGAGCTCTCATCGGTCGCCTTTTCGAGCGTGTTGGTAAGCTCGGCGTTGCTGTTGAGCACCTGGGCCGTAACGCCGGCGAGTGCCACGCGGGCGACGCCGATCGTCATGAAGATAGCCGCAATGATGCAAAACGTTTTAAGAACGCTCATGAAAACCGGGCTTACCGCCTGGTTTGCCTGACGGCCCGCGCCCGTGTAGACATCAAAGCGCGGCGTGCGCTGCTCACGGGGAGCAACGGGAGCCTGCGGCGTCTCACGATAGGCGGGCATGGCGTTCATATCATAGGCGAGTGCTGCGCTTGAAGTGTTGTAGCCCATGATATGCCGCCTCCCATCCCGAGTACGTTGGTAGTGTGTTTAAGCTTCGTTTATGGTGCGAGCGGGAGGTCCAATATCGCGCGGTCGCGCCTACAGACGCTGCGCCACGCGGATTTTGGCTGATCTCGCCCGAGGGTTGCGCTCAACCTCATCAGGCTGGGCAACCAAGGGTTTGCGGGTGATGACCTTGAGTATCGGCACGTTGCCGCACACGCACACCGGAATCTCCGGCGGACACGTGCACCCCTGGCTCATCTCCTTAAAGTGGTTCTTTACGATACGGTCCTCGAGCGAGTGATACGAGATGACGCAGATACGTCCGCCCGGGTTGAGCCACCTGGTGGCGGCATCAAGCCCTCGTTCGAGCACATCGAGCTCGTGATTGACCTCGATGCGAATGGCCTGGAAACTTTTCTTGGCCGGGTGTCCGCCATGCCGACGAGCGGCAGCCGGGATACCCGCCTTGATGATCTCGACAAATTGGCCGGTGGTTTCGATCGGTTCTTGCTCGCGGCGGCGCACGATCTCGCGCGCGATCTGCGAGGCGAACTTCTCTTCGCCGTAGACGCGTAGAATCCGGGCGAGGTCGTGTTCGTTATAGGTGTTGATGACCTCAGCTGCGTTTAAGGTGTTATTACCCGGATCCATCCGCATGTCCAATGGGGCGTCCTCGTTATACGAAAAGCCCCTGCCAGGGATATCGAGTTGCGGTGACGAAACGCCCAAATCGAACAGGAAGCCATCGACCCCGGGCACCTCGGCCGAGCAAAGCAGCTCGTCCAAGTCGCCGAAGTTGCCCTTCAGCAGCTGGTGCGGAACGCCGGGAACCTCGCGGTCCAGACGGGCGCCAGCGGCCTCGAGGGCCATGTCGTCCTGATCGACGCCGAGCAAAAGGCCCGTCTCCCCCACCTGCGCGGCCATCTTTACCGAATGGCCGGCACCGCCAAGGGTGCAATCGCAGACAACGGAGCCTCTCTTTAGCCGCAGCGACTCAAGCACTTCGCCGAGCATGACAGGTTCATGCCGATATTCTTGTGTCAAGATCCCACGCTCCATCCGTTACCCGTGCCTTGCCCTTACGAGAAGAAGAGGTCCAGCAGGGCCTCATCGTCATCGTCCTCATCGGCCGCGGCGCGATCCCAAACCTCAAGGTGGTCGTAGTTGCCCACAACCGTGACCTCGCGGTCGAGGTTCACCTGCTTGCGGAGAGACTCGGAAAGACCGATACGACCGGCGCTGTCCACGTCCATCGACGTGGTGCGCTTGTTGATCGCCCTCATGAGCTTCTGGTCGTTGATGTCACGCGGGTTAAAACCCTCGTGGCCCTCACGACCCGCGAAGAGTCCTTCGACCCACTTATCGAAGGCCTCGGCAGAGAACACGTACAGAGCATCGACATCCAGGGCTTTGAACACGCGAACGTGCTCTCCAAGCTCCTCGCGAAGGGGTGCAGGCAGGGACAGACGACCTTTTGCATCGAGATTGCGCTCGTATGCACCCGTCATTCCCATGTGCGCCCTCCCCTCGGTTACTCAGATGGCACGTACGCGGGGAACCACCCCGCCTGTCGACGTCATCAATAATATGGGGAACTGCCCCATTTTTCAACACCTTTCCCCACCCC
>JAJXHK010000041.1 GCA_021639365.1 Collinsella aerofaciens
CGTGGGCTCGGGCAAGGACTGGGGCCTGGACCGCAAGAAGGGCGGTCTGTTCATGGTGCCCGGCAACGCGTATGGCACCACCAAAGGCGGCATGCGCTTCCTGCTGCGCGACATCATTTCCAACAAGACGTTGTTCCAGCGCTCGGACAAGCCCTATGTTGTGATGATGGGCACCAACATCATCTTTAACATGGACCTCAACACCATCATCGACGCGCACGAGAACTCCGGTGCCCAGATGACCGTGGTGTACTGCAAGGCCACGCGCAACGTCGATGATGAGACCAAGCTCGAGATTAACGAGAACGGCCGCCTGACGGGCGTGAGCGCCGGCGTCGTGTACGGCGACAACGCGTCTATGGACTGCTGCATCGTCAACCGCGAGACGCTGCTCGAGATTATCGACCACTACCAGGCCGCCGACTATCTGGACCTGCTCGAAGCACTCCAGGGCGACTTTGGCAACATCGACGTGTGCAGCTACGAGTACAAGGGCGAGGTCGTGGGCGTATTTAGCGAGAAGTCGCTGTATCGCCGCAGCATGGACCTGCTCGACCAGACCGTGGCCGACCAGCTCTTCGATCCCGAGCGCCCGATCCTGACCAAGGCTCACGACGTGCCGCCTTCGCGCTATGCGACCGGCAGCCATGCGTGCAACTCGATCATCTCGGCCGGTTGCATCATCAAGGGCACCGTGCGCAACTCGATCTTGTCGCGCGGCGTTGTGGTTGAGGAAGGCGCTTCGGTGACCAACTCGATCATCAACCAGAGCTGCATCATCAAGAGCGGCGCCCGCGTCGAGAATGCCATTCTGGACAAGAACAACGTGGTTCCCACCAACACCGAGCTTCGCGGCACGCCCGAGAACATCCTGGTGCTGGGCAAGGCTCCGTTAACTTCCGACACCACCATCGTACGTTAACGTTGGCACCGCAACATCGCTCGTAACATGTAGAATAGCCGCCCGGTTAGCGCCAGGCGGCTATTCTCGAATTGCAACATGGGAGACAATATGGCTGATTCCAGCAAAAAGATGCAGATCGTGTTTGCCTCGGCCGAGTGCGCACCGTTTGTGAAGACCGGTGGCCTGGGTGACGTGGCGGGCTCGCTGCCTGCGGCGCTTGTGCGCGCCGGCGCCGAGGTCATCGTGATGGTGCCCAAGTACGCCACCATCAAGGACGAGTACAAGGCGCAGATGGAGCACTTCTCCGACTTTTACGTGAGCCTGGGCTGGCGCAACGAGTACTGCGGGCTCGAGAAGCTCGAGCACGACGGCGTCACCTATATGTTCATCGACAACGAGCGCTACTTTGCGCGCGACTATCCGTACGGCTTCTTTGACGACGGCGAGCGCTTCGCGTTCTTCTCCAAGGCCATCACCGAAAGCCTGCAGCACCTGCCGGCCGGCTTTGAGTGCGACATCCTGCACTGCAACGACTGGCAGACGGCACTGGCGCCCGTGTTCTTGCGCGAATTCTACCAGGGCCTGCCGCTGTATGACCGCGTCAAGACCGTTTTCTCGATCCACAACGTGGCGTTCCAGGGTCAGTTTAGCGACACCGTGATGGAGGACATCCTTGGTGTGGCGCATATTCCGGCGGCTGCCTCGCAGCTGCGTTGCGACGCCTGCAGCATCAACTACATGCTGGGCGCGCTGCGCTATGCCGACGCCATCACTACGGTGAGCCCCACCTATGCCAACGAGATCCAGACGCCCGAGTTTGGCGAGGGCCTGGACGGCGTGCTGCGCGAGCGTTCGTACGCGCTGCAGGGCATCCTCAACGGCATTGACGTGGCGGGCTTTGACCCGGCGACCGACAAGCGCATTGCCGCCAACTACACGGTCGAAGACCGTTCCGGCAAGGCCGTGTGCAAGGCCAAGCTGCAGGAAGAGCTAGGGCTCGAGGTGCGTGACGACCGTCCGCTTATGGTCATGGTCACGCGCCTGACGTGCCAGAAGGGCATGGACCTGGTCATGTACGCGCTCGACCGCATTCTGGCCGGCGGCGTGCAGGTGGCGGTGCTGGGCACCGGCGACCGCGACTACGAGGACGGCCTGCGCTATTTCCAGGACAAGTACCCCGGCACCATGGCCGCACGCATCGAGTTCGATCCTGCGCTGTCGCAGCGCATGTACGCCGCCGCCGACATGTTCCTGATGCCGTCGAAGTTTGAGCCCTGCGGCCTGTCGCAGATTATCGCCATGCGTTACGGCACGCTGCCCATCGTGCGCGAGACCGGTGGCCTGAAGGACACCGTGCAGCCGTACAACGAGTTTACCGGCGAGGGCACGGGCTTCTCGTTTAGCAACTTTAACGGTGACGAGATGGGCGACGCCGTGTTCCGCGCGGCGCGTCTGTTCTGGGATAACCGCGAGGCCTGGAACCAGCTGGTCACGCAGGCCATGAGCCAGGACTTTAGCTGGACGCGCTCGGCTGATAAGTATCTGGACCTGTATTTCTTTATGCATCCGGAGATTGAGAGGCCGGCGGCTGTGGTTGAGGCTGCGGTTGCTGAGGAGCCTGCTGCTGTTGAGGAGCCCAAGGATGAGCCGGTTGTTGAGGCGCCCGTTGCTGCTGAGGAGCCTAAGGATGAGGAGAAGCCGGTCGAGGCCGAGCCTGAGGTGAAGGCCGAGGTCGCACCTGAGGCTGAGGCTAAGTCGGCTGCAAAGCCTGCCGCCAAGAAGACCACGACGCGCAAGACGACGGCCAAGAAGGCTTCGACGACCAAGGCCGCAGGGAGCAAGACTTCCGCAAGCAAGACGACGGCTACCAAGGCAACGACCACGCGTAAGCGCACGACCGCCGCTGCCAAGAAGGCTGCCGAAGTTGAGGCTGCTCCCGAGGTAAAGGCTGAGACCAAGCCGGCCGCCAAGGTTCCGGCTAAGACTACTGCCAAGAAGACGACCGCCGCTAAGACCACCGCTGCAAAGAAGACCACGGCTTCTAAGACGACGACCACCAAGGCCGCCGCTACGAAGGTTGCCCCCAAGGCCGCTGCAAAGCCGGCGGTCAAGGTCGAGGAGAAGCCCGCCGAGCCCAAGGCCGAGACAACCGTCGAGGCCAAGCCTGCCGCCAAGACCACCACGCGCAAGCGCACCACCACAACGGCCAAGAAGACCGCGACCAAGGCCGCTGCCCCCAAGGCAGAAGCCAAGCCCGAGGTAAAGGCCGAGCCGGCACCGAAGGCTGCCGAGGTCAAGGCTGAGACCAAGGCCGCCCCGAAGGCCGAGGTAAAGCCCGAGCCCGCCAAGGAGGCCCCGGTCTCCCCCGCCGCTCCGGCCGAGGATAAGGCTCCTTCCAAGAAGACTTCCGTCCGCAAGGCCACGGCCACCCGCAAGCGCCGATAATTCGGACGATCCAAAACTCAATCCTCAACAAACAAGGGGGCGCCCCAACCAGGCGCCCCCTTCTGAGTAGATTTTTGGGACATGCCTTAAGATCTACCTTTTATGACGCGGTAAGCCGCCAAGTCAAAAGGTAGATCTTAAGGCTTGTCCCAAAAATCTACCTAGGTTGGTAAAACGATTTTCTAGCACAACCGTTCGCCGATAGTGAACGGCTGTGGTTTATACAACTAAAGTGCAACGATATACTTAAGTACTGTGCGTTAAGCCCATGGCCCGTTGGCCATGACTGTATAGAACTGGACCATACTATGAGATTGATTCACAACAGCCGCCTGCCGCAGTTTCGCACTCCGTTTGGCGCTGTGACTACTGGAACTTCCGTTGCGCTTTCGGTGATTTTGGAGGACGCCGATCCCAACCAGGCAACGCTTACCCTGCGCACCTGGGTCGACGGCATCGGCGAGACCCTCATCCCCATGGAGCATGAGGGCGACGGCATCTTTACCGGCGAGCTTCCGTGCCCCGAACCCTGTCTAATCTGGTACAGCTTTATATGCAATATCGAGGGCCAGCCCGAGGTCCGCTTGGGCGCACCGCAAGGTCGCACCGGCGGCGAGGGCGTAACCTACGACTACGCCGAGGTACCGTCCTTCCAGATTACCGTCTACAAGCACCGCGAGAACCGTCCCACTTGGTACGAGCGCGGCATGGTCTATCAGATCTTCCCCGACCGCTACGCCCGCGACGAGCACTGGCGCGAGCGCACGCTGGCTGAGGTCGAAAAACCGCGTAAGGGCATTCAGCGCCGCATGGTCGAGGACTGGAACGAGCCGCCCGTGTACGAGCGTGCCGAGGACGGCTCCATTAAGACCTGGGACTTCTACGGAGGATCGCTCAAGGGTATTCAGGAAGACCTGCCCCGCATTGCCGAGCTGGGCTTTACGGCCATCTACCTCAACCCCATCTTTGAGGCCGCGAGTAACCATCGCTACGACACGGCTGACTACACCAAGATCGATCCGATTCTGGGCACCGAACAGGACTTTACCGAACTGTGCCAGGCGGCCGAGAAGCTGGGCATTTCCATCATTCTGGACGGTGTCTTCAACCACACGGGCGACGACTCCATCTACTTCAATCGCTATGGCAACTACCCCGGTGTGGGCGCCTGGCAGAGTGAGGATTCGCCGTGGCGCGATGCGTTTACCTTCCACGAGGACGGTTCGTACGACTGCTGGTGGGGCGTGGGCAATATGCCCGCCATCAACGAGAACTCCGAGCTGGTGCGTGACAGGATTCTGAGCGAGGACGGCATCATCCGCAAATGGCTGCGTGCCGGTGCTCACGGCTGGCGTCTGGACGTCGCTGACGAGCTTTCTGACGATTTCCTGGCCGAGATCAAGAAGGCAGTACTTGCCGAAAAGCCCGACGCACTGCTGCTCGGCGAGGTCTGGGAGGACGCCTCCAACAAGATTAGCTACGGTCATCTGCGCCGCTACCTGCAGGGCTCCGAGCTTGATTCCGCCATGGACTACCCCTTCCGCGACATGGTCATCGGCTTTTTGATGGGCTACAAGAACGCCTATCAGGCGGCCGAGGATATCGAGACCCTGCGTGAGAACTACCCGAGCGAGGCATTGTCCTGCGCGCTCAATTTGCTGTCGAGCCACGATCGCCCGCGCATCATCTCGGTGCTCGGCGGCGGTCCCGACGAGTCGCAGCTGCCCGAGTGCGAGCGCAGCAAATGGCGTCTGGACGAAGGCGCAATGGGCCTTGCCAAGAGCCGCTTTTGGCTCGCGACGCTCATGCAGATGACCTTCCCCGGCGTGCCTTCGATTTACTACGGCGACGAGTACGGCCTGGAGGGCCTTACCGACCCGGGCAACCGTCGCACCCTGCCGACCAAGGAAGACCTGCACGACTTCGACACGCTCGCGATCGTCAAGAACGCCTCGGCCGTGCGCCGCGCGCTGCCGTTTATGATCGACGGCGAGATCAAGGCCTTCGCGCTCAACGACGAGGTGCTGGCCTACAACCGCACGGGCAAGGGCGGCGAGTCCGCGACCGTCATCATCAACCGCAGCCTGCGCAATTCGCATCGCGTGACGATTCCGGCGCTCGGCGAATGTGCAAGCGACGTCATTAGCGGCCACGAGTGCGTGATCCACAACGGCACGGTCACGCTCGACCTGTACCCGCTGGGTTCGTCGATTATCTACCACCACGCCGAGCAGCGCCTGCAGGAGTCGCTCGATCACGGCGCGGGCGTCGTGTGCCACATCACCTCGGTGCCGACCGATGACGGCAAGCCCGGCACGATCGGCGCGCCCACGCGTCGCTTTATCGACCACCTGGCGGCTATGGGCATGTGCTATTGGCAGGTTCTGCCCGTCAACCCCACTGACTTCTTCCGCTCCCCCTACGCTGGTCCTTCGGCCTTTGCAGGCAATATCGACCTGCTGCCAGAGAGCCATGAGGAGCTGGCCGCCGACTTTAAGGTCTGGAAAGCCCGCGGTGGCGAGGATGCCGACCCGCTCTACACCGCGTTTAAACATCGCAATGCCGACTGGCTCGAGAAGTACTGCGTCTACATGGCCGTCAAGAAGTACTTTGAAGGCGAATCGCGCCATGATTGGCCGGCCGATGTCGCGCGCTACAACGAGCATCTGATTGACGATAAGCGCTTCCACGACGAGGCCGAGCTGCAGGCATACATGCAGTATCGCTTTGACCTGGCCTGGTGCGAGCTCATGAACTACGCGCACAAGAAGGGAATCGAGGTTATCGGCGACATTCCGATGTACGTCTCGGACGATTCGGCTGACGCGTGGAGCGAGCCCGAGAACTTCTGGCTGTCCGATACCGGCAAGGCGATTGAGATTTCCGGCGCGCCGCCCGACAACTTTGCGCCCGAGGGCCAGGTGTGGGGCAACCCGACGTTCCGCTGGGACCACATGAAGGAGAACGGCTACCGTTGGTGGATGGACCGTCTGCGCCGTGCGTTCTCGCTGTACGACCGCGTGCGTCTGGACCACTTCCTGGGCTTCCACAGCTACTTTAGTATTCCCGCGGGCAAGGCCTGCGCCGACGGCCGCTGGCTGGCAGGTCCGGGCAAGGATCTGTTCCAGACCGCCTACGACGAGCTGGGTCCGCTCAACTTTATCGCCGAGGATCTGGGCTATTTGACGCCTGGCGTTCGCGCGATGGCCTCGACCTGCGGCTTCCCCGGCATGGACGTGCTGGAGTTTAGCGATTACGACGTCCGCTGTGGCGTGCATCCCACGCCGGGCAAGATTCTGTACACCTCGACCCACGACACGTCGACGCTCGCCGGTTGGTGCACGCGCTCCTTTGCGGGCGGCGACGAGCCGAGCGGCAAGGAGTTTGCAGGCAAGCTGATGGGCGACGCGCTGGCAAGTGATGCGCCGCTCGTGATGATGCCGCTGCAGGACGTGCTGGGTCTGGGCGATGATGCCCGCATGAACGTGCCGGGCGTCGCCACGGGCAATTGGACCTGGCAGGCTGACGAGGCGGATATCGAGGCTGCCGAGGACAAAACTGCACAGCTCCTGCGCAACACCCATAGATTCTGGGGCGAAGCATGATAAAACCCCCGATATAGGGTACAGTTACAGACGTTTGAATTTATGCGGGCAGAGCGATCTGCCCGCTTTGTGCTGAAAAGGAAGTATTATGGCGCGCTACGATTACAAGTGCTCGAGCTGTGGCAACGTGTTTGAGGTTGAGCATCCCATGTCCGAGACCCCCGAGGTCGCGTGCCCGAGCTGCGGCGCCCCGGCCGCTAAGACGTTCTCGGCCAGCGGCATCAAGTTTGAAGGCAGCGGCTTCTACAACACCGACCAGCGCAGCGGCGGTTCCAGCACCAGCGCCACCAGCGGCTGCTGCGCCAACTGCCCGCACAGCCACTAGAAACCAATCAGCCCCGCGACCGACACCAATCGCGGGGCTGCTTCTTTAGCTACCCAGGTTTCCTTATGAGTTGCGGTGAAATAAGGACTGTTGGGGGTGCGGACGATTTCTTGGACCGCGCCTAGGCGTATCCAAGCTTCCTGCGGTACTCCATCGGGCTCAGCCACTCGAGGGACTTCTTGATGCGCCCGTCCCGATAGTACACGAGGTAGGCCTCGAGCCTCCCCATGAACTCCTCGGCCGTCACGCCCTCCCAGTCCCTATAGCGGAAGAACTCGTTCTTGAGGCGCCCGAAGAAGCCCTCGCAGGCCGAGTTGTCCGGGCTGCAGCCCTTCGCGGACATGCTCCTGACCAGGCCGTTCTCCTCGCAGATCCCGATCCACTCCGGCCAGCGGTAGTGGCCGCCCCGGTCCGAGTGGATCGTCGTGCGCGCGCCCGCCGGCCTCGCCGCGCAGGCCTTGAGCAGGCTCGAGTTCGCGAGGCGCTTGTCGGGGTGCAGCCCGATCGACCAGGCGACTGGCATCCCGTCGAAGCAGTCGATGACCGGGCTCAGGTAGACCTTCTCGCCGCCCGGGAGCCTGAACTCGGTGATGTCGGTGAGCCACAGCCGGTTGGGCTCGTCGGCGCGGAACTTCCTGTTCACGAGGTTCTCCGGCGCCTTGGAGACCTCGCCGGCGTAGGAGCTGTAGCCCCGGGCGCGCCTCCTGTTGTAGACGACCTCGAGGCCCTCCTCGCGCATCACGCGGGCCACGCGCTTCTCGCTGGCGCGGACGCCCTCGCGGCGCAGGCGCGCCCAGACGGTGCGGTACCCCCAGCACCCCGAGCCCTCGCGGAAGATGCGCACCACGCGGCCGCGTATGTCGGCGTCGCGGTCGCGCGGCGCGGCGACGCGGGGCCTCCAGTACTCATAGGAGCTCTTCGATATCCTCAAGAAACCTGTGATCGAGCGGAGGGGCAGGGCGGTCGCCCGCCTCAATCTCTCGCCGAGCTCGCACTTGCTCCTGTTCGAGATCGAAGCCGGGTCCCACCCTTCCGCTTTTAGGTCGGCCAACACCGCCCTGAGCAGCAGGTTCTCTATCTGGTCCTCGTTGAGCCCGGCGAGCGGTCCGGTCGCGGGCGGGGCGTAGGTCGACTTGTCGGGGCCCAAGCTGGCCTCCTTCCGTGGCGGTTTCCTCGCCACGATTCTACAGCCCCCGCCGGTGTAGCTGCGCGGGAGGTGCCCCGTCGCCCACTTCTTGGCCGCGCTCACCGTGACCCCCGCGAACTCCGCGGCGGCGGTGGGCCCCATGCCGTCCTCCGTCGCCAGGAGGAAGAGCTCGACCTTCTCCCTGCTGTACATGCGAACCTCCAGTCCGGACCGCTTCACGGTCCAACTTTCTGTCCGCACCCCCGTTTGGCGGTTAGAAGCCGATATTCAATCCCTATTTCACCGCAACTTAGTAATTACTTGTGGACCAGTCTGGCGCAGAAGTGGCCGTCGTAGGAGTCGGCGTTTACCGGCACGCTTTGGAAAAGTCCTCGGTCGTTTTGGCGGACGGCTACCAGCTTCTTGGCTTGGGCGAACTCGGGCAGCTGCAGAATCTGGGCTTCGGAGAGCGGCGCCACACTAAAGCCGGCGCCCTCGGAAGAGTTCAGGAAAGCGTCCACCACCTGCGTGTTCTCCTCGTCGAAAACCGAGCACGTCGCATAGATGAGTTCGCCGCCGGCAGCCACGCGCGCAGCGGCTTCCTTGAGCATCGTCAGCTGCAGCTTGGGCAGCTCAACCGTCACATCCTTTTCGGTCAGGCGCCACGGGATCTCTGGATGACGACGCATGGTTCCGGTGCCAGAGCACGGCGCATCGATAAAGACCGTGTCGAACTTAACCGGCTCGCCAAGCATGGCATCAAACGATGTGAGCACCTCATCAAGCTCGCAAGCATCACCCGAAACCGTACGAACGCCCTGAATACCGGCCTTATGCAGGCGAGCGAGATTCAAATCGCACTTGCGATCATGCAGATCGAGCGCCGTATGCTGACGCTCATAGCCCGCACGCTTGGCCTGGCACATCATCACATAGGTCTTGGTGCCACGACCGGCTCCAATCTCAAGGCAGCTACCAGGGCGCGTGGCAGCTGTGGCGATAAGCTGGGCGTTAAGGTCCGAGGCCACGGCAGCAGCACGCTCAAACACACCCGAAGCAACGGTAACTTGAGCATCGACCGGAGCATGGCAGCCAGGGAACACAGGCGCCACAAGCTGCGATAGGTACGGATCAGGTTTGGTTGCAAAGGCGTTCTCGTGCAAAGCGAGCGGCGCGGGGGCCAGATTGCCGGCAAAGTTAAGCGCACCCTCTGGCGTGTCAAACGACGCCATAATGCGGGCGCACAGCCAGCGAGGAAGACCCATCAGGCGCGACAGACGAACCAAGCGTCGCTCAGGCTCATCCACATCGGACGCAGTAGCAAAGTCCTCAACATTGTCTGCAACCTTATGCAGTACAGCATTGGCCAAGCCAGCGGCGGACTTAGCACCGCAGCGAACCAGCTCAACTCCCTGACTTACGGCAACGCGGCCCGGCGTATGCAGGTAGAGCATCTCGAAGGCCGAGATACGAAGCGCCATGCGAACACGCGGCGCAACCTTTTTAGGCTTATCGAGAAACTGATCGAGCAGCTCGTCCAAAATACCCTGCGTGGCGGCCACACCCAGCGCCAAGCGGGCGGCAAAAGCGGAATCGCGCTGGTCAATAGCCTTGGCCGATGCGCGAGAGGACAGCACGTCGCGCGCATACATGCCACGGCGATCGGCCTCCATCAGCACATCGAGCGCAAGCTTGCGCGCGGGAGACAGCTTGCTCATGACAAAACACCCCACGAAAGATCGGCGCCCTGCAGGCCAGCAGCCCAAGCAGAAGCGGCCATAGCACGCTTGCCATCAGGCTTAACCTCGAGCAACTCAACCGAGCCATCAGAAAGGCCCAGATAAACACGTTTGGCCTGAACGAGAACCTGACCCTCGCCGAGCGACACATCAGCCGGCGCAGCATCGAGCACGCGCACCGTCTTGCCGGCAATCACGCAACGAGCAGGCGCGGTATCGGACGAGGCCAGCACATGACGCACGCAATCAAGCGCCGCCATGTGCGGATCCAGACGCATCTCCTGCTTGGAAATCTTGGCAGCATGGGTGACAAGCGACTCATCCTGTTCTGTCCACACAGCGGTGCCGTCGGCAAGAGAAGGAAGCGTATCGGCAAGCAGCTTGCCGCCAAGCTCACCAAGCTCCATGGTCAGCGCCTCAGCATGCTTACCGGCAACCGACGTGGAAGCCTGAGCACAATAAGCACCAGTATCCACACCATGCCCGATGCGCATGATAGAAACGCCAGCAACCTCATCACCAGCGAGAATCGCACGCTGAATAGGAGCAGCCCCACGCCAACGAGGCAGCAGCGAGGCATGAACATTCACAATGCCAAGCGGCGCCATATGCAGCACCTCATCGGGCAAAATGCAGCCATAAGCAGCCACACAGAAAATGTCAGCCTGGGCAGCCTGAAGTGCCTCAACAACCTCAGGCGTCATACGATTAGCTTCAACAACAGGCAAACCAAGCTCGAGAGCCTTAGCCTTAACAGGAGACGGCTCCAGCTTCTTACCACGCCCACGAACAGCATCAGGACGAGTAACAACAAGCGCAATCTCGTTCCCAACCTCAACAAGCGAAGTCAGCGAAGGCACAGCAAAATCAGGCGTACCCATAAACACAATACGCATAAAGAACGTCTCCCCTCAACCAAAGCCGAGACGGCTACAAAGAACAGCGGAAAGCCAAGTCACCAGCCCATCCGCAATAACATTTCAACAAGAACAAATATACCCAAAACCAAAGAAAGAGCCGCAATAAAAGCAGCTCCCTCTCAACAAAGACTATCAGCGAAGACGCCCCTCCCTGGCCCGACGGCACCCGGGCGAAAAGGAGCACGAAAGCGCAGTCCCCTTCCGCCGCAGGGCTTAGGTTATTGCTCCACGCGCAGTTCCGCACGAGCCGAAGAGCACTTAATGTGCTCTTCGTGCGAGCAGGACTGTTTGAGCATGGAGCAAAACCTAAGCCCTGCGGCGGAAGGGGACGGTGGGACCTACTCCGTCTCGCCCGGTCGAGCGCCGCGGGCCAGGGCGTCCTGGTACTCCTTGACCGCCCTGATCCTCTGCATCGGCTTCAGTCGCTCGAACATGGTGTTGCCGTGCAGGTGATCGATCTCGTGCTGCAGGCACACGCAGAACAGGTCGCCCGTGGCCTCGTAGCGAATCAGGTTTGCGTCCAGGTCATACGCCTCGACGACGACATGGTCGGGACGCTCGATCTCGCAGCTAATGCCAGGGATGGACAGGCAGCCCTCGCTAAACGGCACCAGATGGTCGCTCTGCTCAACAATGACAGGGTTGATGAGCACGTACGGGTCGTAGTCGTTCTTGTCGCTGTAGTCGCAGTCGATGGTGACGAGTTGAATAAGCTCGCCGATCTGCGGAGCAGCCAGGCCGCAACCGCCGTTGTCGAACATCGTCTTCTTCATCTTCTCGGCAAGCGCCTCGATCGCCGGGGTGATCTCCTCGATCACGGCGCACTCCTGACGCAGGCGAGGGTCGGGCGACAGTACGATTCCGTTGGCTTCCATGGCCATCCTTTCGGGTTGCTACATCAAATCATAGGCATCGACGTCAACGCTCACGCTCACGCCGCGCACAGAGCCCACCTCTTTGAGGCAGGCGTCGATATCATCAGAGACATGGTACCCCACGGGCGACTTCACAAGCAGATGGAAGCGGTAACGGTCCTTGGCTCTCTCGATTACACACGAAGCCGGGCCCAGCACCTGGGGCACGGCGCTCCCCGCCCGCAAAAAGTCGGGCGCGGCGGCATGCCAGCGGCGCTTAAGAAGCTTTGCAATGCGCCCAATGTAGTCCTGCGCGTCGTCTCGGTTCGCCGACCACACCAAGATGTTGACCAGGCGAACAAACGGCGGGTACAGCGCGTCGCGGCGCTGGTCCAGATCGTAGTAGGTAAAGATCGAACGGTCGTGCTCAGCGACGGCACGAATGACCGGATCCTCGGGCAGGTAGGTCTGGATGATCACCTCACCGGGACGATCGCCGCGACCGGCACGGCCCGCCACCTGTTCCAGCAGATCGTAGGCGCGCTCCCCTGCGCGGAAATCAGGCAGCTTGAGGGCGAAGTCGGCATTGACCACGCCCACGAGCGTGACCTCGGGAAAATCGAGACCTTTAGCGATCATCTGGGTACCCAGCAACACGGCGCAATCCGCCGCATCGAACTGCTCGAGCAGCTTTTTGTGCGCATCCTTGCCACGCGTGGAATCGGCATCCATGCGAATGATGGAAACGTCCTCGGGAAGCAACTGGTGCAGTGCGTCCTCGATCTGCTGCGTGCCCAGGCCCATTTTTGCCAGGTAGCGACTGCCACATTTGGGACAACGGCTCGTGGGCGCGGGATACGGCTGCACGCGCCAAGACGAACCGCATGTGTGACACTGCAGCGTGTGTGTGCGCTCGTGATACGTAAGCGCTGTGGAGCAGTGGTTGCAGGTGGGGACGCAGCCGCACTCGCGGCACATCAGGAATGGCGCAAAGCCACGGCGGTTATGCAGCAACACGGCCTTCTCGCGGCGCTCGACCACACGCTCCAATCCCTCCATCAAGGGTTTTGAGAACATGGATCGGCTGCCGTGCGAGAACTCGCGACGCAGGTCAGCAATGCGGACCGTAGGCAGCACGGCGTGCCCGGGGCGCTCGGGCATCTCGACACGCGTCCAGATGGCACCGTTATACATGCCGTGGCGGCAGCGGTCGAGGGTCTCGGCAGAAGGCGTGGCCGAGCCCAGCACAAGTGGGCAGCGATAGCGACGCGCCATCTCGGCCGCAACCTCGCGCGCATGGTAGCGCGGGCTGGAGCCCTGCTTGTAACTGGTCTCGTGTTCCTCGTCGATGATGATGAGGCCCAAGTCGTCAAGCGGGCAAAAGAGCGCTGAGCGGGCGCCGACGACCACGCGGGCCGCACCGCTGGCGACCATATCCCACTGGTCCAGGCGCTCGCCAGCAGATAGACGCGAATGGAACACGGCGACCGTCTCGCCAAAGCGCGAGCGGAAGCGGCCGACGGTCTGGGCCGTCAGCGAGATCTCGGGCACGAGCACGCAGGCAGAGCGGCCTGCCGCGAGCACGCGCTCGATAGCGGAGAGGTAAACCTCGGTTTTGCCGGAGCCGGTGACGCCGTCAACCAGCACCACGTCGCCATGGGCGTCAAGGCGGGCGCGCTCGATCTGAGCAAGCGCTTGCTGCTGGCCGTTGGTAAGGGAGACCGGCGCCTTGCCGCTTGCCGAGGACAGCGTGGTCTGCTCGCTGCAGCCACGCCACGCACGGCGTTCCTCCACCACCACGACGCCGCGTTTTTCGAGCGCCTTGATGGTCGCCGACATACTGTTATAGAGAAGGTTGAGGTCGCGCGTCGTGACCGGGCCGCACTGGAGCGCCTCGATGAGTTGGCGCTGGCGGACCGCGGTCTTGGGCGGCGTATAGTCGAAGCCCTCGGGCGTAAGCATGACCCAGCGGTTTTGGATAGGCTTGACGGCTGGACGTTCAACCGTCCACACGCCGTCGTCGCCCTTGACCACACGCGGGCTGCCGCCCGGGGGCAAAAACAGGCGCAGGCACTCGGACAGCGTCGCGACATACTCGCGGCTCATCCAGCGTGCGATGCGGGAAGCCTCGGCGGTAAAGAGCGGTTTGCTGAGGATGGCCTCGATGGGCTTGATGCGCGCAGGGTCGAGGGCGTTGTTGCCCTGCAGATCGCCCAGCTCAGGAGCAATGTCGACGACATAGCCCGCGGCGGCACGGTTACCAAAGTGGACCAGGACCGTGGATCCGATCTGCGCCTCGTTGCCAAGGGACTGGGGAATGCAGTAGGCGAATGGCTCGGACAGCGCGCGGGTGGGAATATCGAGGACCACGCTCGCGTAGGCGGCAATGGGCTCAGGTGCAGGCTTAGGTTGAGCCGGGGCAGCGGCAGGCACGGGCTTCACCGGAGCCTCCTCCGGTTCCGGCGAACCAAACAGCGACAGTTGTTGAGCCATACACCACCTCTAACGAACGGACCTGAAAGGGCTGGGACAAAATAATCAGTAGTGTTTGTCCCATGGCCGATACGAGTGTCAAGCTTGTTGCGTCACTCGAACATGGGACAAACACTACTGATTATTTTGTCCCAGCAAACCGCTCATCGGTACAGAAATAAGAGCCCCGCTCGGGTGAACGGGGCTCGGATACATGCGTTTACGCAGCTGCTACAGCGCCATCGTGCGGGCGCGGTCAATGCGCGCCAGGCAGTCGTCACGACCGACGAGCGCCATGGTCTCGCCCAGCGGAGGGCTCACCATGTTGCCGCAGACGGAGACGCGCACGGCCTGGAACACCACGCGCTTCTTGAGGTCCATCTGCTCAGGCAGCGGCTCAAGCGCGGCGTCGATGTTGGCAGCCGTCCACTCGTTCACACCCTCGAGCGCGGCCTTGGCGGCATCAAGAATGGCACCCATGCCCTCCTTGGCCAGGCCCTTGTTGACGGATTTCTCGTCATACTCGAGCGTCTCTGCCGTAGCGAAGATGGGAGCGGCGACGGTCACGGCGTCGGCCGGCATCTTGGTGCGCGGCTTGACAATGGCGGCAAGCGCGTCTATCCAATCCTCGCCGTACTCGACATTACCCTCGATGAGACCCGCCTCATGCAGCTCGGGGACCATGATCTCGTCGGCAAACTGAGCATCGGACATGCCGTTGATGTACTCGGCATTGACCCAGTCGAGCTTCTTGGGGTCGAAGGTCGCCGGGTTCTTGGAGATGCGGTCGAGCGAGAACTTGCTGGCCAGGACATCGCGCGGGATGATCGTGGTCTCGCCGTCGAGCGACCAGCCGAGCAGCGCCAGGTAGTTGACGAAGGCGTCGGACAGGTAACCGGCGTCGCGGTACTCCTCCACCGAGGTGGCGCCGTGGCGCTTGGAGAGCTTCTTGCCGTCGGCACCCAAGATCATGGAGATGTGGGCGAACGTAGGCACGGGCGCGCCGAGGGCCTCGTAAACCATGACCTGACGCGGGGTGTTGGACAGGTGGTCGTCGCCGCGGATGACATGGGTAATCTTCATCATGGCGTCGTCGACGACAGTCGCGAAGTTGTACGTGGGCGTGCCATCGGAGCGGAAGATGACAAAGTCGTCGAGCTCCTTGGCGTCGAAGGTCACCTCGCCGTGGACGGCGTCGTGGATGACGACGTCTCCGCGGTCCTCGGGCACCTTGATGCGCAGGACGTAGGACTCGCCGGCCTCGATGCGGCGGCGGGCCTCCTCGGGATCAAGATCGCGGCAACGGCGCTGATAGCCCTGGAAGGGGTCCTTGCGCTCCTGCGCGGCCTTGCGGTCGGCGTCGAGCTGCTCCTTGGTGCAGAAGCAGGGATAGGCCTTGCCCTCGTCCCAGAGCTTCTGGGCGGCCTGCTTGTACAGGTCCAGGCGCTCGGTCTGGGCGTAGGGGCCAAAGTCGCCGCCTACCTCGGGACCCTCGTCCCAGTCCAGGCCAAGCCAACGCATGGCGCGCAGGATGATCTGCGTGTTCTCGTCGGTGGAGCGGGTGGGGTCGGTGTCGTCGATGCGCAGGATGAACGTGCCGCCGTTTGCGCGGGCAAAAGCCCAGTTATAGATAGCGGTGCGGGCGCCGCCGATGTGCAGCTTGCCCGTGGGTGAGGGTGCAAAGCGGACGCGAACGTCTGATGCCATGGAAATCTCCTCGATTGCAGGATGGATGTCTAACCGCATCAGTATAAAGCAACAAAGCAACCTCCGCACAAAGGGCACCGACCCACTCATTGGGGACAGACTTAAATGAGTAGCCTTAAACTAAGAATGTCCCCAGCGACTGGTCATTTAAGTCTGTCCCCAATGAGTAGGTGCGGAAAGGGTGTGAATGTTTGATTTACGCGCTATGATGTGCCCTTGCATAGAGAGCCCGGCGGAATGGTAACGGTCGCCGGGACACGTTTTTGAAAGGACAATCATGTCAGAAGAACTTCGTTCCATCCCACCCCAACACGGGTCCTTTGTTTTTACGTCGGAGTCGGTGACCGAAGGTCATCCCGATAAGATCGCTGACCAGATCAGCGACGCCGTCCTCGACGCAATCCTCGCCAAAGAAATAGAGCTCCAGGAGCAGGGCTACATCGCCCCCAACGGCGTGCCCGCCAACGTGGAGAACGTCCGCTGCGCCTGCGAGACCCTCGTGACCACCGGCACCGTCATCGTCGCCGGCGAGATTCGCACCCAGGCCTACGTCGACGTACAGGAAATCGCCCGCGGCGTTATCCGTCGCATTGGCTACAACCGTGCCAAGTTCGGTTTTGACTGCGACACCTGCGGCGTTATGAGCCTTATCCACGAGCAGTCGCCCGATATCGCCCAGGGCGTCGACGAGTCCTTTGAGACCCAGACCGGCGCTACCACCGACCCGATCGACCTGATCGGCGCCGGCGACCAGGGCATGATGTTCGGTTATGCCTCCAACGAGACCAAGACCCTCATGCCCATGCCGCACTACCTGGCAAGCCGCTTGGCCGAGCGCCTGGCCGCCGTGCGTCACGACGGTACCCTCGCCTATCTGCGTCCCGACGGCAAGACCCAGGTCACCGTGCGCTACGAGGAAGGCAAGCCCGTCGAGGTCACGACCATCGTCATCTCCACGCAGCACGCCGCCGAGATCGAGGACATGGGCAAGATCAAGGCCGACCTCATCGAGCA
>JAJXHK010000060.1 GCA_021639365.1 Collinsella aerofaciens
CCCCACCCCCAGCCGCCACGGAGACGTCTCCCTTCTCCGTGGCGGCACTTTTGTGCGCAGGGGAGGAAGGGCCGCCACGAAATCGGCCCATCTACTACGTTTATCCCCTTACCCCCAACCATGCCAAAAAACGCGAAAACAAAACCGCAGGTAGAACGCCTGCGATTTTCTGGAAAACGGGGGTATGGTTGGGGGTATCGAGTCAAACGTAGTAGATGGGCCGATTTCGTGGTTGGCGCCGCCAAATGATCCCCCGGGGACGGAGGAAAACGGATCATTTTTGGCCCCACGCGGCTGGTGGGTGCGTTCGCGCAGGACCGTTCAAACAAAACTATGCCGGTTTACGGGGCTAAACTCAGGACTCCCATCCATACCCGCGTTTTCTGCAAAATGACGGCTCGTCTACCTGCGGTTTTATTTTCACGAATATCGGCATGGTTGGGGACTCGTGACTCAGCCCCGGAAACCGGCATAGTTTTGAAATGGCATTAAATCGATGGCAGCCATTTTGCTATGCCGGAGCGGTCGGCCGTTGGGTAATTACCCTCGCAGGTAGGCGATGGCGATTTGGGTGCGGTTGCGCAGGCCCATTTTGGCCAGGATCGAGCTGATGTGGTTGCGCACCGTGCCTTCTCCCATATAAGCCGTGGCGGCAATCTCCTTGTTATCGAGACCGCGGGCGATGAGCTCGGCGACTTCGAACTCGCGATCGGTCAGGCTGGCAAAGGCTGCGGGCCGGCGGGGCGTGCCCGTCTTGTCGCCCATCCCGTCAAAGTCAACATCTTCGATCGCCTTGCCCTCGAGCACGCGTTTGCCATCCATGACCTGCGCCAACGCTGGCGGAATGGCGGCGACATCGGTCTTGATCAGGTAACCGCGGGCGCCCAGCTTGAGCGCCGACACAATGTACTCGTCATCCGAGAATGTCGTCAGAAACACCACGCGTGCCGCGGGGTCGTGCTCAAGGATTTCGCGCGCCGCCGAAAGGCCGTCTCGCCCTGGCATCTGAATGTCGAGCAGCGCGATATCGGGTGCATGTTCGGCATAGAGCGAAACCGCGTCGTTGCCGTTGGCGCCGGTGCCCACCACCTCGATCTGCGGCTGGGCGCCCAGGATAATCTTGAGCGAATCGACCACCAAGCGGTCGTCGTCGACAACGATGAGCCTCATCGGCCCTCATCTCCTTGCTGCTTGGGAACGGTGGCAAACACGCGCCAGCCGCCGGCGCCGGCACGCGGGCCGGCGGTGAAGGTGCCGCCAAGCGCCTCGATGCGCTCGCGCATGGAGGCGAGCCCCATGCCCTCCGCGGCGCCGCGGCCGCTTGCTTGAACCCCACCCGCGCCATCGTCGGTAACAATGAGCTGGTAAAACGACGGATGTTCCATGCACCGTACGGTGACGGTCTGGGCGCAAGCGTGGCGCATGGTATTGGAGAGCGCCTCGCGCAGGACCGCTGCAAAGCAGTTGGCGACATTTGCGGGCGCATGCTCGGCCAAAACTTCAAGCTCAATCTGCGGGCCGCCGTCCGAGCGCGCGCCTTCAACAATGCGTTCGAGCTGCACGGAGAGGTTGGTCGCATTGTCGTTGAGCGCGTGGACGCTGGCGCGCACGAGCTGGAGCGCCTCGTCAACGGTGTATTTGACGTCGGCGAAATCGGCGGCAACGCCGGGCTCGTTGGCATGGACCACGCGCAGGGCTTCGGTTTGAAGCGAAGCGCGCGTGAGCTGGTGGCCCACGTTATCGTGGATCTCGCGCGCGATGCGGGCGCGTTCGGCGAGCGTCGCGAGCTCGACTTCGTAGTCCTGGCGGTCGGCGAGGTCGCGGTTGCGTGCCTCGAGTGCCAGGGCGCGTTCTTGCAGCTTGTCGCGGGTGCGACGCATGCGTTCCTGTTCGCGCTCCAGCTGCGCGGTGCGCAGCGACAGCAACGTGGCGGCGACCGAAAGGATGGCGGTTAGCAGCAGCGTTCGGGTGGTGAGCCCGCCGCCGCGAAGGTCCGCGACGAGCGCACAGGCAAAGACAGCGCCGACACCCAGCGCGATCCAGGCGTGCTCACGGCGCACGCGCCGCGCGATGTCATAGAGGGCGAGAGGTGCGAACGGCACAAACGGCGGCACGAAGACAGCCGCGATGACGTAGGCGTAGCTGCCGGTCTCGCTCGCACGGCGGGCGCGGTTTCCCTGTGCGACCTCGGCCAGCGAGGTGGCAATAACGCCTAGGCAAAACGCCGCGACCAGGCGAGCGTCCACAACAAGACCCATGGCGGCCGCAATACAGCACGCCAGCACGATCGATTTGTCGAAAAGCCTGTTCATATGGGTATTGTACGCGAAGCTGCGCGTGGTGGAGGGGCCGCCTGCGCAACCGTGACATTCCTCCCGCGCGGCAAAGCGGGGGGGGGGCGTCGGCAGGCCGGCGACCAAGACCCCTCCGCACTCGTGACAAAGCTCACTGGTGCGCGCCGCCCGCTCCTGCGATGATGCAATCGTACCGGGCCACGACCAACAGAAGGGCCGCCTCATGACAGACATCGTCCACGTCGAAAACCTCGTTAAGCGCTACGACGACCTTATTGCGCTCGACCACTTTAACCTGAGTATCGCTCCCGGCGAGATCTTTGGCCTGCTGGGCCCCAACGGCTCGGGCAAGACCACGTCCATCAACTGCATCCTGCAGCTGCTCGCCTACGACAAGGGCACCATCGAGCTGTTCGGCGAGCGCATGACGCCCGCCCGCTACGACCTCAAGCGCCGCATCGGTGTGGTCCCGCAGCAAGTTGCGGTGTTCGACGAACTCACGGTGCGCGAGAACATCGACTATTTCTGCAGTCTTTACGTCAACGACCGCAAGCGCCGCCGTGCGCTCGTGGACGAGGCGATCGACTTTGTCGGCCTGGGCGACTTTACCAAGTTCCGCCCCGGCAAGCTCTCGGGCGGCCTGGCGCGTCGTCTCAACATTGCCTGCGGCATCGCGCACAAGCCCGAGCTCATCTTTTTTGACGAACCCACGGTGGCGGTCGACCCGCAAAGCCGCAACGCCATCCTGGAGGGCATCTGCCGCCTGCGCGACGAGGGCGCCACGGTGGTGTATACCAGCCATTACATGGAGGAAGTCGAGCAGATCTGCAGCCGCATCATGAT
>JAJXHK010000042.1:0-3468 GCA_021639365.1 Collinsella aerofaciens
CTTTGAACCGAAATCAGTGAACAGCGCATCGAAGAATCGGCAGCATTTTGAAAAATTGAGTATTTAATTGGAGCAAATAACGAGTACGCAACCGTCTGCAGCACATAGAACACGGGCAGCAAATAGGCCGGAGTAAAGGGAATCAAAAACAGAGCAGTCAGGAAAAGGCGCACGATGCCGCAAATACGCGCAAAACAGCCCTTGTCGACATGAGCAATCGCACTGGGCACAATAAGTCCCATGGAGGCCGAGGCAAGGAGCTGGACCGCAATGGTCGCGCCCGAAGCGACGGCACTCATTCCGCGACCCGCAAGCAACAGTGAGAAAAAGTCTTCCAGGGCGACAAAAGCAAATGCCTGAGAACAGTCCATGATGAACGCTGAACGAAGAATGCCATTACCCGCAATGGCGGCACCGATCATCTTCGGGCTCATTCCACGTTCAGGTGTCGCCGCAGTGTCCCCTCTTTGCATCTCAGGAGTGCAGACAACGACAACCAACGTCAACACCATTGCGATGATATCTGCCGAAAGACCAATGAGATATGCACCGACAGACGAAATGAAACCGCCCACGCAAGCGGAGAGGGCATAAGAGGCATAGAAAACGAATCGCTCAACGACATTAAGTCTTACAAGCTGGTCCTGAGAGACGCTGTCAATGTAAATCGCTTCTATGGATCCGCTCACACATGCAACGGCAAAACCCTTGAGAGCGAACGCACCGATTAAAAGCAGAGGAGATCGAACGAGAAGCAGGGCGACGTAGTACCCAAGCATTCCCACAATGCCAACGAGGCCGCTCACCTTTCGTCCAAACCTGTCAGCAATATAACCAGTAGGAACCTCAAGAATGAACTTGCTCACTTGGTATGCAATCATCATGCTAGAAATCGCCACCATCGAAAATCCGACGAATTCAAGGTAAACCGTCAGAAAATACAAAATGGTGCTGAAGTTCGACAGAAAAACGAACGTCATATAAAGCAAAACCGTACGGTTTTTCATGCTCCACCCTCCAAGAGTCAGCAATCTAAATCGGAATCTTGGAAAAGCATGAGGGCAAAGCTGTCAGCTATGTGTTACAAGGCGTCAATAATCACTTGACGACACGAGGCCAAAAGGCCTCACGAAGCGAGATGACGCAATAGGTGCAGAAAAACCGTCTGGTGTCGATCGGTCCAGGCATTTTGTCGATAGCAAAAGTAGATGGGCAAGGCTACGTCATGCGAGCCTTCGATGGAGCACTCGCTCACCTCCAATCCATTTGATGCGAGAGAAGAGCCAGAAAAACTCAATATCAATCCCCCGGCTTGAAGAAACTCAACCTGCGCCCTGTTTCCGTATTCGACATCGCGGAAGCGGAAATTAACCAGCTGGGCTTCAGGACATTGATTGATTGCATTGAGACAGGGTGACAAATTAATGGGAACAGCGAGTCTGCCGCCCAGTAACTCACGAACGGTCATAGCACTCACAGATTGATGACCCGCCGGGCTCGAAAGAACCTTGAGCTCCTTTTCACCCAAGTATTTCGAAGAAAGGACACCGTCCCTTGGTTCCTCAAATGAGATGGCCGCATCCGAAATGCCAAGCACGAGTGATTCAAAGCATGTAGCCGTTGGCTGATGCCACACGTCAAGGTGAATCTGAGGGTGCGAGCTTTCAAACGAGTCGTACCAGTTTTCGGAAAAAAGACGCCCCCGCCCGTGAAGGCAGGGGGCGTAAAGACGGAAGTGGCCGTCGGGCGAGACGCCGTCGTCCCTCGATTGGGCGTACTTTTTGAGATCGTCGACTTGTGCCAGGATCACGCGTGCACGACGCGCAAATTCTCTGCCCGCCGGAGACAAAACAGCCTCCCCCGCCGATCGGTCGAGCAAAACAATCTGATACTCAGATTCCAACTTTTTGATTGCCGACGAAACGGCCTGCGGACTCACATGAACGGCGCGAGCTGCTTTGCGCACGCCGCCGTAGTTCGCTACCGCTTGAAGGTATTCGAGTTGAGAAAGCTGCATAGATTACTCCAAAGACAGCCAAGTCGACGGGCTACGCGTCCTCAGATGAGGTTCTCGCCCAGATTTTTGCCGCCGAGGACGTGCATGTGGAAGTGCATGACGGTCTGGCCGGCGTTGACACCCTTGTTGGAGATGACGCGGAAACCGTCCTCCAGACCCTTGGCCTTGGCGACCTCTTGGATGGCGTGAGCCATGGCGCCCATGGTCTCGGCAGGTACGTTGTCGGCGATGTCGCTGTAGTGCTTCTTGGGGATCACGAGCGTGTGGACCGGCGCCTGTGGGTTGAGGTCGTCGAAGGCGATGACCTGGTCGTCCTCATAGACAACGGTCGAGGGGATCTCGTGGTTGGCAATTTTGCAGAAGATGCAATCGCACATGGTTGGTTCCTTTCTTACAGACCAAGGTAATTATATTTGGTCGAGATGCTTAGAACGAGAGGTTGTCGTCGGTGTTGGCGGCTTCGCCGTCGGCGAGCACGTCGTTGCCGTCGACGTCCTTCAGGAGCACCGAGACCTTCTGTTCGGCATCAGCCAGGCGGGTACGCAGGCTCTTGAGAAGCTCGACGCCGCGGGTGTAGCTCTCGAGCGACTCCTCGAGCTCCATATCGCCCGACTCCAGGCTGCGGATAATGAGCTCCAGCTCCTGCGAGGCCTGCTTGTACGTAAGCTGCTCGACCGGGGTCTTCTCTGCCATATCTGTTTCCTTTCCTAAAAGTCTATCACCATAAAACGCGGTCTACTCGACCGTATCGACGGTTGCCGCCACGTTGCCGTCTGCCATACGCACGCGAATGGCGTCGCCGGGTTTAAAGGTCTTGGCGCTCGTAGCCACACCGTCATCGCTGTACGCGATGGAGTAGCCGCGGGCAAGCACCTTAAGCGGCGACAGGGCGTCGAGCGAGGCCGCTGCACGGCCTAAGTCAGAAGCAGGCTTGCTTAGCATCGTGCGCCCCCGATGCTCCAGGCGGGAGCTCGCGAGCCTGAGTGAATGGCGCTTGCCATCGAGCCCCGAGGTACTTGCGACCAAGCGCTCGGGCAGACGCTCGAAGCTCGAACGGAATGCCCCGACCGAGCGCGCAATGGCGCCCGACAGGCGATCGGCCGTCAAGGCGAGCTCCGACTCGCGACGCTCGACCATAAACGTTGGATCGTTAAGACACGGGCGGCACGCGGCTGCATCAAGCGCATCGCCCAAGCGTGCCGTATAGGTGTCCCAGGCACGACGACCACGCTGATCGAGCATCTCCAGATCGACCTGATCCGACCCGATCATCGATGCCATCGCGGCGCCCAGACGTTGATGGCGCGTCTCGAGCACGTCGGCCAGCTCTGTCATGGCCGGCGCCACCGATTCTGCCGCCGCCGTGGGCGTGGAGGCGCGACGGTCGCTCACCATGTCGCAGATCGAGGTATCGGGCTCATGGCCAATACCTGTCACCACAGGCACGGGAC
>JAJXHK010000042.1:3568-16896 GCA_021639365.1 Collinsella aerofaciens
TCGCAGATCGAGGTATCGGGCTCATGGCCAATACCTGTCACCACAGGCACGGGACAGGCCGCCACTGCACGGGCAAGCTCCTCGTCGTTAAAGGTCATGAGGTCCTCGAAGGAACCGCCGCCACGCACGAGCAAAATGCAATCGGGCGCCGGCGTAATGGTGGCGGCGCGGCGCAAGCCTTCAATAAGCTCTGCTGGCGCACCCTCGCCCTGGACCTTGGCACCCACGCAAACGAGCTCGACAAGTGGGTTTCGACGGCGCAGCGTACGCTTGACGTCGTCGATCACAGCGCCCGAAAGCGAGGTGACGACCGCCACGCGCGAGCAGAACACCGGAATGCGGCGTTTGCGTGCCTCGTCCATCAGCCCCTCGCGGCGCAGCTTTTCGGCCAACTGTGCCACCTGTTGACGCAGCAGGCCCTCCCCCGCCAGCGAGAACGAGCGGGCAACGAAGCTCATGCGCCCCGTGGGCTTGTAGAGATTGAAGCTGCCCTTAAAGCTCACCTGCATACCGTCGCGCAAATCGAAGGTGCGCTTAAGATAGGCGCCCTTCCAGATAATGCAGTCGACAGCGGCCGAGTCGTCCTTGATTTGGAAGTAGCAGTGGCCGCTTCGGGCATTGGGGCCACGAAAGCCCGTGACCTCACCCAGGACGCTCAGCTGCGGAATCGCATCGAGCGCGCCAGCGGCGATCTCCACCGCCTGGCTCACGCTGAGCTCCTTGCGCTCCTGCTCGTCCGATCCGTCGAACTCGGCGGAAACGGCATTGCCGGTTAGATTCCAGCCTGCCACGCAGCCTCCTTTCGTCATCGTGCACAAGGGCTCCGGCCCCGTGCAAATTCAAGTCCCACACATAGTACAGCGCCGCGGGGACACGAATCCCCGCGGCGCCTGTCAGCCCAAGTTCTTATCGGTTGGAGTTTCTGTTGTAGCGAGCCATAAGGTAGAGCAGCTGAATAATCGAGGTGAGCGCCGCCGCCACGTAGGTAAGAGCGGCCGCCGTCAGCACCTTCTTGGCACCGTTGACCTGCTTGGAGCTCATGCCCGACTGCTCAATGTAGGCCACAGCGCGGCGGCTGGCATCGATCTCGACCGGCAGTGTAACCAGCTGGAACAGCACGCTAAACGAGAAGAAAATCAGCGCGAGGGTCGTGAGCCCCGCGATGTTCATGAACAGGCCCATGAGCAGCACGATCGTCCAGGTGTTCTGGGTAAAGTTGACGACCGGCACGAGGGCGGTGCGCACCTTCATCATGGCATAGCCACTTTGGCGCTGAGCGGCATGGCCCGCCTCGTGGCAGGCGACGGCGACGCTTGCGACCGACCCGCCCGAACGGTTGGCATCCGAGAGATACAGATTGTTATCCTGAGGGTTGTAATGGTCGGTGAGCTCGCCGGCAACGCCCTTGATGCCCACGGCGTTGCAGCCGTTGGCGTCGAGCATGCGGCGAGCGACCGTAGCGCCCGGGTCGCCGTCCGATCGTACCTTGGACCACGTCTTGTACGTCGAGTTGATATAGCTCTGTGCGGCAAGACCAAGCACCGTACAGACAAGAACAACCAGCAGGTACAGCGGGTCGATACCAAAGCCGTATCCATAGTAATAAGGCATGCGAATTCCTCCGAATCGAGTTACACGTTGGAGGCATTCTACCCAGTCAGCCGGCAAGCATATCAGCATCGATGTTTTGGCATTGCCACCCTAGAACGTTTGCATCGTTTGGAAAACCGCGTAGCTATATAACTACAAAAGCTCGATTTTGCCGTCCTTCACGGTGAGTCCCATGTTGCCCGAAAGCAGATCGTCCAGGCGCGAGCCCACGAGCTCAAAACGCCAGCCTTCGCGCAAGGGGCTCTGCTCGGGATGCTCAATATAGTCGGCAAGGTCATCGCGCGAGGCAATGACTGAGGTTGCCACGCCCGAGCGCTCGGCAACCAAGCGAATGAGCGCATACATAAGATCGGTCACGCTCTCCAGCTCCGGCGAGATCTGGCGATGCCCGCGCACCATGAGCGGCAGACGATCGTGTGGGCAGCTCGCGCCACGTTTGATGGCCATGAGCGCGCCGTCCACGTCGCGCTCCCCCAGCTGGTCGGTACCGCGGATACTGCGGAACTCCTCGACACGCACGGGATTGCGCTTGACGAGCGCAAGCAGCGTATCGTCGGACATGACCCACTTGCGCGGGATGTTGCGGCGCTCGGCACGGTCCTCGCGCCAAGCGGCAAGCTCGCGCGCAATGCCCAGCTGATGGCGGCTGCACGAGTTGATGCGCTTGACCTTACGGAATGCCTCGTGACGGTCGGCGCGATAGTGCGACTCGTCGGCCAGCGGGCGGAGCTCGTCGAGTACCCAGTCCACGCGGCCCAGCTCGCGCAGGCGGCTCATCATCTCGGTATAGGCGACGATCAGGTACTTGACGTCATCGATCGCATATTCAATCTGTTTATCGGTCAGCGGGCGGCGCGACCAGTCGGTCAGCGACTCGGTCTTGGGCAGTGAGACGCCGCAAAACGTCTGCACGAGCGCGCCGTAGGAAATCTGCTGGCGCTCACCCAAAAAGGCGGCGGCCACCTGAGTATCAAAAATAGGACGCGGCAGCACGCCCACAGTATGGAGCATGACCTCCATATCCTGCGAGCAGGCGTGGAACACCTTGGTTACGCTCTCATCGGCCATAAGCTCGGCGAGCGGCGACAGGTCGTCGATTACCAGGGGGTCGACCGCGACGCTCTCGGCAGGGGTGGCAATCTGAACCAGGCACAGACGCGGATGGAACGTGCGCTCGCGCAAAAACTCGGTATCGACGGCAATCGCGTCGAACTCGCGGGCGCGCTGGCAAAAGTCGAGTAGAGCCTGATGTGTGGAAATGTACATATCAACCCATCGAATAAGGTTAGGCCCGAAAAACACGGGTAGGATATCGGCATTGCCTTACAACTATACTCGGTTAGTCACAGAACGGGAACGTAAGTATGCGCTGCCTTATCATCCACAACCCGGCATCGGGCCCCAGCTCAGATGAAATCTTCGCATTCACGCACGCCCTCTCGCAGGGCGGCGACGAGGTCGTGATGCGCTTTATCGGCGATGGCATGGAGCCCGAGGACGCCGTGGCAGACGTGCGCGAGTTCGATCGCGTGGTGGTCTCGGGCGGCGACGGCACCGTCTCCAACGTGCTCGACCAGATGCGCGGATGCGGCGTCCCCACGCTCGTCTTTCCCTCCGGCACGGCCTGCCTGTTCTTCAACAATATCGGCAATGCCCCCGAGGCGGCGGCGCTCGCCAAGGCCTGCCGCGACGGCCGCACCGTCAAGGCGGACATGGGCGAGCTCTTTTGGCTCGACGAGAACGGCAACGAGAGGCGCCATGGCTTCATCATCATTGCCGGCTCGGGCTACGACGCCGAGATCATGATGAAGGCCGCCCCCAGCAAAAACGACATCGGTGAGATTGCCTACTTCCTGTCTGCACTCGCCACGCCCAATCCCACGGTGGCGCATTTTACCATTGAGCACGACGGCATTGTCGAGGAGCTCGACGGCATCTGCTGCATGGCCGGCAACACCTCGGTCATCCAAAACGACATCAACCTGTTCCCCAACTGTCGCATGAACGACGGCATGGTCGACATCGCGGTCATCGAGCCCGTAAAAACCGTGCAGTTGCTGCCCACCGTGATCACAGCCGCGCTCGACCCCGCCGGCAAGGTGCTCGGTCGCCCGCAGTTCAAGATCATCCAGACCAAGGAAGCCAAGATCACCTGCACGCCGTCGCTGGGCATGCAGTTCGATGGTGAGATTATCTCCAGTAACTCCGGCGTCTTTGGTGCCCGCGCACTTCCGCAATGTCTCGACCTAATCGTCGACGAATTCTCACCGCTCGGTAAATAGGAGGACCCCATGAACGACAATCCCCTGCTCGGCTTTATCGTCATTGTTCTGGCCATGCTCGTCGGCTATGCGATCAACGTGATTCACCGTCGAAAGAAGTAATTCCACATTGGTATGATATTCATCCAATTATCGTCTCCCCTGCCGTTTATGCATTTGCCAAACAGCAGGGGATTTTCATTTCGGGCATTCCCAGCTACTTTATTCGACTACAGTAATTACAGGGCGTCTTTATTAAAGTAAAGCTATAAACTGAGTACAATTAACCGCTCATCGCATATTTCATCACGCTTATCGAGTAAGTTTCTTTCATAGATGAATAATGTTTCCAGTTCGTTACGCTAATGGGGTGTCTTTATTGGCTGAAGCCCTCTGGCGACAGAGGGCTTTCGCACGCTGGGAGGGAAAATGAGGAAAACTCACCCCGTCAACGCGCTCAAAAAGCTTGGCATAGGCCTCGCCTTTGGAGCTGCAACCATCATGTCCATGCCGACATCTGCGCTCGCCTGCACACAGATGTACATGGGCAAGAACCTTACGGCCGACGGTAACACGTACTATGGCCGCACCGAGGACATTGGCACTCGTTACCTCAAACACTATGGCATCGAGCCCTCTCATGGCCCTGGTCATACCTACAGCTCGGGCGAGTCCGAATTCTCCTACACCTCGACCAAGACTACGTATCGTTACAGCTACGTGCGCGACCATCCTGCTGAGTGGGACGGACGCTGGGATGCTTACTCCGAGGCCGGCATCAATGAGAAGGGCGTCTCCTGCTCCGCAACACTGAGCACCTCCTACAACGACGATGCCAAGGCAGCGGATCCCACGACCAAGCATGCCCACAAAGCAAATCCCGAGGTCAAAAATACCGGCATCGGCGAGTACAGCTACGCGGGCGTCATCTTGGGCGAGAGCGCAACGGCCCGCGAGGGCGTAGAGCTCATCGGCACCCTGATCGACGAGCAGGGTGTCTACTCCAACGATCAGCTCATCATCGCCGACAACACCGAGACTTGGCTGTTCGCCGCGCTTTCCGGCCACCAGTGGATCGCTATGAAGCTGACCGACGACGTCGCTTCGGTCAACCCCAACATTAGTAACCTCAATTTCCAGGTCAATCTTAACGACACCGAGAACTGCCTCCACTCCGAGGGCATTCAGACCATGCCCGAAGAGAAGGGCTTCGCCAAGTACTTCGAAGACGGACAGTTCGATGTTGCCCAGACCTACGGTGCGTCTATCAACAATACGGGCATGGGCTCATGGGCGCGTTATATCCAGGGCCGCAACTACTTTATGGCTCCGCTGACCGAGGGCACCGACTACGAGATCGTCAAGGACAAGGACAAGAATGACGTCACGCTCGGTGCCATGGTTCACGAGATGCAGCCGCTGTTCTTCCAGCCCAGCAAGTCCGACTGGAACACGTTTGAGCTGATTCGCGCCTTCGGCAACCGCGGTGAAAATGTCCCCGGCCTTAATGCCAATACTGACGGTGTCAGCGGCATCGGTTCCGACCGCAACGCCGAGGCCAACCTCTTCCAGATTCGAAAGGGCTATGACCCCGAGGTTGCAACTATCCAGTGGGAGATGCTCTCCTGCGCCGAGTTCTCCGTCGCTATCCCGCTATACTCCGCTCTGATGACCGAAGTCAGCCCCTACTTCAGCGACCAGACCGTTGATTATGGTCACTGCAGCGAGAAGGACATCGTGAACAACGAGGAGCCCGAGAACTCCATTAACTACGTCCTGATGGACATCAACTCGCTTTGCTTCGCGAACCGCGCGCAATTCGCCACCAACGTCCGCGCCTACCTCGATGCGCTCCAGAACGAGCTCATCGCGCAGAACAAGGAAGTTGACGCCGCCATGCTGGCCGAGACGACCACCGAGGGCCGCACCGCCCTAGCCAACAAGGCCGGCAAGGCTGCTACTGAGAACACCTACAAGAAGTGCAAGGCACTGCTCCAGGAGATGCGCGCCTATCAGAAGGCCGAAAACTTCGACCAGCCCTTCACCCCGAGCGACCTGAACACCGAGACCAACGGCCTCAAGGTGTCCATCACCTATGCCAAGGACGCTCTTGCCACCGACCCGGTGACCCCGGATCAGCCCGGAACTCCCGAGCAGCCTGGCACTCCTGAGCAGCCCGGTACCCCCGAGCAGCCCGGTACCCCCGAGCAGCCCGCTAAGCCCGAGCAGCCCACCACCAAGCCCGAGAAGCCTGGCAAGTCGGACACCACGACCACGGTAACCACCAACAAGGCGAACACCAAGGGCGGCCTGCCCACCACCGGTGATCGTTTTGATGGCCGCGTGGTGGCTGCATTCGCCATCGCTGGCGTTGCCGTCATCTCCGCGGGCGGTTACTTCCTCTACCGTCGCAATAAGGAGTAACGTCCTAGCTGAGCGGGCAAGGCAGCAATGGCAGCCTCGCCCGCTCAGCCCGCTCTTTTGACCGGTGGGAAACCCGCCTGAAATCTTTTTAAAAAAGATTTCCCCGCACATACTTCGCTGTGCTATAGTGCAGCGCAACAGCAACTAGGTGCGACCGCGCCACGGCATCACGAAAGGAGCCACCGACATGAAGAACACGATGAACTCTCTCAACAACTGGTGGTGGCGTGATGCGAATACGATCGGTCGACAGTGAGTCCCTCACGCCTGTTTTTGCGCTCTAGGTGATTGGAAGGCCTCCGGTTTCGACCGGGGGCCTTTTTCTATCTCGAGCCCGATCGCATTCGCATCACGCGCCTCCGCTTTTCCCCTGCGCTTCCCTTCAGAAAGGATTTTCACCATGTCTCAGAACACCACCGCCACCCAGCCCCGCACCGTCCAGACCGCCGACCGCGGCAAACTCGACGTCCGCGCTCTCGTCCTGCTCGCCATCCTGCTCGCCGCCGGCTTCATCCTCAACTTCACCGTCGGCAAGGCCATCTCGGGCATCTCGGGCGGCATGATCAGCCCCGAGTTCATCATCTCAGCCTTCTGCCTCACCATCCTGGTCGTTCGCCCCAACATCGGCCAGGCGCTCGTCATTGGCCTCATCTCGGCTGCCGTGATCCAGATCACCACCACTTCGCCGTTCGTCGATTTTGCCGCCGAGGGCATCGCCGCCATGCTCATGGCCGGCATCGTCAACGCCGCCGGCAAGGACGGTCAGGTCAAGCCCGCAATCGCCATTGTCGCAACCTTCCTGACCACCTTTGTCTCCGGCGTCATCTTCATGGTCATCAAGATGGCCATGCTCGGCGTGGTCGGCGAGCTCGCCGCCGCCATGTTGCCCGTCGTCGCCATGACCGCCGTCTTTAACGCCATTCTGGTCGGCGCCCTCTATCTGCCCATCCAGAAGGCCCTTAGGCTCAACTAACCCGCTCGGCTTTACGAGCCACCCCATCTTGGCGTTCATTCGACGCTCGCGTACCCAAGTACGCTTCGCTCCTCTTTCGCGCCAACCTGGGGCCCCTCGTAAAGCCGTCTCCGTGCTTCACCACCAAAGACCGTCCCAAACAACGAGCTTTTTTGGGACGGTCTTAAACAACTGGTCATTTAAGACTGTCCCCAATGACTATGAAAGGTATCCATGGAAACGATCATCAACGTCGACGATGTCTCGTTCTCCTATGGCACGCAGACCGAGCAGGCGCTCAGCCACATCTCGCTCAGCGTGAACAAGGGAGATTTCATCGGCATCATCGGGCCCTCGGGCGCCGGCAAGTCCACGCTTGCCGCCTGCCTGTCGGGTGCCGTGCCCCACCACTACACCGGCACGTTCTTTGGGTCCGTCATGGTTGACGGCCACGACACCTGCGAGGTCTCGCTGACCGACGTGTCGCAAATCGTCGGCAGTGTGCTGCAGGATATCGACACGCAGATGGTCGCCTCGGTCGTCGAGGACGAGATGCTCTTTGGCCTCGAGAACTTTGGCGTTCCCCACGACCAGATCGAGCGGCGCGTGAGCGAAACGCTCGAGACCGTCGGCATCAGCGACCTGCGCGACCGCGAGATCGCCACCCTCTCGGGCGGACAGAAGCAAAAGGTAGCCATCGCCGCCATCCTCGCCATGCGTCCGCGCGTCTTGGTTCTCGACGAGCCCACCGCGGCACTCGACCCCGCTAGCTCCACGTTGGTCTTCGAGACGCTGCGTGAGGCAAACCGCGCACTTGGAATCACCATCGTCGTCGTTGAGCAAAAGGTCGCCCTGCTCTCGGAGTACTGCAACCGCGTGCTCGTGCTCAACCATGGCGAAATTGCGCTGCAGGGCGAGCCACACGAGGTCTTCGCGCATACCGACGAGCTCCGTGCCATCGGCGTCGACTGCCCTCGCGTCACGCGTATCTTCAATAGCCTCCAAACCGATGGCCTGGTAAGCGGTACCCCCTGCTTGGATGTCGATGAGGCTGAGCGCCTGATTTCGGGCATCGTCGACCCCGCACACGCGGCCATCGAAGCCCAGGCACCCGCCGGTTCCCCGCATGCACCGTCGTTGCGTCCTCATGCCAAGGACGCCGAACCCGTACTCACCTTCGACCATGTTGAGTTTGCCTACCCCAATGGCGGCGCCGCCGTACACGACCTTAGCCTGACGCTCTATCCTGGCGAGCTCGTGGGCATCGTCGGCCAAAACGGCGCCGGCAAGACCACGCTCACCAAACTGCTCACGGGCCTGCTTAAGCCCGCCTCGGGCAGCGTGCGCGTCACGGGACTGGATACCGCAGCCGTTCCCACGAGCCGCATCGCTCGCGAGGTCGCGACCCTCTTCCAAAACCCTGACCGTCAGATCTGCAAGGACACCGTGCTCGACGAGGTCGCCTTTGGCTTGGAGCTTGGCGGCATGGACCGTGCCGAGGCTCTGCGTCGTGCCCAACTCGTCATCGACCGCTTTGGCCTGCCTGCCGATGAGGCACCGTTCTCGCTTTCGCGCGGTCAGCGACAAATGGTGGCGCTTGCCTCCGTCGTAGTGGTTGAGCCCAAGATCGTCGTGCTCGACGAGCCCACGAGCGGCCTTGATTACCGCGAGTGCATGACCGTCATGGAAACGGTGCGCACCATGGCCGAGCGCGGTTGCGCCGTTATCATGGTCTGCCACGATATGGAAGTCGTCTCGGATTTTGCCGAGCGCATTGTGGTAATGGCCGACGGTCGCATCCTCGACCGCGGCCGCACGCACGAGCTATTCTCGAACATCGATCTCATGCGGCGTGCCTACGTGGAGCCTCCCCAGGTTATTGAACTCTCGCGCCGTCTGGCATCTTCCGTCTCGCCCGCTTTTGCGCAGGTGAGCGAGGTCACCGATGTCGTTCGAATTACCAAGGAGATGGTCCACCGTGGTTAACGTCATCGACTACATGCCGGGCGATACGCTGCTGCATCGCCTGAATCCCGTCGTCAAACTGGGTCTCGCCGCCGCCATCATCGTCGGCATCTTCTTGTCCGACACCTACGTGGCGCTGCTGGGCTTTTTGGCACTCACCCTTGCGCTGGGCGCCTATGCCGGCGTCGTCGACCGTCTGTTCTCGCTGCTCAAGTTGCTGATCCCGCTCGCGCTTATCATGCTGGTGCTCCAGCTGGCCTTTATGCGCGATGGCAACGTGGTGTGGGGCTTTATCACCGACACGGGCCTCATCACAGGATCGAAGGCCTGTCTGCGCCTACTGGGTGTGGCGTTACCACTCATCCTCATGCTCATGGTGACCAAGCTCAACGACCTTGCCAACGCCTGCGTCGAGGTGCTGCACGTGCCGTATCGCTATGCCTTCACCTTTACCACGGCGCTGCGCTTTGTGCCGGTGTTTGGTCAGGAGATGAACGCCATCATGGAGGCGCAGACCGCACGCGGCGTCGAGTACGACACCAAGAACCCCATCAAGAAGCTTAAGCTCATGCTGCCACTGTGCGTGCCACTGCTCATCTCGAGCGTGGGCAAGACCGATGCCACAGCCTTGGCGGCAGAACAGCGCGGCTTCTATCTGCGTACGCGCGCCAGCTCGTACAAGCGCTATCCCATCAAGGGTCTGGACATCGCCGTGCTCATCGTCAGCATCGCCCTCATCGCCATCGGCTTCCTGTTCTAGTTCACCACCGACAGCAACCGCCCAACGCAAAAGGCCTCAGCTCGCACCAAACGAGCCGAGGCCTTTACTGTTTCACCAGATAAAACCTACCAAAATTAACTTGTCCCTTTTTGACAGGTCGAAAGCTAGAGGCGGTAGGGGGCGCCGCTGCGGATGATGGATTCGCGCACCAGGACATCCATGGCGTCGAGGGTGATCTCGGGCATCTCTCGGTACTTCTGTAGCACCGAGAGCTCGGTGCAGGCCAGAATGACGCGGTCGCAGCCGCTACGGGCGAACTCCCACATCACGCGGTCGAACTTATCCATATCGGGCTCACGTCCGGCCTTCACATCATCGTAGATAAGCGACATCACATCGTTCTGACGTTTCTCGCTGGGATAGACGACCTCAACACCCGCAGCCTCGCATTCGCGGCCGTAGACGCCCGCGCCCACGGTTCCATCGGTGCCCATGATGCCAATCTTGTGCACCGGCTCGGCCGGCATACTCAGGTTGGGGTCGAACTCGCACTCCCCCATCACCGCACCCGCAAGGGCATAGCGCACCGACTCACGCGGCATGTGGATAATCGGCACCTTCGTAAACGACTGGATCTGGTCGTAGAAGTAGTGTGACGTGTTGCAGGGAATGGCAATGTGCGCGCAGCCCAGCGACTCGAGTGCCTGGGCACACTCTTTCATGGTCGCCAGCAGCTTGGCATGCTCGCCGGTCTTAATGGCCAGCGTGCGGTCGGGCATGGTCGACTTGGAGAGCACCACCATGTCGATATGTTCCTGATCGCAGGCAGCAGCCGTGTGGCGCACCACCTGGTCGTAGTAATACGACGTGGCCTCGGCGCCCATGCCGCCGATAACTCCCAGCTTTTCCATCGCCGCCTCCTTGGTGACGCTTGCGCAATTGCGCGTATCATACCCGCGCCCGCCCGATGTAAACCGGACGGGCGCCGCACTCATCTACTTGTAATACGTCTTGAACAGCTTAAAGTGACGCAGCTTGGTGTGCCACATGCGCAGCCAGCGGTTAAAGACAAAGTCGCCCTTCATAAACGAAGGGTCGGCGCCCTTGCCTTCCTTGTCCAGGCGATGCACCTTAGCGCGCAGCTCAGGATCCTTGACGTACTTGTCGACGACGCCCATGGGGACGACCATCCACAGTGCCTCGTCCTGCGCCGTCACAAACTCCGGCTCAAACGGGCGGTTGAACACATACTCGTCCACCACATACTTGGCAACGTTAAAGCCGCTGTTAGTGACATAGTAGTTGCTGCGACCTTGGCGCGTGTTGAAATCGAAGAACTTAAACGAGCCGTCGCGCTCGTCGTACTTAACGTCAAAGTTGGAATAGCCCACAAAGTGAAGGTCCTCGAGCAACTTGCGCACGCCGCCCATGAGCTCGTCATTGGGCTCGGTGATGATACAGGCGTGGTTGCCGACACCGTGAGGCTGATGCTCCTCGAGCAGCACGTGACCCAGGCACATCATGCGCACCTTGCCGTTGCGGTCGGAATAACTGGTGAGCACGCGCATGTACTCGTCGTTGCCGGGCACGCGATCCTGCAAGATCAGGTCGTCGGTGTAGCCGCTGGCATACGAGTCGCGAATGACCTGTTCCAGCTCGGCACGGTCGGCAATCTCATAAGCCTTTTTCTGGCCCTCGAACTCGTGCTGCCACCACATGATGCCGTCGGAAGGCTTCAGGATCATCGGATAAGGGAAGTCGATCTGGTCGAGCACTTCGGCAGGCGCCTCGCCTTGCGCGTTGAGCATCGCCATGGTGAAGGTAAAGGTATGCGGATAGGGCACGCCATGCTTCTCGCACAGCTCGTAGAAGATCTCCTTCTTCTGACACTGCTCAAGCATGCTATAGGGAGCGTAAGGCGCGACGATATTATCCGCCAACTCATGGGCATCCTTGGCCTGAGCCACGAGGGCAACATAGTTATCGCCACAGCCCACAAGGACAATCGTCTTATCGGCATGCGCTTGGGCAATGCCGTTGACGGTCCTGAGCATCACGGGCATGGTATCGATATCCACGTTGGGCGTGTAGTCGATAATCTGGCTGCGGTACGCGGGACCCGTCTGGTACTTGCCAAAGACCAGACTCTTGACCTGGTACTCCTCGTAGAAGGCGCGCGCCACCGAATAGGCGTTGATGTCGCCACCGAGCAGCACGGGAATGAACTCGCGCTCTGTAAACTGCAATGCCATGGAAACTTCCTATCACGAACTGCCCACACAACGGGCGGTCTTTGCGCAACTGATTTATTCTAGCGTGCCAAACCGCCGGCGCCCAAAGCTCCACCGTATCTATGGCAATCGACGCAATCGTCCAGCACGAAGGCCAGTACGAGGACGGTGCTCACCGTTGTATGACAATGGGCAATGAACCTACCATTGTTGTAGGATTCAGCGTATTGACATCCTCAAACGAAAGGCGCGCACGTGCCCCAAGACCATCCGACCGATAACCCCATCCTCAATGCCGCGAAACGCGAGCTGGCGGGACGCGCACAGACGGCCGTTCCCCTACGCACGGCAAACGATGCCTACGACAGGCCCGCCCGCATCGTCTCGATCAACACGTCGGCACACAAGGGCACGCGCAAGTCGCCCGTCGCCGATGGACACGACACCGTTATAGAGCAATTTGGCCTCATCTCCGACGCACACGCCGGGCATTGGCACCGCCAGGTTTCCTTTTTAGCTGCAGAGTCCATCCAGACGGCGCAGGAGCGCGGGCTCGATGTGCACGAGGGTGACTTTGGGGAGAATTTCACCACGCAAGGCATCAATCTACTCTCGCTCCCCTTGGGCACGCAGCTCAAGCTTGGCAGCGAGGTGCTTGTTGAAATCAGCCAAATCGGCAAGGTCTGCCACACACGCTGTGCCATCTACTATCTCGCCGGCGACTGCATCTTTCCCCACGAGGGCGTTTTTGGCGTGGTACTAAAGGGCGGAGAGGTCCATATCGGCGACGACATCCAGGTGGTCAAGTTCGGCGACGGCACTTGCTCGTTCACCCCTGCCGAGGCCCTCGAGGAGATTGAGCAGGCTCGACAGGAGGGCACGCTGTAGTTGTAAAACCCCACGTTGAGATAGCTTTTACAGCCCAAAACACCTCTCAAACAGGGCTCTGTAACGTTAAAGTTGAACTCTATGGTTTCTCAACAATTCATCATAACTGCAGGTCAAAGCCAAAGCCTCAAGTTCAACTTGACCCTTTGGAACCTTTAAGGTTCAAGTTGAGGTCGAAAGCAGTAGTAGAATACCGTTCGAACCATAACCTACGATTGATTGCAGAGGGACTGGATGCAGCATTCGAATCATCGCGCCGCAGCGCTCATTGCGTC
>JAJXHK010000061.1 GCA_021639365.1 Collinsella aerofaciens
AGGCCCGATTTTGCCTCTTGACAATGTCCTGCTCATATTAAAAGGAACGTCCCCAAGTGCCAACCAGGCCGGTTGCGCGGTTTGGTAAAACCGCGCAACAACTACTTTGGTACCTTGACATTCCCGCAAAGCACTCCTAGATTAGTTAGGCACAAAACAATCCCACTACCTAACTAAAGAAAGGAGCGATACGAATTCATGTGCGATGAACCCCTTAACCTTCGCCCGCACGAACCCGGCGGCGACCCGTCGCAGCCGGCAGACGTGCCCGAAGCAGTTAACGGCGAAGACAAGCTCGCCAAGCGCATCCTGAGCGGCCTAGGCTTTTGCGGCCACTACATGCACTTTCACGGCGGCGGCGTGTCCGGCAAGGCGCCCATCGTCTGCCTGCTTGCCAAGCAGGAAAACGGCGAGATGTCGCAGCAGGAGCTCGGCATGCACTTCGACCTTAAGCCGGGGTCGCTCTCCGAGATCTTATCCAAGCTCGAGTGCGCCGGCATCATCGAGCGCAGCCGCAATCCAAAAGATCGCCGGCAGCTCACCATTCGCCTGACCGAGATCGGCTGGGAGAAGGCCCGCATCGACCAGGCCGCCCGCATCCGCTTTAGGGAGCAGGCCTTTAGTGCCCTCACTCACGACGAGTGCGAACAGCTTGCCGAGATGCTCGAGAAAATCCGCGTAACCTGGGAGGAACTGGATGATTAAAACCCTTATGGGCAGCATCCGCGATTACATGAAGGTCACGATCGCCACGCCGCTGCTGGTGCTTGGCGAGGTAATCTGCCAGATGATGATCCCGTTTATCACCGCCGACATGATCGACGCCATCAAGGACGGCACCGCCGTTACCGAGATGCTGCCCACCGCCGGCCTTCTCATACTCATCGCGCTGACGTCACTCGCCTTTGGCGCCGCCGCGGGCATCACCTGCAGCCATGCCAGCTGCGGCTTTGCCAAGAACCTGCGTCGCGACCTGTTCTACAAGATCCAGACGTTCAGCTTCGCCAACATCGACGAGTTCTCGAGCTCCTCGCTCGTCACCCGCCTCACCACCGATATCAACAACGTGCAGCAGGCCTTTATGATGCTCATTCGCATCGCCGTGCGCTCGCCGCTGGTGCTGGTCTTTGCCTTTACCATGGCATACGCCATGGGCGGCAGCGTCGCCATGGTCTACCTGGTCATCATTCCGCTGCTGGGCTTTGGCCTGTTCTTCATCATCCATAAGGTGCGCCCGATCTTTGCCCGCGTCTTCCACAAGTACGACGCGCTCAACGAATCCGTTGAGGAAAACGTCACCGGCATGCGCGTGGTCAAGAGTTACGTGCGCCAGGACTACGAGAAGGAGAAGTTCGCCACCGCCGCGCGCGACGTCCAGATGGACTTCACCCGCGCCGAGAAGCTGCTCGCCTTCAACAACCCCATGATGAACATTTGCGTCAACGGCGCGTTTGTCGTCATCATCTACCTGGGCTCCAAGCTCATCATCACGAGCCAAGGAACGCTGTTCGACGTGGGCCAGCTCTCCTCCATCTTTACCTACGGCTTCCAGATTCTGATGAGCCTAATGCAGCTGTCGATGATCTTTGTCATGGTAACCATGGCAGACGAGTCGGCGCACCGCATTACCGAGGTGCTGGCCGCCGAGCCCACGATCGCCAACCCGACCGAGCCCGTGCACGAGGTTGCCGACGGCTCCATCGACTTCGATCACGTGAGCTTTAAGTATTCCGAGCATGCCCGCCGCCAGGCGCTCGACGATATCGACCTGCATATTAAGAGCGGCGAGACCATCGGCATTATCGGTGGCACCGGCTCGGCCAAGTCGACGCTCGTGAACCTGATCGCCCGCCTGTACGATGTCACGGAGGGCACCGTGCGCGTCGGCGGCGTGGACGTGCGCGACTACGACCTGGACGCGCTGCGCCACCAGGTAGCCATGGTCCTGCAGAAAAACGTGCTGTTTAGCGGCACCATCGCCGAGAACCTGCGCTGGGGCGACTCAAACGCCACCGACGAGGAGGTCCGCGAGGCCGCACATCTGGCCTGCGCCGACGAGTTTGTCGACGGCTTCCCCAAGGGCTACGACACCTGGATTGAGCAGGGCGGCTCCAACGTCTCCGGCGGCCAGAAGCAGCGCCTGTGCATCGCGCGCGCCCTGCTGCGTCGCCCCAAGATTCTGATCCTGGACGACTCCACGAGCGCCGTCGACACCAAGACCGACGCCAAGATCCGCGAGGGCCTGGCGAGCTACCTGCCCAACACGACCAAACTCATCATCGCCCAGCGTATTAGCTCCGTGCAGGATGCTGACCGCATCATCGTCATGGAGGGTGGCCGCATCAAGGACATCGGCAACCATGACGAGCTGCTCAAGACGAGCGAGATCTACCGCGAGACCTTTACCTCGCAAAACAAGATGAGTGCCGAGGGCGAGGAGGCTGCCGAGACCATCGCAGCCGACACCGAGGCATCCGCACCGCAGGCTCAGACCCAGGAAGGAGGCGAGGCACATGAGTAAGGCTGCCACCGCCGAGCGCGCACGCAACCGCAAGGGCGGCACCATGACGCGCCTGATCAAGATGCTCTTTGGCTTCTACCCGGTGCTTTTGCCCCTCGTCGTCGCCGGCGTGGTGCTCTGCGCCATCATCAATTCCATCGGCGCGACGTTTCTCCAGAGCGCGCTGCAGGTCATTAGCGAATCGTGGCAGTCGGGCGACTGGACGGCCGCGCAGCCCAAGATCTTGAAGCTTGTGACCACCCTCGGTTGCATCTATGCCGTGGGCGTCGCCTCCTCGCTCTTCTGGAACCGCGCCATGGCCGTCATCACGCAGGGCTCGCTCGAGAAGCTGCGCGAGAAGATGTTCAACCGCATGCAGGACCTGCCGATCCGCTACTTCGACACGCACCAGCGCGGCGACATCATGAGCCACTACACCAACGACATCGACACGCTGCGCCAGATGATCAGCCAGTC
>JAJXHK010000009.1:0-10562 GCA_021639365.1 Collinsella aerofaciens
GAGCACAACCTTGCCAAGGTTGGGGTCGCGGGTTCGAGCCCCGTTGTCCGCTCCACTAATTTTACGCGGTTCTAACGAACCGCGTTTTTTGTTGACGCTGCGCGGCGCCCCAGCACCCCGCCTCGCCCCTCAGCTTCACGGGCGTGGCCGTCCGGCCTACGCCCGCTTGCTTCGGGGCGATCCGGGGCACTTGGACGCCGCTCGCTGTCGTGGCCGGGGGAGTGAGTCTTCCATTCTTTTCGCCTCATTGGTCAATCCGCCCCAGGGAGCTCGAACCCGAGAGGGAGCGAGCTTTTTTGGGCGTGGGTGGGGCGTTGTTTGCCGCGGCTGTCTGCCTTGGGCGTATCATCGTGGGCATCTAAATCTCGTTGCAAGGGAGATATGCCCCATGGCTACAGAAATAACCTCTTCGCGCTCGTGGATGTCCGATGCGGCGATCTATCAGATTTACCCGCGCTCGTTTAAGGATTCGACTGGTACGGGCTTGGGCGATATCGCGGGCATTACCCAGCAGATGGACTATCTTGAGCGGCTGGGTATCGAGGCCATCTGGCTGAGCCCGTTTTACCCATCGCCTCTTGTTGATGGCGGCTATGATGTGGCGGACTACTGCGATGTCGACCCACGTCTCGGCTCGCTTGACGACTTCGATGACATGATCGCTGCGGCTCACGCGCACGGCATCAAGGTCATCGTCGACATCGTGCCCAACCATTCGTCCAACCAGCACCCCTGGTTCAAAGCCGCTCTTGCCGCCGGCCCCGGATCGCCCGAGCGCGCCCGTTATATCTTCCGCGATGGTCGCGGCGAGCACGGCGAGCTTCCTCCCACCAATTGGAATGCCAACTTTGGCGGCCCCGCCTGGACGCGCGTCGCGGACGGTCAGTGGTATCTGCACATGTTTACACCCGAGCAGCCGGACTTTGACTGGTCGTGCCCCGAGGTTCATGCGTTCTTTTGCGACGTCCTGGCGTTTTGGAGCGATCGAGGCGTCGATGGCTTTCGCATTGATGTGGCGCACGGTCTCGCCAAGGATCTCGACCGCGATGACCTCGACCGGTGGCATCTCGCCGAGGGCGATGACATGGTTGAGGACGGCACCCATCCGCTGTGGGACCGCAACGAGGTCCACGAGATCTATCGCGAGTGGCGCCGCGTGTTCGACCGCTATGATCCGCCACGCAGCGCCGTTGCCGAGGCGTGGGTGCTGCCCGAGCGCCAGTATCTCTACGCGCGTCCCAGCGAGCTTGGCCAGACATTCAACTTTGAGTTTGCCAAGGCCACTTGGACCTATGATGACATGCACGCTGCAATTGAGGAGGGCTTGAAGGCAGCTATAGAATCCGATTCCGCCTCGACCTGGGTGCTCTCCAACCACGACGTGCCGCGCGTGGCGACGCGCTATGCCCTGCCGCAGATCAAGGCGACGCGCTACCACCAGATTGCGCTCGACTGGCTCTTACGCGACGGGTCGTCTTATGACGAGGACCGTGAACTCGGCGAGCGCCGCGCGCGGGCGGCCCTTTTGCTCGAGCTGGCGCTTCCGGGCTCGGCATACGTGTATCAGGGTGAGGAACTCGGCCTTTTTGAGGTGGCCGATATCCCGTGGGCCGCACTCGAAGATCCTACTGCGACCAATACGCACGGACCGAAGCGCGAGAAGGGGCGCGACGGCTGCCGTGTGCCCCTGCCGTGGGTGGCAGCGGACGATCCCGCGCAGGGCGGATCGTTTGGGTTTTCACCGGCGGACGCCGATGCGGCTCCCCATCTGCCGCAGCCTGCGTGGTTTTCCGACTACGCTGTCGATAGGGAAGAGGCGGACCCGGCATCGATGCTCGCGCTCTATCGCGAGGCCCTCTGGCTGCGGCGCAAGTTGCGCGGGTGCGCCAACGATCTTGCATGGCTCGATCTTGACGGGCGCACCGGTCTTGCGGATGGTGCCGAGGGTGCCGAGGGCGGCGTTATCGCCTATCGCCGCGACAACGGCTGGGCGTGTGTGACGAACTTCGGCGCAGCGCCCGTGGAGCTGCCGGCGGGTAAGGTCCTGCTTACCTCATCACCGCTCACAGACGGCAAGCTCGCGCAGGACAGCTCGGCCTGGATTATGCTCGCTGAGTTGTAGGGGCCTCTTGCGGCGAGCTTGCGTTTGCCTACACCTTCCGTGGTGGCTGATGTCTTCGCGAGGTTCGCGAGGGCGTCGCAAAACTTTTCAAAAAAGTTCTTGCATAGGATGCGGGTATCACGTAAGATTAATCCTCGTAAGCGGACATGGCTCAGTTGGTAGAGCACAACCTTGCCAAGGTTGGGGTCGCGGGTTCGAGCCCCGTTGTCCGCTCCATTTGGGCGTTTAGCTCAGGGGGAGAGCGCTTCCCTGACACGGAAGAGGTCAGAAGTTCAAATCTTCTAACGCCCACCAAATGTTCGCAGCTCAGAGGCTATGTCCTCTGGGCTGTTTTGTTTTGGTCGCCAAATGGGTCGCCAAATACGTCACCAAATTTCGAGTTTTTGATCTTCCGGGATGCTTCTCAGTAGTCATCCGAGGAAACTCTCATCTTCTCCGTTTGCATACACATATCTTTTAAGGATTCGTGCCGCGGTTGCATGAGGCACGGCAAGGCACGACCGCAACATGTTGGTCAAGCATAATCTTTTGGATTCTTTTGGCGTGAGCGGCTTGGTTTTGGTAGGATTTGTCAGCGGCATGACTAAGGGGGTTTTATAACTGCCATGCAGGTAGCCGTGTTGGTAATGTTTTACCGACTTGCCAAGAAACCCTCATAATTAATGCGTCTGCAAAATGACCAATTGCTTTGACCTGCTGAAACACTATATGTTGTGTTTGACCTAAAAAAAGAATACAGGATATAGATGCCTCTTTGTCGTATGATAGATGGCGGACAGAGAACGAAGACCTTAACTGCCTCTTTTGAACGTGTCCTTGAGCCGCTTGATCGGCTCCTGGGAATGTCCGCATGGAGGCTTATGGTTTATCGAGAACACAGATTGCGCGACGGCGCCGCAAGACAGGGGCAAGCCCTGCCGGGCATCGTTTGGCTCTGAAGCGCAATGAGGCTACGATGCGAAAGAGGCAAGAGGATGAAGATCATCAAGCGCAGCGGCACCGAGGTTGTCTTTGACATCGATAAGATCGTCAATGCCATCCGCGCCGCCAACTTGGAGGTCGAGGAGAGCTCTCGTCTAACCGACCGCCAGGTGGTTTACGCGGCGCAAAACGTCGCCGAGGCATGCGAGAACGCGGGCCACACCGTTTCGGTCGAGGAGATCCAGGATTTGGTCGAGGACGAGATCATGCGTCTCGACTGCTACGAGGTTGCCCGCCACTACATCATCTATCGCTATGTTCAGAGCCTGAAGCGCCAGAAGAACACGACCGACGACAAGATTCTGTCGCTGATCGAGTGCAATAACGAAGAGGTCAAGCAGGAGAACTCTAACAAGAACCCGACCGTCAATTCCGTCCAGCGCGACTATATGGCCGGCGAGATTTCCAAGGACCTGACTCAGCGCGTGCTGCTGCCTCAGGAGATCGTGGATGCCCACAATGAGGGCCTGATCCACTTCCACGATTCCGACTACTTTGCCCAGCACATGCATAACTGCGACCTGGTGAACCTGGAGGACATGCTCCAGAACGGCACCGTTATCTCGGGCACGCTGATCGAGAAGCCGCATAGCTTCTCGACTGCCTGCAACATCGCGACGCAGATTATCGCCCAGGTCGCTTCCTCCCAGTACGGCGGCCAGTCCATCTCGCTGACCCATCTCGCCCCCTTTGTTGAGGTGAGCCGTCAAAAGATTCGCGGCGAGGTCGCCCGCGAGCTCGAGGAACTCGGTGTTTCGGCATCTGCCGAAAAGGTCCGTGAGGTCGTTGAGGACCGTCTGCGTGACGAGATCCGTCGCGGCGTCCAGACGATTCAGTATCAGGTCGTGACCCTTATGACCACCAACGGCCAGGCGCCGTTTGTGACGGTCTTTATGTATCTCAACGAGGCTCGCTCAGCGCAGGAGAAGCACGACCTTGCCATGATCGTGGAGGAGACGCTTCGTCAGCGCTATGAGGGCGTTAAGAACGAAGCCGGTGTGTGGATTACCCCGGCATTCCCCAAGCTTATCTATGTACTCGAGGACGATAACGTTCACGAGAATTCCCCGTACTTCTACCTGACCCAGCTGGCTGCCAAGTGCACTGCCAAGCGCATGGTGCCCGACTACATCTCCGAGAAGAAGATGCGCGAGCTCAAGCTGTCGAAGGGCGAGACCGCCGGCAACGGCGATTGCTACACCTGCATGGGTTGCCGCAGTTTCCTGACGCCCGACCGCTCCGGTAACGGATTTAACAACGTGGCCAACGCGCTGAACTATGACCCAAACAAGCCCAAGTACTACGGTCGCTTTAACCAGGGCGTTGTGACCATCAACCTGCCCGATGTCGCGCTGAGCTCGCACCAGGACATGGACAAGTTCTGGAAGATCTTCGACGAGCGCCTTGAGCTGTGCCACCGCGCTCTGCTGTGCCGTCATGAGCGTCTGATGGGTACGCTTTCGGATGCCGCACCGATTCTTTGGCAGTACGGTGCCCTGGCGCGTCTGAAGAAGGGCGAGACGATCGATAAGCTGCTCGTGGGTGGCTATTCCACCATCAGCCTGGGGTATGCCGGCCTGTATGAGTGCGTCAAGTACATGACGGGCCACAGCCACACCGAGAAGGAGGGCACGCCCTTTGCCATGGCCGTCATGCAGCGTATGAACGATAAGTGCGCCGAGTGGAAGGCCGAAAGCGATATTGACTTCTCGCTGTACGGTACGCCGTTGGAGTCGACGACCTACAAGTTCGCCAAGTGCCTGCAGCGCCGTTTTGGCATCATCCCGGGCGTGACGGACAAGGGCTACATTACTAACAGCTACCACGTTCATGTGTCCGAGGAGATTGACGCATTCGACAAGCTCAAGTTCGAGGGCATGTTCCAGCAGCTTTCGCCGGGCGGTGCTATCTCTTACGTTGAGGTTCCCAACATGCAGGACAACCTCAAGGCTGTCATTCGCGTGATGCAGTACATCTACGACAACATCATGTACGCCGAGCTCAACACCAAGAGCGACTACTGCCAGGTGTGCGGCTACGACGGTGAGATCAAGATTGTCGAGGACGATGGCAAGCTGGTGTGGGAGTGCCCCAACTGCGGCAACCGCGACCAGGAGAAGATGAATGTCGCTCGTCGTACGTGCGGCTACATCGGTACCCAGTTCTGGAACCAGGGTCGAACCGAGGAGATCCGCGACCGCGTGCTGCATCTCTAATAACCATCCCAGGCTGCCCCGTAGCGAGGCCCCGGACCTTTACTCGCTATTTCGGACAGTCCTGGCTCACGACGGAGGCGCCACTGGCGCCTCCTGTTCGTGCGGAACTCATATCGAGCAAAGGTCCGGGGCCTCGCTACGGGCAGCCAAGTTGATGTAGCTGAGATGCGGCATGCGGTCTGCTCACTCCTCGAAGTTCTTAGCGGAAATGAGTCGACTTGCAATAACGGTTTGCTTGCAGCAACGATTGAGCTGCAACAAATTTTTTATTGGACCTCGAACCCTATACTCGATGTTCGCTTCGTTCATTGAGTGTTGCTCGCGAGGGGTCTGGAGTATATCGTTCCGCCCGCAGTTTCGCAGGCCAAAGGCCGAGAATGTTTGAGGACGGAATGATATACTCCAGACCCCCAGGAAGGTTACTTATGAACTACGCGAACATTAAGTATTTCGACATTGCTGATGGGGAAGGCGTTCGTACTTCTCTGTTTGTGAGTGGGTGCCGTCGTGGGTGCAAGAACTGCTTTAACTCTGTCGCGTGGGACTTTGCTGCGGGCGAGCCGTTTGATCGTGCCGTCGAAGACAAGATTATTGAGAGCCTCGACCATCCCTTTATCGATGGTCTGACGATTTTGGGCGGCGAGCCTATGGAACCTGAGAATCAGGCGGGACTCGTTGAGTTTGTCGAGCGTGTTCGTGAGGCTTACCCCGTGGAGTCGGGGAAGACTATTTGGTGCTTTACCGGTGACGTGCTCGAGGAGCTTATGCCGGGCGGTCGTCATCATACCGAGGTGACGGATCGCATTCTTGCCTGCCTTGACATGTTGGTGGACGGCCCGTTTGTTCAAGATCTGTACGATATCTCGTTGCGTTTTAGGGGCTCGAGTAACCAGCGCGTGATCGATATGAATGCCACGCGTGCCCGTGCTGAGCGCGAGGGCGTTGCGCTTTGCGACGCTGTGCAGCTTTGGCGGGACAATCCGGTCTATTCGACCCATACTATGTAGCTTGTGGTCGATGCCGGAGGGCGTGGTACCATAGCGCGAACGTGAAATCGGAAAAGTGAGGCCCAGATGGTCGATCAGGAAAAAGTCGAGGCCGCCATTAAGCTGTTGCTTGAGGGCATAGGCGAGGACCCAACTCGTGAGGGCCTGCTGGAGACCCCGGCGCGCGTTGCCCGTATGTATGGTGAGATCGCCGGCGGCATGGACCAGAGTGCCGAGGAACACCTGTCCAAAACCTTTGCCGTCGCTTCGAACGATTTGGTTATCGAGCGCGACATCACGTTCTACTCGCTGTGCGAACATCATCTGCTGCCGTTTTATGGCAAGGCCGCCATTGGTTATATCCCTAACGGTCGGGTGGCTGGGCTTTCCAAGTTCGCCCGCACGGTTGAGGTTTATGCCCGCCGTCTTCAGCTGCAGGAGCAACTGTGCGCACAGGTTGCCGATGCCCTCATGGATTATCTCGCTCCCCAGGGAGCGATTGTGCTCATGGAAGCTGAGCATATGTGCATGACGATGCGTGGCGTGCAAAAGCCCGGCACCAAGACCGTGACGCTCGCTCGCCGCGGTGTCTTTGAGACCGATCCCGCGCTCGAGGAGCGTTTCTTTAGGATGCTGGGCCGCTAACCATGAGAGTCGTCAACGACTTTACATCGAAGACCGATGAGGGGACGTCGCGTCGCGGCTTTATGGCTTCGGGCCTGACCCCCTTTGGCGCCATGCCTCGCATTGATTACATTTGTGCCAACGGGCTGTTCCGGCGGCACCTGGGCAACATTGCACAGTTGGAATCGGGGCGCATCTTCTGCCGCCACGGTATTGACCATCTGCTCGATGTCGCTCGCATTATGTGGATCAAGAATCTCGAGGAACAGCTCGAATTTGACCGCGAGGTCATCTACGCCACGGCACTTCTTCACGATATCGGCAAAGATGAACAGTATGAATCGGGTATATCCCATGATGTTGCAAGCGAACGCGTCGCTGATGCGATTCTCGGCGGTATGCCCGATGACGTGGCGTTTGAGCCGGCCGATGCCGCGGCCATTAAGACGGCCATTCTGGGCCATCGAAAGCTGCGCGTGAACAGCCAACCGCTCGAGCGTCTGCTCTATGCAGCCGACAAAGCGTCGCGCGCCTGCTTTGCATGCCCCGCGCGCAATGCTTGCAACTGGAGCGATGATAAAAAGAACCTGTCGATTCGCGTGTAGTTAGTTTGCGCGGTCGGGGTTCTAAACGAAGGAGACGATCGCGATGAGTAACAAGAAACTGCCCGAGAATGCAACCAAGACTGAAGGCGCCGAGCTCGCCCGCCGTGGAAGGGGCGAAATATCCACCGCAACGGCGGTGCCCCACGTGAGCTATGACGATCTGCGCCATGCCGATCGCATTGTCATTGACGGCCTTGAGGTTTTTGCCAACCATGGCGTGTATCCCGAGGAGAATGCGCTGGGTCAGAAGTTCATCGTTTCTCTGGTGCTCTATGCCGACCTGCGCGCGGCGGGGGAGCACGATAACCTGGATGCCTCGATTGACTACGGCTCGGTGTGCCACGATGTCGATGGCTATCTGCGCGAGCATACGTTTAAGCTCATCGAGGCGGCAGCCGAGGGGACGGCCCAGATGCTGCTGCGCCGTTATCCCTCGCTGCTTGGTGTGCGCATAAAGCTCGATAAGCCGTGGGCTCCTGTTGGCCTGCCTCTGGCAAGCTGCGGCGTCGAGATCGAGCGCGTGCGCTAGTCGACGCTAGAGCTTGTTGAGGGGTGGCTGCTTGAGCCGCTGCGACAGAGCTTTATTGTTGGGACAGTACGTGTCGAGCAGGGCGTGGAATCGCTGATTGTGGCTTGGCTCGAGCAAGTGGACGAGCTCGTGGGCGACAACCATGTCGAGGCATTCGATGGGATAGGCGGCAAGTTCGCGTGCGATGCGAATGGCGCCGGTCTTGGGCGTGCATGATCCCCAGCGCGTTTTCATGCTGCGCACGGAGACGCGGGCCACGGTGACGCCCATTGCGATTTCGTACGCGTGCACCATATCGTACAGCGCCGTGGTGACCTCGGTTGCATAGAGCTGGTCGATACGGGCTTGGAGCTCATCGGACGTTAGGCCGTCGAGGATTGCGTGCCGCTTGGCCTGTGGGCCTTCGTCCGATTCATCGGTACCCATAAAACTTGCGAAGGTGGCCTGTTTGGGTCGCGGTGCGGGTGATGCAAAGTTGTGATCGAGTGCATCCTGTACCGTGATGGGCTTGCCCCAAAGTGCAATGATGGACGAGGGGCTGAGCGGCTCTCGTGCCGTCGCCTGACGCTGCTCGCGCTGGGCAAGTCGACTGATAATCCAGGCGCTGTTGCGCTTCACAAACGCTTCGATACGCTCGCGGGTGGCGCCGAGCGGTGCGCTGGCGTGGACCTCACCGCTCGAAGTGACGCGTAGGTTGAAGTTCTTGACGCACTTTTTGGTAACGACGACGGGGATGGGCATCCCATCCGGTCGGGGTACGGAAATCGTGAATTGCTGCGTCAAAAGTTATCCTTCAGATTGGGGGCGGGTCGGCATGTCGATTGCTCGGCATGCCGACCCGCTCAAGGGATGCGAAATTAATAGCGCTCGAAGAAGGCAAGGGCATTATCGCTGCAGAGCTTTTGCATCACGGTCTTGCCAAAGTGCTTGGAGAGCATGTTCTGGAATTCGGGCATCTTGCTGGCATCGGAGAGGAAAGCGGGCACCGTGGCACCGTCCCAGTCGCCACCGAGTGCGATGACGTCCTCGCCGCCCAGGTCGAGCCAGTGCTCGATATGTGCCGCTAGCTGGTCGAAGGTGACGTCTGCGGCGGTCTCGTCGGTTGCGTCGTTGGAAAGGAACTCGCTGCAGTAGTTGAGGCCGACGATACCGCCCATGTCGCGAATGGTGCGGAACTGGTCGTCGGTGAGGTTGCGCTTGACGCCGCAAACCGCGCGGGAGTTGGAGTGGCTGGCGACGAAGGGGCGCGTGGCGTGGGCGACAACCTCGTCAAAGCACTCATCGTTGAGGTGGGAGACGTCGAGCACCATGCCGGCGTGCTCCATCTGCGTAAGGGCCTCGATGCCGGCGGCGGTGAGGCCGGCGTGGGTGTCGTGGCCGCTCGCGAGCGGCCCCTGCGCATTCCAGCTGAGTGATGACATGAGCACGCCCAGGCTCTTGAGTACCTCGATCAGCGCGGGGTCCTCGGCAAAGAACGTGGCGTTTTCGATGGTGTGGATGCAAGCGACCTTGCCGTCCTTGAGCGCGGGGCGAATGTCTGCGGCGCTGCGCACGTTGACCATGCGGTCGTGGTTGAGCATTGCCTGGCCGCTCATATGCGCCATGATCTGCGCCTGGAAGCGCGCGGCGTGGGCGGTGGGAATCTCGTCGGGGACAAACGTGGCGAAGCACTGTGCCCACGGAGTTTTGCCGATCTTTGCGAGCGAGATGGCGCAGGCGTTGCCCTCGATGAGGTCGAAATCTTGCGGATGCGTTTCGTCGCCGGGGAAATAACCGTCGGTGCCGGCGGTAAAGCGCAGGTCGAGATCGAGCGTGGCCCAGCCGATGCGGTCGGCGGTGTCACAGTGTAGGTCAAATACGGGATATGCCATAGTTCCTCCGGTTGCAGCGTTTCTTTGCAAACTGTCTTTGAATTGTATGACTAGGGTATAGTTAGCGCCATATGTTCACGGCGGCTTGCGTTGTGCGCCGCCCTTATATACGGAGGTTTCCATGTCCAACCAGGGCAAGAAGGTCAAGACCCATTATCGTGGCACGCTCGACGACGGCACGCAGTTCGATAGCTCCTACGATCGCGGCGAGCCGCTGGAGTTCACCTGTGGCGCCGGCCAGATGATCAAGGGCTTCGACGCCGCTGTTGTCGACATGCAGGTGGGCGAGAAGAAGACCGTGCACATTCCTGCTGCCGATGCCTACGGCGAGCACAATCCCGAGATGGTTATTACCTTCCCGGCCGAACAGGTTCCCAACATCGAGCAGATCGAGAAGGGCATGAAGCTTTTCCTGTCCACGCCGAGCGGTATGCCCGTCCCCGCCGTGGTCATCGACGTAACGCCCGAGGCCGTGACGCTCGACGCCAACCACGAGTTGGCCGGCAAGGACCTCAACTTTGATATCGAGCTCGTCGAGGTCGAGGGCTAGAGTATGCCTGAACGCTTGGTTTCGACGACATGCTTGGGAAATCTCAACGATCCGTCCTATGAACTCCTGCTTCGCCGG
>JAJXHK010000009.1:10662-63056 GCA_021639365.1 Collinsella aerofaciens
GACGACATGCTTGGGAAATCTCAACGATCCGTCCTATGAACTCCTGCTTCGCCGGGAGCTGGGCGGTGTCTTTGAAGTTGACGAGCTGCTGCTCGATTGGGACCAGGCTGATTTATGCGCGTTTGTGGGCGTGACGGAGCTGGGGCGCACGATTGATGTTCGGCTGGATACTGCCGACGGCGGTCGTCTTGCCGATGGCGACGTGCTCGCCATTGACCGTTCGGGCGTGGTGTCCGTGGCGGTTGTCGTGCGCCTGCGCAGCGCCGAGGTTTATTTGGTCGAAGTCGACCGCATGGATCCGATTGCACTCGCGCATGCGTGTTGGGAGATCGGCAACATGCATGCGCCGCTCTTCCGGGGTGACTCGGACGAGCATACCGTGCGCATGTATACGCCGGTGCAGCCTGTTTTGGGCCGCATGCTTCGGGGTGTCGAGGGTGTTCGGCTCTCGGTGGTTACCCGTGAACTCGATGCGGGCCGACGCTTTGCGTCGAGCGCGGCCGATGTTGTCGTGAGCATGGCTCCGGACTTTACCATCGTTAAAAAGACGCGCGACTAAGCGCGCGTATGCGCAAGACGGGCTTTGAGGGGCGACCGATCAAAGTCCGTCTTGCTGTTGATAGGAGGCTTTGGGGGAAGCATATGGGTCTTGAGGGAATCAAGCTGATTGCATGCGATTTGGACGGCACGTTGCTGCATCCGGGGGAGCGCGAGCCGCGTTCCGAGGCCTTTGAGCTTATCGATGAGCTACATCGTCGCGGTATCGTGTTTATGCCGGCGAGTGGCCGTCAATATGCGAGCTTGCGCTACCTGTTTGCCCCGGTGGCCGATGAGCTCGCCTATGTATGCGAAAACGGAGCCCTGGTGATGAGCGAGGGGCGTGCCGTTGTCAAGCGTTCCATGGAGCGTAGCCTTGCTATGGATATCGCGAACGCCGTGGTTGCGTATCCCCATGCCGACGTGACCCTTTCGTGTGAGGGGCACCTCTACAGCATGAGCGGCAACGATGCGTTTGTTGATCACCTGCGTTATGAGGTCCATTGTGATGTGGCGGTAGTCGACCGTCCCGAAGACATTGACGAGGATGTCATTAAGATTGCCTTCCAGACGCCCGAGGCAGAGCAGCCGGCGGCGCTGGAGTATTTCGAGCGCCACTTTAGCGATCGAGTCGATGTCATGACATCGGGAACCGAATGGACGGACTTTATCGGTTTCGATTCGGGCAAGGGCTCCGCGCTTGCCGATTACGGTCGCGCTCTGGGGATTTCGCCCGATGAGATGATGGCGTTTGGCGACAATGAGAACGATCGCGACATGCTCAACGTCGTGGGCCATCCCTATCTGATGGAGAGCTGCAACCCCACCATGCGCGGCATCAACGACCGTGTCCGATACACGCGCACGGTCGAAGAAGAGCTGCGTCGTCTACTTGCTGAGTAGGCATGCCCCAAACATCTACCGGCAGTCGGGGCAGAGACCCTCGAAGATGGTGTAGTGCGACGTGACGTGCCAGCCGATTTGCTCGGATGCCTTGGCGTCGAGCTGGGCATCGAAGGGGAGCGGTACGTCGATGACGCGGCTGCACGAGGTGCAGATGATATGCGCATGCGGCTCGATCGTGCGATCGAAGCGGCTGCCGCCCGGCGTCTTGATGGAGAGGATCTCGCCGGCGTCGGCCAAGAGATTGAGATTGCGGTAGACCGTACCGCGGCTGATTTTGTCATCCTGTGCGCGCACGACGTTGTAGATTTCGTCGGCGGTGGGATGGTTATAGCTTTGGCGCACAGCGTCAAGAACCAGCTTTCGCTGCCTGGTATTCCTTCTTTGCACCGCCATGCGCCTTGCCTCTTTCCTATCAACGGTCGTAGGTAAATGATACCGTATTTAGCACACAATACTAATAACGAGGAATGAAACCGTCTTCATTGGCAAGTGGGGCTCGGGCCTGGGCGTCTACGAGGCGAAAACGCGTTCCCATGCGCTCGTAGGAAGCATGAAGCGCCTCGAGATGAGATAGGACGTTCGCCGGAGCTCCCTGTATCTCCATTTCGACCGAGCCGTCTTCCATGTTGCGCACCCAGCCGGTGAGCGTGCGTGCCTGCGCGAGGTTGGTGTTGGTAAAGCGAAAACCAACGCCTTGGACTTGTCCCGCCCAGCGCAGGAAATAGCGCAGGGGAGTGCCTTGAGTGGCCTCGTCGCTTGCGAGCACAGTAAGCCTGCGGCGCAACTCGAGCTCGATGTTTGATGGTTTTTGAGGCTCTCGACTGCCGCCGGTGACGCTGGAGAAGAACGTATCGAAGAAGCCCATCGCTAGGCCTGCTTGCCTGCGTCGGACGGGAAGGTAATGCCGGCCTGCTGGCGCACGGCATCCATGATGCGCAATGAGACGAGCGTGACATCGCGGTAGTGGCCAAGTTCGTGACGTCCCGCCGGGGTCTCCCAAATCTCTTCCTTAACGTTATCGATGCCGCCGATGGCGGTGATAAAGTCTGTGAGTTCGTATTCCATAGTGTTGCTCGATTTGGGCAGGTCGAGCACGCGGCCGTTGTCGCCCTGTTCGCGCGGTGCCTCGGTTGCCGAGCCGCGTACGACATCGCCGCGATAGTCGATGCGGACGTTGCGGGGCGTGGACAGATGATCGATCTGGATAGTGCCACGCTCGCCTTCGATCTGCGAGGGCAGCAGGTCATTCGTTATTTTGGAGTGCGCGAGCTCGACGGAGATACGGCCACCGCCGTAGCTGGCGAGGATGGAACCGCAGCCGTCGATGGGGCCGTGCGTGAGCTGTCGCGTGGCGGGGTCGAGCAGAGTAGCCATGCTCGTAAGGCCGGAGGGCATGCCGAAAATCTCGACCATGGGCTCGACGGTGTAGACGCCAATGTCCATGAGGGAACCCGATGCCATATTGCAGTCGAAGATATTGGTGGCGCGTCCCGCGAGAATCTCGTTGTAGCGCGAGGAATATTTGCCAAAGCGCAATGAGGCGCGGCGGATGGGGGCGATCTCGCCCAGGGCGTCCTCGATGGCGTGGAAGGCGGGGTCGTGGAGGGGACGCATGGCCTCGAGGGCCACGACACCTGCTGCCTCGGCAGCGCGGAAGACTTCCAGCGCCTGCGCTTCGGTGGCGCAGAAGGGCTTCTCGACGATGACGTGCTTGCCACCGGCGATGCAGGCAAGGGCCTGCTCGTAGTGAAGCGCGTTAGGGCTGCCGATATAGACGGCGTCGACGTCGGCGGCTGCCGCGAGCTCATCGAGTGAAGTAAAGTTTCGCTCGCCACCGCGCTCGGCGGTAAAGGCGGCACCGCGATTGGCATCGCGTGAAAGCGTGCCCACAAACGCGGCTTGGTCGTTGGCGTTGACAACTTGGATAAAGTCGTCGGTGATCATGGATGTGCCGATGGTCGCGATGCGCAGCATACGTCCCCCTTGCGTTGTTTGGTCTACAGGATGAGTGTAGCGCGTGGGGATATAAAGCTGCGCGAAAACGCTATTACAGGTCGCTCTCGTTAAAGCCGGCGTCGATATCGAGGCTGCTGCCGTCGGCCGCCGTGGTGGCGAGCTCATCGCAGCGCTCGTTGAGCTCGTGACCGGCGTGACCCTTAACCCAGATGAACTCAACCTTGTGCTTGCTTTTGGCGGTGAGTAGGCGCTCCCACAGGTCGCGGTTCTTGACGGGTTGCTTGTTGGCGGTTTTCCATCCGCGCTTTTTCCAGCCGTCGATCCAGTGCTTGTTAAAGGCGTTGACGACATACTGCGAATCGGAATGGACTTCGACCTCGCAGGGGCGGTTGAGCGCCTCGAGCGCCACGATGACGGCCATGAGTTCCATGCGGTTGTTGGTGGTCTTGGCGTAGCCGCGCGAAAGCTCGGAGGTGAAGGTCTTGCCGGCGGGGTTGGTGTATTTGAGCACGGCGCCGTAGCCACCGCGTCCCGGATTTGATCGGGCCGAGCCGTCGGTGTAGATGATGACCTTCACGGGCTTCCTTTCGTTGAGTGCATTTCATGTGAGTGACCATTGTAGCGCCATGCCCGCCGGGGGCTAACAATCTACGATTTCTACCCCGTCTTCCGACAGTTAGTTGGCATGGATGATGCGGTTGAGCTCGTCGAGGTATTGCTGCAAGAGGGGAGAGGGCTTGCGCTCGTCGTGCATGATATAGCCTACGCGCATCGTTGGGGCGTCTGCTAACGGGATCGATGCCATACCCCATTGCATTTCATTGGAGAGGACGCCGGTCGACAGGGTGTAACCGTTCGACGTGATAAGTAAGTTAGTAAGTGTTCCGCGGTCCGAGATTCGTATGTTGCGGTCGCAAGGGATATAGCTAAAAGGTTCCTCGGCGTAATAGAAGGAGTTTGAGGTTCCCTGCTCAAAGCTGTAGCGCGTATAGGGCGTGAGGTCGGCAAGGGACAGCTGAGGGCGGCGGGCGAGCGGGTGGCGCTCGCTAACGAAGACGTGGACCGTCGCGTCGAATAGGGGATGGAAGCTTGCACGGGCATCGGCGAAGGCCTTCTGCAGAACGCGGGCGTTAAAGTCATCCAGATACAGAATGCCGATATCGCTGCGAAACGCACGGACGTCATCGATGATCTGCGATGTGGTGGTCTCGCGCATGATGAACTCGAACTTGCTGTCGCGGCAGCGCTCGACCACGTTGACAAAGGCCTCGACCGAAAAGGCGTAGTGCTGGGCGGAAATGGCGAGGCGGGCTTGCGGGGTGCCGCCGTCCTCGTAGCGCGCCTCGAGCATGTCGGCCTGCTCTACGACCTGGCGCGCATAGCCCAAAAGCTCGGTGCCGTCGTTGGTGAGCGTGACGCCGCGGCTGGAGCGCGTAAAGATCTCCAGATGGAGCTCCTGTTCCAGGCTTTTGACGGCATTGGAGATATTGGACTGAGCGGTATAGAGGCGCTGAGCTGCGGCGTTGATTGAGCCGGACTCTGCCACGGCGATAAGAAAACGAAGCTGCTGGAGGGTCATCGGTGCCCGTCCTTTCGATAGCTATCTAAAAAACCGATAACAGGTTAGCGCTTTTAAGTGATTGACCGAGCGAAACAATGCTCGTACTATTCAAAACACACAAAGGCGGTAGGTAATTAAGCCGACCACGGAACCGGGATGTCAAAAGGAGGACCGCATATGAACTGCTTGCCAAGACGAATGCCGGGCTCCTGTTTGCGCCCGTTGGCGTGATCAGGAGACAGCGACTTACTTTTCTCTTATTTATTTACTTTCGTTCGATCAAGGAGATCATCATGAGCCAGTTCATCAACAACCCCGAGCACACCTTTGGTTTCGATACCCTGCAGCTTCATGTTGGCCAGGAGAGCGCCGACCCCGCATCCGACTCCCGCGCCGTGCCTATCTACCAGACCACGAGCTATGTGTTCCGCAACTCCCAGCACGCCGCCGACCGCTTTGGTCTTGCCGACGCCGGTAACATCTACGGCCGTCTGACCAACTCCACCCAGGGCGTCTTTGAGGACCGTATCGCCGCGCTCGAGGGTGGCGTGGCCGGTCTTGCCGTCGCCTCCGGTGCCGCTGCCATCACCTATACCCTGCAGGCTCTTGCCCAGGCCGGTGACCACGTGGTGGCTCAGAAGACCATCTACGGTGGCTCCTACAACCTGCTGGAGCATACGCTCTCCCAGTTTGGCGTCGAGACCACGTTTGTCGATGCTCATAACCTGGAAGAGGTTGAGGGTGCCATCAAGGACAACACTACGGTCATCTACCTCGAGACGCTCGGCAACCCCAATTCCGACATTCCCAACATCGACGCTATCTCCGAGGTCGCCAAGAAGCACGGTCTTCCGGTCGTCGTCGATAACACCTTCGGCACCCCGTATCTGTTCCGTCCGCTGGAGCACGGCGCCAACATCGTCGTTCACTCCGCAACTAAGTTCATCGGCGGCCACGGTACCTCGCTGGGCGGTGTGATCGTCGACGGCGGTAACTTCGATTGGAAGGCGAGTGGCAAGTACGCCCAGATCGCTGAGCCCAACCCCTCCTACCATGGCGTCTCGTTTGCCGAGGCTGCCGGTCCCGCTGCCTTCGCGACCTATGTCCGCGCCATCTTGCTGCGCGACGAGGGCGCCTGCATCAGCCCGTTCAACGCCTGGGTCCTGCTCCAGGGCACCGAGACTCTGTCGCTGCGCGTCGACCGTCATGTCGAGAACACCAAGAAGGTCGTTGAGTTCCTGGCTGGTGACAGCCATGTCGCCAAGGTGAACCACCCGAGCCTGTCTGAGCACCCCGATCACGAGCTCTATCAGAAGTACTTCCCCAACGGTGGCGCGTCGATCTTCACCTTTGAGATTAAGGGTGGCCAGGAGGCAGCTTGGAAGTTCATCGATCATCTGCAGGTGTTCTCGCTGCTCGCCAACGTGGCCGACGTCAAGTCGCTCGTCGTGCACCCGGCTACCACCACGCACTCCCAGCTCTCTGCCGAGGAGCTCGCCGAGCAGAACATCACGCCCTCCACGATCCGTCTTTCCATCGGTACCGAGAACGCCGAGGACATCATTTGGGATCTGAAGCAGGCCTTCGCCGCGCTGGACGAGTAAGGCGACTTGTGCAAGGACCCCTTGCGACTCGATAGGTATAACTGCATAAAATGCCTGCTCAAGGCGCCTGCGCAAGCAATGGTTGCGCAGGCGCCTTTTTTGCATAGGAAGGGCGCTATTACAGGGTTTTTGGCATGCTTTATGCATTCGAGTTGTGGAAAACTCCTGTTGAGAGGATGTGAGTTTTACGCAATTGACGTGCGCCTTTTGAGTAAAACCGCAGGTCGCGATTTGCTCGAGGTACTATGCAGCGCGATCGAATCACACGCAGCTCAAACGCAGCAAAAACGCACTACGGAGGTTTCCAGCTACATGAGGATCGATTCACGAAAACCGAAAGCCGCCGCCCTTTCCGCCGCTCTGACCGTGGCGCTTTTGGCGGGCGCCGGCGCAACTGATGCCCACGCGGCAACACTGTCCGATACGGTTGGATCTACGCCGTCCGAGACGACGCTGGTACAGCCCGTTGATTATCGCGGCGATGGTTATGGTTCCATGCAGGAGTGGAACGCCTCGATGGAGGCCAAGCGCGATTCCCTTGAGATGCGCGCTCAGATTATCCTAAACATGTATGGTGACTATGCCACCGATGACGAGCGCGCTGTGCTGCAGGGTTGTATCGATGGTGCGGGCAGCCTTTTGACGATGGGGGAGGTCGACGCGAAGTCGACCGAGCTCGATGAGCTGCGCACTGCGCTTGAGAATGCCAAGCGCGAAGCGCTCGAGGCCGCTGCCGCCGAGGCAGAGGCTGCCGAGGCCGCCCAGGCTTCGTACTACAACGCCGGCTACACTCCGTCCTACGCGTCTGCCGCGTCCTACGCGAACGGATCGGGCCTGACGCGCTCTGCGGGTGTCAATAACTACAACGGGCGCCGCGAGACCTATTACAGCAGCAATGTGCTTTATCACTATCGCACGGGCGAATGGACTCAGGATTCTGAGGGCTTCTGGCGCGATTCCGACGGCTATTACGTTGTTGCCGCGGGCGATATGGCCCAGGGCTCGACCTTTACGGGCTCCAAGGGTGATTGCAAGGTCTATGACTCCGGCTGCGCCGCCGGAACCACCGACTACTACACCGGTTGGTAATCTGCCATCAGAGCAAAATAGGCACATGATGGGCGGGCGTCTTTACTGAGCTTTTAGGCAACGTAAAGCCGCCCTTTCTTTATGTGCGTTTGAGTTAACAGAGCCCTTACCGTGGCGGTACGCTGGGCGTATGCATGCGGGGCACACTGGTTCATGAGAAATAGGGTCTTTCTCTTGGAGGAAGTGATCTTGTGAATGCTCGAGATATTGCCGTTGCCGCCGTCGCATTGGTACTTGGCTGTCTTGGCCCTACAGCTGCGTTTGTCGCAGGCATGCAGGGCTCGTGCGGGGCTGCTCCTATTGTGGTCGGCGCGCTCATCGCAGCAGCGCTGCTGGGAAGTGCGGGCGTGACCCTTTGTCGCGATGACGAGGACGAGACGCCGCAGGTGCAGCGCTAGCCGTTGTGAAGCTGGTTTTGCCCATAGATGAAGAAGGAAGCCGCCGCAAGGGGAGTGCCCTTTGCGGCGGTTTTTGCTATTGAGACTGTTGGATGCGGTACGGCGGCGTTACCAGCTGGCCTCGATTTCGCGGATGCGCGAATAGAGCCATTCGTTTTGCGGCACCTGGATACCGTGCTTGGTCGCGAGGCGGCAGATGGTACCCGCAAATTCCTCGACCTCGGTTCTGCGTCGAGCGATGCGGTCTTGCGCCATCGAGGGCATGCCGGCGGGATCGAGCCCTTTTATGAGACGCACCATCTGCGTCAGGTCTTCCTCGGTGAGCTCGATGCCCTCGGCATTGGCGACTGCAAGCGTCTCGCGCATGGCGGAGACAAAACTGCGGAGCTGCTCGGAGCCCTGCTCCGTAGCGCTTCCGTAGGTGCCGCCGTAGGCCATACAGGTCTGGTTGATGCCGTCGTTGAGCATGAGTTTGGCCCACATGCGATGTGCGATGTCGTGCTCGACGGTATGGGCGATGCCGCAGCGCGTGTAGAGCCCGTCGATAGCGGTGACGGTCGCGGGGTCGGTGCCGGCGGCCGCACCAAAGCGGATCTCGCCCGCATTGGTAAAGGCGAGCGCGCCGTTGAGAAACACAGCGTCCATGCCTTGGCAGATTCCGAGGACGGTGTGCTCCCAGCCAAAGCGCTCGGCAATCTTTTGCTCGCTGGTGATGCCGTTGCATAGGGATGCGATGAGCGTGTCGGGCCCTACGATGCGTTCCATAGTCTTGAGCGCCTGGTCGAGTCCGGTTGTCTTGACCGTGAGGATGACCAGGTCGACGGGCGTCGCCTCGCTCGCGCGGACGGACTTGAGCGCGCAGGGCTTGCCGTTGACGGTGAGCGCATCACCCGCGTGGCGCTCAAAGCGCGCGTCGTCCATAACGTATTCGATGGCGTCGTTGCCGAGCGCTTGGGCGATCATGCTGCCGTAGAGCAGGCCCACGCCGCCCTTGCCGATGAAGGCGACCTTGTTGATCTGCATGTGAATCATCTCCCCATAAAAAGGAGCCCGCGTATGGGGCGCCTGATGGATTGTATGCCGCCGGGCCATGTCGCGTGCACCGGATGGCCGTATTTAGAAGAACAAACGCATGGGAACTTATGACGCGGGGCAGACCGCAAAGACACGTGCGGGATATCCGACGCCATCACGCACCTTGGGGAAGGTGCAGAAGATGACGGCGCCCGTGGCGGGAAGCTCGTCCAGATGGTCCATGACCTCAATCTGGTAACGGTCGACCGAGAGGATGTACTGTTCGCCGGGGTAGGGGTAGGCATCCTCGCGTGTGGTCACGGTTGCGGGGTCGGTGTCTGCCGGTTCGTGGCCGATGGCACCGATGTTGCGCTCTTCTACAAGCCATTTGATGGCATCGAGGTCCCAGCCGGGGTAGTGGGGCTGGCCGTCTTCGTCCTTGTTTTCGAGGTCGGCGAGCTTGGACCAGTCGGAGCGGAAGGCGACGAAAGCATCCTCAGGAATGCGACCGTGCTCGTCCTCCCAAGCCTTGAGGTCATCGATGGTCAGGATAAAGTCGGGGTTTGCGGCGCACTCCTCGTGCTTGTCGATCACACAGAGCGGATGCATAAACTCGATAGGTTCGATCTCGCCAAGGGAACGACCGTCAACATGGAAGTGGCGCGGCGCGTCGACGTGGGTGCCGTACTGCGAGGCGACCGAATACTGGAAGCAACGCATGGGCGCGAGCATATCTTCGGGCGTGCCGGGCAGGTAGTCGAAGAGCTTGGTGGACTCAAATGGCTCAAAGCCAAACCAGTGCGGGGTGTCGCACGAGAGCGTATGGGTGAGGTCAACCCAGCGATAATCGGTGCTTTTGAGCTGGGATGCGAGGTTCCAAAGGTCGAGCGCGGGCATGGGTGGCTCCTTTCATCGGGCTTTTTGCTGATGTTAAAGCGGTGCCGTGACAGCTCGATTTCTGCTGCGTTACGATACGTTCTCGATTGCGATTCCACGATGTTTCGGCCGCGTGACCATTGTGTTTCGCCTTGCCGGGGCGCTGATGGCGAAGGGAGGGGCCGTGCAATACCGCGTTGACCCCAAAAGTGGTAACCGAATATCTGCTCTGGGTCTGGGCTGCATGAGGTTTCCCGGTTCGCCGGGACACCCCGATGCGAAGACAGCCGATGCCATCATTTCCCGTGCGGTGGAGCAGGGGATTAATTATCTGGATACTGCGTATCTCTATCCCGGTAACGAGGCGTGCGTGGGCGCCTCACTTGAGCGCTTGGGGCTGCGCGACCGGGTGTTGCTGGCGACCAAGTTGCCGCACGCTTCGTGCAAGCGCGCGGAGGATTTCGACCGGTTCTTCGACGAACAACTGCGTCGCCTGCGGACCGACCATATCGACTATTACCTTATGCACAACATCACTTTGCCCGCTCAGTGGGAGCGCGTGGTGGCGTTGGGTATCGAGGACTGGATCGCGCGTCAAAAGGCGGCGGGGTGCATTCGCCAGATTGGTTTTTCGTACCACGGCAGCGCGGCTGATTTCCTGACGATGCTTGACGCATATGACTGGGATTTTTGCCAGATACAGTACAACTATGCCGGCGAGCGTTACCAAGCGGGAACGGCAGGACTCATGGCGGCTGCGGAGCGCGGGCTCGCGGTGTTTGTGATGGAGCCGCTGCTGGGCGGGCGTCTGGCAGGCAAGCTGCCGCCGCGGGCCCGCGCCGTGCTCGATGGCGCTCGTGACCCGCATTTGCGCACTCCTGCCGCTTGGGGGCTTTCGTGGGTGTGGAACCATCCTCAGGTGACGATGCTGCTTTCGGGTATGACCAATACCGCGCAAGTGGATGAGAACGCGGCGTTGGCCGATCGGGCCCTGCCGGATTCGATGACAGTTACTCAGCTTGATGCCATCGCACGCGTGCTGACGGAGTTTGAAAAATCGAATCGCGTGCCCTGCACGGGATGCGGCTACTGCATGCCATGTCCCAAGGGTATCAACATTCCCGCCTGCTTTGCCGCCTACAACGCGAGCTATGCGCACAGCTGGTTTACGGGGCTGTCGCAATACTTTACGGCGAGTGCGGTGCGCACGAGCGAGCCCAAGCTGGTGAGCAATTGCGTCAAGTGCGGCAAATGCGCGCGCCACTGCCCGCAGCATATCGATATCCCCGAGCGTCTCGATGACGTGCGCCGACGCTTCCAGCCGGGCCCCGTAACGGCCGCGCTTAAAGCCTTTTGCAAAACGCGTTCCTGATGCCCCTTTTATAACTCGCGGTGGAATAGCTTCTGTTTGCGGCAGAATAGGGGCCAAACAGGAACTATTTCGCCGCAACTGAAGGGGGTTGTCGTGGGCCATCGGGATTCATGTGATGATTTGCGTGAGGTTCGTTGGGGCGTTTTGGGCGCTGGGCACATTTCTCATCGATTTGCATCGTCGCTCAAGAAGGTCGACGGGGCACGGTTGGTGGCTGCGGCCGGTCGCACTCCTGCACATGTCGAGGAATTTTGCCGAGCGTTTTCGATCGATGCTGCGCATGGCCATGCCTCGGTCGACGATAACGGCAATGCGGCTTATGACGCGCTGATTGCCGACCCCGATGTCGACGCAATCTACTTGGCGCTTCCGCATGGCATGCATACGCGTTGGGCCTGTCGCGCGCTGTGCGCCGGAAAGGCCGTGCTGTGCGAAAAGCCGGCCGTTTTGAGTGAGGAAGAGGCTCTCTCGATCGCCTCCACCTCTCGCGAGCGCGGCGTGCTGTTTATGGAGGCAATGAAGAATCGGTTTTGCCCGATGCGCGCTCGCGTGAAGGACTTGTTTGCGTCGGGTGAGCTTGGCCGTATTGTCTCGATTGAAAGCGTGCAAAAGCTCGATTACGGCGAGTCTCCTTCGGGCTATCTGCTTGATCCGTTGCAGGGCGGCTGTCTATATGACATGGGCTGCTATGCGGTCGGTTGGTTTGAGGATTTGCTCGCGGGCGCTTGCGAGGTTTCGTCCCGTGAAGTTCGCTGGCGTGACGTATCGGGCGGTCGCGTCGATTGGGCCGACGAGATCCATATGAGCGTCGGCGGTATACCCATTCATATGGTGTGCGACGGCGAAGCAACATATGAAAGCCGCTTAACGATTGCCTGTGAGCGGGGCTCGTTGGAAATCGAGCGCCTCCATCGCCCCGAGCTCGCTCATGTGAAGTATTCCGACGGACGAATGCTCGAAATAAATGCCCCGTTTGAGGTCGATGATTTCTACGGCGAAGCTTCGCATGCGACCCAGCTCATCCGGGCGGGGAAACTCGAGAGTCCCGTCATGCCTCTTGCCGCCACGCAGCGCTGTGCGCAGATCATCGATGCGATTCGCTTGACGCTCTAGGCTGCGGTACTGGTGCTCAAGGGGGCTCGGCGGACCGTGCCCCTGATGCCCCTTTTATATCTTGCGGTGGAATACGGTCTGTTTGCGCCAAAATAAGGCACCAATAGACCGTATTTCACCGCAACTGATGAGGGGGAGCTGGAGATGCTGACGATCGGGTGTCATCTTTCGACGACGAAGGGCTATCGGGCAATGGGGGAGACGGCGTTGTCCATTGGTGCCAATACCTTTGCGTTCTTTACGCGCAACCCGCGCGGTGGCAAGGCAAAAGACCTTGACATGGATGACGTGGCGGCTCTGCGCGAGCTTATGGCGCAAAACGACTTTGGACCGCTGGTGGCGCATGCCCCGTATACCTATAACCCCTGCTCCGCTAAGGAGCGGGCGCGCGAGTTTGCCTTGGAGGCTATGGCGGAAGATTTGCAGCGTCTGGAAGCACTGCCCGGCAACTACTACAACTTCCATCCCGGTGCGCATGTGGGACAGGGGGCAGACGCCGGCATTCAGATGATTGTCGACACGCTGTGCCAGGTGATGTTTGGGGGCCAGCAGACGATGGTATTGCTCGAGACCATGGCGGGTAAGGGCACCGAGGTGGGCCGTAGCTTTGAAGAGCTGGCGTGCATTATCGAGGGCGTTGCCGCCAAGTGTCCAGAGCTGTCCGATAAACTGGGCGTTTGTTTGGACACCTGCCATGTGAGCGATGCCGGCTACGACATCATCCATGATCTGGACGGCGTACTCGACGAGTTCGACCGCGTGGTGGGCATCGATCGCCTGCATGCCGTACACATCAACGATTCGAAGAACCCTTGTGGCGCCCATAAAGATCGTCACGAGTGCATCGGCAAGGGATACCTTGGCAGCGAGGAATTTGGCGGCGGTATGCAGGTTATGCAGAATATTGTATCGAATAGCCGCTTGCGTGCACTTCCATTTATTTTGGAGACGCCGAACGAACTTGCAGGTTATGCAGCGGAAATTACGCTATTAAGGTCGTTACAGCAGTAACAACTGTCACAAAGTGGAGTGTTCCATTCACGTTATGGGATTGTTTCAATCAGTTTTCTCATTGCAGATTCGTAATTCAGGGTGCATAATAGCCAACAGTTTTTGCAGACCTCTGAATCAAACGGGGTCGCCGGAAGGAGACTGATTATGAAGCTCAAGAAGCTCGGCGCATTTGCCGCCACGGGTGCTATGGCGCTCGCCCTTGCTCTGACGGGCTGCGGCTCGTCCAACGCCACCTCTGGTTCTGATGCTGGTTCCAGCAGCTCTGACGACGCTAAGGTCGAGAAGGTCGACGGCTCCAAGGAGTACGCGCTCGTCAAGGACGGTACGCTGACCGTCGGCACCTCTGCCGAGTACGCTCCGTTTGAGTACAAGGATGACAACGGCGATTATCAGGGCTTTGACCTTGAGCTCATCAAGGCTATCGGCGACAAGCTGGGCCTGGATGTCGAGTATGTCAACAATGACTTTGACACGCTGGTTCCGGGTGTCGCTTCGGGCGCTAAGTATGACGTTTCCATCGCGGCTATCACCGACACGCCCGAGCGTGAGAAGGAAGTCACTTTCTCTGATTCCTACTACATGGACGATCAGGCTATCGTGACCAAGGTCGATAACATCGACATCACGGCCGATAACTTCAGCGAGAAGCTCAACAACGCCGACGCTACCATCATCGTCCAGTCTGGCTCGACCGCCGAGGCCTTTGCCCAGGAGAACTTCCCGAAGGCCAAGATCGTCCCCTACAAGGACGCCACCGAGTGCTTCAGCGCCCTGCAGTCCGATAAGGGCGACGCCGTAGTCACCAACCGCTCCGTTGCCAGCCAGCTGACCGCCGAGCAGTTCAACACCTGCCAGACCATCAAGCAGATCAGCACCGGCGAGGAGTACGCCATCGCCATCAACCAGGGCAACACCAAGCTCAAGGACGACATCAACCAGGCTATCAAGGACCTGACCGATGACGGTACCGTTGATGCCCTCATGGCTAAGTACAACATCAAGTAAAATAGCTACTTGATTGCGCGCGGGCCCTTTCCGTTTTGCGGAGAGGGCCTTTGCGCTTCTCTTGACGGAGAGCGTTTCCGTCTCGTTTTGCCGGCAACTTCTACGATAGGAGCCACCTTGTCTCGACTGAACAAAGGGGCCGCGGAGCAGCGTTTTCCACTGCCCGCCTTGCTCCAAAAGCTAGCCTGCGTCATGGCCGTGGCGCTCGCGCTGGTGTGCGCGGGGGCATATGCGCCCACGACCGCCCAGGCGCTTGAGACCGCAAAGATTACCGCCCGACCCAACACCGGTTCGGGCAGCGATGTGGTCGGCGGCACCGAGACGCGCATTACCTGGGAAGTTCAGGCCGATGCCGACGAGGAGCTGAGCGGTCTTTCGCTGACGTTTGTTGACGGTACGACGTTTGGTACCGATGACACGCGATTGACGATGCTCTCGGGCGAGGACCTCATGGATCGTACGCCCATGAAGCCCACGTGCAAGGCTGACGGCCAGACGCTCAAGATCGACTTTGGCGAGACGGCGCCTGCCGGCGGCTTTTTCCGTGTCGAGGTTTACGGCGTGACGTTTCCCGTCGAGGGCGGCGAAGAGGCCTTTAGCGGCACCTATACGCTCGCCGACGGTTCGACCAAGAAGATTTCTAAGATTCCTTCCGTCGAGATTAAGGGCGTGACGGCTTTCGATAACTTCCTGGCCGATCTTAAGGAGCAGCCGTGGGTCGAGGCCTGGAACTCTAATATGTTCCTGCGCTTGTTCTTGAACCCGGTCATTTTGGTCCAAAGCCTGCCGATCGTCTTCAAGGGCTTCCTTATGTCGCTCTCGATCGTGCTCGTGGCGTTTCCGCTGGCAATTCCCTTTGGCTTTGCCTTGTCGCTCATGCGCATCTCCAAGTCACGCATCCTGCGTTGCCTTGCCGGCATCTATGTGAATATCATCCGTGGTACGCCGGCGTTCCTGCAGATCTATATCGCGTTCTTCGGTCTGCCGTTGGCCGGCGTCAAGGTGGACGACTATGTCTTGGGCGTTATCGTCATGGCCATGAACTCGTCTGCGTACCTGTGCGAGATCTTCCGTGCCGGTATTCAATCAATCCCCAAGGGCCAAAACGAGGCTGCTCGCTCTCTGGGCATGAATGCCTTCCAGACGCTGCTCTACGTTATGATTCCGCAGACGTTCCGCAATGTTTTGCCTACGCTGACCAGCGAGTTTATCTTGCTTTACAAGGATACGTCGCTGCTTGCCGCCGTGGGTGTGGTCGAGATCGTCATGAACGCCCGTACCATCGTGGCCACGACGGGCTCCATCACGCCGTATGTGGTTGCCGCCCTGTTCTATCTGGTCATCACCCTGCCACTCGCTCGCTTGGTGAGCGGCCTTGAGGCGAGGCTTTTGGGTACGGCCGAAACCAAGAAGAAGCGTCCCGCCAAGAGCGCCGGGCAGGTCGTCGCGACGCCCGCCGATCACATCGCCGGTCTGTAAGGAGGTCCTATCATGAGCGAAACCAATAACTCGAACGAGGTTGTCGTCAGCATCAAGAACCTCCAGAAGGCCTTTGGCGATAACGTGGTCCTGCGCGATATCGATCTGGATGTGCATAAGGGCGAGGTCGTCGTAGTTCTGGGTCCCTCGGGCTCGGGTAAGTCGACGATGCTTCGCTGCATCAACCGCCTGGAGCATCCCACGAGTGGCTCGATTGTCGTTGAGGGTGTGGACGTGTGCGCCAAGGGCGTCGACCTTAACAAGGTGCGCACGCATCTGGGTATGGTGTTCCAGCAGTTCAATTTGTTCCCGCACCTGTCAGTCAAAAAGAACGTCATGCTTGCGCAGCAGAAGGTGCTCAAGCGCAGCAAGGAAGAGGCCGAGAAGATTGCCGTCGAGGAGCTGACCAAGGTCGGTCTTGCCGAGCGTATCGACTTTATGCCGAGCCAGCTCTCGGGCGGCCAGCAGCAGCGCGTTGCCATCGCCCGCGCCCTGTCGATGAACCCGCACGTCATGCTCTTTGACGAGGCCACCTCGGCGCTCGACCCCGAGCTCGTGCGCGACGTCCTGGGCGTCATGCGCGACTTGGCGCGCGAAGGCATGACCATGATCGTCGTGACGCACGAGATGGGCTTTGCCCGCGATGTCGCCGACCGCGTCGTCTTTATGGACGGCGGCGTCATTGTGGAAGAGGGCACGCCGAGCGAGGTCTTCGACCACCCCAAGAGCGAGCGCACCAAGGCGTTCTTGGGCAATATTTCGTAGCCGGTTGATGTAACTGCCGTTACAAAAGAGCGGGGGCTGGACTTGAATCCAGCCCCCGCTCTTTTGTAGGGATGGGGATGCGCTGTGATACAGGCTCTTTTGGAGGCCTGGTTTCGTTACGCGAGCTCGGCTCCGAGAGCCTTGCAGGCGGCCTCGCCCTCGTCGTCGGGCGCGTCGTAGCAGATGGCGGAGTCCACGACGTTGACGCCGGCCTCGTCGGCGTCGGCCTTCCAGTTGTCCATCCACTCGCCCTCGGCCCACGAATAGGAGCCAAAGAGGACGACCTTCTTGTCGCCGAGAGTCTCCTTGACCTCATCCCACATCGGCTGGAACTCATCGTATTCAAGCTCCTCGGAACCCATGGCGGGGCAGCCGAAGGCGAAGGCATCATATTCGGCGACCTTGTCGGCAGAGAAGTCGGCGCAGGAGATGACCTCTGCCTCGGCGCCGGCACCGGTTGCGCCCTCGGCAACGAAGTTTGCCATGGCCTCGGTGTTGCCAGTACCGCTCCAGTAGACGACTGCGATCTTGCTCATATGTTTTCCTTTCGGTTGTGCGGCGTGCGGCCGCGTTTTGTATGCTCTATCGGGTTGCCTGGACAAGTTGTTCCAGGGTGCAGCCCTGTTGATAGATGTAGGTAAGGTATTGCGTACATGCACGATAGGAATCGAAGGTCGTGAGCGCCTGCTCAACGTTTGTGTATACCTTCCATGCGCCAAAGACCTTATAGTTTTCTCCGTGCTGGACGATAAACTGATGGACATCTTCGTAGGGATAGCCCAAAAAATAGCCAATTTCGTGGGGGAACTCGCACATGCACCCCGTATCGCAGTGCCTATTTCGCGCGAGTGCGCAGACGCTGCCGTCATAGGCGCTTTCTGCGGCATTGCTGCTTGCCAGCGTGATGCGCGCGGCAAGATGCACTAGGGATGCGGGCAGGTTGTGGACATCGTAACCTTCGGCGGCAAGCGCCGTCGTGGCGCGGGGGTCGGAGAGGTATCTCATGAGGTCCGCAGGGCGGTACACATAGATGAGCGCTCCGCAGGGGCGCCAGACCAAAACGCTCATATGGATTCCGAGTGGCTGGAGCTCGCGGTTGCATTGGGCTATGACGGCGAGCAGGCGAGAGCGTCGCTCTTCGATATGGGCGGCGCCGGGTTTTCCGTTTTGGTTGGCGTAAACGCCGGGATAGGTAAAGAGCGAAGCCGGCTTGATACCTGCGAGCGTAGGGGAGCAGTTGCGCACGACAGCCGTTTGGTATGTTGGGATGTCAATGGTTCGAGTCACGATGCTCCTTTCGGGTCCTCAGTTGTTAGCCTAGGAAAACTTATACACGAAAGTAAGCCATGGTCAACAAAAAAGTTTGAAGAGGGAAACTAATTGACCGAACAGACATGATTTTGGGTTAAGATGGGGACACCCCATGGGGGTATCTAGATAGTGCTACTTGAAAGGGGAGCGCATGAGCGACTTGCTCAACCCTGCGAATCTCATCGTGCTGGCCGTCATTGCCGTCGGCATGTTTTTTGGACTGCGTCGCATTGCCGCTTCGACACACGGGAAGAGTTGCTGCAGCGATGGTACGAGCGGCAAGAAGGCCAAGAAGGTAGTGGTTGCGGATACCGATCCGTCCCACTACCCCTATAGCGATGAGCTGCTCATCGGCGGCATGAGCTGTGACGGCTGCGCTCAGAACGTAGCCAATGCCCTCAATGCGCTGGATGGCGTGTGGGCAACGGTGACGTATGCGGACCACACGGCACGCGTGCGCTCTAAGCAGCCGGTTGATCGTGGTGTCCTCGAGACGGCTGTGAAAGACGCGGGCTACTACGTCATGACGCTGTAAGCGCCGCCCTGGATGCGCTTCCTTGGCTAGGCTCGTCCGCGCAGTTCGATGTCTTGGATGTCGTCGAAGTCGATGGCGATGTCTCGGAGTTTGAGGAGCTTGAAGGCGGGGAGCGCCTCGTCGAGGATGCCGGTGCGGCTGCGATAGCCGTATGTATCGTAATAGGTGACACGAACCAAGTCGCCACGTTTGAGACCCTCGAGCTTTTTAGAAAGCGCGAGGGCTTTTTCTTCCGTGAGCTCACGTTTTGGCTCGACGGTGATTTCCTGCTTGCGCACGAGTTCGTAGTATCCCGTGAGGGCGGCAAAGGGCATAAACTGTGCGGCGCGGTTGGCGCGCACGGCACCGTTGGCAGTGAGGTTGGGGTCGGCGGCGCGGCGTCTGCCCTCGGGGTCCGCCAGGCGCTCGAAGGCGGTCGGCGGGCGCACGGGCTGCTGCTTGGGTTTAGGCACGATGTCCTCCAACTTGGCCGTTGCGTTCGCGCGCGGTGGCGCCGGCGGTAAAGCTTAATCCCTTGACGAGCGCGTTCTTGCCGTACTTGCCTTTCACGGCCAGGACGGCGCGCGCCAGGTCGCGCTCGCGCTCATCGGCCTCGATATCGCTGAACAGATCGATGGTGGCAAATTCCTCGGGCATGAGGTTGCCAAATCCCAGGTTGATGCGCTTGACCGGTCGTTTGGGATCGACCGTTTGTGCCCAAAGGTCATCGAAATACCCCATGATTTTCTTAAACGAATTAGTGCGCTCGGGCAGCTTTCGCGAGGCGTTGGAGTGCGCAAAGAGTGCGGCATAGCCACCACGCGGTTTGCCGCCATGCTCTCCCACAAAGATGCCATCGATTGCCTGCGCTTCGCGCACCAGGCGACGCCTTTCGTCATCGCGCTGGACGGGCTTGGGAGCACGGGGCGCGAGCTCGGGGCCGTCGGTCGCTGCGGGTTCGATGCCCGAGGTACTCGAGCGCAGGTGTCCGCAGCCGTCTATATACTGCGCCGTGCCGCTGGCGTTGAGCCGGCGTATGTCGGCGCGCTCGCTTGCATAGCCCACAAAGAGCGAGATGCTGTCACACGCCACGTGCTTGTCGATCAAATCCAGCACGGCGGCATCGACCATTTCGCGCAAGACGGTGTAGGCCTGCTCGTAGGCATAGCCCTTCGAGAGCACCTGCCCCGTGGTAGTCGAGGTCGCTTGCGGGCGATAAGCTTGGATATCGGCGATGGTTGTCGGCTCACGCCCGAAGGCGTGGTCGATAAGATATTCGGCATTGACGCCGAGCTCATCGTAAAGCAGGTTTTCGTCGAGCGCCGCGACGCCCATCAGATCGTAGACGCCGTACTTTTCGAGGCGGGCTGCCACGCCGGGACCGATGCCCCAGATATCGGTGATGGGACGATGGGGCCAGATCTCCTTGCGAAAGGTCTCGTCGTCGAGTATGCCGATGCGGCTGGGTACGTGCTTGGCGGTAATGTCGAGCGCTACCTTGGCCTGGAATAGGTTGGGGCCGATGCCGACCGTCGCCGTGATGCCGGTGCGCGCGAGGACCTCGTCGCGCAGCGTGCAGGCGAACCCTTCCGCATCTGTGTGATAGAGGTCCAGATAGGGCGTCACGTCGATAAAGCACTCATCGATGGAGTAGACGTGCACGTCCTGGGGGCTGACGTATTCCAGATAGATACCGTAGATTTTCGCCGACACCTCCATGTAATGCTGCATGCGCGGTACGGCCGTGATGTAGTCGATGCCATCGGGAATTTCGAACAGACGGCAGCGATTGTGTATCCCGAGGTCCTTCATGGCCTGTGTGATGGCGAGGCAGATGGTCGTGCGCCCGCGCGATTCGTCGGCAACGACCAGGTTGGTGGTGAGCGGATCGAGCCCACGGTCGACGCACTCGACGCTGGCATAAAACGTCTTGAGGTCGATGCAGATATAGGTGTGCTGCTCGTGCGCCATCCGTGTCCTTCCATCAAACACATGTTCTTATCGAATATCTGTTCGATAATACCCGCTCGTCCGGACATCGTCAAAACCTGTCAAAAGGGACTGGTTTGTTTTGGTAGGTATGGTCGTGCGGTTGGATTGGGTTTTAACGCAGCTCTAAAGAGTGCGAAACAGCTCGGAAAACCTCGCTTCGTAGCATGGGCCTAACGATTGATACCGCCTATACGCACGGAAAGGTTGTGGAAAAGATGGTCAATTATGGGTTTGGTATGCCGACGCGCCTTGTTGCGGATGGAGACGTGGCTCGCTGGTGCGGACGATTGGTTGCCCACTATGGCGGCACCAAGGCACTGGTCGTGCTGGGAGGCGACAAGCACACGCGTGATGAGCTCGTTTCGGCGGCGCTGGGCTCGCTCGATCGCGCCCTGCTCGAGCGCGCGCTTTTCCGCTGCGGTTTGGTCGGGGGCGACGGGGGAGACGAGCTGATCGACGAAGCCGTGGCCTTGGCGACCGACGAAGGCGTGGACTTTGTCCTGGCGATCGGCGATGCCGATACTGCCGGCTTTGCGCGCGAGCTCGCCCGTCGTATGGCGGCGCTCGATGCCGGTGAGGACGGCTTTGTGCCTTATGGATGCATCGTCTCCGAGGGAAAAGTGCCCGCCGTTGTGGGTGCCGGCGAGGTTCCCGTTTTTGCCATCATCGCGCCCGAGCTGCTGGAGGGCATCGGCTCGCCCTTGCGCGAGCTGCTCGGCAGCGTGTGCGCCGCGGCCTAATATTTACCATAAAGGGATAGGTTCTTTTTGATTGGTAAAGCGTTTGACCTGCCAAAATAAACCTGTCCCTTTTTGGTCGGTCGCCGTCTGTGGGCAGATTGGCAACGCTCGCTGATTACGGTCTTGACCTGCGTTAGAATAGGGGCATCTGATTATCCGGGCGCATGGAGGAGTGCGCCCGTATGCTGAGGAGGACTTTATGGCAACTGTTGCCGCACCTATCGACGCTACGTCGACCGCCGCTTGGAAGGCGCTCGAGGCCCATCAGGAGAAGCTCGAGGCCGAGGGCATCGATCTTAAGGCCTGGTTCGCCGCTGACACCGACCGCGTGAACAAGCTGAGCTTTGACGCCGGCGACCTTCACTTCGATCTATCCAAGAACCTGGTGACCGATGAGACCGTCAAGCTGCTGTGCGATCTTGCCCGCGAGGTGAAGCTCGAGGAGCGCCGCGACGCCATGTTCTCCGGCGAGCACATCAACACCACCGAGGACCGTGCTGTCCTGCACACCGCGCTTCGCCGTCCGGCAAGCGAGAAGGGCCAGCTCATCGTTGACGGCCAGGATGTGGTTGCCGACGTGCACGAGGTCCTCGACCGCATGTACGCCTTTGCCGAGCGCGTGCGCTCCGGTGAGTGGAAGGGCGTTACCGGCAAGAAGATCGAGCACCTGGTGTCCATCGGCATCGGCGGCTCCGACCTGGGCCCGGTCATGGCTTACGAGGCTCTGCGCCCCTATGCCGACGCCGGTATCGATTGTCGCTACATCTCCAACATCGACCCCAACGACCAGGCCGAGAAGCTCAAGGGCCTAGACCCCGAGACCACGCTCGTGATCATCGTCTCCAAGACCTTCACCACGCTCGAGACCCTCACCAACGCCCGCGAGGTCAAGACCTGGATGCTCGAGCAGCTCAAGGCGCAGGGCGCCATCGACGGCTCCGATGAGCAGAATGCCGAGGCTGTGGCAAAGCACTTCGTCGCCGTTTCCACCGCACTCGAGAAGGTTGAGGCCTTCGGTATCGACCCTGCCAATGCCTTCGGCTTCTGGAATTGGGTCGGCGGCCGCTACTCCGTTGACTCCGCCGTGGGTCTGTCGCTGATCGTCGTGCTCGGCCCCGAGCGTTTCCAGCAGTTCCTTGAGGGTTTCCACGCCATCGACGAGTACTTCTGCAACACCCCGCTCGAGAACAACGCCGTCGCGCTGATGGGCCTGCTCAACGTCTGGTACGTCAACTTCTTCGGTTCCAAGAGCCACGCCGTGCTTCCGTACTGCCAGTATCTGCACCGCTTCCCGGCCTACCTGCAGCAGCTCACCATGGAGTCCAACGGCAAGCACGTCCGCTGGGACGGCAGCGCTGTGACCTCCGACACCGGCGAGATCTTCTGGGGCGAGCCCGGTACCAACGGTCAGCATGCCTTCTACCAGCTGCTGCACCAGGGCACCGTGGTGGTTCCGGCCGATTTCATCGCCTTCGCCAACACTGCCAACCCCGCAACCGACAGCGGCCAGGATGTCCACGAGCTGTTCCTGGGCAACTTCCTGGCCCAGACCAAGGCGCTCGCCTTTGGTAAGACGGCCGATGAGGTGCGCGCCGAGGGCACGCCCGAGCAGATCGTCCCGGCCCGCTGCTTTGAGGGCAACCGCCCGACGACCTCGATCTTCGGTGACACACTGACCCCGTTTGCACTCGGCGAGCTCATCGCCCTGTACGAGCACATCACGTTTGTCGAGGGCACGGTCTGGGGCATCGACTCCTACGATCAGTGGGGCGTCGAGCTTGGCAAGCAGCTTGCCAAGCAGATCACCCCGGCCTTCCACGACGACGCCGCCAAGGCCGAGCAGGACGCTTCGACCCAGGCGCTCATCGAGTTCTACCGCGCTCACCGCAAGTAGTCTTTGTTGCTGAGATAGGTCATTGCCGAAAGGGGCCCGTATCCGTTGGGATACGGGCCCTTGCTGTTTGCGGTCGAGTGTGGCGGACTGCGCGGCGTTGTTAGCGGGTTAATTCGACCTGCGTGGTGTCTCGCTGCGCTTCGGGCAGCTCCCCGTAGAGCGGATGGTCTTCGAGCCTAAAGCGCTCGACCTGTTCGGGAGTGCGACCGCGTACAAAGAGCCACGAGCGATCGATTGGCGTCGCCATAAGTGTGCTGGGCAATGCATCGGCACGGTCGGAAAATACCCGAGCGCTCTCGGGGTCCTGGAAGGCCAATACCAGATGCGCGTCGCAGTTGCCCATGATGGAGCGTGCACGCGCCTCCCCGTAGAGCGCATCGAGTTGATTGGTCGACTGCAGCAGCAGCGTTGCCCAGATGTTGCGGCTTCGGATAATCGAGAGCACGTTGTCGATCTGGGGAATCTGCAGGTTTGCAAAGTCGTCGAGCATAAAGCGTACGGGCACGGGCAGGCTGCCATCGGGCTGCTTGTCGGCCTCGCGTATGAGGCCCATAAACGCCTGCGAAATAAAGAGGCCGGTCAGCGGATCGAGATTGCGGTCAATATCGCTCACGGTTACAAACAGGGCGCAGGGGGTGTGTCCCATGGAAGCGAAGTCCACCTGATGGCACTCACGATAGAGCTGTGCCGCACCGTCGAATCCCAGACACATGACCTTTTCGGCAAGGATGCCGACGATGCTCGCGTGCATGCGCTCGGCATTTTGCGTAATGGCGTAACGCCGCCATAGCGAGAGGGCATAGCTTTGGGGGTCAGTCGTGATCAGGTCGTCAAACAATCGACCCGTGGCACCGTCCTGCAGGTGCTCGATCAGCTTGATGACCGAGCTGATCGTCTGCTCGTCGGCGGGTAGCTGTTCGGTGACGTAGGCGATAAGACACGACAGCAGGTTTGCCGCCGCATGATCCCAAAAAGGCTGGTTGTTGTCCTCGATGGGGCAGATGGCCTTTGCCACCGAGAGGATGTCCTGCTGGTTGGGCCTGCCGTCCGCCTTGCGGCGAATGTGCCTCAGGGGGTTGTAGCCGCAGCGCTCGATGCCGGGCGCAAGGGCCGGGACGGTGTTGAGGTCGGCGAAGTTGAGACATTGCACGCGGTAACCGTGGGCTGCCAGCACGGGTCCCACTTCGCGACAGAGCGTGCCTTTGGTGTCGAGCACGATGTAGCTTGCGTTCATTTGCAGCAGGTTGGGCTTGAGGACGTTTCGGGTCTTGCCGGCTCCCGAGGGGCCGATCACAAGTGCGTTGTTGTTGAGTCCCGTTTGGCGGGTGTCGCAGGAAAGCGTTCGATCCTTGGCGAGGATGGTGGACGATGCGGACTCAGATGCGGCGAGGCAGCTGGCGAGGTTAGACATGGGCGACCTCCTTGGTGGTCGAGAGGATTTCGTGGGCAAAGCCGAGCTCGACGGCGCGCTCGGCCGAAAGGTAGGTGTCTTTTGCAGTGAGGGACTGGATGCGCTTGGGCGTGAGGCCGCTGCGGTCCGAGAGGATTTGCGTGAGGGTCTTGCGGGTCTGCATGAGACGCCGGCTGGTTTCCTGCAGCGCAAGTGCCGAGCCGCCTGCCCCCTGGGGGATCAGCGGGTCGTGAATCATGAGCTCTGCATGGGGCGCCATACGGCGATCGTCGCCGCCCATAAAGATCACGGCGCCCATGGACGCGGCGAATTCCAGGCAGACGGTGCGGATGGGGCACGAAGCGAGGCGCATGGCGTCATAGATCGCAAGACCCGATCGCACGCTTCCGCCGGCGCTGGCGACAAATATGGTGATGGGGCGGCTGGGGTCGGTGGCATCGAGCAGGCGGATCTGCTGGCATAGGTCGTGGGCCATCGGGGTTTCGATGTTTCCCATGACGGAGAGCTCGCGGCGGGCGAGCATCTCGTCATAGATGCTGGTGAGCGTGATGCCTCGGGCGGATTCGCGCATGGTGAGGGGGCTGATAACGGGGGATTGACAAGTGTCCATGAGGACTCCTTTCTGGTTGGTTGGGTTGTGGGATGGGTTGCTGCCCGCCGAGGGCGGGCGAGCTATCGGGTTCGTCCGAGCCTGCGATCGAGCTCGGTTTCGGGACAGGCCGCCTGTTCGTGCGGTTCTCGGATGTCAAGGGCTCCAAAGCGATGGAGCGTTGCGATGGGCGTGGTGTATGCGAGTCGTAGCTGATGCTCCACTGGGGCGCGTTCGCCGTTTGTGTAATGGGCCTTGTAGTACCGCACGATGCTGGCGTTCATTTCCTCGTCGTTGCGATGGCGCCCAAACTGGTGCCTGCAGGTCTCGATGATTTTTGCCACCGACTTGGGTGCCGTCGCGGGGACAAGGGCGAGATAGCCCTCGAACAGTTCGTTGATGCTCAGGAGGCACAATGTGTCGACCAAGGCTCTAACGGCTGCCTCATCGATGGAAAACTGCGCGGTCAACTGGTTATGGCGGTTGCGGTCGATAACGGTCGCGCGGGGCCTTGGGGTCTTCTGCCTCGCGGTGCCGGGCATTTGCATTTGCCGGGTCTGCGCATCGAGCTCGACGTTGCCGCGCTTGAGGTCGTTCAGCGGAAGGAACAATGCAGTGCACAGGGCGTCCCGCTTGATTTCGAGCTTGCAACGTTCGTCGGGTGTCCATTCGAGCTTGAGTTTCGTGTCGAGCGCCGTGAGCATATGGGCTAAGCAGCCCATAGTAAGGACGCGAGGCTCGTTATCTCGATTTGGGGCATAGGGATCTGTCAGCCTGCGAATGTTGGGATCGCCCATGATTTTGATGCAGCGCTTCAGCAGTTGAGGCTTGCCGGCCAAGACCGTCGCGAGCGGCAGCGACGCGAAGTTCTCGATGGTTGCGGCGGCAAAGGCGGCGTCGTATTTGTTTGCGGATGCTCGCTCAATGCGGGCATCCAGGACGCTTCCTTTATTGCCGTCTTCAATACGGTAGGTTGTCATAGCTTCTCCAATCGGTTGATGTTCGTGCTGTTTGTTGATGTGTTGGTTGTCGTGAGTGATGTGCTTGCCGTGGGTGATGTGCTGACGTTGGGGTGCTATGCGGTTTTCAATGAGCCCGTGAGGCAGTTGCTGCAGGGGCGGGATGGAACGGCCCATGCAAGGCGGAAGGCATCGTGCTCAAAATCGAGACAGCAATGCCCTGGGTGCCTCACATGTGGCAGTTACCTCATTAAGTTGTCATTGCGTTTGGGGTTGTACTTTGCCGATCTTCCTTCTCTTACACGCTAAAACTCAAACTTCATATGCTCGATCTACTTAAAACCGCAACGGCGGTCTTTTATCAACTTATATGTCGGAACGCGTCTTTGCAAGTACTTTTTTGCCTTTGTTTCAAATGGGGTGGTTTTGCAACCGTCATGCGCGCGCTGTGTGAACGTGCCCCGGCTCGGATAAGATAGTGCGCGATAAAAACGATGCAAGGAGGCTTATATGGCAATCAAAGCCATCGCAATGGATATCGACGGTACGCTCACCAACGACCAAAAGGTCATCAGCCCGCGTACGCGCGAGAAGCTGCTCGCGGCGCAGGAGTCGGGAATTAAGCTCATCTTGGCTTCGGGTCGTCCCGCATGGGGGCTGCACGCCTTGGCGCAGGAGCTCGACCTTCAAAACCATGACGGTCTGCTAGTCGCTTTCAATGGCGCGCATGTGGTCGATGCTCAGACCGATGAGGTCCTTTTTGACCAGGCCATGCCGGCTGACGAGCTGCACCGTCTGATTGATCATCTGCGTAATTTTGACGTGATCCCTATGATTTCGCTCGGTCGTAATCTGCACGTCGAGGATTCGTACCATTGCATGATCACGCTGCCTGACGGCTCGCAGAAGAATATCGTCAAGTATGAGCGCGATGCGTGCGATCTTAAGATTCGCGAGGTCGAGAGCTTGCATGAGGTTGTGGACGCTTATCCCGTGGACAAGCTGCTGACGGCGGGCGATCCGGCCTACCTGCAGGCGCATTACGAGGAGATGTATGCGCCCTTTAAGCAGACGCTTTCGGGCATGTTTACGGCCGACTGGTACTTTGAGTACACGGCGCCCGGTATCGACAAGGCCCGTGCGCTCGAGGGTGCCCTGCCCAAGCTCGGCATCGATGCCAGCGATGTCGTATCGTTTGGCGACGGCCAGAACGACAAGTCCATGATTGAGTGGGCCGGCACGGGTGTAGCCATGGGCAACGCCGTCGATGAGGTTAAGGCTGTGGCCCAGATGGTGACCGCCAATAACAACGAAGATGGTATTGCGGTGGCGCTGGATAAGCTGCTGGGCTAGAATCGCCGATTAATGCATGATTCGGGCGCCTGCTCGCGGGCGTCCTTTTGTTAGGGAGGGTGCCGTGTCCGCATTTCCGTTCGACGCCGTTATCTTTGACATGGACGGCGTCATTGTCGATACCGAGTATTACTACTTGGGCGAGACTGCCGCGTTTGCCAAGGAGCTGGGGCTTAATCTGACTCAAGAGGAGTTGAATGGGCAGGTCGGTACCTCCCATCAGTTCTTCCTGCATATGCTGGTCGATTGGTTTGAGCGCGCCGGTAAGGGGCATTTCACTGGCGAGGAAGCGTTGGCCCGTTGGGACGAGTGGGCGCATAAACGTCCGCGCGACTATCAGGCTTTGATTAACCCAGGCGCCGTGGATACGATTCGAGAGCTGCCGCGCCGTGGCGTTCGCGTGGCGCTTGCCAGCTCGTCTCCCATGGTTAGCATCGAGGAAGTACTCAACGCATGCGGGCTGTCGGATGCCTTTGAGTATGTGGTGAGCGGCGAGCAGTTTAAGGAGAGCAAGCCCGAGCCCGACATCTACCTGCATGCGCTGGAACTACTGGGGCTGCCCGCGAATCGCTGTTGCTGCGTTGAGGATTCGGTGCCTGGCATCACTGCCGGCAAGCGCGCCGGTCTGACGGTAATCGCCAAGCGTGAGGAGCGCTTTGGCTTTAGTCAGGACGCCGCGGATAAGATTATCGATCAGCTGCCGGACCTGCTGGAACTCGCGTAGATCCTGGGCGGTACTGCTGTCACAACAGTGATTCCGTTGGCATAAGAGAGGGGCGGCGTCATGGCATTTGACGTGAACGCACTGGGGTTTGGCGACAACGTCGTCGACCGCTACGAGCATATCCACACGATGTATCCGGGTGGCAATGCGGTGAACTTTGCCGTGTATGCCAAGAAGTGCGGTGCCGCGCGCTCCGCGTATATGGGCATCTTTGGTAATGACGCTGCTGCTGAGCATGTGATTGCGAGTCTTGAGGATGAGGACGTTGAACTAGCCAAATGCAAGCAGCTCATCGGCGAGAATGGTGCGGCACGCGTTATTGTGGTCGATGGTGATCGTGTATTTCTGGGATCGAACGAGGGCGGCATCCGCGGTGATGCGCGCTATGTGCTCGATCGTTTTGATCTGGCGTATATGAAGCAGTTCGATGTGGTCCATTCGGGTAACTACTGCTTTACCGAGCGTGAGCTGCCTAAGCTAAAGGCGTCGGGTATTACCGTTTCGTTTGACTTCTCGGATGATTCGACCGATGAGTACTACGAGCAGATTGCTCCCTACGTTGACTTCGCGTTCTTTAGCGCGGCAGACGCTGCGAGCGAGGATGAGATTCGCGAGCGTCTGGCATGGGTGAAGAGCCTAGGTCCGCGTTTTGTATCGGCAACGGCTGGCGCTGAGGGCTGTATTGCCTATGATGGCGATCGTTATTACCGCCAACTGGCTAAACCGGTAACGGATATGAAGGACACCATGGGTGCGGGTGACTCGTTCCTCACCTCGTTTTTGGTGTGCTATCTCGATTCCGCCAAGCGTGGTGAGGATGGCGCCGAGGCCATCGAGCGCGCGCTCGACTTTGCTGCCGGGTTTGCCTCGACCGTGTGCGGCATGGAAGGTTCTTGGGGCCACGGAGCGCCGATTTTTGAATAGTTGAGCGGTCCCGGGAAGTCGAATTGTTGTCTTTCCGGGACCCTGTGGGCAAAAAATGCCAAATATGAGTACTGTAACTATTTTAGTAACAGCAAAATCAAGCCTTTGAGGCCCTAGCTGAGTGCCTGGGAGCGATAAAAGCCTGTTTTAAACGGCTTTAGCCATACTAAAACACCTAGATAATGAACGGATGTACATTATCTAGGTGTGCATTTGTCGCAAAATAATGCTACTAGCATTGCAACAGTACTCATATTTGGTGTTTTTTGCCCACCGGGGTCAGCGGAAGTCAAATATGAAGCGCGAATTTTCCAAAACGATCGATTCGGCGCTCTCCACGACGCAGTTTTTAAGTTCGGCGATGTGCCGAGAGACGCTTTTCAGCGATGTGATGAGCTGCTGTGCGCTTGCATCTGCTTGCGGCCGGGCTGGTGCATCAGTCTCGAGCAGCAGGCGGTCGAGTGGAATCTGTCGGGCGTATTCGCGACCGCGCTTGGTGGCGAGCATCCGCTCATTCACGGAAAAATAGCAGCCTGCGTTTCGCGCGCGGACGAACTCGTTCGAGGTACCGCTAAACCAGTGGAAGATGATAGCGGGGGAGTCGGGGCTTGGGGTGAGCAATTCATGTGACCCGAGGACGTCCAGCACGGTTCCTGCCGAACGAACGGCGTGAATTGATATCACGCGCCCGGCAAGAGGGTGCTGCACGAGTGCATCGCAGAGCCGGTCAAATGCCTGTATTTGTAGCGGCTCGCTTCCGGCAAAGCGCGCGGAAAAGTCGAGTCCTACCTCGCCGATATAGCGCTCTTGGTCAGCAACTTCGCAAAGCAGATTGACTTCGGCAGGACCGCAGCGGCCGTCGGCGAGCCACCAGGGATGGAGGCCGGCGCCCGCGATAATGTTTGGGTATCGGCTGGCCCGCTTTTTTGCTGCCGCGAAGTCGCGTGGATCGACCCCGCAGTCAAAGAGCCCCAGACCCAACGCCGCCGACTCACTGGCTGCAGCATCGGGGCTGAGCATCAAATCAAGATGACAATGCGTGTCAAAGAATCGCGGTTCCATCGCAGGGCATCCTGTTAGTCCAAGCGCTGGCCATCGGCGCGCACGCGCTCGCACCCGCGCCCGCTAATCTGGCGAATGACCTCGCCGGCAATCATCTGGCCCATGATGGGCGGCATAAAGCTGGCGGTTCCGAGCTCGGTTCGCTCGTGGATGTTGGAGGGGTCACGGCGCTGGGTCTTGACCGATTCCTCGCAGCTAAATAGAACGTGCAGGCTCTTGATGCCGCGTTTTTTGCACTCCTTGCGCATGATGCGGCTCATAGGGTCGCGCACCGTGTCAAAGATATCGGCGAAGTGCAGACATTCGGGATGCAGCTTGTTGCCGCCGCCCATGGAGCTCACCAAGCGAATGCTGTGGTCCTGAGCATATTTGGCAACGGTGAGTTTTGCCGAGATGGTGTCGATCGCGTCGATGACGTAGTCGAGCTTACCGCCCGTCTGCTCCAAAACGCTGGCGAAAAACTCGTCAATGTTGTCGCTCAACAGATATTCGGTGCGCTTGACGACGGTGGCGGCGGGGTTGATGTCGTGAATCATCGCTTCCATAACGTCGACCTTGCGCTTGCCGATGGTGCTGTGAAAGGCGATGGCCTGGCGATTGATATTGCTGGGTGCGATGATGTCCTTGTCCAGAATTACAAAATGACCAATGCCGCCGCGGGCGAGTGCCTCGCAGCAGTTGGAGCCCACGCCTCCGCAGCCGAGCACCAGCACCGTAGCATCGGCGAGCTTATCGAGTGCCTCGCGGCCCATGATGATCTCGAGCTTGGTGTCGCGTGTCTCGTTGGGAGTTGCGGCTGTGGTTTCGGTCATAGACATCCTCCGATGGGGAAGCGATTCGTGTTTTAGCTATCGCCATTATAGGTATTATCGCGATTCCATTTGAGCCCTAGGGGCTTGTTGAAATGAGGCAGGGATTCGCATAAGATGAAGCAGATGGCACCCGTTGCCGCGGGTTGGCCAACTCCCAAACACGTTTGTAGCGTGAGAAGTGGCCGTCTTCGCATTACGCGGGGGCGGCTATTTCATTCGACCTCCTATGTGGATGCCGAGTTCCACAGCCGCGATTACAAGCAATAGCAACGTCAGGACATTATCAATACTCATAGTCCATCTCCTTCTCGGGTAGAGCGGAGGTGGCCCATCTGCTTCGTATCCAATTGTATCTAAAAACGAACAAATGTTCTATAGCAACTTGTAGGTTAGATAATTAGACAAACATCTAAATATCGTGTATAGTGTGCGCGTCGTGAGAAGTGAAGAAAGGAGGTCTTATGCCGGGAGAGGGATTTAAGGCACTGTCCGACCCGACGCGGCGGCGTATCTTGGAGCTGCTGCGCGAGGGCAATTGCACGGCAGGGGAGCTTGCCGAGCATTTCGACATCAGTAAACCGTCGCTCAGTCATCACTTGGCAACGCTTAAGAATGCTGGACTGGTGACCGATGAACGTCATGGTCAAAACATCGTATACAGCTTAAACACCACCGTCATGCAGGACTTGATCGGCTGGTTTATGGGCTTTACCAACACTGAAGGTGATAAGGATGAATAACGAAAACAAGGGCATTCACGCCACGGGGATATCGCTGCGCGTGTGGGTCGCGCTTGCCGTGCTGTGCGTGGTTAACGTCGCGGCGCACCTCTTGGTGATGCCGAGCCTGCCTGCGCAGATCCCCACGCACTGGGGTGCGAACGGCGCCGTCGACGGTTGGGGCCCCAGTTGGATGGCCTCCGCGCTCGGCGTGCTGCCGTTGGCGCTTCTCGCAATGCTCTACGTGGTGCCGCGCATCGATCCCAAAGGCGAGGCGTATCGGACCTCGGGCAAGTTCTATCAGGGTTTCGTAATTGCCTTCACCTTGTTCATGTGTGCCATCAGTTGGCTGGGAGAGCTCACGGTGTGGGGTGTAGTTCCTGCTGTCGGTTCGGTTAACTTGCTGATTTCCGGCGCTGTCGGCTTGCTCTTTATTGGCATGGGCAACTACCTGCCGCGCGTGAAGCAGAACTACACGCTTGGCATCAAAACGCCCTGGGCGCTCGCCGATCCCGAGAACTGGCGGCGCACGCAGCGCTTTGGTGGCGCCTGCTTTATGGTGCTGGGTGCCGGGCTCATCGTGATGGGCGTGGTGGGCACAGTGCTTTCGAGCGAGGTCACAGCCGCGGCAGTCGCGGTGCTGGCGTTCGGGTCGGTCGGGGTCGTGTATGCCTACTCGTATCTACTGTGGCGCAAGTCGCAGCGAGCCGTTCGCTAAGGTTGCGGAAAACTAGCGTACGCAGTTCATAGTGTGTTCCGGGGGACTTTTCCCAGGTAGTATTAGGGGGTGTGGGCAACCATGCCCCTTTTTCGTTAAATTTCAGAGCTGGTTACCTCATTTCGTTTCCACTAAAACGAAAACAAGAATAGGGAAACAGCAGGTAGAAAGGATAAGACAGGCAAATGGCGGAGTTTATCTACCAGATGTATCAGGCTCGTAAGGCCCATGGCGACAAGGTGATTCTTGACGACGTGACCCTGAGCTTCTATCCCGGCGCCAAGATCGGTGTCGTGGGCCCCAACGGTATGGGCAAGTCGACCCTGCTCAAGATTATGGCCGGCATCGAGGAGGTCTCCAACGGCGACGCCAGGCTCACCCCCGGCTACACCGTGGGCATCCTGCAGCAGGAGCCGCCGCTCGATGACGACAAGACCGTCATCGAGAACGTGCGCATGGCGTTTGGCGACATGATCGCCAAGGTCGATCGCTTTAACAAGATCGGCGAGGAGATGTGCGACCCGGACTGCGATATGGACGCCCTCATGGCGGAGATGGGCAAACTCCAGGACGAGATTGACGCCGCCGACGGCTGGGATATCGATTCCAAGCTCGGCCAGGCCATGGACGCCCTGCAGCTGCCCGATTCCGACATGCCGGTCAACGTGCTTTCCGGCGGCGAGCGCCGCCGCGTGGCCCTGTGCAAGCTGCTGCTCGAGGCTCCCGACCTGCTGCTGCTCGACGAGCCCACGAACCACCTGGATGCCGAGTCGATCCTGTGGCTCGAGCATTTCCTGCACAACTACCAGGGCGCGGTGCTTGCCGTCACGCACGATCGCTACTTCCTGGATAACGTTGCCGAGTGGATCTGCGAGGTCGACCGCGGTCACCTTTATCCCTACAAGGGCAACTACTCCACGTATCTGGAGACCAAGGCCGCCCGTATCGAGGCTCAGGGTAACCGCGATGCCAAGCTCGCCAAGCGCATGGAGGCCGAGCTCGAGTGGGTGCGCAGCTCGCCCAAGGCTCGCCAAGCCAAGAACAAGGCCCGCCTGGCTCGCTACGAGGAGATGGAGGCCGAGGCCCGCGCAAGCCAGAAGCTCGACTGGACCGACATCCGCATCCCTGTGGGCCCGCGTTTGGGCAACAAGGTGCTCGAGGCCCATCATCTGCACAAGGAGTTCGATGGCCGCGTGCTCATCGATGACCTTTCGTTCACCCTGCCGCGCAACGGCATCGTGGGCGTCATCGGCCCCAACGGTGTCGGTAAGACCACGCTGTTCAAGACGATTGTGGGTCTGGAGCCGCTGACTTCGGGCGAGCTTGAGGTGGGCGAGACCGTCAAGATCTCCTATGTCGACCAGAACCGTTCCGGCATCGACCCCGATAAGAACCTATGGGAGGTCGTCTCGGACGGCCTGGACCACATGATGGTCGGCGAGACCGAGGTTCCGAGCCGCGCTTATGTGGCGAGCTTTGGCTTTAAGGGCCAGGACCAGCAGAAGCGCGCTGGCGTACTTTCCGGTGGCGAGCGCAACCGTCTGAACCTGGCGCTCACGCTCAAGCAGGGCGGCAACCTGCTGCTCCTCGACGAGCCTACGAACGACCTCGACGTCGAGACGCTGTCCTCGCTCGAAGCGGCGCTGCTCGAGTTCCCGGGCTGCTCGGTGGTCATTAGCCATGACCGTATGTTCCTGGACCGCGTCGCCACGCACATTCTGGCGTGGGAAGGCACCGACGAGAACCCGGGCAACTGGTATTGGTTCGAGGGCAACTTCGAGGCCTATCAGGCCAACCGCATCGAGCGCCTGGGCGAGGACGCAGCCCAGCCGCATCGTATCCACAGGAAACTTACCAGGGACTAGTTTGATGTGGCAAAGGGACAGCCCCTTTGTCACACGAACTTATGCTCAACCTGGGAAAATAAAAAACGCGGCGAACGTTTTTGTGACGTTCGCCGCATTTTGCTATTCGTTGGATTCTTCAACCTTGTCGATGGTCCAGGTGGCTCCGAGGCCTCCGGTGGTGTTGCGGCGGATGCGCACGGTGACTTCGTGGCGCTCGCCGGCTTGCGTGTAGCGCAGGGGGAAGCTTGCGCGGTTTCGCGCGGCCTCGATGGTACCGCGCTCGCGGGCGATCCAGTAGTACTCGCCGACGATGCCGAGCGTGTCGGCGCCGTAGGGGAGATAGGTCGACAGCTGGTGCAGAAGCGGGCCGGGGCAGAAGACCTCGGTTGCGAAATCGACAGGGAAGTCCTCGGGGATGGTCGGTGCTGCGGGTGCGGGGGCCGGTGCTGCTGCGGGTACCGAAGCCGGTGCCGGTGCGGGAATCTGGTCATAGACAGGTGCGGATGTGGACTCGATGACGGGTGCAGACTCAGGCACCGGTTCCGGCTTAACTGCGGAATCTGTCGGTTCCACGGAGACGGATGTGTCTTCAGTCTCGGTTTTGGCGTCGGCTTGCGGGGCGTCCTCTGCCTCGACAGACGGCTTTGCCTCGATCGGTGTGGAGGCCATGGTGGTGATGCCGGCGTTGGCGTTCTCGGGGTCATAGACGACCGTGAGCGAGATGGCGGGCTGCGGTGTCTCGGGCTCCGGCGTCGACTCGGTAGCGTCTTGATCGGCGGGCTCATCGGACTGATCGTCCTCGGCCTTGTTGCCAAAGACATCGCTGTTTTGGAACGCAGACGTCTCAGTTTGGTTGGCGGCTTCTTCGGTTGTCGACTTGGGGGCCTCGTTGAGCTCCGCAGCGGCTTCCTGCTCTGACATGACTTCGGGATCGGTCATGGCGGCGATTTCGGTTTCGGCTTCTGCTGCTACCTCAATGGCGACTTCGATCTCTGCCTCGGGCTCGGGCTTCGGCACAGCTTCAACCACGGGCTCGGGCTCGGGACGCTTGACGTGCTTGGGGCGCACAGCCTTGAGGTCCTTCTCACCGCGCTTCTTCTTTTTGTAGGACTGCTTGGCGCCCTTGGCAGCCTTGGGCTTGTCCTCGCCCTTGGCAAGGGCGGCATCCCAGGCCTCGTTGGCGATGACGGTGGCATACAGGCGGCCGCCCTTAAAGACGGTCAGCTTAATACAGTCGTCGAGTTCCTCGAGCAGTTCGCGCGTGGACTCAAAACCCAGGTCGCAAGCAGCCATATCGCCGGCGGCGAGCGCTTCTTCGACCTGTGTCATAAACGTCTGCTTGCCGCATCCAATCGCATCACGTAGCAGACGGTACAGATAGATATGGTTGCCCAACGACAACGTGGGCTTAACTATTGTCTTGCTCATGGCAAATCTCCTCTTTACACACGTAGAGCATCTTACCATCGCCCGGGGTTTGCCATGACGGCGCCTAAGGCAAACGGGCGCGAACCGTAGTCGATTCGCGCCCGCTATGCAGGTCGTCTATCAGTGGAATGGAGCGTCTAGTTGCCCGATGTAGTGCCCTGGCTCGAGCTATCAGACGTCGTGCCGGATGCGGTGCCGCTTGAGCTGCTGGTGTTGCCGCTGTCGGTCGTACCTGCCCCCGATGTGTTGCCGCCCGTCTGGTCGCCCGTGCTCGGCTGCGAGCCGTCGGTCGTCTGGCTTGAGTCAGTTGTGCCGGACTGAGTGCCATTGTTGGTCGTGGAGGAATCGGTGCCCTGCGACTGGTTTTGCGTGTTCGAAGACGAATCGGCGGAGGTGGAGCTGTCCTGCGTTTCGCCCGACTGTGCCTGCTGGTCCTGCGATTGATCATTGCCGTTTGTATCGTTTTCGGTCGTGCGCGACGAGAGAATCGGATCGGGGCGTGCGCCCAAACCCTCGCCGGCAGTGGTGATAAGGATGGCGCCGGCGCAGGCGATGACAGCGACGATTGCAATGGCGACCGAGAAGATGATGACCTTCTTTTGCGTCTGGCTGCGTTCTGCTGCGGCCTTGGCGCGCAGACTGTTGGGGGCGACGCGGGCCGTGGTCGCGCGTCCCGCAATCTGGCGCATCTCCTGCGTGGTTGCAGCTCCGCCGAGGTGCTCGTCGGCATTGGGCTCAACGGGCTCGTAGGCGCCGGCGGGATAGTCGACGGCGGCGTGCGTGCCTTTGATAGCCTCGGCGCTCGCAGAGATAAAGTGGCGGTAGACCTGCGAGGACACGACGGTGATGACCGAGCTCACGGCGGCACCAATTACCGAGCCGGCAATGCCAATCTTGGAGGCCAGCGCAACACTTGTGGCCGCAGCTGCGGCACCGGCGATGATCTGGGGTATGGAAATGTCATCGAACAGGCCTTTTTTGGGTGCGATAGCCATGGTCTGGCCGATGGAGTGATTCTCGTGAACGCCGTTGTTGAGTGCGGCGGGAGTCATGACGCGCGTGCGCGGCGCATCGGTGTACTTGGTCGTCATACGGGGTCCTCCCGGTGTAAATCTGCTTCGTTTCATGCAGCCATCAGGGTACCCATTCAATGTGAAACGCGTATGTCGTTTGCCAGATACCATCAAGTTATCAATAGCTCGCCAAATCGGTGGGATGCGGACGAGCATGGCGATTGAACTACAATGGGACTCGCTAATTATGTTTAGAACGGCGGCTACGCACGGGAGCGTTTTTATGGATCTTCACCTTTCTCAGTCTGATGGCTTTTTGCGTGTGGCGGCGGCGTCGCCGCGGATTCGTGTGGCCGATGTCGAAGGCAATACCGAGGTGGCGCTGACGGTTGTTCGCGAGGCTGCCGAGCGCGGCGTTCGTGCGCTCGTACTGCCCGAGCTTAACCTGACCGGCTATACCGCGGCCGACCTATTCCATAACCGCACGCTGCTGCATGCCTGCGAGGCGGCGCTTGTGCGCATCCTCGATGAGACTCGCGAGCTGCCGATTGTCTTTACTATCGGTCTTCCCGTTGCGGTGGCCGAGAACATCTACAACTGCGCCGCCGTGTGCTGCGCGGGCGAGCTTTTGGGCCTCACTGCCAAGAAGTATCTGCCCAATTATGGCGAGTTCTATGAGCGCCGCTGGTTTGCTCCGGCACCTGCCGATCCCATGTGGATTGAATTTGCCGGCCAGGGTCCGGTGCCGCTTGGTTCGGGGCTTATCTATCGTTGCTGTGACGAGGGTGCCGAGGACATGGTGCTTGGCGTCGAGGTCTGCGAGGACCTGTGGGTGCCGGCACCCCCTTCGACCGAGATGGCGCTTGCCGGCGCGACGGTGATCCTCAATCCGTCGGCTTCGGACGAGATCATCGGCAAGGCCGACTACCGCCGCAGCCTCATCTCCAACCAGAGCGCGCGCCTGTACTGCGCCTATGCCTACGCGGACGCGAGCGAGGGCGAGTCCACGACCGATATGGTCTTTGCAGGGGAGAACCTCGTCTACGAAAACGGTTCTAAGCTCGCCGCGACCAAACTGCTCACCTGCGATATGGCAGTGGCCGACGTTGACCTCGATCGTCTGGTGGCTGAGCGTCGCCGCTCGACGACGTGGACGCGCCCGGATGAAGCGCCGGAGGCCACGACCGTTGAGTTTTCGTTTGAGGGAACGCTTGCAGAAGGCCCCGCCCTTCGCGATGCCTGCGACATCGACCGCGTCTTCCCGCGCGCGCCTTTCGTTCCGGCCGACCACGGTGACTTGGCAGAACGCTGCGAGACCATCCTCGACCTGCAGACTGCCGGTCTTAAGACGCGCCTTGCGCATACGGGAACCAAGGCGGCCGTCATCGGTCTTTCGGGCGGCCTCGATTCCACGCTGGCGCTGCTCGTGACTGTTCGTGCGTTCGATGCCCTGGGCCTGCCACGTACCGGTATCACGGCCGTCTCCATGCCTGGCTTTGGCACGACGCATCGCACCAAGTCCAATGCCGAATCGCTCGCTCGCGACCTGGGCGTGAGCTTCCGTGAGGTCTCGATCCACGCGGCCGTGGAGCAGCACTTCAAGGACATCGAGCACGACCCGACGGTCCAGGACGTGACCTATGAGAACAGCCAGGCGCGCGAGCGCACGCAGATCCTCATGGACCTCGCCAACCAGGCCGGCGGCTTTGTCATCGGCACGGGCGACCTGTCCGAGCTGGCGCTCGGCTGGGCCACCTACAACGGTGACCATATGAGCATGTATGCCGTCAACGCGAGCGTGCCCAAGACGCTCGTACGCCATCTGGTGCGCTATGCTGCCGATGTCTTTGGCGGCCGCATCGCCACCACGCTGCTCGACATTCTCGACACGCCGGTGTCGCCCGAGCTTTTGCCGCCGACGGGCGATGGCGAGATCGCTCAGAAAACCGAGGATCTGGTGGGTCCGTACGAGCTGCACGACTATTTCCTCTATTACCTGTTGCGCTTTGGCTTTGAGCCGGGCAAGATCTACCGCATGGCGCTCAAGAGCTTTGAGGGCGTCTACGACGAGGCCACCATCCACACGTGGCTGCGTACGTTCTATCGTCGCTTCTTCGCCCAGCAGTTTAAGCGCAGTTGCCTGCCTGACGGTCCCAAGGTGGGCTCGGTCACGCTCAGCCCGCGCGGCGATTGGCGCATGCCGAGCGACGCCAGCTCGCGTCTGTGGCTCGCGCAGATCGACGCGCTGCGCCCAGTCGACTAACACCGCGCTCCGATTGGCTCAGGTTGGCTAAATTGAACCAAAACAGGGGATGCAAGCGTTACACTTTTGCAATCTGATGGCCCGTATCGCGCGGCGCTCTTGTCGGAGCGCCGCGTTTTTTGTATCGAAAGGTGGCACCATGCAGGCATCGCAGCGTCTCGACCGCTTTGGCGCGGAGGTTTTCGCCTCGCTCAACAACAAGCTTCTTGCGCTTAAGGCCCAGGGCAAGACCATTTACAACATGAGCGTGGGCACGCCCGACTTTAAGCCATACGACCACGTGGTCGAGGCGCTGACCCAGGCCGCCCAGGACCCCGAGATGTGGAAGTACGCCCTGCGCGACCTGCCCGAGCTCAAGCAGGCCGTGTGCGATTACTACGAGCGCCGCTTTGGCGTCTGTGGCATTACGCCGTCCATGGTGCAGTCGTGCAACGGCACGCAGGAGGGCGTGGGCCACTTGGGTCTGGCGCTGCTCGACCCGGGCGATACCATCTTGGTGCCCGATCCGTGCTATCCGGTCTTTGAGGCGGGTGCCAAGATCGCCGATGCCAAGCTCGAGTACTACCCGCTGGTCGCCGAGCACAACTACCTGCCCTATGTGGCGGGCATCGACCCCGAGGTCGCCGACCGCGCCAAGTACATGATCGTGTCGCTGCCCGCCAACCCGGTGGGCTCGGTGGGCACGCCCGAGGTCTATGAGGAGATCATCGCCTTCGCCCGCGAGCACGACCTGTTGATCGTCCACGACAACGCCTACTCGGACATCGTGTTCGATGGCGAGCCGGGTGGCAGCTTCCTGCAGTATCCCGGCGCGCTCGAGGTGGGCGTGGAGTTTTTCTCGCTCTCCAAGTCGTTTAACGTTACCGGCGCCCGCATCGGCTTCTTGGTCGGTCGCGAGGACGTGGTCTCGGCCTTCGCCAAGCTGCGCAGCCAGATCGACTTTGGCATGTTCTTCCCGATCCAGAAGGCCGCTATCGCCTGCCTCAACGGTCCGCGCGATGAGGTCGAGGCGCAGCGCCTGAAGTACCAGGAGCGTCGCGATGCCCTGTGCGATGGTCTTGAGGGCCTGGGCTGGGAGCGCCCCAACGCGCATGGCTCCATGTTCGTGTGGGCCAAGCTCCCCGGCGGCCGCACCGACTCGATGGCGTTTTGCGAGGAGCTCATGGAGAAGGCCGGTGTTGTCGTGACGCCGGGCGCGAGCTTTGGCCCTTCGGGCGAGGGGCACGTGCGTATGGCGCTGGTGCTGCCGCCCGATCAGATCGCTTTAGCTGTTGAGGCTATTCGCGAGGCGGGCCTGTATTAGAAGTTCATTTGGGCTAGTCAATAGCTCGAAACCGATTTCGTGCAGTTATTTTACGAATTCTGCAAACAATTTCGGTAAACGGTCGATATTTGGCTGCAATAGGAGCATAATCAAAGTCCCGATTGGATGTATTGGGATTACGGCAAGCCGCTCGGGTCGCCCTGGGCGGTTTGTTTGTGGAGAGAGATGGGAGTTTGTAATGGTTAACGAGAAGAAGGTCGCTATTGTCGGCTGCGGTTTCGTCGGTTCGTCCTCGGCGTTCGCACTGATGCAGAGCGGTCTGTTCTCCGAGATGGTCCTCATCGACGTGGACAAGAACCGCGCCGAGGGCGAGGCCCTGGATATTGCGCACGGCATGACGTTTGCCGAGCCGATGAAGATCTACGCCGGCGATTATTCCGATGTCGCCGACGCCGCTATGATCGTCGTTACCGCTGGCGCTGCCCAGAAGCCCGGCGAGACCCGCCTAGACCTGGTCAACAAGAACGTCAACATCTTTAAGTCCATCATCCCTGAGATTAAGAAGTCCGGCTTTGACGGCATCCTGCTGATCGTCTCCAACCCGGTTGACGTTCTGACCTATGCCGCCATCAAGATGTCCGGCCTGCCCGAGGGCCACGTCATCGGTTCCGGTACCGTGCTCGACACCGGCCGTCTGCAGCAGATGCTCGGCGCACACGTCGAGGTCGACCCGCGCGACGTCCAGGCTTACGTCATGGGTGAGCACGGCGACTCCGAGTTCGTCGCCTGGTCCAGCGCTCAGGTTGCCGGCGTGCCGCTGAACACTTTCTGCGAGCTTCACGGTCATCTGGAGCATGAGGCTGCCGAGAAGCGCATCGCCGAGGACGTCAAGAACTCCGCCTACACCATCATCGAGAAGAAGCACGCCACCTACTATGGCGTCGCCATGGCTGTTAAGCGTATCTGCACCGCTGTCATGCGTGACGAACAGACTGTTCTTCCCGTATCCTCGCTCATGGTGGGCGAGTATGGCCTGTCCGATCTGGCCATCTCCATGCCGACCGTCGTCGGTCGCGACGGCGTTGTCTGCCGCGTTCCCGTGCCGCTGAACGAGTCCGAGCAGAGCGAGCTTACCGCTTCTGCCAAGGCCCTCAAGGACATCATCGACAGCGTCGATTTCTCCTGCTAAATCAAGCTCTTTTGGGCGACAGGCTACAATGAAAGGCGTCCGGGTCCACGCGGCCCGGGCGCCTTTTTGATGCAAAGTAACCTGACCCCAATGCACCATAGTTGATGGGAGGGCCATGTCGGATTCGCCTAATTTTTTGACCTATGCCCAGACGGCGTTTGATCCGTTTGAGGAGCGGCCGTTCTGCGCGGTGGATAGCCTGGTCTTTGCGTGGTTGTCCTATTTGCGTTTGCCGGGTGATATGGCGGAGCTGACGAACTGGCAGGGCCTAGACGTACGCGAGCTGCTGCGTGCCGAGTGCTACCGGGACATGATTGGCGACTTGTGGGACCCAGAGGGGAGCAGGGCCTTGTTGGAGGCCGTGGCAGCAAGCCCTCGCTACCGTGGCGTGCACGTTTGCGGCTATCGTGCCGTGAGCGATGTGGTGGCGACAGAGCAGTTTGCAGCCATGGCGTTCCGGTTTCCGGCGGGGTTTAGTTATCTTTCCTTCCGGGGGACCGACAGCACGATTGTGGGCTGGAAAGAGGACTTTAACATGGCATTCCGGTGTCCTGTGCCGGCTCAGGAATCCGCGGCGCGTTATGTGGACGAGGCGGCGGATGCGATTGGCGGGCCGCTTTTGTGCGGAGGTCATTCCAAAGGTGGAAACCTTGCGGTGTACGGTGCGGCGATGTGCTCCGGTGTCGCCCGTGAGCGAATCGAACGGGCGTATTCCCATGATGGTCCGGGCTTTGTCGAGGAGTTTCTGAACGGCAACGCCTTTGCCGATCTTTCCGGTCGAATCGACAAGACGCTACCTCGGTCGTCGATCTTTGGCATGATGTTCGAGACGCAGGAGGACTATGCCATCGTTGAGAGCACCGAGTTCAGCCTGCTGCAGCATAATCCCTTTAGCTGGGTGGTTGATGGTCGCGACTTCGTGTACTGTGAGCGCCTGTCCGCCGGTGCTCGATACGTTGATGGCTCCATTCGCGAGATGCTGCTTGCAGTGTCACCTAGCGAGCGCGAGCGTTTTGTAGATGCGTTGTTCTCCGTGTTTGAGGCTACGGGTGCTGAGCGGTTTGCGGATATCGCCGGGAATCTGCGCGAGAGCCTGCCCGTGATGCTCCAGGCTGCGCAAGGCTTTGACGAGGATACGCGACGCTTCGTCTCGCAGACCATCGTGGCAATCCTTAAATGCGCACTGCTGCCCAAACGACCCCAGATCGACATGCCCGCTGCCGGCAAGAGTTTGGCAGAACAGCTCGAGGCTTGGCAGTCCGAGCTCCTGCGCTAACCATTGGTGCAAAGCAACCTGTCCCCGATGCACCAAGCTTCGATGCGCCTGGGGCGGGCTCGACCGCTATACTGGTTCGTGCCGAAATCGATCTAGAACGGAATGCCGTATATGAAAATCAATCACGCGATTCTGCATATCCTGGACTTTGACTCTGCCGTCAACGTCATGAGCCAGCGCGAGCTCGATATCGAGAGCCGTACCGTGCGCAACTTTGTGACCACGCATCTGCGCCGCGCACGAACCTCGGCCGACAATAAGCGCGCCACGTTTGCCGAGAACTCTGCGTTTGGCGGCGAGCTCAAGGGCTATTTCTTTGGCGAGCGCGAGTTCGTAGACCTGTCGCAGCAGATTGCGGAGTTCATTTCCTCCGAGCTTACCAAGGCCGAAAAAGCCGAGTCCACCGATGTGCTCGTGGCCGATTTTGACGACGACGAGGATGCCCGCTGGTTTGCCGTGATGCTGCTGGGCTCCAAACAGGCCTTTATGCACGAGGTGGGCCGCGAGGAGGGCGAGGTGCGCAACGACATCGCGCGCCACTATGCTATCCTGCCGAATCCTTCCCAAAAGGTGCCAAGCTATGCCATCGTGCGCGCGAGCACCATGGAGATCGGCTATGTGGACAAGAAGCGCAAGATTGCCGGCGAAGACCGTATGCTCATTCCCGACGGTCTGCTGCAGTGCGATACGGGCGTGTCGGGCAAGGAGGTCATCGACACCGTGACGCGCGTGGTCGAGGAAGTCGCCGAGGAGCACGGTGCCAATACAGCCGTAGCGCTCGCTAAGGTTAAGGCTGCCGTTGCCGAGAAGGTTGAGGACGATGAGGAGCTGCCGCCCTGGGATATCGTCGATGAGGTCTTTGAAGACGAGCCGGTCATCAAGGAGAGTGTACGTGCGGCGCTGACCGAAGAGAAGGTGCCCGAGCGTGTGCCCGTGGAGCGCAAGCAGGTCGAGCGTGCGGCCGTGCGCAACCACAAGATTCGTACCGATACGGGCATCGAGATCAGCTTTCCGGCCGAGATGGGCTCGAACTCCGAGTACATCGAGTTCGTCAACGAACCCAACGGCCTCATTTCCATCGAACTCAAAAACATCGGCAGCATCGAGAATAGATAAACTGCGCTTGGACGCTGCAGAAAAACAAAGGTCGAAGCCTCGGATGAGGGCTTCGGCCTTTGTTGCTTGGGATTGAATTGCGCCGTAGGTTGAGCATAAGTCAGCGAAAACGACCCAGAGCGAGCAAGGTGACGTGAAAGAGGAGGGCATTGACCTTCTGGTCATGCCCGACGATTGAACGTCAGATTGCCGCTCTGAGTCGTTTGCAGCGTCGACCGGTCCGTCGTTCGTTAGAACGACGGAACCAAAGGTGCAGCGTCGAGCCGTTACGCGGTTTGGTAAAACCGCGTAACCCTACAGCTGGCGCAGGCCTTCCTCGAGGCCGGTCTTGCTGTCGGTCTTCTCGTCGCGCATTTTGATGACGCGGGCGGGAACGCCGGCCACGACGGCGCCGGCGGGGACGTCCTCGACGCACACGGCGCCGGCGGCAACGACAGCGCCCTTGCCCACACGTACGCCTTCCAGGACCACGGCGTTAGCGCCGATCATGACATCGTCCTCGATGATGACGGGCGTGGCGCTGGCGGGCTCCACGACGCCTGCCAGCACGGTGCCGGCGCCGATGTGGCAGTTCTTACCCACGGTGGCGCGGCCACCCAGCACGGCGCCCATGTCAATCATGGAGCCCTCGCCAATGACGGAGCCGATGTTGATGATGGCACCCATCATGATGACGGCGCGATCGCCGATCTCGACGCGGTCACGGATGATCGCGCCCGGCTCGATGCGGGCGTTGATGCCCTTGAGGTCGAGCATGGGCACGGCGGAGTTGCGGCAGTCGTTCTCTTCGTCGTAGTAGTCGATGGAGTCGGCGTTGGCGTCGAGGATTGCCTTGAGCTCATCCCAGTCACCAAAGACGGTCTTGCCACGACGACCGCCGTAGACGTGTGCATTGCCCCACTGGACCTTCATGCCCGGCTTTTCGCGCACGTACAGTTTGACGGGCGTTTTCTTGGGCGCGGTGGCGATGTAGTTGATAATCTCCTGGGCATCCATCTCGGCTGCGTTACTCATATGCTGTTTCTCCTTTGCGTGGGTACGGTAGATAACTGGTTAGGCGAACATGACTTGGTCGAAGGTGTAGAAGCCAGGGTCGCGGACGACGAGCTTTTGAGCGGCGGCCAGAGCGCCGTTGACGAAGATCTGACGGCTCGTGGCGCGATGCGTGAGCGTGACTTCCTCGTCCTGGCCAAAGAAACTCACCTCGTGCACACCGGCGACGGTGCCGCCGCGCAGCGAGTGCATGCCGATTTCCTTGGGATCGCGAGCGCCGCACATGCCCTCGCGACCGTAGACAGGATGATAGCCAGCCTCAGGCTCGGCCTCGACCACGGCGTCGAGTAACAGCTTGGCGGTGCCGCTGGGAGCGTCGACCTTTTGGTTGTGGTGCGTCTCGACAATCTCGCAGTCAAAGCCGGGCAGTTCACGCGTGGCCTGGGCCACTAGGTGACGCAGGGCGGCGATGCCGATAGAGTGGTTGCCCGAGTGCATGACGCGGGCATTCTGGCCCAGCTCGCGCAGGCGGTCCATCTGCTCGGGGGTGTAGCCTGTGGTGCCCGAGACCAACGCCGCGCCCGTGCGCTCGACATAGGCGACAACGGCATCGAAGGTCACGATGTTCGAGAAGTCGATGATTACATCGGCTGTCGGTGCGCTCTCGAGCTCGGACAAGTCGAAGCCGATCTGGGCGACGATGTCAAAAACGGGCTCTCCAGCGGCGTTGACAATGCCCTCGGCGGTAGTGCGGATCAGCGAGCCCATGCGGCCCGTTCCCATAATGACGGTCTTAATCAAGCAGACCAGCTCCCTTCAGAGCATCGGTAAGTGCAGCGCGCGTGTCGTCTGCCATGGGGCATAGCGGCATGCGGTAGTTTGCCTCGATCATGCCCATCTGGGCGAGCGCTTCCTTAACGGGGATGGGGTTGACCTCGCTAAAGAGGGCATTGATGAGCGGCTGGCCGGCAATCTGGATATCGCGGGCGCGCGCTACGTCGCCGTCCAGATAGGCGCGACACATGTCATGCACGAGCTGCGGCTGAACATCGGCCCACACACTGATGGTGCCCGAGGCGCCCAGGCTCATGAGCGGTACGGTGAGGGCGTCCTCGCCCGAGTACATGCGGAAGTCATCGGACAGCAGGTGGGCGATCTTGGCCGCGTAGGCGACGTTGCCCGAGGCTTCCTTAATGCCCATGATGTTGGGGTGCGCGGCCAAGCGCTCTACGTTGCGCTCGCTGATGCCGCAGCCGCAGCGGCCGGGGATGTTGTACAGGATGCAGGGGATATCTACGGCATCCGCTACGGTCTTAAAGTGCTGGTAGATGCCCTCCTCGTTGGACTTGTTGTAGTAGGGGGCAATGAGCAGCAGGCCGTCGGCGCCCAGGCCTTGGTAGGTGAGCGACTTGGTGAGCATGGTCTGCGTGGAGTTAGAGCCCGAGCCGGCGATGACGGGGACGCGGCCTGCAACCTGCTTGACCACGGCGGCGACGACGGAGTTGTCCTCGTCATCGGTCATCGTGGCGCTCTCGCCGGTGGTGCCCAGGGTGAGGATGGCGTCGGTGCCATTTTGCAGGTGGAAATCGATAAGGCGCTCGAGTGCGTCAAAGTCGACGCTGCCGTCCTTTTTAAACGGCGTGACGAGGGCGACGATTGAGCCCTCGAGATTACGGATGTCCATGTTCTTCTCCTTCGCTTCCGCGATCTGGATGCGTTTGTTCCACTGAGCGGCGACGGCCAGGCGTTCGTCCTGGGCGCGACGGCGGGCGCTTTCGGCACGCGATTTGGCCAGTAGCTCACGGCCGCACGGCAACACGTCGAGCGTGGCAAAATAATCGCCCGGGCGCTCGGCGCGTCGGATGAGGTCGGCCGAGCCATCGGGGCGCAGCAGAACCTCGGCGGAGCGCAGACGGCCGTTGTAGTTGTAGCCCATGGAGTAGCCATGTGCGCCGGTATCGTGGATCACGAGCAGGTCGCCCATGTCGATATGCGGCAGCTCACGATCGATGGCGAACTTGTCGTTGTTCTCGCACAGATTGCCCGTGATGTCGTAAGTGTCCGTAATGGGCGCCGCGGTCTTGTCGGAGCCACCCGGCTGGCCCTTCACCGTGATGTGGTGGTAAGCGCCATACATGGCAGGGCGGATCAGATCGACGGCGCTTGCGTCGACACCGATATAGTCCTTGTAGATTTGCTTCTCGTGGATGGCCTTGGTCACCAGGCAGCCGTAGGGGCCCATCATAAAGCGGCCCATCTCGGTGCAGATGGCCACATCGCCCATGCCGGCGGGAACCAGGATCTCGTCGTAGGCCGCATGCACTCCCTCGCCGATGGCGTGAATGTCGTTGGCCTGCTGCTCGGGCAGATAGGGGATGCCGACGCCGCCGGACAGATTGATAAAGGCGACATGTGCGCCGGTCTCGCGCTCCAGGCGCACGGCAAGCTCAAAGAGGATGCGCGCAAGCTTGGGGTAGTAGTCGTTGGTGACGGTGTTGCTGGCAAGGAATGCGTGGATGCCAAAGTCTTCGGCGCCCTTGGCCTTGAGCATACGGAAGGCCTCGAAGAGCTGTTCGGTGGTCATGCCGTATTTGGAGTCGCCGGGGTTATCCATGATGCCGTTGGAGAGCTGGAACAGGCCGCCCGGATTAAAGCGGCAGCTGACCGTCTTGGGGATGGGTCCCGCAACGCGCTCAAAGAACTCGATGTGGCTGATGTCGTCAAAGTTGACGATGGCACCCAACTTGTCGGCGAGCTCAAAGTCGGCAGCCGGCGTGTCGTTGGACGAGAACATGATGTCGTGCCCCGTGATACCCAGCGAGCGGGCGATCATGAGCTCGGTATAGCTCGAGCAATCGCAGCCGCAGCCGTATTCGTTGAGAATGGAGATGAGCGCCGGGTTGGGGTTGGCCTTGACGGCAAAGTATTCCTTAAAGCCCGGGTTCCATGCAAAGGCGTCGCGCACTTCTTGCATGTTGCGGCGGATGCCCGCCTCGTCGTATAGATGAAACGGCGTGGGGAACTGCTCGACGATATGCTCGAGCGTCTCCTTGTCCACAAACGGCTGCTTGGCCGTATATGCCTCGTTGGGAGTCAATGACATGTCCCGTAAACCTCGCTATCCAGACGGCGCTACCTGCGCATCGAATCCGCATAGCGTGGACCCAATGTCCGGATAGCGCTCCCGCATTGCTGCAGACAGTCCTGCGGGTGTTTCCCGCAGGCCCACCAGGCTGTTCGTGCCCGAAAAACCCAGTTCGGCGGGTTTCGCCTCCCCGCGGGGTCAAAGCCTGCCGGCTCGCCCGCGGCTCTTCGTGCCCGCGCCTCTATCAAGTGGTAACGACCCTACCACGTTGCACTTTACCAAACAAGAGTATTCGTATATAACGTTTAAAAAATGTAGGGATATGCTGGAAACATGTGCGCCACAATCCTGTATCACAATAAGTTGCAACAGATGTGCCTCACGAAGGGATCCTCTATGACCGAGCTCCAAGAACTCCGTCGCTATCGCCGCGATCTCCATCGCATTCCAGAGCTCGATTTCGATCTTCCGCAGACGATCGCCTATATCGAGGGCGTGTTGGCGCCGCTCGCTTGCGAAGTGACCCATCCGTGCCCCAGCTGCGTCTGTGCTTTCTTCGATGCCGGCACGGGCGCCGCGCATGCCACGGCGATTCGCGCCGACATGGACGCCCTGCCCATCGCGGAGGCAACGGGCGCGGCCTTTGCCTCGACGCATCCCGGCAAGATGCACGCCTGCGGGCACGATGGGCACATGGCTATGGCACTTGCTGCGGCAACCTACGTTGACCGTACGATTCGCGAGCAGCCGGGTGCCATCAAGCGCAACGTGCTCTTTGTGTTCCAGCCTGCCGAGGAGACGACCGGTGGCGCCAAGACAGTGTGCGAGAGCGGCGTATTCGAGCGCTATGGGGCAGATCACATCTTTGGCTTCCATGTATGGCCCGATTTGCCCGCCGGCACGTTGGCGAGCTGTCCCGGTCCGCTGCTAGCGCGTTCGAGCGAAATGCACATTCATATCCATGGCACGAGTATCCATATCGCCAAGACCTACGGCGTTCCAGTCGAGGAATCGCACGATGCTGCGCTGGCAGCGGCCAAGTTCTTAGTTTCCGAGCGTGAGCTCATGGACGAGTTGGGTGCCGACGAACCCTGCATTGGTAAGTTCGGCCTGCTGCAGGCCGGCACCGTCTGCAATGCGGTGGCGGGGGAGGCCCATGTTGCCGGCAGCCTACGTGTGTTTACGGACGACATGTTCGACCGGGCGCGCGAAGGAGTGCGCCGCGTGCTGGACGATGCCTGCGCCGCAACGGGCTGCACGTATGATCTCGACTTTGCCGAGGGCTATCCGCCAGTCGATAACGACCCCGAGTTGTTTGCCAATGTTGTGCCTGCCTTGTCCGAGCTGCAACTCGTGGATGAGCCGCTGCTAATCGCCGAGGATTTCGCGTTCTATCAGCGCCATCTGCCGGGCGTGTTTTTCTTGCTGGGCACGGGCGTGCCAGAGGGACAAGAAAACCCGATCGACGCTGATGGCTGCCCAGCCTATGCCACAAGCGCTCTGCATACCGATAGCATGCTCTTCGACGAGGAAATCCTACTCAAAGGCCTCGATGCCTACAAACGATTGCTTAACTTGGAGTGACGATGAAGCGCCGACAGACTGCCGTGTATAGTCCGGGTGGGTGCGGGTGCGGTTTGCTGCTGCTTCCGGTCATCGCTGTGAGCATTGGCGTGATGTTTGTGCTTGCTGGGCTGGCTGCGGCGGCACTCGTACTGTTTATCACTGCCATCGGCGTGACGATTTGGCTTTATCGCAGTCGTGGGCAGCGCCGCGCCGACGGTAAGACCAATGTTGGATGGACCATCTTTTTAGTCGTCGCCTACCTATTGAGCATCAGCTACCTGGTGTTCTTTGTTCTAATGATGATCAGTGCCTTTACCGGGAAATCCGTTATGGTGGGTTGATGCGCTGCCAGCAGACGGTCACGCAAAGTGCGTTTGCTCGGCGTCTGGATAGCTGCATTGGCCGTTTACCGCAACCTTAGCTCTCAGCTAATGAATTCAAGTTCAATCCTTCCTACGATGTGCTGTGTGCCGGCACGGTAGCCGGATCGTAGGAAGGATGAATAATGGCAAAAGAGGGAAAGAAGCCGATCGGCAAGATTGTCCTGGGCGTCATCGTGGTGCTGGTTATCGTCGGTGCCGTGGGTTCTATGGGTGTCAATTCAACCGATTCGTCTGCTAGCGATTCGGCAAAACCTGCCGAGGCGACACAGCAGGCTGAGGAGCAAAAAGAACCGCAAGAACCGTATATCATTGCTGACGAGGCTGAAGACATCTCCAATCAGTTTGCCTATAAGATCACGGGCACGCTGACCAATAACACGGACAAGGAAAAGAGCTACATTCAGATTGAGTATGTTCTGTATGATGCCGATGGCAACCAAGTTGGAACGGCTCTTGCAAACACCAACCATCTGAAGGCGGGCGGCTCCTGGAAGTTCGAGGCACTGGGTACGGTGTCTCCCGACCAGGTTGCTAGCTGGAAGCGTTCGGACGTAAGCGGTTTCTAGCATGTTGCATGCACTGGGGGAGGTGAAGTCGTATGCCCGATAAAAAGCTGACCGAGGAGTTGCTCAATGAGCTTCTCGATGCGCCGAACATCGATGGCTATATCAGGGAGCACGACTTTGCCGCCCCGTCGCTTTCGGACTACCTTAAGCAGCTGCTGCAGGAAAAGGGCTTAGAGCGCTCGCGCGTGGTACGCATGGCCGACCTCAACGAGACCTTTGGTTATCAGATTTTTACCGGTGCGCGCCACCCAAGCCGTAATAAGGTGCTGCAGATTGCCTTTGCGATGGCGCTGACGCTCAAAGAGGCCAACCGTGCACTGACGGCTGCCGGGGTAAGCGTCCTTAACTGCAAGGATCGCCGTGATGCGATTATCATCTTTTGTATCGATCGCGGGTGCAGCCTCCAAAAGGTCAACGAGGAGCTGTATCGCTTTGGCGAGGAGACGGTGAGTTAGCGACTGATATCTGAGCCGGCGGGGCTGCCGAACAACGATGCAAGCGAACGGGGCGCGGCTGCCATGGGGTGTCTGCGCCCTGCGCTATGATGGAGGCTATGGATACTCAGACCACAACATATTCCGATGACGAGCTGACTGCAGCGCTTGCCGAGCACCTGGCGTCGCTCGGTCGCGACGACAGCTATCGCGTGGAGCGTGTACTTAAGCGCTCGTCCGTTGAAACAACCGAGCTCGTGTGCTTTGAAGGAACCGGCGGTGGTTCGCTCGGCCCCTTTGTCCGTAAACGCATCGATGCTTCGGCTCAAATCGGCGGGGCATACGAGCGTCTGCTTGCCGCTCAGCGGGCAGGCAGGCGTTTTGAGCACCTGCCCAGAATCGTCGATTGTCGTCGTGTGGGCGACGAGCTCAACGTGGTTATGGAATACATCGAAGGGGAGACGCTCGGGGCGCTGGTGGACCGTCTGGGAGCCACCCCCGATTATGCGCACGAAATGTATCCTGCCCTATGCGATGCCGTGGGTGAGCTCCACGCCGGTTTTGCAATGGCGGGGGAGACGTCGGCGCCGGTGATCCATCGCGACCTCAAGCCGTCGAATATCATCGTGACGGGTGCCAACTATACGCCTGATGACGGCCTGACGTTTTCGTCGCTGGTGATTATTGACTTGGGGATCGCGCGCGTGTGGCGCGCTGGCGCCGATGCCGACACCGTCAAGTTCGGCACGCGACCCTATGCGCCACCCGAGCAGTATGGGTTTGGGCAGACGAGCGTGCGCAGCGACGTCTACGCACTGGGCGCCCTGTTGTTCTTCTGCTTGACGGGAGTCGACCCTAAACCAGGGCTCGACATGCGCGAGCAATGCGAGGCGCGTGGCATTCCCACCCCACTTGCCGATGCCGTCTGCATGTCGATGGCGCTCGACCCGGCCAAGCGTTTTGCGAGTGCGGAAGCGTTGGGACGGGCGACGCGCACGGCATACGATCTGAGCCGCCCCGTGCGGCCTCCTACACCTGCGCCTGTCCGTACTCCGGCCTCGGAGACGGTGTTGATGCTCCAAGGGCTCCAGAACCCCGCAGGGCTTCCTAGGCCTGCCGCCTCCGCTGCATGCGGTCTGCTCTCTCGCGTTCCGGAGTCTCTGGGGCGCATTTGGAATACGCTTGTCTGCTTCTCCCTACTTGTGTTCTTTGCCGGAAGTCACTTTGCCGTCTTTCACCCCACGGGAGCAAACCAAAGCTACCCGACGTGGTTTCTCATAATCGAGTATTTTTTCTTTGTCGATGGCCTTATGGTGCTTATGCATTTTGCGCTGCTCGATAAGCGCCGTCTTCGTCGGCGATTCGCACTGCTCGACAGCTATCGCGGCAAGAAACTCGCGAAACTCTGGCTCAAGGCATTGGGTGTGCTGCTCCTATGCATGATCGTCATAGTCGCGGTTGCCAATGCGACCGGCGTCGTCGATACCTCCGCTACCTAAAAGAAAGGCTCTGTTAGACCAGGATTGACATACATGTGTCCCCACGGTGCCATATCGTTAG
>JAJXHK010000062.1 GCA_021639365.1 Collinsella aerofaciens
GAGTTTCAGATGGTCTGGCGCCAGGGCAACATCGTGGTGCTGGACAAGGAGCCGCGCACGCTCATGCCGCTCTACCCCGTGCCGACGCCGGTGTCGAAGGGCGTTATCGTCACGGGCACCGTGCACGGCAACACCGTGATCACCGCCACGGCTGCCGTGCGCGAGCCGGGCGACACGCAGACCTATGCGAGCGATGTGAAAGCGCTGCTGACCGGTGCGCGCAAGCTGGTGCCCGATCTGGATACGCGCCGCGTGGTGCGCGCATTTGCCGGCGGGCGTCCGGTCATTCAGGGAACGAACGACTTCTTTATTGGACAGTCGGCCGTGGTGCCAGGGCTGTTCCAGGCGGCGGGCATTCAGTCGCCGGGCGTGGCAAGCGCGCCGGCCATTGCCGAGCGCATGGAGCAGGTACTGCGCGACGCTGGCGTGGTGTTGCGCGAGCGGGACGACTGGGATCCCGCCCGCGTTGCGCCGGACGACTTTGACCGCGCACCGCTTGAGCGCAAGGAGGAGCTGATCGAGTCCGAACCCGCGTGGGGGCAGATCGTCTGCCGTTGCGAGACGGTGCCCGAGGCCGAGATTGTGGCCGCGATCAGACGCCGCCCGGGAGCGGTTTCGGTCGAGGGCGTCAAGCGACGCTGCCGTGCCGGCATGGGTCGGTGTCAGAGCGGCTTTTGCCAGAGCCGTGTGGTGGCGATTCTTGCCCGAGAGCTGGACTGCGACCCCAGCGAGGTGCCGCTGGAGGACACTGGCTCGTGGCTCGTTGAGGGACCTTTGAAGGGGGTGCGCTAGGATGGCGACGTTTGATATGTGCGACGAACGCGCGGAGGCCGGAGCCGCAGCGTCGGTAGCAACGCAGGCCTTCGACGTGGTCGTCATCGGAGGCGGCCCCGCCGGCATGGCGACCGCGCTTGCCGCGCAAAAGGCAGGCGCGCACGTGGCCATCGTGGAGCGCGAGCAGCACCTGGGCGGCATCCTCCGCCAATGCATCCACCCCGGCTTTGGCCTGTCGCACTTTAAGCAGGAGCTCACCGGTCCCGAGTACGCGCAGCGCTTTATCGACCAGGTGCACTCGACCGACATTGCGCTGTTCCTGAACAACATGGTGATTGGGATTGATTCGGGCGAGCCTACGGAAGAAGCCGCGGTCCACACCGTCATGCTCATGAGCCCTGCCGGCATGCTGCAGCTCACCGGGCGCGCGGTCGTCCTTGCTATGGGATGCCGCGAGCGCACGCGCAGCGAGATCAAGATCCCCGGCAGCCGTCCCGCCGGCGTGTTTACGGCGGGCCTGGCGCAGCGATACATCAATATCGAAAACCTCAAGCCCGGCTCGCGCGCCGTCATTTTGGGCTCAGGCGACATCGGGCTAATCATGGCGCGCCGCTGCACGCTCGAGGGGATTTCCGTCGAGGGCGTATACGAGCTCATGCCGTACGCTAACGGTCTGCGCCGCAACGTCAAGAACTGCTTGGACGACTTTGGCATTCCACTGCATCTGTCTACCACGGTCACGCGCGTGATCGGGCATGACCGCGTGGAAGCCGTCGAGGTGAGCCAAGTCGACGAACGCCTAGCGCCCATTCCGGGGACCGAGCGCATTATTCCGTGCGACGCGCTGCTGCTTTCGGTGGGCTTGATTCCCGAGAACGAGCTTTCGGTTGCCGCGGGCGTAGAGCTTGACCCGCGCACGCGCGGCGCCGTGGTGGACCAGAGCCTGCAGACGGGCGTGCCGGGCATCTTTGCATGCGGCAACGTGCTGCACGTGCACGACCTGGCCGATAACGTGACGACCGAGTCCGAGCGCGCCGGCGCTGCCGCGGCGGCATGGGCGCTGGGCGACGAGGCTGACGCTGCGAGCGCGAGCTGCGAGCTCAAGGTCTCCCCCGCCGGCATCGCCGGCTACGCGCTGCCAGGGCGTATTACAGCGGTGGCGCTCACCAAGGTCAACTTCCGCGTGCGCCGACCGGCCGACGCCGCCCGTGTACGCATCCTCGCAGGCGGTGAGGAACTGTTCGCCGGCAAAGTCCGCGCGTTTAAGCCGAGCGTCATGGAAAGCTTCCCAGTGCCGGCAAAAGTGATTCAGCGAGCAATCGACCTGGGAGCTAGCGAAATTGTTCTTTCCGTCGACCCTGTAGAGGAGGCATAAGGCCATGAGCAATACCGCGACCGAGACGCTGCAGTTCAACTGCACCACCTGTCCATCCGAGTGCCTTCTGACCGTAGAGGTCGAACGCGATGCCGATGGCCACGTGGCGGAGGTGCGCTCCGTGACCGGCAACAACTGCCCACGCGGGGATAAGTTCGCACGTCAGGAGCTCTCCTGCCCCATGCGCGTACTCACCACCACCGTGGCCGTCTCCGGCGGCGACGAGGCGCTGCTCCCCGTCCGCACGGCCGAGGCCATCCCGCTCGAACTCCACGCCCAAGCCATGGCCCTCATCCGCGGCCTGGTCGTCAACGCCCCCATCCACATGGGCGACGTCGTGCTGGAGAACCTCCTAGACACCAACATCAACCTAGTCGCCAGCATGGACATCGACCAAGCCTAAGTAGTCATTTTGGGACGGTGCTCTTTTAGCTACCCCACCATCAACCCGTCCCCTCCTCAGTTGCGGTGAAATAGTTCCTGATTTCCGCCAAACCCCGGCATCCAGGAACTATTTCACCGCAACTTTCTTTAGCATCGAATTTTTTGCTGATGCTAATTCAGTGCCATTTCAAAACTACCCCGGTTTACGGGGCTAAATCGATAACCAACAACCACACCGACCATTTTCGATTTTCGCCAAGCCGTCTACCTGCACTGATAATTGTTCTCGGGGGAAGCGGGCACTGCGGGGCGCGGCAA
>JAJXHK010000043.1 GCA_021639365.1 Collinsella aerofaciens
CATTTCCCGATGTCCAAGAAATGGGAGGCAGTTCACTGTCCCCATCGTGGTGGTTTTGGTGCGCTATGAGGCGTTGGCCAGGCGGCTCCAGAGCTCATCGATATCGATTTGGTCGCCGCCGCTCAGGTAGCCGGTGCGAATAAAAGCCTCGTTGTAGATATAGATGTCATGAGCGCTGTCGCCATCGTCTTCGGTGTCGTCGGCCATAATCACGTAACGGTGGCCGTCAAGCGCTTTGACCAGCCAATACAAAGCATCGTCAATCGTGCATTTCTCCTGTACCATCGCTGCGTCGCCAATCGCACCGATGAGCGCCCGTTCGCCCTTCGTATAGCCTCCTACCGAGAGTAGAATCGCGACGTTTTCGTCTCCACCGCCCGGTTCAAGCTCCTCGTACTCGGACTCCGAAAGCGGTATCGCGCTATTTGCAAGTTCGTCCACATCGTCCGAAACCTTGGAAAAGGTAAAGGCGAAAAATCCCGCGTCATCGACGGCGCCGTAGCCCACGTTCTCGCCCTGCCACTCATAATTTTGATGTTTGAGTAGGCGCACCAGATCGGCACCGCCCAGGTTGATTGCGGCATAGACCGTCACGTTGGCATTGTCGTCCACGCAGGCGGCGTCCGCCGTGCTCGCCGCCTTGGCGCCGCCCGAGCAGCCAGCCAGCGCGCAAGCCGCCGCGCCCGCGCCCGCCACAAAGGCCGCGCGGCTCATCGTCATCTCATTCATCATGTTCATCCCTCGCTGTGATGTCGGTCGCGTCGCGCTTAACCGAGCGCGCGCCCGGTCTTCTCCTGCCAAAATTCGTCAATCGTGGGGGCACCGCCGCCCTGGGTAAACGTACCGGTCTTGATAGCATCCTCGGTAATGAGGTCCAGGCGATAGTCGCCATTTTCCATCGGGCTCACCATGGCAACGTGACGCGCCATGTTGGAACCGTAAACGCACGCGGTCCACGAGCCCGAGGTGATCTGTGCCCGATCCTCGACCGGCACCGAAAAGCCCGCGATAACGTCCTCGCAGCTCGAATAGCCTGCAAGTTGCAGCGTAAACATCACGGTGCTCCCGGTTCCGCCCTTGTCGAGCTTTCCGATTTCGTCCTCACCGAGCCATTCGGTTGCGCCGTCCTTGCTGATATTGCAGACGCTGAGTACGCGGCCCGCCTCGTTCTCGTACATCTCGAGCGCATCTTGCCAGGTATAGCCCTGTTGCGACGCAAATTCCTGCAACTGCCAGCCCTTAAGCTCGAGCAATGCCGCGATGCTGATGTTGCGGTGCGCATCCCAGCAGTCATCCGACCACGTATCGAACGCATCCGTCGAGCCGCCGTCCGCATCCGAGCTGCCGCCCGCATCACCGGAATCGCCCGATGACGAGCCCGCGCCCATCTTGTCCTTTACCGGGCGGTCGTCGTTAAAACCCGTCGTATCCTGCGCCTGCTGTCCACCGCACCCCGCAAACGTCAGCAGCGCCGTTCCCGCCGCCACGACAAACGCCGTGCGCGAAATAACCGTCTCCCTCATCGTTGTTCCTTTCCCGTTCTTTATCACGGTGCCGAGAAACACGCCCGGCATCGATTCAGACATAGCCCGCTCACGCTATTGACGAGGCAGTTCCGTCCAGCCAAAACCAGGCTCAAAGCCATCGCGCGTGCCGATCACGTCGCCCGAACCGTTCACCCAAGCTTGGTCCGCCATTACCGAAACCTCGACATCGGTGCCGTCGGGCCTGGTGTAATGATTGACTCCGCGAATGGCATCGGAATACGAGGCCGCGCCCGTTCCCACACCTGCGCTAGAGAAATTGGCCGCGCTGGCGGCCATGTTCGCGGCGTGCTGACGATCGCTGCGGTCGAACCATGCCTGCTGGTAGCTGTCGAACGCCGCCTGCTGCGAGGCATGCATCTGCTGCCAGGCTGCAAACTGCTGTTGCTGCTGGGCGATATTCATCTGCGTACGTTGGCGCTGCTCAAGCACCATCTGCTGCTTTTGAGCGCATGCCTCGCGCGCAAGCTCCGGGTTGAGTCGCAGGGTCGATGCCATTGAGGCGAGCGCCGTAGAGGCCGCCTCGTCCAGACGGCCCTCTGGCGCAACCAAGCAGAAGCTGTCCCTGATACGCCACTGCAACAGGTCGGCCGCTCCCAGCTTGAACGGCGCCTCGTCTGGGCAATCGCCCTGATCCGAGGCCTGCTCCTGCGCGACACCCTGCCCCGCCGCCGCAGCCGCCTGGCGCTCGCGCAGGCGCTTGCCCAGAACGCCGCCGATGAGCCCACTCGAAAGGCCCGCGCCCAGCAGCGCCTCGGCCCCGGCGGCAATGCCTTTACCCATAGAGCCCGCAATTCCGCCAATCGAGGCCACATAGCCCTCGACTTTGGCTGCCACTGCAAGCTCGGTGGGCACTGGAGCGCCCGCAAGCTGATATCGGCGCATGCCGCACTCATAGATCACATCGCTCGGCTCCATCGTAAAGCCCTGGATCGCAAAATCGTTTGCCGCCTCGCGCTTTACGCGGGCACGCTCGTGCTCGATATCGACCGCCGCGCTCGACGGGTACGGCTGCTCGGCCACAACCTCCGCCCGCGCGCCCAGCTGTGCCGCACAGGCCTGGGCCAGCTCGTCGCACGCTGTCTCCACGTGCACAAACGCCTTGCGCTCGGTTTGCGTGGGAATACGCTTGGCAACGGCGCCCGCATCCACGTAGCAGAGCTCGGAGCGGTACACAATCCGCTCGCCCGCGAGGCCCGCCGCCGTCACGCCAACCGAAATCGGGCAGTCGAAGCTACCGCTACGCTCAAGATGTGCCTCTTCGATACGCCAATCCCGCGGCAATGCCACCTGCGCGAGTGCCTGACCGCCAGAAACATCGCATGCGGTATGGAGCTCGAGGTCGCCGACGCGGGGAGCACCTGCCGAGGCTGTGCCGCCAGACGGTGACGCGGCCTCGGCACTCCGCGTTGGCGCATCTGCCGGCACGGCCACGCTCGGCTCGCAACCTTCACCCGCGCTATCATCGTCAGCCGCATCATCCACAGACCCCGTGGCATCCGGGCCGCATGCAACGCCCTCGAGCCGGACGCCGCAACCCGGGCAAAACCGCACCGGCACACCGGCAACCCGAGGCAGTTGCGCCCCGCATGCCGGGCAGAATCTCAAGTCACTCATCCCGTACATCCTTCATTTCATTGGCTGTTCTTGATGGCGGCAAGCTGTCGCCACAGTTCCTCGGCACCGTCGAGGCGATATGCCGTCTTGTCGAGCACGATATTCTTGCCCTCGAGCTCCACCGATCGCTCCGAGCCGTCCGCATAGACAAAAACGAGCGTGCAACCGGCGTCGCTCATCCGCTCATCCACCTCATCTCCCACGATGCAGCCGTCGAGCGCGGCAAAGGTCGATGCGACCAGCTCGGCATCGTCGGTCTCATAGACCGTCCGTGCCTCTCCGTCCTCGATAAGCTTGACCGCCACCGGAGCGGCGGCACAATCATTGAGCGATGCTTGTGCGGCAGTCTTTCCCTGAGCGCCATGGGCGCCGGCGCCGTAAGCTCGCATGAGTGTCACCGCCGCGGCAACAACAACCACGGCGATAAGCGCGCCCGCAATTTTATTAGACGCGCAACCCTGAGACGCCATAGACGCACCCCTTCCGTTCTGCTTCGCTCAACATCACATTCATATGCCTTTGAGCGCCAAAACGGCAGGTGACAAATGTCTCATATTCACATTTTCGCAGGTAAAAACCACCACAAAGGTGCCTGTCCCCTTTGTGGTGGTTGGCTAGTCTTGGGGCGTCCAGGACCAGAAGAAGTTGATGAGGGCCACGCGCGAGGCGGCACCGGTCTTTTTGTTGATCGAGGCGATGTGGCGGTAGAGCGTAGAACGCGAGAGGAAGAGCGCCGCCGCCACGTCCTGCACGCTGTCGTCCGAAACGACCAACGCCTCCAGCACATCGCGCTCGTGCTTCGTAAGCCCAAAGGCGGTAACGAAGCCATCGAGTCGATCGTCAAACGAAAGCTCCGGCGCCTCCAGGGGCACCGCGTCGGTCTGATCGGGCACACGGCTCTTGCCAAGATCGTCGGTGGCAAACGCCAGGCCTCTGTGATCCGCTTCGTCCTCAACGCCTTGTCCAAACTGCCCCAGCAGCGAAATCGCAATGCCGACAAACAGCACGAGTACGACGCCCACCGCCATCAGCACGTTTTGACTCGAGATGATCGCCACCGCCGGAGCCGTCACAAGCATTGAGCAAATGTTGTTGATGACGCGGCCCATGCACGGCCACAAATACGACCAGCGCGCATACATCGAAATCGCGGCGAACTTCGCGGTGAAGAACACCACGAAAAAGCCCGTGCCCAGGTAAAAGATAATCGTGGCGGCGAGCGCATTACCGCCGTTGCCATCGGTGATAAGCACGAAGAACGAGAGCGTGGACAACATGGCGGCGCACGTCATGATGATATTCATATACGAGCGTCCTCGCAGGTCATACAGGGCGCCGGCGGCAAGCGCGCTCACGACCAGCAGCAAGCGCGGCCAGTCACCCAGATCGATGGCGCCGGCGGCATGCGAGGTCGTAAGACCGGCGTTGAGAGCCGCGAATACGCCGGTAAGGCAGGCGGTCGCCACCGTCAAGCGCACTACGGCACCTTGGAAGGCCGCCTTTGCCTCGGGATTATCGCGCCACTTGGCGCCATGCTCCGACGCATCGACCGATAACTCGGCAATCTCGACTTCGAACTCGGGCGCAGATTCATCGCGCAATTTAGCTCGGCGGGTACCGTGAAGCAGCCCAACCAGCGCAATCGCACAGGCGATAAGGACAAACTGTTGAGGAATGCCCGCAGGCATCACCATATGGTTGAGCACCTGTACCAAAATGCCCGCAGCATAAGAAACCGCCACGGCACGTGCCAGACAAGGCGTCTGCGCAAAACGCCGCGCCAGATTGGCATGGGCGGTCGATCCGCAGTAGCCCAAGGCGCAGCACGCCACCAGACCGCCCGCAATCACGACCTGAAACTGCGCCGCCATAATCAGCAGCAGCAATGCCGACACCAGCAGCACGCCCGTCATATCGCTCGTTGCATCGATTGCCTGGGGACGGCGATAGTACAGAAGAGGACGCACAAAATAGCCAATCACGCTCGCGCCGACGACGATGCTCTCGTAGATAACAACCTCGTTCGCTGGCACAAACTCGGCCACGCGTACGTCAAAGAAGTACTCGCCGGCCAAAAACGTGAAAAAGAAAAGCGCCAGGCACAGAATCTCCCGTATGCCCCGGCGCAAATATGCGGTTGTGTCTCCCAGGTCCCTCATGGTAACCCCCACCCGCTTAGATGTCCGGAGAACCATTTTAGTAGAGAACGGGTCTTAGTACGCGCGCGATACCCGAACTGTTACGCATCAGCCCCCAACCGACCGCGACAGCAGTTGCGGTGAAATAGTTCCTGTTTGGCCGGCCCGGGCTGTCATTTAGGAACTATTCCACCGCAACTTATAAAGGGGACTGGGTTGTTGATGTCGGAGAAAGGGAGGGAGGTACCCGGGCCGAAGGAGAAACTCGGGATTGGAGCTCGGGCGTTAGCGCTCGGGAGTCAGAATCACCAGGGTGTCGTGCTCAAAGGGATGCTGAGCCACGCGCACGGTGCCGTCGCCGTTGTCGCGAACGGGCAGCTTGGCAATGCGTTTGTCCTCCATGTCGAGGGCCGTCGCCGACCAGCCACGCGCACTATCGAGCTTAAACGTGAGCGCCGTGGTGCGCGGCAGGTAGGTGACGACTCGATCGCCGATACGCGCCACGCGGATGGCCTCGCGCGCGTCGTCGAGCAGCTCCTGCGCGGGAACCACGGCAAGGGCGCCATCGCACGCCGTGGCACCCAGGCCGGCAAGCACATGCTCGATGGCGGCAAAGTCCCACACGCCCGCAAACTGCAGGCACTCCTGCCAGCGGAACGGCATGTCGAAGCCCTCGCCCAGCACCGAGCCCTGGCTCTTGCTGGTCTGCCAGTTCCACACGCCATGCGCGCCGTAGGTCACGCCCGCGCTGGCACCGGCAAGGATCGACGACCACACGCTCGCGCGGCAGTCCTGCGCGGTAAAGCGCCAGTACACGTTGCGCGACGCACCCATCTGCTCGTAGCAGGGCTCGGAATTGACCATCGGCTTTTTGGGGTAGTTGGCGATAAAGTCCTGCGGCAGGCGCCAGGCCTCAGGCTGGCCCTCGTAGTTGTGGCCGGGCTGGAACATGTAGAAGTCCAGGCGGTCCAGATACTGCGCGGGAATCGTGCGGTTTCCGCGGTTGATGTGCATGGTACGCAGAGCCTCGGGCGCGCGCTTTGCAACCTCGTCGAGCGCATCCTCGTAATAGGCGATCGCCTCGTCGCCGGCAAAGTCGGTATCACCCGTCACCACATAGACGGGATCGAACTCGCCCAGGTTCTCGACGACGCGGGCAACATGGGCACGGACCTCCTCGCGCGGCATAACCTCGGCACCGCAACGCTCGGCAATCTTGGCGCCCCAGGTACCGGGCACGTAGTTGCACCACATGAGTACGAGCGCCGGACGGATGCCGTGCTCGACGGCAGTGCGGCACATGGCAGCGGCGCGGTCCCAATAGGCCTGGTTGGGCTTGGACCAATCAAAGTGCACGCCATCCTCGCTGGCATAGGGCCAAATACCCAGATCGGGGCAGCAGCGATCCCACTGCGGCAGCGTGTTGATCTGCAGCACGTTCATGCCCTGCTCGGCGCGGCGGGTCAGATAGTAATCCCAGTCGGCCTCGGGAATGCTGGTAAATGCGCTCCAGCACGTGTCGGCAAACCAAAAGAACGGCTTGCCCTCGCACAAAAAACCATCCTGACGACCGTTGACGGTCAGCTTTCCCAAACTCATCTGCATGTCCTTTCGCTCGATAAAGGAATTGCGAACCGGCGGGGCCTTTCGCGGTAACCCCGCGCGAAAGCCCCCGTCGTTTAGCAAGCCCTTGTGGGCGGGCATCTCCCGTCCCAATCAGTCTACCTTGCAAAAGGGCCCCGCCGGACTTGCGCCTGACGGGGCCCTGTCGTGTAGGTAAGGTCGTAGTCGACCGAATGGCTTGGCCTTAGGCCTCCATCTCGGCGAGCTCCTCCTTGGAGAAGCCGGCGACGAAGACGACGGCAGCGGCGATGACAAAGGAGATTGCCATACCGACGATAGCCCAGACGGTGTTCATCTGGCCACCCTGCAGGTAGTTGGTGAAGACCAGGAAGTTGGATGCACCGCCGGCGAGGTAGTAGGTAACACCCATGAGGCCGGAGAACACAGCGCCGATAGCACCGCCGATGAACATACCGAACATGGTGCGACGGAAGCGCATGAGGATACCGAAGAGTGCGGGCTCGGTGACGCCGCCGGCGATGGCGGAGATGACGTAGCCGATGGCGAGGGACTTCTCGTCAGGGTTCTTCATCTTAAGGAAGGCACCGAAGGCGCAGCCCCAGACAGCGGCCATGGCGCAGTTGGTGGAGACGAAAACGAAGGGATCGTAGCCGGCGGCGATGATCTGGACCTGAGCGAGCAGGATGACGGGCATGTGCATACCGCAGACCACGAAGAGCTGCCAGAAGGCGCCGAGGACGGCCATGACGATCAGGATACCGATGCCGCCGAGGTCAGCAAGGCCAAAGAGGGCGTTGGCGATGAGGCCACCGATCTCGTTGCCGAGCGGGGCGAGGACGATGAAGGCGATGGGGATGGTGACGATCATGGTGCAGAACGGCGTGAAGACCGTGGAGAGCACGTCGGGCATGACCTTCTTAAAGAACTTCTCGACGAAGTAGAGGACCGGCACCGAAAGGATAATCGGCAGGACGGACTGCTGATAGTTGGCAGCGGCGATCTGGATGCCGTAGACGGAGATGATTCCGCCGCCATCCTGGGTCGCGACGCTCACGACGGACGGGGCCATGAGGGCGCCACCGAGGAGCATGCCCAGAACCGGGGAGGCGCCGAGCTTCTTAGCAGCGGCATAGCCCAGGTAGATGGGGATAAAGGTAAACGTGGCCTCGTACAGGGTGGTGTAGAGGAACGTGTAGGTCGGGTCGGTGTCGGAAAGGACGCCGAGCATGGTGGGGCCGAGGACCGCAGCGATGGTGCGGAACAGACCGCCGGCCATGAGCAGCGGGATCAGCTGGGTCATGGAGCCCGACAGATAGTCGAGGATGATGTTGGGCAGGTTCTTGAGCTCGAACTTCTCCTTGGGAGCGTCGAGGTTCTCATCGACCGCGGCACCCTGCTTGACGCCGGAGATGGCGACGAACTCGGCGAGCACCTTGGGCACGTTCTGGCCGATGATGACCTGGAGCTGGCTGCCGGCGAACTGGCAACCCAGAACACCCTTGACCTTCTTGATCTTCTCCACGTCGGCCTTGCTGTTGTCCTTGAGCGTCAGACGCAGGCGCGTCATGCAGTTGGTGGCGACGGTGACGTTCTCCGCACCGCCCACGAGCTCGAGGACATCGGTGGCAATCTGCTTGTTATCTACTGCCATGGGACCCCTCCCCATATCATCGTGTGCCTACTCGTTTGGGCGTAGGCACGCCTTTGGCTCGGCGACTATAACCCCTTACGGCTGCCGAACCCTTGGATACGCTGTCGTAAACAATGTGTTTACTGAACGTTTACGGGCTTTAGTTTACACGGAACGTCTAATTTGTGGCAATTTTGCCGTTTGCCGTCCGGTGAACGGTAGGAAATCGGGGGTGAACGTATTTGAGTGGCAGGGAATTGCCTATTTGCTGCATTATCGCTATAGGCCTATTTACGTGGTCTTTTACTTTGACTGACGCCTCCGCATTTTGTTTACTCGTCAACAAAAGCCCTGATAGATAGTGCTAAACGACTGTTTAGTAGTTTGTTGAGTGTTCATTTAGACCGTTTACCGAGTTCATCTGCCTGTTCTGTAATTCTGCATTACACTAAACATGTTTAGATTGTATTGCCGCAGATGTTTACCGCCTGCGGCGCAAGGGAGGCAGCTCATGGAACTCAAATCGTGCACCTACGCAACCGTCACCACCTTGGGTGACTTTGGCCCCTGGATCAGCAAAGTCGTGCTCGATTTGCCGTGCACCGTGCGCACCAATGACGTCGACGCGAACTCCTTCCATATATATGTAGAGCGCCACGAGCGCTCGGGCGAGGTCCTGATGCGCAAGGAGCGCGGCGCCGGCCATGCCGCGCCTTCCGTGGGCTACGTCGACGTGCTCGCCGCCTATCCGTGCGATGAGTGTGGCCGTAAGCTCGCCTTTGGCACCCACGTGGCGCTCGAGGTCGCCGAGCAGCGCCTGACCAAAAAAATCGAGGGCGGCGTGATGGGCTCGCGCATGCTCGATGACCAGCTGCGCATCACGCAGCTTGCAGCCCTTCCCGGCAACGACGGCGACGACCCCACCTGCGGCCTGATCTTCGACGCCTGCCGCGGCGACATCTGCCCTGCGCTCAAGGACTGGAGCAATGCCACGCAAAAGACCGCTGTCAACGGCATCGCACTCGAGTACGGCTTCTTTGAGCCGAGCTTTAAGGCCGAGGACTCGGCATGCTTCAATCCCTTCGCGCCCGAGGCCACAGTCGTGCCCCAAAAGGCTCCGCTCGTGGTGTACCTGCACGGCGCCGGCGAGGGCAAGGGCGCCACGCAGGGCGAGGGTGCCACGCGCGCCTATATCGGCAACCGCGTGACGGCCATTAGCCAGGCGCAGATCCAGCGCTATTTTGGCGGCTTTGCCTGGGTGCTCGTGCCGCAGTCGCCCACGTTTTGGATGGACAACGGCGTCGAGCAGCTCGGCCGCTCCAACCAGAGCATCTACTCCCCCGTGCTTAAGGCGCTCATCGACGAGTTCGTTGCCGAGCATGCCGACCGCATCGACACCGACCGCATCGTGGTCGCCGGCCTTTCCAACGGCGGCTTTATGACGCTGCGCCTGTGCGCCGACTACCCCGATTTCTTCGCCGCGGGCCTCCCCTGCTGCGCGCCGTGGTACAACGCCACGGACGAGGACGTCGCCGCCCTGGCCAAGACGCCGCTGTGGTTTACGCACTCCAAGGGCGACGAGCTCGTGTCCCCGCAGCAGACTGTGCTGCCGCTCACGGCGCGCCTGCGCGATGCCGGCGCCAACGTGCATCTCACGTATTTCGATCATGTCGAGGACCTGACCGGGCGCTACCGCGAGGCCGACGGCTCGCCCAAGAAGACGTTCAACCATGGCGTGTGGATCCACCAATTCAACGACATGTGTTATCAAGACATCGACGGGGGCAACGTACTCATCGACGGCGGGCCGGTGGGCTGCTGGGAGTGGTCGGCCAGGGTCGACCGGTAATCTTTCCCGGCGCGGGGACCGGGGCTTAGTTTTGCAAACGTCCTCGGGCATGCATGGGCTGACGCTTTGCGCTTCGCGCTGCGTCTGCCCATGCCCCCTGCGGAATGTTTGCAAAACTAAGCCCCGGTCCCCGCTGCGTTGACGTTGCTGTGGACCCTGGACGAGCGCTTCCGGCGGGCCGCCGGGTTGACGGCGATGGGGGCGTGGAGTCCCGTCTTGCCTTGCGCGTAACTGGCTGAAATGATTTTGGTTGGAGCTGTTTTTATGTCCCAAAATTTGACTCGGGTGATTGTTACTACTGATATGGAAGTCGATGATATGAACTCGCTCGTTCATTTGGCTCTGTATCTTAACTTGCTTGACGTGCAGGCTGTGGTGTATACGGCTTCGCAGTATCACTTTCTTGGGGATGGGGTCCACACGCTGGGCGAGGTGAATCCGCATTGGCGGACTAAAGGGCGTCGCTCTTATGAGTGGGATGTTGTGCCTCATGAGCCTGATCCGCTGGCTGGGGAGCTTCTTGAGTATCGGCCGTTTCCTGAGCATTGGATTGAGAGTCTCTGGAGCAATGAGTATGCCCAGGCTTGGCCTCAGCTGCAGGCGAATGCGGCCGCTGCCGGTGAGCCGCCGTTTCCCTCGCCTGCTCAGATGATTGAGCGTACCTTTGTTGGGAATGTTGCCTTTGAGGGCGATGTGCGCGAGGAGACTGGAGGTTCGCGCGTGATTGCTCAAGCGATTTTGGATGATGATCCGCGCACGCTTTGGCTGCTCAGTTGGGGCGGCATGAACACGATCGTTCGCGCCCTGATGAGTATTGCTGAGCGATATCGCGATACGCCTGAGTGGCCTTCTGTGCAGCAGCGTGTCTATCAGAAGGTGCGTGTGATGGGCGTTGCCGATGGTGTGGGGCAGGACAATTCTTGGCTCGACCATGGACGCGAGCTTTTTCCCGAGCTCATCTTTTGGTGCGTGCCCTATATGTACGGCGGCTACGTTGATGCCAAGATGGCTCAGCCCGATACGCTGCCGTTGTTCCAGGCGCCCTGGCCTGCACAGAACCTCACCCAAGGTAACGGCCCCCTTATGGCGCGCTATATGCTCTACGGCGATGGCAAGGTGTACGAAAACGAGCCCGAGCGATTCCAGTTTGGCAAGCATGCCCGCTTGGATTGGGGCTTGGAAGGCATGCCCGCAATGCAGTTTGAGCGCGGCGATTTTATGGCCGAGGGCGATAGTATGACCTATATTCCGTTGCTGCCGTTTGGCCTGCGCGGAGCCGACGACCGTGGCTTTGACACGTTGCTCGGCCGCATGTTCCTTGACGGGCATCCCGATTCGAATGCGCCCGCCGGTTTTGCCGCCATGGGAACGCCGGTGGACGGCAACCCCAATCCCTACCTGCGGAGCTATCAAGAGGACTTCGCCGCCCGTGCGCAGTGGTGTGCCCACGAGCCCGCGGCCTGCTCGCATCCGGCGTATGTTGCCGAGATCATGGACGACCGCAGCGCCATAGCCGGCGAGCGGGTTGCTCTTGCAGCGTCCATCGTCGACCCCGACGGCAGGGGCTTCGACGCGCATTGGGATGTCGCCATGGAGCCAACGGGCTACGCAGGCACTCAAGATCTGTCGCTGTGGCAGGAATGCGGCATCGACACCGCATTCATGGTACCCGCCGATGCACAGCCCGGTGACCGCTTCGTCCTCACCATCAGCGTTAAAACCCGTGCCGAGCGCCCGACGACCCGCTACGCCCAGGTCGCCATCACCGTCGCGTAGCAAGCGGCAGCACCCACATTCAACAAAGACTGTCCCCAACGACTAGTCGTTTAAGAACGTCCCCGATGACTACCCGAAAGTTGCGGTGGAATAGTTCCTGTTTGGGCCTCTAAGGCCGCCATTTAGGAACTATTTCACCGCAAGTTATTTGGGGATGAAAAATGGGCCATGTGTCCCAGTTGTGGAGACCTCTTGAGCCGTCTGGGTATCGTGAAAGATCGCGCGCTCCCCCATCATCAAAAGTGACACACGCTACCTGTTGATGGGAGGCAACCATGGGCTTCTTTGACAAGATGTTCGAGAAGAAAGAGTGCGCGATTTGCGGTACCGAGCTAGGACTTCTAGGTAAGACCAAGATCAACGAAGGCTACCTGTGCAAAGAATGCGTCGGCAAGCTCTCCCCCTTCTTTGGCGGTTATCGCTCCAGCACCGCGGACGATATCCGCGAGCAGCTCGCCTATCGCGAGGCCAATGCCGAGCGCCTGGCATCGTTCAGCCCCACGCGCACGCTCTCGGCCGGACGCACCAATATTATGCTCGACGAGGACGCGGGCCTGCTGATCATCACCTCGCAGAGCCGCTGGCGCGACGCCAATCCCGACATCATCGAGTTCTCGCAGGTACTCGGCTGCGATATGGATATCGACGAGCATCGCACCGAAATCTATCGCGAGACCAAGGACGGCGAGCGCGAGAGCTACAACCCGCCGCGCTACGACCTGGATTACGACTTTAATCTGACCATTCACGTCAACACGCCGTACTTTACCGAGATCAACCTGCGCGTAAACGACTCCACCATCGATCAGCGCGGCTCCATCGAATACCGCGAGGCCAAGCGCCAGGCAACCGAGGTCCGCGACGCGCTGGTGCAGCTGCGCCAGGAGACGCGCGACAGCGTCGTGGCCGCCAAGGCCCCCAAGACCGCGGTGACCTGCCCCTTCTGCGGAGCCACCACCATTCCCGATGCCAGTGGGCGCTGCGAATACTGCGGCGGCGCCATCGGCGCATAGCCTCCGGCACGGAAAGGACCGATCATGGCCTTCGAGAGCGTTAACTATCAGTGCCCTGCCTGCGGTGGTCCCCTGCATTTTGCCAGCGCCGAGCAAAAGCTTGTCTGCGACTACTGTGACTCACGTTTTGAAGTCGAAGAAGTCGAGGCCCTCTATCGCGAGCGCCAGGACAAGGCAGATGCCAAAGCCGATGCCGCAGCCGCAGCTCCCAAGCCCGTCGCCGACGACGCGGTGCAGGAGCTCGCCCAAAACGCCGGCTACATCTGCTCGTCGTGCGGCGCCGAGCTCGTGTCCGACGGCACCGTCGCCGTCACCACCTGCCCGTACTGCGGCAACTCCGCCGTGGCGCCCGGCCAGCTCTCTGGCGACTTCTCGCCCGACCTGGTGATTCCGTTTAAGCTCGGGCGCGACGACGTCACGGCCGCACTCAAGGAACACTACAAGGGCAAAATCTTGCTGCCCAAGAGCTTTGTCACCGGCAACCACATCGACGAGGTCCAAGGTGTCTACGTGCCGTTTTGGCTCTACGGTGCCCGCGTTGACGGCGAAGTGTACTTTGACGCAACCAACGAGACCGTGACCGAGGAATCCGACCGCACCGTCACGACCACCGACCACTACGATGCCTACCGTAAGGGCAATATCTCGTTTGAGCGCGTGCCCGTCGACGGATCGTCCAAGATGCCCGACGGCCACATGGACGCCATCGAGCCGTTTGACTACGAGGCGCTGCGCCCGTTCTCGGTCGCGTATATGCACGGCTACATCGCCAACCGCTACGACGAGGACTGCGAGACCTGCAAGGCGCGCGCCGAGCGCCGCATGGAGGAGAGCACGATCTCGGCCCTGCGCGAGACCGTCGTCGACGAATACGACGACGCCACGGTCGAAAGCAAGCAACTCGACTACACCTGGGAAGACAGCGACTACGCCCTGTTCCCCGTCTGGATGCTCTCCACCTCGTGGAACGGCAAGAGCTACCTGTTTGCCATGAACGGCCAGACCGGCCGCATGGTCGGCGAGCTCCCCTGCTCCAAGCCCAAGCTCATCATCGCCTCGGTGCTGTTCTTTGTGATCGGATTTATCCTCTCCCAGATTCTCTTTATGGGCGAATACGCCTTCGATCCGGATTACCTCACCTTTGATATCGAGGGCATCCTCATCAACATCGTGGCGCCGCTGATCATCGTGATCATCGGAGACGTGCTGCTGGTAAGCCAGCTCAAGACGGCCAACGAGGCGACCCACGCCGACGAGTACTGCGGCGAGCTCGACCTGGTCGAGAAGCACGACACCTTCAGCCACACCGAGACCACCGTTGTCATGAAGGACAACAAGGACGATTAACCATTCTGACCAATACCACCCCGACTTTAACGAGAAAGGAAGATCACCATGGGACTCTTGAAAGCTGGATTGGGAGCTGCCGGCGGCGTCATGGCCGACCAGTGGAAGGAATTTATCTATTGCGAATCGATGCCCGCTGACGTCTTGGCCTGCAAGGGCGTCAAGCGCACCGGCGGCCGCAGCTCCAACACGCGCGGCGAGGACAACGTCATCTCCAACGGCTCCGTCATCGCCGTCAACGACGGCCAGGGCATGCTCGTGGTGCAAAACGGCAAGATCATCGAAGTCGCGCTTGAGCCCGGCGAGTTCGTCTTCGACACCGGTAGCGAGCCGAGCGTCTTTAGCGGCAACCTGGGCGACTCCATCAAGGAGACCTTCGCCAATATCGGCAGCCGCTTTACCTTCGGCGGCGACGCGGGCAAGGACCAGCGCGTCTACTTCATCAACACCAAGGAGATCATCGGCAACAAGTACGGCACCGCCTCGCCCGTGCCCTTCCGCGTGGTCGACAACAACATCGGCCTGGACGTCGACATCTCCGTGCGCTGCAACGGTGAGTATTCGTACCGCATCACCAACCCGCTGCTGTTCTACACCAATGTGTGCGGCAACGTGACCGATAGCTACACACGCGACAAGATCGACAGTCAGCTCAAGTCCGAGCTGCTCACCGCCCTGCAGCCCGCCTTTGCCAAGATCTCGGAGATGGGCATCCGCTACAGCGCCATCCCCGGCCACACCACCGAGCTCGCCCGCGCGCTCAACGAAGTCCTCTCCGCCGACTGGCGCGACCTGCGCGGCGTCGAGATCGTGAGCTTTGGCGTCAACTCCATCGCCGCCTCGCAAGAAGACGAGCAGATGATCAAGGACCTGCAGAAGGCCGCGGTCATGCGCGACCCCACCATGGCGGCCGCCAATATCGCCAGCGCCCAGAGCGACGCGATGCGCGCGGCAGCGGCCAACCCCAACGGCGCGATGGCCGGCTTTATGGGCATGGGCATGGCAGGCGGCATGGGTGGCATGAACGCCAGTCAGCTGTTTGCCGCCGGCCAGGCGCAGCAGCAGGCCGCCCCGCAGCCGGCACCTGCCCCCGCCCCCGCACCGGCTCCCGCCGCCGCGCCCGCGGCCGGCACG
>JAJXHK010000044.1:0-4580 GCA_021639365.1 Collinsella aerofaciens
CACACGCACATCAAGGTTAACGAGGAAAGCGCCGCGCACCCGGGCCTGTGGCTCTTCAACCCCGGCAGCGTGAGCATTCCCAAGGACGGCACGCACAGCTACGGCATCTACGAGAACGGCGCGTTCCGCCACGTGATCCTGGAGGAGGACTAACCATGGCCGAGCATATGGCTCAGCAAAATGCCGAGGGCTCGCGCGATCTGTCCACGCTGGTCGACGCGTCGGCTGAGCTGCAGCATCTGGTGCAGACCATCTGGCGCCTACGCCAGCCCGACGGCTGTCCGTGGGACCGCGAGCAGACACACCGCAGCATTGGTAAGAACATGATCGAGGAGGCCTATGAGGCGCTCGACTGCATCGAGGCCGACGACGCGGCACACCTTCGCGAAGAGCTAGGCGACGTACTCATGCAGGTAGTGCTGCATGCGCAGATTGCGGCGGATGCCGGCGAGTTTACGCTGGCCGACGTGGCGCGCGATATCGACGCCAAGCTCATTCGCCGCCACCCGCACGTGTTTGGCGATGCGGATGCCGACAACCCCGACGAGGTGCTCAAGATTTGGGACGAGGTCAAGCTTGCCGAGAAGGCTGCCAAGGACAAGGCTGTGGCGGCGGGCGAGGCTGCGCCCGAAGGCCTGCTCGACGGCGTGCCCACGCACCTGCCGGCGCTGATGCAAGCTCAGAAGGTGTCGCGCAAGGCGGCGGCCGTGGGCTTTGAGTGGGAGACGGTCCAGGATGTGTGGGACGAGGTCGCCGAGGAGCGTGCCGAGTTTGAGGCCGAGGCGCCCGGCTCGCCCGAGCGCGAGATGGAATTTGGCGACCTGCTCTTTGCCCTAGTCAACGTTGCGCGCAAAGAGGGGATTGACGCCGAGAGCGCCCTGCGCGCGAGCACGGCCAAGTTCCGCCGTCGCTGGGCTGCGATGGAGCAGATGGCGGCCGGTGCTCACGTGGATCTTGCCGAGCTTTCGACCCACGGCCTCAACGACCTGTGGGATGCCGCAAAGGCGGAGGAGTAAGGCTGCGGGAACGACGGGCTGACACGCCTCATCGTTCCCGCTAAATTTTTCGAAAATCAAGTGTATCCCTCGGCTAACTTAGGGCATAATGCAAAAAGTGCGATAAGGCTAACTTATGAACCTGCGCGCCGCTGTAGCGTGCAAGCCGTGTCGCCAAGCATTCAACCCGTTTCCAAGTGAGAGGGAGACAACATGAGCGATATTTTGGACGTCTACGGTCGCGAGGTGCTCGACAGCCGCGGCAATCCCACCGTCGAGGTCGAGGTCGTGCTCGAGGACGGCAGCTTTGGCCGCGCAATGGTGCCTTCGGGTGCTTCGACCGGCGCCTTTGAGGCATGTGAGCTGCGCGACGGCGACAAGGGTCGCTATCTGGGCAAGGGTGTTTCGCAGGCCGTCGAGCATGTCAACAACGAGTGCGCCAACGCCGTCGTGGGCCTCGATGCCTTCGACCAGCGCGCCATCGATGCCGCGCTGATTGCCGCGGACGGTACCCCTAACAAGACCAAGCTCGGTGCCAACGCCATCCTGGGCGTGTCGCTGGCCGTTGCCCGCGCCGCTGCCGAGTCGGCGGGCCTGTCGCTGTACCAGTACCTGGGCGGCGTCAACGCTCATCTGCTGCCCACGCCCATGATGAACATCCTCAACGGCGGCGTGCATGCCGACAATAACGTCGACTTCCAGGAGTTTATGATCATGCCGGTGGGCGCCCCGAGCTTTGCCGAGGGCCTGCGTTGGTGCGCCGAGGTCTACCACACCCTCAAGGGCGTGCTGCACGAGGCCGGCCTGGGCGGCGGCGTGGGCGACGAGGGCGGCTTTGCGCCCAACCTCAAGACCAATGCCGAGCCGTTCGAGTACATCACCAAGGCCGTGGAGAAAGCCGGCTTTAAGCCCGGCGTCGACTTCATGTACGCCATGGACCCGGCCTCGACCGAGTTCTACAACGCCGATACCGGCATGTACGAGCTCAAGGGCGAGGGTGTCGAGTACACGAGTGCCCAGATGGTCGATTACTGGGAGAAGCTCGTCGACACCTATCCCATCATCTCCATCGAAGACGGCATGGCCGAGGAGGACTGGGACGGTTGGGTTGAGCTTACCCGCCGCATTGGCAACAAGGTGCAGCTGGTGGGCGACGACCTGTTCGTCACCAACACCGAGCGCCTCAAGAAGGGCATCGAGCTGGGTGCCGCCAACGCGATCCTGGTCAAGGTCAACCAGATCGGTACGCTCACCGAGTCGCTCGAGGCCATCGAGACCGCCAAGGAGGCCGGTTACGCCTGCATCGTGAGCCACCGCTCCGGCGAGACCGAGGATTCCACGATCGCCGACCTGGTCGTGGGCGTCAATGCCGGCCAGATCAAGTCGGGCGCCCCGTGCCGCAGCGACCGTATCGCCAAGTACAACCAGCTCATCCGCATCGAGGACGAGCTCGAGGGCAGCGCGCGCTACGCCGGCAAGGCCGCGTTCTACAACATTCGCTAAACGGGCGAATTTGGCGAGGGGGAGGCTGACTCGGTTCCGCCCCGTCTTGGCTGGACGCCGCAAAGCGCTGTGGGCGCTGGGCCATATGGCTCAGCGCCTTTTTTATGTCGAGCAAAGGCTGGCGAAGGCGGTGCGGGCGCTCGTGCTATAACTAAAGGACTTAGCGCAAACAAACCTCAACCGCACAAGGCGCACATGGATCAGATTTACGACAACAGGTACTATTCCGCCGGTTCGCGCGAGCCGTCGCCTCGCCGTGCGCGCACGGTGCAGCTCGGTGGGTCCGCCTACGCCGGCGTCGACCGCCCCGCGCAGCGCCCGACAAGTACCTCGCGCCCCAATGCTCAAGTGAATACTTCGACAGATGGACCGGTGCGCCCGGCACGTTCGTCGCATGCGTCGCGTCCCTCGACTCAGGCACACGACAAATCGAGCAGGCCCTCGAACCGTTTTTCGGGCTCGGACTTTATGCGCTACGCCAACGACAACGCGGTGGTCAAGGCGATCTATGACTTTACGCATGGCTCTCTGCGTCCGCTGTTTATCGGTATCGTGGTGGCGCTGGTGCTCGTGAGCCTGTATTTCCCCGTGCGCGATCTGTACGTGGCAAAACGCTCGAGCGATATCTTGGCCAAGCAGGTCGAGATTCGCCAGCAATACAATGATGAGCTGCAAAAAAGCGTCGACAAGCTGCTCTCGGAGGAGGGTATCAAGGACGCGGCGTCCGAGGGCCTGGGCCTGGTGATGCCCGGCGAGAAGAAGATTGACGTGCTGGGCTTGGACGACGATTCGGACTCGTCGTCGACCAAAAAGTCCTCAAACGCCAAGAAGGCCAGCGAAGTGGCCAAGGAAATCGAAGAAGTCGGCAAGGACGTGCCGTGGTACATCCAGGCGCTCGACATGCTGTTTGGGTTTAACGGCGTCGAGGGCCAGACGGTCGTGTCCGACGGCAAATAGCGCCCGGAGGGGAGCCCGCAATGACAGATTGCAAACGATATAAGGTGGCCGCGATTGACCTGGGAACGGTGTCGTCGCGACTGGTGTTGGCGCAGGTCGAGGGCGGGGCGATCGTGGAATCGTCCAAGCATACCGAGATCACCGACTTGGGCGAGGGCGTGGACGCGACGGGGCGCTTTTGCGAGGCGGCCGTTGAGCGCGTGCTCGCTGCGTGCCACATGTTTGTGGACGAAGCCCGTGCCTTTGGGGCCGTGTGCGTCTGCACCACGTGCACGAGTGCCGCGCGCGATGCGTCCAATGCCGCGCTGCTGCTGGACGGCCTGCGCGAGTTGGGGCTCAAACCACAGGTGATTCCGGGCGAGGTCGAGGCGCGCCTGACATTTTTTGGCGTGGCGCACGACTTTGCCGGCGAGCGCATCATCGTCGCGGATTCGGGCGGCGGCTCCACGGAGCTCGCGACGGGCGTATACGCTCCGGAGCGCAGTGTCTTTGCGCTGGAGGGAACGCGCTCGCTGGACATCGGTTGCCGTCGCGTGACGGAGCGCTTTTTCTCCGCGTTGCCGCCCGCGGATGGCGAGCTTGCTGCCGCTGCCGCGTGGGCAGGCGAGCAGTTCGCTGCCTATTTTGAGGGCCTGCCTGTCGACTTTGAGCGCGCCGAACGCTTAGTCGCGGTGGGCGGCACGGTGACTACGCTGGTGGCTCTGGTCCACGAGCTGGAACCGTACGATTCGAGCTTTGTGCACCTACGCGAGCTGTCGCTGGAGCAGGTCTCGGCCGCTATCGAGCGCATGTCTGTGTTGGACGCGAAAGGCATCGCCGCGCTACCGGGTGTACAGCCCAAACGCGCGGGCGTGATTCTCGCTGGCGCCGTGGTGATCCGCGAGCTCATGCGTGCCGGCGGCTACAAGACGCTTACCGTGAGCGAGAACAGCCTGCTCGCCGGTATGGCCGCCACCATCAACGAGGTTCTCGACGGCGCGACTCCCACCATCGCCTGGGCCCCCAGCCTCAGCATCCTCCAATAAGTTGCGGTGAAATACGGACTAAAATCGCCCTTTCGGGCACCAAACAGTCCCTATTCCACCGCAACTCACCATCTGTATCGGCATCCAAAAGAAACGAGCC
>JAJXHK010000044.1:4680-15040 GCA_021639365.1 Collinsella aerofaciens
CCGCATCTCAAAGGGACACGGGCCCGTAAAAGCCATATGGTAGGGGCGGTGGGACTCGAACCCACAATCCTTGCGGCGAGAGATTTTAAGTCTCCTGCGTATGCCAATTCCGCCACGCCCCCGTGAGACTAGAAGTCTAGCACAAGCCGTCCGTTACGCGTTGACTGCCATCGAGTGTTGGCCCGACTTCTCCAGGAACTCTTGGAACTTGGCCTCGTCACCCTTGTTTTGGTACTGCAGCGCCAGCAGATACTCCAGGCGGCAGCGCTTGACCGGGTCGTCGCCGGCCTCCTTGAGCATGCGCTCCAGCTCGGGAATGTCGTTGTGGCGCTTGAGGATCATCGTGTCGTACATCAGTTGGCATTCGTGTGCGACCGCCTCGGCCTGACCGCCCTCAAAGCCCTTGATCTCGTGCAGCAACTCCTTAGACTTTTTGCGGTCCTCCTGGCCAACGTAGTAGTTAAAGGCCTTGATCACCAGGTCGACGCGCTGCATCTTGGGGAGGTTGAGTCCCAGCAGCAGGTCGAACATCTCGCTGGCGCGCTCGTGGTCCTCGCGCAGCAGATAGGAGTTCAGGCGCAGGTAGTCGCGGTTGTAGCGCGGGTACAGCATGCTGGTGAGTTTGCCGTCGAGCAAACGATCGAACTCGTCCCACTGCTTGGCGGCCATGAGCTGCTGCAGGCGTTTAAACGTGGTGCGTTTTTTGACGCTAAAGAACACCGACACGGCGATGCAGATGATAACGACGGCGGTCCAGAGTGTGCGAGAATCGGGCATATTAGGGTCCTTAGTCGCTCATAAAGCGAGCGGTATGACAACATGTACTAGATGTATTATACGCAGCGCGAAAGCAAACTGGCATAAAAGCTCATCGAGGCCGAGTGCCATCGCTCGCTGCGGTACACTTACCTAAAGTAAACCATGAAGGGAGACATTACCTATGAAGAAGATCGTTTTGGCTTGCGGTGCTGGCGCTGCTACTTCCACGCTCGTTGCCCAGAAGGTCGCCACCCTGCTCGACGCCAACGGTTACGCCGGCAAGTATGAGATTGTGCAGTGCGCCATCTCCGAGGCCAAGGACTACTGCGACGAGGGCGCCGACCTGCTGATCGCCACCACCGTTGCCCCCGAGGGCCTCACCTGCCCGTACGTGAGTGGCGTGCCCTTCATGACCGGCATGAACCGCGTCGCTGCTGAGAAGGCCGTTCTCGACGTCATGGCTCAGTAGGCGCTGACTGTATGAGTGAGCAGAATGCCAACCCGGTCGAGCTCTTTGGCATGCGCGTCGCCCATGTGGGCATTAACGCTGCCGACCCGGCAGACGCCTTGGAGATCGCGGAGCTGTTCTCGACGATGATGGGCCTGCCCGTCATCGAGACCCCCGTTTCGTACTTTAACGATTCGCTGGTCGAGGTCATGAAGCAGAACGGTCGTGGCGCCAAGGGCCACATCGGCTTTGCCGTCAACGACATTGATGCGGCCGAGAAGTGGTTTGCCGAGCGCGGGCTCGAGGTCAACGAAGAGTCGCGCGCGCTGCTGCCCGACGGTAGCACCAAGCTCGTGTACTTTAAGCGCGAGTTCGCCGGCTTCGCCGTGCATTTGTGCCGCGAGTAGCGTACAAGCTGCCATAGCTAACTAAAAATGGGGTAAGGCCACGTGACCTTGCCCCATTTTTAATGCCGAGAGGGTGACTGACGGGCTGCCGTAAAACGAAGGTGAATGGTTTCCCGCGAAGTGAACGAGTGAAATCGAACCCCTGAAGCATCGACACTTTGGAGGCACCGTTTCCTGCGGTTTTGTCAGGTATTTCCTGCGGTTTTGGCGCCAAAAAGTGCGGATGCTTCGGGGGTCCAAAATAGGTCGTTCACTTCGCGGAAAAACATTCACCTTCGATTCGTGAGAGACGCCCCTACCGTGGTAGGCGAATCGTAAAGCGGCTGCCGACGCCCTCGACTGAGGTCACGCCAATGACGCCGCCATGGCTATCGACGATCCACTTGGCAATGGCAAGCCCCAGACCCGAGCCCTGCGCGCCGGCATCGCGCGCGTTGTCGGCGCGGTAGAACCGCTCGAACGCGTGGGCTGCGGATTCCTGGTTCATGCCGATGCCCTCGTCCTCAACGTTTATGTCGATCGTGCCCGCGCCCGCATCCGGCGCCACGCCAAACGTGATGGGCGTGCCCGCGTCCGAATACTTGGCGGCATTCTGCACGATTACGCGCAGGGCCTGCTTCACGAGCGCCACGTCGACGGGCGCGTCGCAGCGCGGGTCGCTGACAAGCACAGCGTCAAAGGCCAGTCGATACGTGTGCTCGGTATCGATCATCTGCGATTCCTCGCATACCTCGCCGACCAGTGCAGCCAGGTTAGTATTCGCGCGCCGCAGCACGGTGCGGCCGGCATCGCCGCGTGCCAAAAACAGCAGCTGCTCCACGAGCTCCTGTATGTGCTCGCTTTCGGCCTTGAGGGACGCGATGGATTCCGCCAGCACGTCCGGGTCGTCTTTGCCCCAGCGGTCGAGCATGTTTACGTAGCCCTGAATCACCGCAATGGGCGTGCGCAGCTCGTGGCTTGCATCGTTGACAAAGCGCATCTGCTGCAGCTTGGCCTCTTGCATCTGGCGCAGCAGACGGTTGAGCGCGACCTCGATGCTTGCCAGGTCGGCGTCGCCGGTGGTGACGCTCGGCGAGTCGACGCTTGCGCGCTCGATGGCCTGCTCCAGCGTTTCCATCTTGCCGCCGGAGAGCTGCATACGGCCGAGCTCGTCCACGCGCAAGGCCAGGTCGTTGAGCGGTGCCATGGTGCGGCGCACGCGCCTCGCGCCGCCGAGCATGTTGAGCACGCTGATGACCTGCCAACCCACAACGACAAGGTAGAGAGGCCATAGCGTGACGAGGTCCTGCGCGAGGGGGAAGGTCTTGCTGGCGCGCGCAAGCTCGACGGTATAGGTGAGCGTTGTCAGGTCCCAGCCGCGCGCGGGCGTCAGCGACATGCCGCGAACGGTGGCGCCGGGAATCCAGCCTGCGGTAAACGCGCTATCGGGCAGCGTCTGGTTGTATCCATAGACGAGGATCGTCGCCGCAATCACCATCAGCAGCAGATCGAGCCAGACGTAGCTCATCAAGCGGCGCCACATATAGCTCCAGTTGATGGCACGGGCGATGGAGGTGACGCGCTTGGCCTCGGCGTTACGCGCGGCAGACATAGCCCACCCCGCGCACGGTCTGGATGATGCGGGTGCCACCGGCGTCTTCGATCTTAGCGCGCAGGTGCGCGATGTGTACGTCGACGTTGTTGGTGTCGCCCACGTATTCGTAGCCCAGCGCCTCGTGCGCGATGCGCTCGCGCGTGAGCACGGTGCCGGCGTGCGCCATAAGCAGGGCGAGGACGTCGAACTCGCGAGCCGTGAGTGCGATGGGCGAGCCGCCGACCGTGACTTCGCGGCGGTTGGGGTCGAGCGCAACCGAGTCAACGGTAAGCGCGGCGGGGGAGGGCGCGACGGAAGCCTGGGTCGAGTCGCTGACCGGCGGCATCGCAGTGGCGCTCCCGCCCGCGTCGCTCGCCGCGCCCGTCCCGATGCCGCCAACGCCCGAAGCCGCTCGCACGGCTTCCGAGCGCTTCAGTGCCACGCGGATCCGTGCGAACAGCTCCTCAATCGCAAATGGCTTGGTCAGGTAATCGTCGGCACCGGCATCGAGCCCGGCCACTTTGTCCATCACGGCATCGCGCGCGGTGACCATAATCACCGGCACATCCTTGTGCTTGCGGACACGCCGCAAGACCTCCATGCCGTTGAGCTGCGGCAACAGCACGTCGAGCAGAATCAAATCGTAGTCGCGCTCCAGCGCCAGGTCCACGGCGGTGCGGCCATCGGCGGCGTGTTCCACCTGGTAGCCCTCGTGCTCCAGCTCGAGCGTCACAAAGCGGGCGATTTTCTCCTCGTCCTCTACGATCAGGATCCGTGCCATGCGTGCCCCCGTCCGCGATTACTTGTCGTCGTTGAGATTTTGTTTGATGTCGTCCGCGGCATCGGCGGCGTGATTCATAAGGTTGTTGATGCTGCCGGGCACGTCGCCGTCGCTATCGATGCGGTAGCGCATGCCAAAGAACAGGCCAATCAGCATCAGCCATATCGTGGCGCCCCAGGCAAACAGCGCGACGATGGGAATCAGGATGGGGATGTTGAGGATGATCGCATCGCGGCGCGTGGCGATAAACTTGGTGTCCAGGCTCAGACGGAAGAGCTTTTTGAGGTACTCCCACACGCTGTCCATCTTCTTGGAGAAGTCGGTCTTTTCGCTCGACTTTTCGTAGGCGGCCTGCGCGGCGACCATTTCGGCCGAGGGCTCATCGGCCGGCGCGGACTCGGTGGCGGCGTGCGCTGACGCGGTCTGGGTCTTGCCTTGCGACTCGAGCCAAATGATGGCGTCCAGAACGTTGCCGTCAGCGGCGTCGAGCGCGGCCTTGGCATCGGCGTAGCTCACGTTGCACTTGGTGCGGATGGTTTCAACTTTTTCGAGGTCGTCCATGACCTGTCCTTTCGTTCGATGGGCGCGACGCCGGGCGGTCTGCCCGGGCGCGAGCGTTGCGTTCGGCGGCCTGCGTGGCGCCGCCCCGCCCTTGGTCGAACTCTATAGTGCAGGTTATAGATTAAGCGATTCTTGAGCCAAGATTAATGTTGGATGAGTTTTTGGGTGGCGGTGGGGAAGGGAGAGGTGTCTTTCTGGATAGCTAGCAGCGAGGTCTAATACTTTTCCCGAGAAGTGAACGAGTTAAAACGGACCCCCGAAGCATCGACACTTTAAAGGTGCCGTTTCCCGCGGTTTCAATGCTGAAATCCTGCGATTTTGCCGCCGAAAAATGCGGATGTTTCAGGGGTCCAAAAACAGACGTTCACTTCGCGGAAAAGTATTAGACCTCGATAGCGGGAGATGGGGTGCCGGTACAAAACGGCGCCAAGGGTTGGTCGAGCGGGCGGTTTCTCCATTGATGTCCGCACGACATGTGACACTTACTCTGCCGCTTCGTTCTGCCACGGCGGCATGCATCTGAACAACGACCCTCTAAGGAGTTCGATATCGATGGGTGACAACGCAAAGCATCTCGCAAAGAAGTGCGTCAAGGACGCGGGGCCGTGCCTCGCGTTGTGCCTTGCCGGCGCAGCGGTCGCGCTGCTGGCTGTTCTGGGGCCGTTCGACGTGCTCCGAAGTACCAGCTCTCTGCACGTTTGCATGGCCTTTGCCGGCGCCATGATGACCGGCGGCGTGCTCGATCTGATTTTTTGGGTATTTGACCCGTTTGGATGGAAGAACGAGGGGTAAGCCCTAAGGGATGGAAGGGCTGGAACGGTTGGCTTAGTGATCGTGCAGAATGTGGACTAGCGACTTACAGGGAAGTGGTGATCCGTGACGGTCTATGTGACGGGCGATATTCACGGTGGCCTCGACATGCAAAAGCTGCGCGATTGGGATCTTGGGAAAAGCCTGACGAGCGACGACTATCTCATCATTGCCGGCGACTTTGGCTTTCCGTGGGATTTCTCCGCCGAGGAATGTGACGACATCGCTTGGCTGGAGTCGCGCCCCTATACCGTGCTGTTCGTCGACGGCAACCACGAACGCTACGACCATTGGGCGGAGCGCCCCATGGAGCTGTGGCATGGTGGGTTGACGCAGCGTCTGTCGGATACTTCGCCCATACGGCGCCTGACGCGCGGCGAGGTTTTTGAGCTCGACGGCTCAACGGTCTTTACCATGGGCGGCGCCACGAGCGTGGACAAGGAATACCGCATTCCGTATTCCAGCTGGTGGCCGCAGGAACTGCCGGACGAGCGCAACTTTGAGGAGGCACGGACAAAGCTCGACAGCGTGGGCTGGAAGGTCGACTACGTGATCACCCACACCTGCTCTACGCGCATGCTTTCGCCCACGCTTTATCCGGTGCCCGGCTGGAATTGCCCCGCCGTTGATCGGCTTACGGCGTTTTTCGATGAGCTGGAAGATCGCTTGGACTACAGGCGCTGGTATTACGGGCATTTTCATCGAGATGCCAGCCCGGCCGAGTGCCATACCGTGCTCTACGACTGCATCGTTCGCCTGGGCGACGAACTCCAGCCCTGGGATGTTGCGTAGGGGTGGGGTGCCTGATTACTCAGCCGTTACGGTGATGTTCTCCCTGTGCTTGCGGATAACATCCCAGCTAAAATGCTCGACCAGCTGCTCGGCAGAGCGCGGCGTGGTGCCCGGTGCGATGCCTGTTTGTCCGGCGAGCCAGCCCAGCAGCGCTTCGGGCGTGCCAAAGCGGGCGCGGAGTTCGCCCAGGTCCAGATCGCGGTCTCGTTTGGAAAGGCGGCGGCCGTCCGGTGCCATGAGCAGCGGAATATGTGCGTAGTGCGGCGTGGGCAGTCCCAACAGGTGCTGCAGATAGATCTGGCGCGGCGTGGACCCCAGCAGGTCGCATCCGCGCACGACCTCGGTGACGCCCATGGCAGCGTCGTCGACCACCACGGCTAGCTGATAGGCAAACACGCCGTCGCTGCGGCGCACCAAAAAGTCGCCGCACTCGGTGGCGAGTGCTTCGCATTGGGCGCCGTACGTGCGATCCACAAATTCGATCACGTCGTCTGCGAGGTCGTCGACGGTGGGCACGCACAGACGTGTGGCCGGGGCGCGCAGGGCGCTGCGACGGGCCACCTCCTCGGCCGAAAGACTTCGGCAGGCGCCACGGTAGATGGGCGTGCCGTCGCTCGCGTGCGGTGCGCTCGCGGCGTGGAGCTCGGCGCGCGTGCAAAAGCAGGGATAGGTGAGGCCGGCGTATTGCAACTGGCGCAGGGCGTCCTCGTACAAGTCCAGGCGGTCGTGCTGGTAGTAGGGGCCTTCGTCCCACTCCAGCCCCAGCCAGGCCAGGTCGTCAATCAATTGAGTGGCAAGTTCGGGGCGCTTGCAGCGATCGTCCAGGTCCTCAATGCGTAACACGATGCTGCCGCCCTGGCTGCGGGCCGAAAGCCATGCGCACAGGCAGCTGAACACGTTGCCCAGGTGCATGCGGCCCGAGGGCGACGGGGCAAAGCGCCCCACGACGGGGGTGGGGGCGGCCGGCGTCGTTGGCGCGTCGGCGGCGGGTGTTGCTATGTTGCGTGCGTTGATGTCCATGCGGACGAGTATAGCGCGGGGCGCGGTGGGGGAGACGCTGCCGTGGCCTGCAAGTTGCTGAGGCCGCGCGTTGCGCGTGCCGGACCACCGGCTCGGCGCCTTAATCGCCGTCAATCAATCTAGCCCTCAAACGACAGAAACCCCGGCAGCTCTTCGCAACTGCCGGGGTTTCCGCGGAAAAGGGGGACATGATCCTCGAGCGGACGGCAAAGGGGCAAACCGTTTTCGCTCAACTGCTTTATGCCCCTCAACTGGCGGCTCAATCAGCGCATGCCGCGCCCACACAAAGCCGCTACACCTGTGATGGAGCTATGAAGTGGTATCTATTGCCGGGGCAGTGCTGGCCAAAGAGTGTCCCCAGCGACTAGTCGTTTAAGAACGTCCCCAAAACGACTGCCCGTGGGCGTGACTTTTGTCCCGTTTTGACGCTCCGCTGACCTAGATGTTCGTCACATGAACCCGCAAACGTGGGACAATGACGCTACTGGTACCACAGACAAAGGATGTGCCTATGAACGCCCCCGTTGCCAAGACCTGTCGGCAGCGCCGCCTGTTTGCGCGATTCGCTTCCGTCTGCGCGCTCGTCGCGCTTGCGTTGCTGCTGCTGCCTGCCGTCGCGCACGCCGACGGCTACTCCATGAGCCAAACCTACATCGGCGCCACGGTTGAGGCCGATGGCTCGCTGACCGTTGTCGAGGGACGCCAGTTCGATTTCGACGATGACATCAACGGCGTGTATTGGGATATCAATACAGGCTCTAACCAGCAAGGCGGCTCGGTGGTCGTCAATGTGCTGAGCGTCGAGGAAGACGACACTGCGTTTAACAAGGTCGACAGCGCAAACAAAGGCGACGACGGCGTTTACACGGTGGAACAGTCCGACGACGGCGTAAAGATTAAGGTGTTCAGCCCCCACGAGAGCGGCGACAGCGCAATCTACTACGTGAGTTATTCCATGACCGGTGCGGTTATGAACTGGGCCGATACCGCCGAGCTTTACTGGAAATTCGTCGGCGACGGCTGGTCGGCGGACTCCGATGACGTCGAGATGGAAGTCTACTTTGCAAATGCCGCTGCCGGGACGGCTGCCGTCAAGGGCGATAACTTCCGCGCATGGGGCCACGGCCCGCTGACGGGCGACGTGTCGCTCGATGCGGACGAGCCCATGGTCACCTATACCATTCCCTGCGTGCATGAGGGCGAATTCGCCGAGGCACGCATCGCCTTCCCCAGCGACTGGGTGCCGCAGCTTGCCGTCTCGGGCGAAAAGCGCATGTCGACGATTCTGAGCGAAGAGAAGGAATGGGCCGACGAGGCCAACGCTCGCCGTGAGCACGCGCGTGCGGTTGCCGGCGCGATTGCCGTGGTGTGTGTTGTCGTGGCGGTTGCCTATACCGGTGTGATCGTGATGCTTAAGCTGCGCAGGCCCAAGCCCAAGCCGCTCTTCCAGGACGAGTACTTCCGCGATGTGCCCTCGGCCGACCATCCCGCGGTGCTTGCAGCTCTCATGAGCTGGAACGATGTGTCCGATCAGGCATATATCGCCACGCTTATGAAGCTCACCGACGACCGCGTGATCAAGCTGGAAGAAGCGACCGAGACCAAGAAGAAGGGTCTGCTCCGTCGCGAAAAAGAGGAGCAGACGTATCGCATCACAGTGACCGACGAGGCCTGGAAGGCTGCCAAGAAGGACGGCATCGATCGCGATGTGCTCAAGGTCTTCTTCGCCGGCGTTAAGCCCGATAAAGACGGCGTCCGTTCACGCACGTTTAGCGAGCTGGAGGAGTACGCTAGCGAGCGCACCACATCTGTTGGCGACAAGCTCGAGGACTATCAGAGCACGGTTAAGGGCAAGCTGGAGGCGCGCGAGTTTATCGCATCGGATGGCACTATCGCGATGGTGGCCGGCCTGGTTCTCGGCATCATCATTGTCTTTGGCATTCTGGGCTCTCTGATCTATACCGACTTTGCGGACGCCAACGTCGGCGCCGCTATGATCTCGATTCCCGTCACGATCGTGGGCTTTGTCCTGAGCTGCACCTTCCGCCGTTACACGCCGGAGGGCGCCGAGGTGGCGGCTCGCTGCAAGGCGCTCAAGCATTGGCTCGAGGACTTTACGCGCCTGAAGGAGGCTATCCCCAGCGACCTGATCTTGTGGAACAAACTGCTGGTGATGGGCGTTGCCCTGGGCGTTTCGAAAGAAGTGCTACGACAGCTGGCCGAGGCCGTGCCTGCGGATCTGCGCAACAGCGACGATTTCTACGACAACTACCCCTGCTACTGGTGGTATTACCATCACTACGGCAACGAGTCTCCGCTCGATTCGTTCAACGATGTGTATCATGAGACCATCCGCGAGCTGGCTTCGAGTTCCGATAGCTCGAGCGGCGGCAGCGGCGGCGGCTTCTCTGGCGGCGGCGGTGGCGGCGTCGGCGGAGGCGGCGGCGGAACGTTCTAGCGAGCGCTTGCTTTGGGGTGGATCTTTCTGGGCGGTTGCCAGGGAAGATTCATCCCATTTTTGTGCATCGAAACGGGTCAAACTTTCCGCTGCGGATCTTCGCGCAAGGGGCAGTGGACAAAAAATGCCAAATATGAGTACTGTTGCTGCGTTGGTCACATATGTTTGCACATAATAATGGGCTCCTAATGAGAGTACTTCTCGTTAGGAGCCCATTTTATTGAACATTTGAGGAGCTACGTCAGCTCGTGCGGCTGGTCGTCATGCCTACAAGCATCAAAAATGCCCCAAGTTGCTGCTACTAAAAAGGTAGCAGTACTCATATTTGATGTTTTATGACCACGGCTATCTACAAACCCCCTAGGCCACTCATTGGGGACAGACTTAAATGACTAGGTGTGGCTGCCCGGGCTAGGCTGTTAGGTCGAGTTCGTAGAGGAAGCTTTCGCGCGGCATGTCGTGACGGCGCTCTTCGCGGTTGGCGCGGTGCGTGGCCGTGCGCTTAAAGCCGTGCAACTCGTAGAACTTCCACGAGCAGTTGGAGTCGGTGTACAGGTGCGCCCTTGTCGCCCCGCGCGAGGACAGGTACGAGACCGCGGCATCGAGCAACACTGAGCCTACACCCAGGCCGTGGACATCGGGATCGACGGCGAGCAGCGTGACTTCGTTGTCGTGCGGCAACGGGCTGCTCTCGAGCAGGCGGTTGTTGGTTCGGATGGTTGCGCGCACAAACGAGAGATACTCGGCGCAG
>JAJXHK010000063.1 GCA_021639365.1 Collinsella aerofaciens
TTATAGATGGGAACGACAACGGAAATCTTGGGGGTAGCCATAGTCAAGTGCTCCTACTGTGCGACCGGAACGTCATCGGGGTGCGGATTATCACCGTAGGTGCGCTGATACGTCAGCACGCGCCAGACCAGCGGCAGGCCGCCGATCTTAAAGTAATGCTTAAACGTATTGAGCTTGCCCGGCTTCTTAAAGTCAAAGCGCAAATCGATATAGGCGCGGGGCGACTTGACCATCAGGCGCAAGTCGGTCTCGCCACGCGGATCAAACAGCGACAGGTCAAAGCGACCGGCATCCCAATCGGCCTTGAGCTCGGGTGAAGCCTTCTTCCAAAACTGCCCACGCAGTTCATCGACCAGACGCTCATCATTCCAACGGTACGTATCGACCTTCATGCGCATTAAAATGCCCTGGAGCTGAACCTTGAGCTCGGGACGTTCATCCAAAAAGCGCTGCATCTCGGCATATTCGTCGCACACGCAAAATACCTTGTTGGGCGAATTAACTGAGCTCTTCTCGTTGTCTTGGCGATAGCACAAAATGGGGTCCGCGATAAACGCTGCACGCTCGGCGCATGCCCAAACCTTAAAGTTAAAGCCTGCGTCCTGATACGAGGCGCCCGGCGTGGGAAGGAACCGAATCTGATTGTCGTTGAGGAACTCGCGCCGATAGATGGCCGACCAAATGGAAGGTTTGCGGTAGAAGATGCCCGGGCGATCGACGGGGCGATACGCGGCGCCCGTCATATACTCGCCGATGATCCCAAACAGCTCACGGCGCTCGCTGGGCGTGGACCAATACAGATAAAAGTCGCCCTTTACCACATCGGCATGCTCAGCATCGGCCTTGGCGACCAGCTTTTGGAGCGAATCCTCAAACATAAAGTCGTCGGACTCAAGAATGCCCACGTACTCACCGCGCGCCATCTCCAGACCGCGGTTCATCGAGTCGCCGTAGCCGCTGTTGGCTTTGTCGATCATCTTTACACGGGGGTCGCGCTCCATGTACTCGCGGATGATATCCGGCGAGCTATCGGTGGAACCGTCATTGATACAGATGATCTCGATGTCCTTGAGCGTCTGCGCCACGGCAGAATCGAGGCACTCGCACAGATAGCGCTCGACATTGCAAATGGGGACGAGCAACGAAACTTTAGGGGTATCAGAGTTCTGCAAGAGAACCTCCTGTTGAATAGCGTGTAACAGGGTTATTTTAGCAGCCGGGTTGCGGCGGGCGGCAGCGCTTGGAATTAGATAAAGCGCTCCAGACAGGCTTTGAGACCGCGAGTCGAAAGATAGAACAGCGTGGCGTCTGCCATCGAAACGCCCGAGGTCGCCGCAACGAGCTTGTGGGCAACACGCCGAACGGCGCCCTTAGCAGGCATATCCGCCCACGCCGTTCCCAAAAACGTCGTGAGATCCATGTTGACGCGAGCCGCCACGCGATGGAAACCATCGGCATCCAAGCGCGCCAGGTCGAACACAATTAGGTCTAAAAACCAAGTTATCAGCTCGCCGGGGCACAGGTCCAAAAGACCGTAGGCCGCCCAGTCCTCCAAGACCTCCTCGAGCATCCTCATGTGGGCGTCAAGCTTTTTGGCGCGAGCATCGGCACTGTTGAACTCGTGCGTCGCCGATTCACTCTCCATCACGTAGTGGTAGAACTTGTCCGGCATGACGACGGTCTTGCGGGCAAGCGCATAAGCCGCAAATTGGAAGACGACGTCCTCGCCCAAAGCCAAACCGGGGGCGAAGCGAATGCCTTCGCGATTGAGCAGCTCGCGCGAAAAAGCCGCACGGCAGGCATAGGGCTGCGCATTCGAATGGAACAGCAGTTGAGGATCACGGGCACCGAAGGCACCAGCTTTGGGGCTCATGAGTTGCTGGACGCGTTTGGGGGCAGCATCGGCTGGTTCACAGACGCCGCCAAAAACGGAGACCTCGGCATCTGCAGGCTCCATGGCATGCAGCACGCGCTCGACCGTCTGGACATCGATGTAATCGTCGGCGTCCACAAAAAAGACGGTCTCGCCCTCGGCGGCATCGATACCGGCATTTCGAGCACACGAGACGCCCGCGTTTTCCTGGTCAATCACCAGCACGCGATCGTCGGCCTGCGCGATCTGGCGCAACACGTTCAACGAATCATCAGTCGAACCGTCGTTGACGCAGACAACCTGAATCGAGCGCTCGGACTGGGCCAACAGCGAATCGAGGCATCGCTGAATGGAGCGCGCAGAGTTGTAAACGGGGACGACAATGGTAGCTTTAGGACACGAGGCCTCTCCCATGCCGACCTACCCCCTCAGCGATTCGATGAGGAAGGCGGCGACCACGCCTGGGCCTCCAACCGAGGCGTAATACTTAGCACGCCCCAAGGCACCATCCGTCGCAAAACTCGGATGCTCGTCAACCCAGCCCTCAGGATCTTTGAGGATGGCAGCGAGATTCGCGCGCTTCCACGGCTTGAGGTCGTCAAGCGAAAAGTCCCCCGCGTCCAAGGCCGCCTGAAACTCCTTGGCCATCTGCACCAGGAACTCCTTATAGAACTTAGGCGCCAGGCGCACGTAGTTCCACATGTACGAATCGTACTTAATGAGCTGATTGAACTTGAGCATGCGCGCGACGTCATCACTTGCGTGGTCGCGGGTATAATCCTCTCGAATCCAACGCTCAATCTCGGCATACTCGGTATTGACGCAAAAGAC
>JAJXHK010000010.1 GCA_021639365.1 Collinsella aerofaciens
GCTGCGGGAACGGTCTATCCGCTCAACGTGTTCGGCTGAGATCGGAAATCAACCCCCTTATATGTAACAATCATACCGGCTTCCTAACGTTCAGAATGGTTTCTACTGTCTGCTGCGGTGTTTGGTTGGAATTGTCCAGCCAAAAGCCGATCCGTGGTGTTGTCTGCATTTTACTAAATACAAATTCAATGTATACAGAAAGAAATATATAAGGAGTGGGAGGGATTCCGCCGTAGTCGGCATTGTAGGAAAATCCAAAAGTTTAGATTTTCCCACAATGCTTATCTTTTGGTCTTTGGTTCGGAATAGTGTAGTGCTGGCGGTCTATCTATTGTTTTCGGTTGCTTGCTTCTTTACCGTACATGAGCATTTAAGCACGGGTGATATTGTGCTTGATTTTTTCTCAGGCTCAGCATCGACCGCCCATGCCATGTTCCTGCAGGAGCTCGGAAAAGATGATCGCTATCAGTTTATCCTTGTCCAGCTTCCAGAGCCTTGTGACCCGAAACGCGACGCCTACAAGGACGGGTATGAGACTCTCTGCGACATAGGCGAAGGACGCATTCGCCGCGCAGGCGACAAAATCAAAACCGAGCTCGAGGAATCCAACCGTCAACTCAAGCTTGGCGAGGGACCCAAGCAGCTTCCCGACATCGGCTTCCGTGTGTTCGAGCTCGATGAGTCCGGCATTGAGAAGCCCGAGCCCGGTCAGCTCCTCTTCGACGTGGTCAAGCCCGATCGCTCCGATATGGATATCGTCTTCGAGATGATGCTCAAATGGGGCCTCGAGCTCACGCTGCCCGTCGAGAAGTCTGAAGCCGCGGGCTATCCCATCTGGTCCGTCGCTTGCGACGAGCTCGTCTGCTGCATGTCCCGAGGCCTCACCATTGAGGCGCTCGAGGCCATCGCCGACATGGAGCCCAGGCGCGTTCTCATCCTCGATTCCGTCCTCGACGACACCCTCAAGCTCAACGCCGTGCAGATCTTCAAGCACGCCGGCGAGCGCATGGGCTGTGAGATCGAATTGAGGACGGTCTAGCATGGCGGCGCTCGAGTTCAAGTTCTCATCCGACCAGCAGCACCAGCTGGAGGCCATCGAAGCAACCTGCGACCTGTTCCGCGGACAACAATTTATTGGCAGCGTATTCTCCGCCGATTCCGGCCGCAAAGGCCAGACGGCAATCGGCGAGCTCATGGTCGGCCACGGCAACGAGCTTCGCGTGGCGCCGGGCCAGCTCCTCGACAACCTGCACGCCGTGCAGGAGGAGGGCTGCCTCCCGGCAACCGACGTCCTCACCGATGGGCGCCTGCGAGACTTCACCGTCGAGATGGAGACCGGCACCGGCAAGACCTACGTCTACATCCGCTCCATCTACGAGCTAAACCGCCGCTACGGCATCACCAAGTTCGTTATCGTCGTGCCGAGCGTGGCCATCCGCGAGGGCGTCCTCAAGAGCCTCCAGACCACCCGCAGGCACTTCGAGACGCTCTACGACCGCACGCCGCTCGACTACTTCGTGTACGACTCGAAGGACATGGGGCCGGTGGGTAACTTCGCCACGTCGAGCTCCATCCAGGTCATGGTCATCAACATCGACGCGTTCAACAAGGGCCTCGAGAAGGATGGCACCGCGAAGGAGGGCAACCTCTTCCACCGTCCCAGCGAGAAGCTCACCGGCGGCTTCAGCCCTCGCGAGCTCGTGAGCGCCTGCAAGCCCGTCGTCATCATCGACGAGCCCCAGAGCGTCGACAACACCAAGCAGGCCAAGGCCGCCATCAAGAGCCTGAACCCGCTGTTCGTGCTGCGCTACTCGGCCACGCACAAGCAGGCCTACAACATGATCTACCGCCTCACGCCGGTCGACGCCTTCGAGCGCCACCTGGTGAAGGGCATCTGCGTGGACTCGATCAAGGCCGAGGCGAACCTCAACGGCGCGTACGTGAGGCTCGAGTCCGTCAAGTCCGACCCGTTCTCCGCCAAGGTGTCCATCGACGTGCGCCAGGCCGACGGCACGCAGAAGCGCAAGGCCGTCACGGTGAAGACCGGCAACGACCTCTACCAGAAGAGCGGCGAGAACAGCGACTACGAGAGCGGCTGGGTGGTCAACAACATCGGCGCCGCAGTGGGCGACGAGTTCATAGAGTTCCAGAACGGCGAGGTGCTCGAGCTCGGCGAGGCGCTGGGCGACGTCAACGAGGAGGTCGTCAAGCGCGCGCAGATCCGCCGCACCATCGAGGACCACCTGGCCCGCCAGTTCGAGCTGTGGCCGCGCGGCGTGAAGGTGCTCTCGCTCTTCTTCATCGACCGCGTCGACCGATACCGCGTCTACGAGCCCGAAGTCCACGGCGGCCTGTACGCCCTGATGTTTGAGGAGGAGTACGCAGGTGCCCTGAACTCGAAGGCGCCTCGTCGCATCGCAAAGGCGGCGGGGATCGGCAAGGGCACGTGGCTCGAGTGCTACGAAGCCGTCGGCGCCCCGCTGGTGCGCGACCCCCACGCCGTGCACCAGGGATACTTCGCCAAGGACAAGAAGGGCAAGTTCAAGGACTCCAAGGGAGCCGCCGGCACCGCCGACGACGCCGGGGCCTTCGAGCTCATCATGCAGAAGAAGGAGACGCTCATCTCCTTCCCGGACGGCAAGGACGCGGACAAGGACGTCTCTTTCGTCTTCAGCCACTCCGCGCTCAAGGAGGGCTGGGACAACCCCAACGTGTTCCAGATCTGCACGCTCGTCGAGACAAAGGACAACCTGACCAAGCGCCAGAAGATCGGCCGCGGTCTGCGCCTGTGCGTGAACCAGGATGGCGAGCGCCTGTACGACCCAGAGGCGAACGTGCTCACCGTCATCGCGAACGAGAGCTACGACGACTTCGCCAACGGCCTGCAGAAGGAGCTTGAGGCTGAGGACTTCAAGTTCGGCGTCATCACTCCGGAGAGCTTCACGAAGGTCACGGTCAAGGGCGATGATGGCGTCGAGGAGCGCCTGGGCTACGAGAAGTCCAAGCAGGTCTACGACCACCTCGTCGCGACCGGCATGGTCGACGACAAGGGCGCGGTGACGCCCGAGCTGAAGGCGGCCGCCGAGGAGGGCAAGGTCGAGCTCCCCGCCGAGCTCGAGCCTGCCAAGGAGCAGGTCGAGGCGATCATCATCCACAAGTCCCAGAGGGTCCAGATCCGTGACAAGGCCAAGGAGGTCTCGGTCGAGCTGCAGAAGGACGTCACGCTCGACCCTGCGTTCCAGGCCCTGTGGGACCGCATCCGCCAGCGCACGCGCTTCCAGGTCGAGGTCGACTCCGGCAAGCTCATCGAACATGCCATCGAAGCTGTCGACGGCATGCTCGCCGTGCGCCCGCCCCAGGTGACGAGCGAGCGTGCCTCGCTGGGCATCGACGACGCGGGCGTGAGCGCCGAGGGCACGGGCACCTCCGTGGTGTCCGTTTCGGGAAAGGTGAAATACGACCTTCCCGACCCGATCGCAGAGCTGCAGGACGCCGTCGGGCTCACCCGCGGCACCATCAAGGCGATCCTCGAGGGCTGCAGCCGCCTCGACGAGTTCGAGATCGACCCCGCGACCTTCCTCGCGCAGGTCGGCGACAAGATCAACCGCGTGAAGAACGACCTCATCGCCCAGGGCATCAAGTACGTGCGCCTTCCCGAGGACGAGTGGTACACCATGCGCGACCTCGAGCTTGACGACTACACGGCCTACCTTGGGCAGAACGCGTGGAAGCCGGACATGACGAGCAAGAGCCTGTACAACTACGTGGTCTACGACTCGGCGGGGGTCGAGCGCTCCTTTGCCGAGGCTCTAGACAAGCAGGAGGAGGTTCTCGTGTTCGCGAAATTGCCCTCGGCGTTCAAGATCGACACGCCGCTCGGCAGTTACAACCCCGACTGGGCGTACGTCGAGGAGGCCGACGGCGAGCGCCGCGTGTACTTCGTGACCGAGACCAAGGGCGGCAAGAACGGCGAGCCCGCCCTGCGCGACGCGGAGAAGATCAAGATCGGCTGCGCCAAGAAGCACTTCGAGGCGCTGGACCTCGGAAACGACTTCCATTACAAAGTGCGCACGACCTACCAATACGAGGCGGTGAAGGCTTAGGATGTCGAAGCTGCCCGGAAAGATGACGCGAAAGCAGCACTGGGTGCCGCGGTTCTACCTGCGCCATTTCGCGGATTCCTCCGGGCAGCTTCATGCCTACAGCAGACAGAAGGGCTCCTTCTTCCGCACGAATTGCGAGAACCTTTGCAGCATGCGCGATCTTTATGAGGTCGAGCATGCCGATGCGACAGGCGATGCGACAGACAGATTCTATGCGCAGAACCTCATCGAGGTTAAGCTATCTGAGCTCGAGAGCCGCATCGCGCCGCTTTACGATCGCTTTTTGGAACGCCAGAAAGAAGACCAGTGCGAAGACGAAGGGTATTCTGATGGGAAAGCCGCCGTTTGCGAGCTGGCAGCAAATATCATCGTCCGGCACCCTATCAGTATGCGCGTCGACAAGAAATGGTCACGCGAGACTGCCGAAGAGCTGCTCAGAAACGTTCATCTGACACCCTATGAGCTCGGCTTGCTCGATTGGTCGGATTGGCGCGGGGATTCCCAAGCGGTGGTCGAGCTTGCCGCCGCCGCAACCATGCTCTTCTCCAACGATGATATTGTGCCAGTTAACCGTATTCGAAAGGCTTTTTTTGAGAAGAGCTTCTCCATCCTTAGGGCACCCATCGGCTCAGGGTTCGTTACGACGTCGATGCCTATGTTCATCATCGGGCCCGAGGACGACTCGTACGATTTTCATCTCGCGTATATGCCGTTGAGCAGTGAGTATGCTGCGGTCTTTTCAGATGACCCTCTATTTCCGCCGTTTGCGAGACTCGGTTTTTCGGGCGTCGAGTTCATGAACCGACTTCTTCTGCTTAACTGCGAGCATTGGGATGTCGCCATATCGAGGGGAAGCGGCCCGCTCGAGCACGCGGTACGCGATTGAAGTCAAGCGAACAGTGCCGAATTCATGCACGAGATGTTCACGCGCGACGGCAGGGAGCTATCCCTCGACACAGTGATCTACGACCGCTCGAAGAAGAAGGGGCAGACGATGATCGATACCATCGACCGTGGCTGCCTCGAGGGCGGCTGCCTTGATGACGAGGACCTGCGCATCATCTTCGAGCACCTTCTGGGGAGAAGACGGCAAGGACCGGGAACATTAAAGGGTCAAGCAGCGTATTGATAAAATTGACCCCGCCAGCAATAACCGCAAAGGATAGATAGGGCTTTAAGGATGGATGCAGGAAAAGCAACGATAAGCGGCGTGTTCAACGGATCGCGCCTGCTCGAAATACCTTTTTACCAAAGGGCGTACGTCTGGGGAGAAGAGCAATGGGAGCGTTTCCTCGGCGACATGGAGTTCGTCACGGCCTCGAAGCGGCCCTATTTCCTGGGCTCCATCATCCTGAAGCAGGCCTCCTCCGGCAACACCTGGTCCGAGGTCTCCGAGGTTCGCACCGTCATCGACGGCCAGCAGCGACTCACGACCATGGTCATCTTCTTCAAGGCACTCTGTGCAAAAAACGGCACCAACAATTTGTTTGAGCGAGATTTCGTCCTGGAGACCGGCGATGTCGCCTTGCGGCACGGCAAGTACGACCGGCAGGATTTCGAAAAGGTCGTCAGCGCCACGGGCTGCGAACCCCTCGAGGGCTCCTCGGCCATCGTCCTTGCCTACAACTACTTCCTCAAGAATATCGACCCGGAGAAGGTCGACAGGAACACGATCAAGTCGAACGTCCAGTTCGTCTGCATCGATCTTACCGAGGGCGAGGACGAGCAGCAGATATTCGACACCATCAACTCGCTCGGGGTGCGCCTGACGACGGCGGAGCTCCTTAAGAACTACTTCTTCAACCGCGAGAACGAGCAGGCGTTCAAGGAGTGCTGGGAAGACGTCTTCGAGCCCACGGCTGAGAAGAGGGAGTATTGGGAGCAGGAGATCGTTACCGGGCGCATCAAGCGCACGCTCGTCGACCTCTTCTTCGACGCGTTCCTCCAGATTCTGGTCCAGGACAAGAGGCGTGGCGTCACGACCGAGGACAAGCTCTTCTATTCGCGTACTTCGAACCTCTTCCAGTCCTACAAGGATTTCATCGGCAGGTACTGCAACGGCGACAAGGTCGAGATTCTCGACAACATGAAGGCGTATGCCGAGGCGTTCGAGTCCACGTTCGACCCTGGCTACTGCGACGCGGACATCCCCTCCGCTTCCGGCGTCGAGCGCCTGAACGTGCTGATATTCGGCCTCAAGAACTCGACGCTCATCCCGTATATGCTCTACGTTCGCAAGAACGCGGAGCCTGCAGGCGAGATATCCGGGGTCTACGCCCTGCTTGAGAGCTACATCGTCCGCCGAATGCTGGTTCAGGCGACCACGAAGAACTACAACAGGCTGTTCACCTCGCTGATCCTGAACGAGGTGAAGGACGCGGAGGCGCTGAGGGAGGCTCTCGAAGCCAATGACGAGGCGACGACGTACATGCCCGGCGACGCCGAGGTTCGAGCGGCATTCGAGGAATCGTGCCTGTACAACCTCCAGTCCAAGGGCGTCCTCTATTTGCTGGAAAGCGCCATTCGTCCGGGCATGAGCAGCACGGCCCTGCTCGGGTTCAACCAGTACACCCTCGAGCACATGATGCCCAAGAAGTGGCGCAACAAATGGGGAGCCCTCGACGACGAGGCTGCCACGCGAAGGGACCGGAAGCTCCTCACGCTCGGCAACCTCGCCATCATCACGCATTCGCTCAACGCCTCCATCCGCGACGCCGATTGGACCACCAAGAAGCAGGGAAAGGGATACAAGGACGGCCTTGCCCTCTGCGCCGCCGGCCTTGCGACCATGGCCGGCGCCCTGGAGAAGGAGTCTTGGGGCGAGGGCGACATCGCAGAGCGCGCCGAATGGCTTGCGGACAAGGCGTTGGAAGTCTGGCGCTAGGCCCTACCTGCGTCCCATCTCGAAGATGCTTGCGGTGTCGGAGCCCGCATCTATAGCAGACGTTGCTGGTTCCTCCAAAGGTGCGGCTTGCCGCGATGTCTCTTCCGTCGGCGCGTCAACAGGCTCGCCGAGCGCCACGAAGAGCTTCATCACGAGCCCGAGCCTCTGCTGCAGAGGCTCGCTCAGTTCGCCGTAGGAGGCCGCCAGCCGCACCTCCTTGGCCAACTCCGCCATCGAGTCCTTCAGCGCCTTCTGAACGCTCACGGAGGGCTTCACCTCGACCTTGGTATCGGTCAGCTTGGCGATGATGTAGTCCTGCCTGTTCATGCCGCTCCAAGCTGCCATCTCGCATATGAGCTTGCGCTCCTCGGGCGTGCAGCGAAACGCCATCGTCTTGCTGCGCTTGCGGGCGCTGTTCTCGCACGGCATCCTTCTTACCCCCTCGCTCCGTCGAGCGCGGCGGCCATCTCGTCCTGCTTCGTGGGGAACAGGTGCGCATAGCGGTAGGTGATGTCCACCGCCTCGTGGCCCATGCGCTCGGCGATGGCCAACGCGGAGAAGCCCATCTCTATCAGCAGGCTCACATGGCTGTGGCGTATGTCGTGTATGCGGATGCGCTTCACGCCCGACGCCTTGCACCCGCGCTCCATCTCGTGGGCCAGGAAGTGCTTGGTCACGGCGAACAGGCGCTCGTCGGGGGCGACGTCGTCGCGCATCTCAATGAAGTCCGCCATCTCGTCGCGCAGGAAGGCGGGCATGACAATCGTGCGCACAGACTTGGGCGTCTTGGGGTCGGTCACCGTGTCCACGCCGTGGAGGCTCTGGTACGACTTGTTGATGCGCAGCCGGGAGCTCTCCAGCATGAAGTCGGACGGCGTGAGCGCCAGGAGCTCGCCGCAGCGGATGCCCGTCCAGTAGAGCAGCTCGAAGGCATGGAACGAGAGCGGCTTGTCCATGACGGCCTCGCTGAACCTCAGGTACTCGTCCTTGGTCCAGAACTGCATCTCGCCGCCCTTCTTCGAGCCTATCTTGTCGACCCTGCGCACCGGGTTGTCGGTAAGGCCGTAGTAGCGCTCGGCATGGTTGAAGATGGCGTTGAGCTGGTTGTTTACCGTGCGCAGGTACGTCGGCGCCCAGGGCTTCCCGTCGGCGTCCCGGTGCTCGGTGAGCTCGTTTTGCCACCTGATGACGTCGATCGGCCTCACGTCGCACATGCGCATGTCCCCGAAGAACGGCACGAGCTTGTCGTTGATGATGTACTCCTTGGTGATCCAGGTGTGCTCGCGTATGCGAGGCTTCACCTCCGAGGCGTACACCTCGACGAACTCGGAGAACGTCATGTCCATCGCCCCGCCGTTAAGGCTCTTGAACTGGCCCTCCCACACGGCGGCCTCCACCTCGGAGGAGAAGCCGCGCTTTGTCTTGTGGCGCTTCGAGCCGCGGGCGTCGCGGTAGTAGCACTGCACGTAGAACGTGCCGTTGTTGTCATCCTTGTACACGGGCATGTCAGTCCACCTCCGGAAAGTACAAAGCATCGAAGACGTCGCTACGAACGCGCCCCCGGATCACCACGCGCCCTCGCGCCTCCTGCTCGGCGTTTATCTTCCTGATCACCTCGTAAGCGCTGCCTTTCTTGATTCTCAGCAGCTCTGCGACTTCGTCGGCGTCCAGCATGTGCGGCCTCGGCGTTTTCGCCACCTTTTCGTCCATGGCTCCTCCCATCAATAGCGTACGGATACGTACGGTTTACAGATTCAGAGTAAACGTACATATCTGTACTGTCAATAGAATTGCGTACATTTGCGTACGCTGATAAGATGTGCGGGTACGTAATTCCAGGAGGAGGGCGCATGTCCGTAGGCGAGAACATAAGGCGGTACCGCAAGTTGCGGGGCGTGACGCAGGCGCAGCTTGCCGAGGCCGTCGGCCTGACCGAGGGGGCCGTGCGCCACTACGAGAGCGGCATCCGTGCCGTGAAGCCCGAGCTGCTCGAGTCCATCGCCGCGGCGCTCGGCGTGTCCGTCAACGCCCTCAAGGATTACGGCGTCGAGACCGCGGGCGACCTCATGTCGCTTCTTGTGCGACTGGAGGACTCCTTCGGCATCATTCCCTCAGCCGACGGCTCGGGCCTCTCCTTGAACCCCAAGGCGCCGCACGCGCCCAAAGCGACGATGGCGATCGAACTTTGGGCCGAGAAACGCGCGCAGCTCGAGAACGGCGAGATCGACGCCGCAGAGTACGAGGACTGGAAGGCCTCGCTGTAGCGGCTCTCCGCATTTCGCAATCAACGCACCCGAATCAGAACGCCAGGCTAGGCGGTGAGCGCTGCTCGCTCCCGCGTAAGCTGAGTTTTTACTCCCCATTGCATACCAAGGCATTTCCGGCATGTCCGGGGAGTAAATAATGCGGTGGCTTACATGGCGGCACACGGCAGTACGCCGCGGCATTTACCCTGATTACTCCAGTTTTCCTTGAGACGGCGAGATTCTTTACTCCCCATTAGCCACCTGGGGAAACGCTGTGCGAAGACTGCCAAAAAGCCTATTGAGTTCGATTTGAGTTTCACGGACCCCAAAACGGGCCCGTTTGGCCCTCGGGGACAAAAACCGCGCGTCTACTCGCTTGGGATAAATCCTTACTCCCATTCCTCCGAATACCGCCCCGTACTTTGCTGTCTTTAAATGCGGGGAGTAAATGGCGAAATCGCAGGTGAAAGGGAGTAAAACGGCAAAGAAAAAGCCTCCGTCCCAACACGGGAACGGAGGCCAGATTATCGTATTTACTCACCAATGCCGCTGGTGGCTTTGTCATGACTCTCGTACGAAACAAAACTCAGCGGCACAGTGCGGCACTCAAAAGTGCAGGTCAGAACCCTATCGGTCTACTCCCACTCGATGGTCGCGGGCGGCTTGGACGTGATGTCGTAGCACACGCGGTTGGCACCGGGGACCTCGGCCACGATGCGGCCGGAGATGCGGGCCAGGACGTCGTAGGGCAGCTTGGCCCAGTCGGCGGTCATGGCGTCGCTGGACTCAACGGCACGCAGGATGATCGGACGCTGGTAGGTGCGCTCGTCGCCCATAACGCCGACGGACTTGATGTCGGGCAGGACGGCGAAATACTGCCAGCAGCTGTGCTCGGAGTTGCGCTCGCCGGTCTGCTCAAACAGACGCTGGTTGTAGGCGTCGAGCTCCTCGCGCACGATGGCGTCGGCGTTCTTGAGGATCTCGAGCTTCTCCTTGTCGACCGCGCCGATGATGCGGATGGCCAGACCCGGACCCGGGAAGGGCTGGCGGAACACGATATGACCCGGCAGGCCCAGCGCCAGACCAAGCGCGCGGACCTCGTCCTTAAAGAAGTGGTCGAGCGGCTCGATGAGGTCGAAGTGCACGCCCTCGGGGAACGGGATCAGGTTGTGGTGGCTCTTGATGGTGGCCGTCTTGCCGCCCGTCTTGCGCGCGCCGGATTCGATGATGTCAGGGTAGATGGTACCCTGAGCCAGGTACTTGACCGGCTTGCCATTGGTCTCGAGCTGCTGCGCCACGGCGAAGAACTCTTTCCAGAACTGCGTACCGATGATGCGGCGCTTCTCCTCGGGCTCGGTCACGCCGGCCAGAAGCTCGGCATAGCGGTCCTCGGCGTGAACGTGGATAAAGTCGACGTCGAACTGCTTGGTGAAGACCTCCTCCACCTGCTCGGGCTCGCCCTTGCGCAGCAGACCGTGGTTGATGAACACGCAGGTCATCTGCTTGCCAACGGCGCGAGCGCCCAACGCAGCCACGACGGAGGAGTCGACGCCGCCGGACAGGGCCAGGATCACGCGGTCGTCGCCGACCTTCTCGCGGAAGTCCGCCGTCATGGTCTCAGCCAGGTTGTCCATACTCCAGTTGGGCTCCAGGCCGCAGATCTCAAACAGGAAGTTGCTCAGCAGCTGCTGGCCGTACTCGGAATGCTTGACCTCGGGGTGGAACTGCGTGGTGAAAATCTTGCGCTCGGCGCACTCCATGGCGGCAACCGGGCACACGTCGGTGCTGGCGGTAACGGTAAAGCCCTCGGGCACCTCGGACACGGCGTCGCGGTGGCTCATCCACACGGTTTGCTCCATAGGCGTGGAGTTGAAGAGCTTGGCGCCGGCCGTACGCGTGATGGTGGCGCGACCGTACTCGCCCACCTCGGAGTGGCCAACCTTGCCGCCGAGCGTCACGGCCGTGATCTGGTGACCGTAGCAAAAGCCCAGGACGGGAAGGCCCAGGTCAAAGATGGCGGGGTCGATGGACGGAGCGTCCTCGGCATACACAGATGCCGGACCGCCGGAAAGGATGAGCGCGGAGGCGTTCATCTCGCGAATCTCGTCGGCCGAGATGTCGCAGGGAACGATCTCGGAATACACGTTGAGGTCGCGGACGCGACGGGCAATGAGCTGACCGTACTGCGCACCAAAGTCGAGTACGAGGACCTTTGCGGAAGCCTTTTGATCCATGGTTTCCCCCTCTTGTTGGCGGGGAGCCGGTGCCCACCCGCGCGAATAAACGAAAACAGCTTTCATAGTGTACACGTTATATGGGGTTTCTCGCCCCTCGCAGCCATCAGCGCACGGCAAACGCACGACCTGGGCCCTATTTGACGGGGATTGAAGTGTTACCAAACGTTACAGATGATGTAATACGTTTGAACATTGGACGCCCTGTGCCACAATACTGCCGAACGACTCCGCCTCTGCGGCGGCAAATACGATAGGAATACCAGCATGAAGCGCATCCTTCTCATCGCCACGGGCGGCACCATCGCATCGACCGAGGACGGCAACGGCCTCTCCCCCGCCCTGACCGGTGAGGAACTCGCCCAGAGCGTCCCCGAGATCTCGGGCCTCTGCGAGCTCGACGTCGTGCAGCCCATGAACATCGACAGCACCAATATGCGCCCCAGTGACTGGATGCGTATCCGCGACGTCATCGTCGAGGGTTATGCCGGCCACGACGGCTTCGTGATTCTGCACGGCACCGATACCATGAGCTACACCGCGGCAGCGCTTTCCTACCTGATTCAGGACAGCCCCAAGCCCATCGTGCTCACCGGATCGCAAAAGCCCATGGGCAATCCCTTTACCGATGCCAAGCTCAACCTGTACCAGAGCCTGCTCTATGCGCTCGACGAGCACTCGCACGACGTCTCAATCGTGTTTGGCGGCGTAGCCATTGCCGGCACGCGCGCCCGCAAACAGCGCACCATGAGCTTTAACGCGTTCATTAGCGTCAACTATCCGCCCATCGCCTATATCCGCAACGACCGCATCGTGCGCAACGGGCTTCACGGCACGCATCAGGGCGAAAACCCGGTGCGTTTCTACGACAGCATCGACCCGCGCGTATTTGTACTCAAGCTCACGCCCGGCGTAAACCCGGGCATCCTCGACGCCCTTGCCGATAGCTACGACGCTGTAATCCTTGAGACCTTTGGCATTGGCGGTATCCCCGAGTTTGGTGAGTCGGGCGAGTCGTTCCAAGAGGCAATTTTCCGCTGGGTCGATTCGGGCCGCACCGTCGTTATGACCACGCAGGTCCCCGAAGAGGGCCTCGATCTGGGCGTTTATGAGGTCGGCCGTGCTTACGCCGATCATCCGGGCATTCTGCGCGGCGACGACATGACCACCGAGACGCTCGTGGCCAAAACCATGTGGGCACTCGGCCAGTCACGCGATGCCGCCGAGATCCAGCGCCTGTTCTACAGCCAAGTCAACCACGACCGTATCCCGATGGTGTAATCCCTAAGGCAGTTCCACTTATCGCAGCCTTAAACGACAGGTGGTCCCCCTCGGGCCGTGCAAAAAACGGAGTATTCTGCAATTTCTCCGCCAGAGGCATAGAATCGGCCAATTGTTAGACGAACTTGTAGGACGAAGGGGCCGTCTGGTAAATATTTATTCCTCATTTTTATTTAACGTGTGGATTAACTACTACCAAAAAGGCAAAACCAGCCGCTCAAGCTACCGTCTACAGCCGAACTGGTGCTGAATACTCGCGATTTTGCACATCGCAACCAGGGGGACCCGCCCAAAGAGCGTCAAATAGCAGCGGGGGAACGCCCTATTCGATACCCTCGAGAAGCTCTGACACCGTCATGCCGAGTGCGGGCGCGATCTTAAATAGAACCTTGAGCGTGAAATTTGCCGTCCCATCTTCGATTCGGTCGAGGTAGGGTCGGCTGATTCCTGTCGCCACACAAAAATCAACCTTGGAGATACCAAGGTCTCTGCGCGTCTCTTCGACCCGCCTGCCAAGAATCTGTTTCGCACGTTCGTCCATGCAGCCGAGTTTGAAATGGAGCCGAACATAAACGTAAACTATAGTTTACGTTTTGCCGAATACACAGGAGTTTTCTATGTCGGATTCTTCGGTCCGCATGTACCGAGCCACGCTTCGCACAAACAGTGCACCGCCCAAGCTCGTCGTCGTTGAAGCCGAATGCCTTTCGCCCGATGAGCGCACAGCATTTGCATTGCTATCAAGTCGCGTCGCCGCCGTTCTGGTCCCTTGCCCGGCGCAAGGTGAACTTGCCATCCAATGCCAAACGCATAGCTGCTCGCTCAATCAGGCTGCCGTAATCGCAACCAGCCAACGCGGCCTGCCCCTTCTTTTAGAAGCCAGTACCGCGCTCACCCTTCGCGGCACCGGATACGAAAACGAGGCCGCCGCCGACATGGTCTTTAAACCACGATCGAGCGGCGGCCTCGCAGCAGCCATTGAATATGCGTGCAGGCTCGTTGCCTAAAAGGACAAGCTAGAAACCAAGGCCAAAGCCCGTTCCGGTAATCGCCGAGTACATAAAGTAAACGTTAACCACGTTGAGGAACACACCCGTGATGCAACCGTTGCGCAGGTAGCGTTCGCACACGATGCGCGCCATGGCGGCAGAGTCATCATTGTTTTTAGCCTGGCGTCCTGCCGTAAAGTACGTCGCCACGCTCAGCAGCAGGTTGAGCACCGGCAGTGCCAGCAACTCGTAGCTCTTGCCCCAGCGCGTCGCCTCGCCGGCGGCATTAAACTTTGTTGCCACCTCGGAACCAATGTTGGGGATAACACACGCTGCGACCACCAGCGGAATCACCGCAAGCACGAGTAGCGCAATACCCATGTAACCGGCTTTTTTGCCATATTTAAACATGTGCGTCGTCCTTACACGTTAAAGCGGAAGTGCACGACGTCGCCATCGGCCATGACATAGTCCTTGCCCTCAATACGCAGCTTGCCGGCGGCCTTGGCGCCCTGCTCACCGCCGAGCTCGATGTAGTCGTCATAGCCAATGACCTCGGCCTTAATAAAGCCGCGCTCAAAGTCGGTGTGGATGACACCGGCAGCCTGCGGAGCGGTCGCACCCTGACGCACCGTCCAGGCCTTGACCTCCATCTCGCCAGCCGTAAAGAACGACTGCAGGCCAAGCAGCTTGTAGGCTGCCTGCGCGAGCACGTCCAGACCGGGCTGCTCCAGGCCCAGGCTCTCCAGGTAGTCGGCGGCGTCCTCGGGATCGAGCTCGGAAAGCTCGGCCTCAATCTTGGCGCAGATGGGCAGCGGCTTAACACCATCGATGGGCGCCAGATCGTCGTTGAGCATATCCTCGTCCACGTTGGCCACATACAGGATGGGCTTCATAGTGAGCAGGAACAGGCCCTTGGCAGCGGCGCGCTCCTCGTCGGTCATCTCCATGGACGCGGCGCGCTTACCCTCGTTGAGCCAGTCGAGCAGGCGCTTGGCGACCTCGAACTTGGGCATGAGCTCCTTGTCGCGCTTGGCCTCCTTCTCGAGCTTAGGCAGCTGCTTCTCGAGCGTGCCCATGTCGGCCAGGATAAGCTCGGTCATGATGGTGTCGGCGTCACCGGCGGGGTCGACGAACTCGCCCGTGCGGCCCACCTCACGCATAACGTTGGGGTCTTTAAAGTAGCGCACAACCTCGCAGATGGCGTCGGTCTCGCGAATGTTGGCCAGGAACTGGTTACCCAGACCCTCACCCTCGTTAGCGCCCTTCACCAGACCTGCGATGTCGACGAACTCGACCGTCGCCGGCACAATGCGACCCGGGTTAACGATGTCGGCGAGCTTTTGCAAGCGGCTATCGGGCACGTCGACGATACCCACGTTGGGGTCGATCGTGGCGAACGGGTAGTTGGCGGCAAGGCCGGTCTTTTTGGTAAGCGCGGTGAACAGCGTCGACTTGCCTACGTTGGGCAGGCCCACGATACCGATGGAAAGGGACACGACAGCTCCTTTTGGTACAAGCATTTCAAACTGCATAAGTATAGCGCCGCCGCAGCATCTGGGCGAACCCGGACGCCACGGCGGCACGAATGAAGCAGAGATAAGGCTCGCTGACTAGTCCGCAAGCTTTTCCACCTGGTCGAGCATCTTGTCAAGCTTGGCCTTTGCCTCGGCCTTGACCTTCTGGGCTTCTTCGTGAGCCTTCGCCTTCTGGGCGGCCTTTTCCTCGGCTTCGGGATCGACGACAACCAGATTGGACGCGTCATGCTCAACCAACTTGAGCGCATGCTCGGGGCACACCTTGACGCAGGCACCGCAGCCCAGGCAATACGTGGATTCCAGTGCAAAGCGGCCGCTTCCCACCAAATCGCAGGCGAACGTAGGGCATACATTGACGCACTCGCCGCACGACGTGCACTTGTCAAAATCACACTCCGGCGTGCTCACCTGCATGTTCTGGGCAAGCTCGGGGTGGTTTTGCAGCGTCGAGAGTACCAGTTGCCGCCCGTGCGTGAGCGAACGGCGACGCTTGGTCGTCGTGGTGCCGCACATGGTGTTGAGCGTACGCTCCAACTGAGTAATCTGGTGGCGGTGAGCTTTGAGCTTCTGCGTCACCGAGGCCAGCGCCGCCGTTGCCGGGTTGAGCTTGGTCACGGTAAGGCCCGTGGTGCGGGCGATCTTTTCCATGTACTCCTTGCGCTCGTACTCGCGGCGCTTATGGCACTTGAGGCTCTTGGGATCGACCTCCAGACCCATGCCCGTGCCCGCCCACTCCTCGGCGGTAGCAATGGCCTCGCCCAGAATGTCCTCACCGCCGGTGTTGCGGCACTTATCGCACACGCCCAGTGGCAGGTAGACGCTCACGTTGGGATAGTCGGCCAGCACCGAGAACCAGGTCTCGGCAGTAATATCGCCCACGCAGGCGACGACGACCTCGTTCTCGCGCGGCATGCGCTTGAGGGCGCGCGTGCAGGTGACGTAGGCGGTCTCGTGGCTCGTAGCTGCAGAGACGATATCGTCATACAGGTTTTTGGGCGCCAAGCGCGGCGAGATGATTGCCTCGGTCGGACAGGCAGCGGCGCACAGGCCGCACTTGCGACAGGAGTCGAGAATCTCGATGGCGTCTTCCTCGACCTCGATAGCGTTGACCGGGCACACGTCCATGCACGCGGTGCAGCCGCTCTTTTCGTTTTTGCAGGTCAGGCACGGAATGGTGTTGCCGCGCGGACGCTCCTTGTAGTCGGCAGGATTCCACTGCGGCGCCGACGGATCGAGTGCATCGGTCACACCGCCAAGCGGGTTTTTAAGAAAGTCGAAACCCTTGCTGATCTCGATAATGTCATCAAACAGATCGTGTTCCTGCGCCATGCGCGGCCCCTCCCTGAGCAGTGCAAACAAGCAAGAGATAATGATACGCTATCGGCCCGTGCCTCGGGCAAATTACACGCGGAGCACCTTTGCGGCAAATAGCCTATGGCCTATCGCCGCCCCGATTGCTCAAGGTCGATCAAGCGCCAAGCTATGCCTCGCACATGAGCTGCACGAGCTTTTGTTTGGTCACCTTGGCCTGCTCGTTGGCTATGTTACGCTCATTTCTAAAGGCCGCATTTGCAACACTCTGCAGGTCGGCATCGGAAATCTCGCCAAGGCCCAGATCCTCGAGCGTCGTCGGCAGACCAACACGCTGGCAAAACTCGAGCACCTGATCAAGCTCGGGCGCACGCTCCAGGCGCAGCTGCACCACCAGACCAAATGCCACGGCCTCACCATGCATGGCCTTGCACTCGGGCAGAATCGTCAGACCGTTGGCGATGGCATGCGCTAACGCCAAGCCACCGCTCTCAAAGCCAACGCCCGAAAGCAGAATGTTGCACTCGATCAGGCGCTCAACCGCCGGCGATGTACGCCCCTTTTTGAGATCGCGCTTGGCAGCGACGCCGCACTCCATAAGCATGTCATAGCAGGCACGAGCCGCAACCAAGGCCAAGTGTCCCGGCACGCCACCGTGCTCGTTGGCGCCGTGCGCCGCGGCGCACGAACGCGCCTCGAAGTACGTTGCCAGCGCATCGCCCATACCAGCGACCGTCATACGCAGCGGGGCTGACGCGACCACGTTGGTATCGACCACGACCAGGTCTGGATTCTTCTCGAGCATCAGGTAGCGGTCGAACGACCCATCCTCGTGATACAGCACCGAAATCGCACTGCACGGACCGTCCATCGACGCCGCCGTGGGGCATACGCACAACGGCAGCTCAGCATAAAACGCTACTGCCTTGGCGATATCGAGCATCTTGCCGCCGCCAATGCCCACCACCATGTCGCAATACTCGGCCTGGGCTTCCTGAGCCATTTCGACAACGGCCTCTTCCGTACACGGACCGTCATAAATCTTAAAGAACGGCTCGCTTAGATCGTCGTCCAGAAATCCATCGACGATCTGCCTGCACAGCCGATCCTCGGTGCCCTGGTCAAACAAGACATAGGCAGCGCAGCCCAACCATGACAAATACCTGCCCTGACGCGAAAGTTCGCCCGGCCCCTGAACATACCGGCCGGGACCGCCATAAACCATAGGAAGCGCCATACGAGAATCCGCCCTTCATCAAACAACGATTGGTGCAAAGTAACCTGACCCCTTTGCACCATAGCAAAAGGGGCAAAGCCATCTGTTGGCTTTACCCCTTCCTTAGCTTGATTTACTCATCCATGAGATAGTAGTGGCCCAGCGCGTCGGCACCCAGGATGGCGTTTGCGACCATCTCGGGCGTCACCTCAAACGGCATGTTGCACATGGTGTCCTCGGGCGCGCAAGCGGCCTCGGCAACGACCATGGCCTGCTCGCGCGTAACCTCGGCAACGCCAAGCTCCTTCATCGTGACCGGCAGGCCCAGCTCAATGCAGAAGCCCAAGACTTCCTCGAGTTTCTCAGTCGGAGCATCCTCGAGTACCAGCTGGACGATGGTGCCAAAGGCGACCTTCTCGCCGTGATACATGCCGTGGCACTCGGGCAGCATCGTCAGGCCATTGTGGATGGCATGAGCAGCAGCAAGGCCCGAGCTCTCAAAGCCAATGCCCGAAAGCAGCGTATTGGCCTCGATGATATGCTCGACTGCAGGCGTGAGCGCACCCTTCTCCAGCGCGACCTTGGCCTTGACGCCATCGGCCATAAGCGTCTCGTAGCAGAGCTTGGCGAGCGCCAGACCGGCCATGCCGCCCTTGCCGCCAGCGCAGGTGCCACCGTCGGCATCATGCGTCGCCTGGGCCTCGAAATAGGTTGCGAGCGCATCGCCCATACCGGAAACCGTCAGGCGCACCGGGCTCGCCGCGATAACCGTCGTATCCATAAGGACGATATTGGGGTTTGCCTTAAGGAAGAGGTACTTGTCGAACTGGCCGTCGTCGGTGTAGAGCACCGAAAGTGCCGAGCACGGTGCATCGGTCGAAGCGATGGTGGGGCAAATGATAACCGGAGACTCCAGGTAATAGGCGACGGCCTTCGCGGTGTCGAGGATCTTGCCGCCACCGACGCCGACGATGATGTCGCAACCGTTGTCGCGAGCGAGCGCAACCAGGCGATCGACCTCGCCCTTGGAGCACTCGCCGTTAAAGTCCTCAAACAGCAGCTCGGCCTTAGCCTCGGCAAAGCCGCCCTCGATCTTGGCACCGACGCGCTTCTTGCCCGAAGGCGTCACGATGACGAGAGCCTTAGCGCCGAGCGGCTCGACATAGGAGCCGAGCTTGGCCAGCTCATCCGGGCCCTGGATGTACTTGCTGGGGCTATTGAAGATTGCAGCCATTTTTATCCCATTCTCTATTAATTAAAAAGAAAGGGGCTCCGTACGGATACGTGCGGAGCCCCTCGTTACGATAACAAGAGTCGATTAGAAATCGATGTCGGTGTCGTAGTAGCAGGCCTTGAGAATCTTCTCGAAGTCGGCAGCCTTGGTCTCACGCGGGTTCTCAGGCGTGCAGGCGTCCTGCTCGGCGTTCGCGGCGATCTCGGGCAGCTTGGCGAGGAACTCCTCCTCGGAAACCATCTGCGGGTTCTCGGCGTCGACCTTCACGCCACCATTCGCGTAATCCTTGATGGACTGCGGAATGTTGAGCTGGTCGTTGAGGTCGCGGATCTTCTGGACGAGCGCAGCGATAAGCTCCTCGTTGGTCTCGCCGGGAAGGTGCAGGATCTCCTTGGCCACGTAAGCGTAACGCTCGGCAGCGCGCGGATCCTTGGAGTTCCACTGGATGACCTTGCCAAGGTACATAGCGTTAGCAGCACCGTGGATGATGTGGCCGTTCTCGAAGGCAGCACCGGTCTTGTGAGCCATGGAGTGAACGATGCCGAGCAGGCCCGAGGAGAAGGCGATGCCGGCGATGCACTGAGCCTCGTGCATGTGCTGACGGGCCTCATGGTCGCCAGCATAGGACTTGGGCAGCCACTCGACGATCTCGCGGATGCCGTGCAGAGCGTTGGCGTCGGTGAACATAGAGGCGAAGGTGGAAACGTAGGCCTCCATGCAGTGGGTCAGAGCATCCATGCCGGTGTGAGCGCACAGCTTGGCGGGCATGGTGTAGGTGAGCTCGGGGTCGACGATGGCGACATCAGGGGTGATGTTGAAGTCGGCCAGCGGGTACTTGATGCCCTTGGCGTAGTCGGTAATGACGGAGAACGCGGTGACCTCGGTAGCGGTACCGGAGGTAGAGGAGATGGCGCAGAAATGAGCCTTCTGACGCAGCTCGGGGAAGCTGAACGGCTGGATGATGTTGTCGAAGGACTCCTCGGGATACTCGTAGAAGACCCACATGGCCTTAGCGGCATCGATGGGCGAGCCGCCGCCGATGGCGATAATCCAGTCGGGCTCGAACTCGCGCATGGCCTCGGCGCCCTTCATGACCGTCTCGATGGACGGGTCGGACTCGACGCCCTCGAACAGCTTGACCTCGAAGCCGCCCTCTTTGAGGTCGGCCTCAACGTCCTGCAGGAACCCGCCGCGGCGCATAGAGCTGCCGCCAGAAACGATGATGGCCTTCTTGCCCTTGAGGTTCTTCACCTCGTGGCGAGCGCCCTCACCAAAGTACAGATCGCGAGGATTGGTAAAACGTCCCATACTGTGCCTCCTAAACAAGCCCCTCTTAGACTTGCGTATATAACGGAGCACCCGATTGGCTCCGTTAGGACCGTTTTGCGCGTTGCCGGCGATGACAATGCGCGATGTCTAAACGTCTCAACGCTCAGACAAACACTATTTTACCGTTCTGGTTGGTCAGTTATTCACCTAAAGCCGACAATGATGAAACGTTTTTTCTATCCCTGAAGACCCTTGTGGGGCATTCATACTCCCAAGCTGGGCAAACGTTTTATCAAGGTTGACCACATATCCCGGGCAGGACGGTGCCCCTCCAAAATGCACCCCGTTCGCCGCCAAAAATCGACCGTTTGCGGCACCGTGATACCACTCAGTCGTCCAAGATGCCGACATTTGTGCGACATCCGTCTTCGTGGTGCAAAGGTGCATGTCCAAGTGCGGCACCCCCGGTATGCCACATGCGGGTAAACTAGAACCTTATATAGAGACATTTGAACCCTAACCGCAGCAAAGGAGGCCCCATGGCATTCGATCCCATTCAAGAGGATTGCCATCGCCTCGTTCTTGAGGCCTTGCGCCGCGACAATATCCCGCTCACCGACGCTGCCGCCGTAGAGCGTCTGATGGAACAATTCACCCGCAACCCCGCACCGCTCATCGTGCACGACCGCGACCGCGCCGGGCACCTCATTGCCAAGGTGGTCGAGGCCGTCGACTACCGCATTCCCTTTATCCCTGACGATACCCAAGCAGAGCAAGAAGAGGCAGCTGCCGAGAACATGCTCCGCGAGGCAGCCGCGCTCGATCCGGCCAACTGGGACGCTCAGCGCATGCTGACCGCCCTCACCGCCAGCTCCAACGAGGAATACGTGCAGTATCTGGTGTCCAAGTGCGACGAGGTGGAGCACGACCTGGCACTCAAGATCGCCTCGGCGCAGGACCCCTACGAGCGCGAGGCCGCTGGCGACCTTATGCGCCGCCCCTACCTGCGCTGGCTTGCCGCCTTGGCATCGCGCGCGCTCATTAGCGGCCGCTACCGCATGTCGCTCGAAGCCGCAAACCGCAGCCTCGACTTTGCCCCCAACGATCCGGCCGGCGTCCGCCACACCGCGATGCTCGCCATGGCAAAGCTCGAATACCCCGCTGAGGAGCTCAAGCGATTTCGCTCCGCCCACTCCGTACCCTATCTCGCGAATACCCCGCTGCGCCGCCGCCCCAAAGATGCGGAGCGCGACTTGGACCCGTGGACGCTCATCGCACTGATGAGCGCTGCCTGGCGCGAGCTGGACTACGAGGGCGCCGAACACTACCTGCGCATCCTTGCGCGCTCGTGCCCGCACGCAGCCGAGGCGCTCTACTTCCAAACCGAGTTTCCCGATGGCGTCTATGCCCGCGTCAACGTGGGTGTGGGCTCCACCGACGAACTTGTCCTTGCGCTGTCCGAGGCGACGCCGGTACTGCAGGAGGGCCTGGGCGCGCCCGACAACGCCAGCTTTGCCGCCTGGGTCGCCACCAACGACATCGTGCGCTCCCAGATCGACGAGCGCATACTGCGTGCGGCCGAGCAGGGCTTACCGTTTAAGGGAGGAGACCTCTAATGGATCCGAGCGTCTACATCCCCGCCTACCTGGAGCGCACCTATCTGGCGTCGCACCCCGAACTCACCGATGCAGCACGCGAGCTTGTCCATAACGACATTAGTGCGAATCCCCACAAGTACGCGCAGTCCGAGCATGCCCAGGCGCTGCTGTCCTATGCCGGTGTTCATCGCCACCTGCTCGACGAGCTCCATCGCATTGAGGACATGGGCAGCGACGAGGAGTTTGAGCAGACGCGCAACCGCCTGTTCGACGATATGCGTGATGAGCTGCTCAAGATCGTCCGCATCGATGCGCATGTCCTCGATGCCCAGCTGCTCGCCATCATCCTAGCGGACACGCCCGTCGACGCCTGCCTGGGCGACCTGATGAAGCTCGAGACGAGCACGGCCGACTACCTGCAACAGAGCGTGCCCGGGTTTGATATGGAGGCCCCGCACTACTGGGCCAATAATGTTTTGGCCGACGGTGTCACCGCAGCGGATCTTACCGTGAGCGAGCCGGCCCTTATCGGGTGGCTCCACACGCTCGAGGCCATCTCGCAGCTGTGCATGGCGAGCGCCCGCTACCGCGCTGCTGCCAACTACGCCCGCCGCGTCCTTAAAGCAGAAGGCTATCCCACTCGGGCCGCCGGCACCGTGCTGCTTGCCCTCGCCCGCTTGGAAGACCAGGACGGCTTTTTTGCCCTGGCGCATCAGCTCGAGGAACAGATGGGGGCAGACGCACTCGAAAACTCTCCTTGGTACCTGCTCGCCCGCACGATTCTGCTGTTCAAAACAAACAAGATGCGCCCGGCGACGCGCGCGCTGCGTGAGTTCGCTAACCGTTGCGAGGGCGGCGCGTTCTTCTTGCTGAACCCCATGTACCAGACGCCGTATCTTCCCTGCCGGCCCGAGCCGCGCGACCCCTGGGACCTCTCGCACCAGGCGGTTTGGGAAGCCGACGGCATTATCTCGGACACCCCCGACTTTGCCCCCTGGGCCAACGCCTGCGAAGACGTATCGCAGCTTGCCCAGGAATTTGCGCGCCGCTACGGCTTTTAGCGACGCGATCGCCCCGACCATGTCATCTATGTTAGGAACGGCTTCATGAACCTCCGCTCATCTCTCGCCTGCACCTCGAGCGATATCGCCCGCTGGGGGCTGCGCTCTATCCTTAAGCGCCAGGGCGGCGTGCTTCCCGGCCGCATCGCCATGAAGATCGACCCCGAGTTGCTAAGCGACCTCGCCGGCCTTGTCGACCGCAGCGTGGTGATTACCGGTACTAATGGCAAGACCACCACCTCCAACCTCATCGCTGACGCCGTTGCTGCCAGCGGCGCTACCGTGGTGTGCAACCGTGCCGGCAACAATATGGAGCCTGGTGTGATGGGTGCTCTGCTCGAGGCCCGCGGCGGCCTTAAGCACACCAGCAGCGGCAAGCGCGTGGGCGTTTTTGAGTGCGATGAACTTTACACCGTACGCGTTCTGCCCAAGCTCAAGCCGACGTACTTTGTGCTGCTCAACCTGTTCCGCGACCAGCTAGACCGCTACGGCGAGATCGACCATACCCAGGAGGTCATCGCCCATGCGTTGGAGCTCTCTCCGACGACAACGCTCATCTACAACGCCGACGATCCGCTGTGCGCCTCGATCGCCGCGCGCGTTCCCAACGCGAGCATTGCCTTTGGCATCGACGGCGCCACCAACACCGAGTCCGACCGTATTAGCGACTCACGTTTTTGCTCACAGTGCAACGCGCCGCTGGAGTATGACTACGTGCAATACGGCCAGCTCGGCGCCTACCATTGTCCCTCGTGCGGCTGGGCCCGCCCTGCGCTTGTCCGCCGCGTGACGGGCGTTGAGCTCGGCTGCGACGGCTACGGCTTTGACCTGGCCTTTGGACCCGAGGCCAACGCGCCCGCCGTGCACATCGCCACGCGCTACAACGGCCTGTACATGGTCTATAACGTCGCCGCCGCCTTCTTTGCGGCGCACGAGCTGGGCGTGGACGCGGCGCACCTGCAGCCCACGCTTAATGCCTACGTGCCCGCCGGCGGACGCATGGGCCGCTGGGATATTGCCGGCCGCACCGTCGAGGCCAACCTGGCCAAGAATCCCGTGGGCTTCGATCGCCAGATCCAGTCCATTAAAACGGCAGGTGGCAGGCTCTGCGCCTTCTTCCTAAACGATAACGATGCCGACGGCCACGATGTCTCGTGGATCTACGATGTCGACTTCGAGCGCATCGCCGACACGCCGGGTCTTGTCGCCTTTGCCGGAGGCACGCGTGCGCACGACATGCAGGTACGCCTCAAGTACGCCGGCATCGATGCCGCGATTATCTCGGACGTCGCGCAGGCGATCGGCGCCGTGGCAGACGAGGCCGCCGATGACACCTTCTACGCCGTCGCCAACTACACGGCCTTTCCGCCGCTGGTCAAGGAGCTCGACGGGCTGAAGGGCACCACCGCCGACGCTGTTGCCGGGCGCGCCGTAGCCCGTGCCGACGGCAGCGCTCTTCCTGTCGGCATCGCGCCAGTCGAGCTTTCGCGCCCGGTGCGCATCGTCTATCTGTACCCCGATGCCCTTAACCTCTACGGCGACGGCGGCAACGTTATTGCGCTTGAGCGCCGCTGCGCCTGGCGCGGCATTCCCGTACGCGTGGACGAAGTCCGCATGGGCGAGACGCTTGATTTGGCCGATGCCGATATCGTCATGATGGGTGGCGGCTCCGACCGCGACCAGCTAGCCGTGGCACACGAGCTGCTCGCCCAAAAAGACAAGGTCGCGGCCTATGTTGAGGATGGCGGCTCGCTGCTTGCCATCTGCGGCAGCTATCAGCTGCTCGGCCGTTCGTACTATATGGGCGAGGATCGCATCGAGGGCCTGGGCGTCATTGCCGCCGAGACCGTGCGCGGCTCCGATCGCCTGATCGGCAACGTCGCCGTCAAGACCGACCTGGCACCCGAGCCCTTTGTGGGATTCGAGAACCACGGCGGCCGCACCCTGCTCGATGCAGAGGCCACGCCGCTCGGAACGTCCGTCGTCGCGGGCACCGGCAACAACGGCGACGATGGCTTTGAGGGCCTGATCTACAAGGGCGTCATCGGCACGTATCTACACGGACCGGCACTGCCCAAGAACCCCGAGCTTGCCGACTGGCTCATTACCCACGCCCTCGAACGCCGCGGCGACGCACAAGCCACTGCCCTGCTACCGCTCAAACCCCTCGACGACACCTACGAGCACACCTCCCACGACGCCGCGATGAAGCTCCTCCCCTAACGCCCCACCACCACAAAGGGGACAGGCACCTTTGTGGTGGTTTTCCAGTTTGCCAACGATATACGCGCCGGCAAAAAAGTCTGCTATACTCTTTCCCGCTGTCCCCATCGTCTAGCGGCCAAGGACGCCACCCTTTCAAGGTGGATATCGCGGGTTCGAATCCCGCTGGGGGCACCATTTGCATTTTGTACGAACCCGTTGGACGTCAAGTCTGGCGGGTTCGTTGCTTTCCACGTCGTAGTTCAGCGTCACTATGCACTCTTCGTCGCTCACGCTCACCTGGTAGACGAACGCCTTCAGCAGCGTCGCGTCATCCAGGGCGGAGCCGCATTGCAGGAAGTCAGCCAGCCGCTCGGGGTCTATCTGCTCGTCCCTGATCGCCTCAAGGTCGAGCTTGGCGCGGTCGCGCTGGTGCTCAAGCTCCGCTATGCGCTCTTTGGCCCCAGGCGCGATAATTCCCTGCTCGATGGCGTTGAGGATGTTCTTAAGGCCGCGCTCGGCGACTGAGAGCGATTGGGCGGCCTGCTTGCGCCTCGCCGCCACCTCCGCGCCGTCCGAGCTTTCCGCTACCATGCGGGCTATCCGCAAGGCCTCCTCGCGGTCTTGCAGGAGCGCCCGCAGCGCCTCGACGATCCCGCCCTCAAGCTCCTCGCGCCTCACGGGCCTCACGCAGCCGTCATGGCAGCGGTAGTACTCGTATTTCACGTTCTTGCGCCCGCGCCCGCTCACGCCTTGCAGGTTGCGCCCGCAGCCCGCGCAGATCGCCTTGCCGGAAAGGGCGAAGTCGCCCCAGCTCTCCGCGCTGCGCTCCTTGGCCGCGCGTATGCCCTGTGCCTCCATGAACGTCACCTCGTCGATGATCGCGGGCATGCCGCCCTCTTTGACAACGCCGCCCCACTCGTAGCGCCCCGTGTACTTCCGGTTCTTCACCATCCGCTCGACCATCGAGTAGCCGCACGGGTTTCCCTGCGAGGTCTTGACCCCGCGTGCCGCGAAGTCGCGAGCTATCGAGTTGGTGGTCTCCTTTGCTATGCGCCGCTTGAACGCCTCGCGCACGAAAGCGGCCTCGTCCTCGTTGATCACGTACTCGTCGGCCTCGTTGCTGGCGTAGCCGAACACGCGCACGCCGTTGGTCTTGCATTTGAGCGCGTTGCCCTCCATGCCGCGCCTCGTGCGGATCGCGGTCTTCTTCGACTCGCACGCCGCAAGGCCCTCAAGCAGCTTCTCGTAAATGATGCCCTCGGGCGAATCTGGTATCTGTTCAAGCGCCGAGACGAGCTTCACGCCGTGCTGGGCAAGCTCGCGCTTATATATGGGCGCGTCGTACTCCCCACGGCTGAAGCGATCCATCATGTACACAAGCACTATGTCGCTCTCACCCGCGTTGGCTACCATGCGCTGGAACTCGGGGCGGTCGTCGGTGCGCCCGCTTATGGCATAGTCGCAGTATTCCGCCACGATGGCGTACCTCTCGCGCTGGCACCACTGGCGGCAGATGCGCAGCTGGTCGTCGATGGAGGCCTCGCGCTGCTTGTTGCACGAAAAGCGGGCGTATATCACCGCAGTTCTAGCTGTTGGCATTGAACGGAACCTCCTCACCACTTCTCTCGCACTCGTCAAGCCAAGAGAACACAGCTTCTGGATCTGGAATCATGGCAACAATCTCAGGTATCCCCTGCGCGTACCATCCAACGTTTTTGCACCTAATCTTGACCCGGTATCCCATACGGATCATTTTTCGAATGCTTTTGCTCATTGGGCTAAAAGAGCCAAATGGCTTGCCCCTATACATAAGCGCGTTGTTTCCGTGTTCGGCAGTATTCCATTCTGTTCCCGTCAACTCGCTTACAAGGGTGACAGGCTTCCTAGCGACCTCAGCATCGAATGTCTGCCCGACCCTTATTCCCTTCAATGGCCCGCCGTAGTAGGTGTAGACATCGCGCTCGTGTGAGCCGGATAGAACGATCTCCTTTGTTGGGAACATCTCGGAAACCTTCTCGTGCGCAGTGTTTGAAACTTGATTTATAGCGACCTTCGCAGCGGCTTTAGCCATATCACCAAGAAGTCCCATGCCTATTCCTCCTCGTATGTCATCCGAGCCATCTCTTCAAGGGACACGCCAAGAGCGTCCGCTATCGCCTTAGCTTTACCAAGTGTTGGCTCTTTTGCCCTTCCGCTCAAAAGGGCAGAAACGGTCGATCTAGGGGAACCAATAGCGCGAGCAAGCTCAGCTGGAGTCATTCCCTGTTCCTCTAAGTAATGTGCGAGAACAAACCGGTACTCCATGGCCTCCCCTTACAGTCCAAATATTTACACGTACAAAGTATTGCACGGTGTAAAACTTTGTACAATACTGTAGGAGTACAAAGTTTTGTACGGGAGAAAGGAGAAGCATGAACCTGTCGGAGAAGGTCAACGAGTACGCCGAAACGAATGGTGTTACACGTGACGCGCTGGCAGACAGTCTCGGTATGAGCCGATCTTCGTTCTTTAACAAAGTTCGAGGCTCGTACGAGTTCAGCCTGTCTGAAGCCTACGCGCTATCTCGCATCCTCGGCGTTTCGTTGGACGAGCTGCATGAGCTGGCAGTGGCCTAATGAGCGACGAGAAGCAACAGGAGCAGCGTCAGAAGACGGCCCGCGAAGTTGCCTTTGACGGCATGTGCTCGACGATCCGCCAAGCATATCGCGAGTGGGAACGCCAGCAGAAGGGAGAAGCGAAGGCGTGAAGCAGTGGTCTACACGTGAGCTCAGATACCTCGAAGAGCACGCCGGAGACGGCGCCAAGCAGGTAGCAAAAGACCTCGGGCGCTCCATCGACTCGGTGAAGCACATGGCGCGGAAGTGCGGACTCTCACTCCGCAAGCGCCGCCAATGCTCACACTGCGGCCAATGGACATTCCGCCCACTGAACAGGGTCAGCGGCTGGTGCATCGAGTGCACGAAGGAGCTTCACATGGCAGACCTCGCCGAGCAGGCCAACGCGATGAAGGAGGAGGCGATCAGGGAGAAGAGGAATGGCAGGCAGCGCCAGCGCTACTACAGCCAAAAGAGCAGGGCGAAAAAAGCGGCAAAAAAGAGGCCCTAAAAAGCGCCCTAGCAATGACCTGCGAAAACACCGAAAGGAGAACGGAAATGCAGACAAAAAAGAAAGCGAGCGCCCCCAGCTTCCACACATCGGGCACCCGCTACGTAGCCGCCTCGAAAGAGGCTGCATCCATCATACCATTCGAGGGCAAGCGCCCGACGGCGCAGGAGCAGCTTGAGCGCTCCCAGTTCAAGGCGGGCGTCATGGTCGGCTTCCTCGCGGCCCTCATGATCTTCCTCGCCGTGCTCTGGCTCTGGGTCATCCCCACGATGGACCAGGCCGTGGCCGACGCCCAGCGCGCGGTGGGAACCATGGCGGTGCTCAATGCGTAACGACGAGAGATACCGCCCCAAGCCGCAGAGCAACCAGCTTGAGATCTTCGGCCTGGGCATGGCGGGCGAGCAGGACGTGGCCGAAGCCAAGAAGTGGATCGAGGCCAATCCCGAGGCGTGGCGGTTCATGCTCGACAACGCCCGCCGCCTCAAGGAGAAGGGCTACGTGTCGATCAACTACCTGGTGAACATGGTGCGCAACGAGCTGCACGTTGGCTGCAAGAACGGCATAGCCCCCGCCCTTGCCCGAATCATGGAAGCGCGATACCCGGAGCTGCGCGGAGCCTTCAACAAGCACCGCAGCCAGAGCGATGGGTTCAGCGAATGAGCTGGAAGCGCACCCTTGCGGCCACGGCGCACATCACCATGCACCCCGCCCAGCTTGTTGGAAAGCAGCGCCCTATGACCGACTACCGCCACCACCGCACCTACACGCCGACCAAGACGCTCAAGGCCGAGAAGGCCATCAAGGACGCGTTCCGCGCGGCATACGGCGAGACCTTCGCCAACCACGACGGCCCGGTTGTGATGCGGATCTCGACCACCAGGCCGCTCGCGAAGAGCAACCCGAAGTACTGGGAGGGCCGCGCCGACCTCGGCAAGCCCGACTGGGACAACCTCGGCAAGCTCGCCTGCGACGCGCTCAACGGGATCGCCTTCAAGGACGACTCGCAGGTCGACATGGGAGCCGTCACCAAACGCCCGAGGTCGCCATACGGCACCAAACCACGCATAGACATCCACATCGAGTACTTCGTCGAGGAGTACGTGAAGGAGAAGAAATGAACGCCAAATACTTCGAAGAGAACGGCTTTGAGGACTTCCACGGGACCAAGTTCCACAAAGCAGTGCTCGACCACGCCGCCTGCATCGCGAACAACCTCATGTTCGACGCCACGCATCCTGACAACAACGACGGCGAGACGGCGGCAAACGCCTACCACGTGATGATCGCGCTTTGCGAGGCCGGGCTTTCCAGGATCGACGAGAAGTGCGTCGCCAAGAGCCGCGAGTTCATCGCCGACAAGATCAAGCCCGTCAGCGAGGAAGAGCGCGAGTTCGGTCGCGCGTTCCTTGCCGCCGTTCTCGGCATCAAATAGGAGGTAACGACATGATCAACGAAGCCACCATCCAGGCGCAGTTCAAGCAGGCCACCGTGAAGGGAAGCGTGGCGACCCTGCAATTCGAGATCCTGACCGACAACGCCGACGCCTTCCGCATCATCAAGCAGAGCGGCAAGGCGGTTTTGCTCACCGTGGCCGAGCAGCAGCAGGCCATAGACTTCGACGACGAGACGGGCGAGATTTATGGCTAAGGAAACCGAACCGCAGCAGGTCGAGGCCGAGGTCATCGAAACCGAGGCCACCACGCTTGAGATCACGTACACCGAGGCCACCATCGCTTCGAACATGGACGCGCTGGAGGCCCACGTGAAGAAGGTCGTCGCCGACTACGAGGGCGCCACCTACGACCTCACGAGCGCCCAGGCCATCAAGGAGGCCAAGCACGACCGCAGCTACCTCAACGGCATCAAGAAGGAGATCGACGAACGCCGCAAGGCCGTGAAGCGCGAGTACAACAAGCCGCTCGACGCATTCGAGAGGCGCTGCAAGCAGATCACGGCCATCATCGACGAGTCAACCGACGCCATCAAGGCGCAGCTTGACGAGGCCGAGCAGACGCGCAAGGACGCGCTCTACTCACGCCTACAGCAGCACTACGAGGAGTTCGCGGGGCTGCTCGCGCCGGTCGTCCCCTACGAGCGCCTGCATGAGCCGCAGTGGCTCAACAAGACCTTCGGCGAGATCAAGGCGCAGCAGGCGCTTGAGGCAAAGGTGTCCGACGTGGCCCGAGACTGGGAAACGCTCAAGGCCCAGCAGGAGGCGATGCCGCACTACGCCGACGCAGAACGCGAATTCTTCCGCACGCTCGACCTCGGAGCCGCCTTGAACGCAGCGCGTTTGGCCGACGAGGAAGACCAGCGCATCGCCGAGCTGAAGGCGGCCATGGCGCCAGAGCCCGAACCGGAACCGATGCCGGAACCAGAGCCTGAGCCGAACGAGATCCCCGAGCCTGAGCCGATGCCCGCGCCAGCGCCAATGCCCGCCCCCATGCCGGCGCCCATGCCAGTACCGGTCGCGGAGCCTTTGGAGGCGTGGACGGTCGAGGTACCGAGCGCCACGCGATCGCAGATGCAGGCGCTCGCATCCGTACTCAAGGCGCAGGGAATCACCGGAAGCATCCGCCGGGGCACGCCAGCCCAGGTGGCGGCGAGGATGGAGTAGACGATGGCAGAAGACAAGCACATGACGCTGGCCGAGGCCGTGGCCCAGGTGCAGCGATCCGTGGTGGTGCCCAAGGCACGCTACAACGCCCACGGCAACTTCTACTACCGCTCGATGGAGGACATCGTGGCGGCGCTCAAGGAGCCGTGCAAGGAGGCGGGCATAGCCTTCACGCTCAACGACAGCATCGAGCAGATCGGCGAGCGCTACTACGTCAAGGCCACGTGCCGCCTGTTCTTCGAGGACGGCCACGGCGACCCCCTGGACGTTACGGCCTACGCCCGAGAGCCTTTGAGCCAGAAGGGAATGAACGAGGCGCAGGTCACGGGCAGCGCATCCAGCTACGCGCGAAAGTACGCGCTCTGCGGCGCGTTCGACATCGACGGCACCTCAGACCCCGACACGCTCATGGGAACCGAGAAGACCGCCGAGAAGGAGCCGCCGGAGTTCGGCCAGTTCATCGCCAAGTGCAAGAGCTGCGGCACCTCCTACGTCTTCGAGAGCCGCCAGCAGTACGAGCAGTTCAAGGCGAACCCCGGGTGCTGCCCGTCCCCCGCATGGCAGGTCGTGTAGGCCATGCAAGACCTCTACGCCGAGCGCATGCAGCTCTTCGACAGGCTCATGGACGAGCTTCAGGCGCTGCGCAACAGCGGAAGCCAGTACGCCGAGAACGAGGCCGAGTACCGCAAGGCGCTGCGCATCGCGATCCTTGAGGAGCGATCCAAGGGAACGCCAGTGACGGTGATAAGCGACCTCTGCCGAGGACGTGAGGACATAGCCGAGCTGAAGCAGCGCAGGGACTGCGCCGAAGCGCTCTACAAGGCGAGCCAAGAGGCGATAAACGTGTACAAGCTCAAGATCCGAACCGTTGACGAGGACATAAAGCGCACCTGGTCGAACGGGACGGGCGAAGGGAGTTACTAAATGTCGATCAACCGAGTGAACATCAGCGGCAACTTGACCCGCGACCCCGAGCTGCGGGCTACCCAGGGCGGCATGCAGGTTCTGGGCTTTGGCGTGGCCGTCAACGACCGCCGCCGCAACCAGCAAACCGGCGAGTGGGAGGACTACCCGAACTTCGTGGACTGCACGATGTTCGGCAACCGCGCCGAGAGCATGGGCCGCATCCTGCACAAGGGCATGAAGGTGGCCATCGAGGGCAAGCTGCGCTATTCGAGCTGGGACAAGGACGGCCAGCGCCGATCCAAGCTTGAGGTGATCGTGGACGAGATCGAGTTCATGAGCCAGAAGCAAGCCCCGGCGGCACCGCAGGGATACCAGCAGCAGTACGCGCCGCAGCCCGCCCCGCAGGCGGCGCCGCAGCAGTGGAACGCGCAGCAGGCCTACCAGCAAGCCCCGGCGGCACCGCAGGGATACCAGCAGCAGTACGCGCCGCAGCCCGCCCCGCAGGCGGCGCCGCAGCAAGCGCCCATGCCGCCCGCCCAGGAAAGCCTGTACGACGGCGACATCCCGTTTTAGGAGCCATCGTGCGAGCGGAAATCGGCGGTGAAGGCGATGGCTGAGGAAAAGCGGATGAACTTCTACCGCACCTTCTACGACCTCACGACGCTTCTACCGGAGGCCGAACGAAGGAAGGTGAACACGGCCCTGCTCGACTACTTCTTCGAAGGCATCGAACCGAAGGGTTTGAGCGAGAGCGGAATGAAGGTTTTCAAGGGCTGCGAGGGGCGCATTTCGAAAAGCAGGACGAACGCCGCAAACGTGGCTAATCGGTACAGCGATTCGAAGCCTACGAACGAGCCTACGGAAGACGCTACGAACGATGCTGCGGAAGGGTCTACTAAACCCCTCCCAGATAGAGAAAGATATAGAGAAGTAGATAAGGAAGGAGCTAAGGAGAAAAGGAAGGCGGCGCGTTTCCGCGCCCCTTCCCCCGCCGAGGTGTCCGAGTATGCCCAGCAATACGCCGCAACGAAGAACCTCGACCTCCGCGCCATCGACTTCGATCCCGAGTACTTCTGCGACTACTACGAGTCAAACGGATGGCATGTCGGCAAACAGCCGATGAAGGATTGGAAGGCAACGGTGCGTCGATGGCTGCGCACCTCGAAGCCCAAAAACGGCATTGCGAAGGAGGTGCCAGACGATGGATTTTCGGCCTACGACTGAGTGCCCGCACTGCGGCGCGACCCTCAAGGCCCGCACCACGCGGCTCGCTGGGCGGACGCTGTTCTGCGGCTACGAGCAGTGCGGCTGCGCGGGCGCCGAGGCCGAGCGCGAGAAGGAGCGCCAGGTCGAGGCGGAGGCCGCACGCAAGGCGGTTCAGGACAAGGCCATGCACGACTGGAAGCGCGCCGGCGTTCCCGAGCGCTACATGAGCCTCGACCACCCCTTGGCCGCCGAGATCGCCGACGGCATGAAGAACGGCCAGTGGGTGTACCTATGGGGCGACGTGGGAACGCGCAAGACCACGTGCGCCGCAGCCGTGGCCAAGCGCCTTGCGGGAGGCAAGCGGTCGGTGCTCATGGCCCCGATGTACCGCATCCTCGACGAAATCCAGCGCAGCTTCCGCGATGGCGGCGACCCGCTCAAGCGCTACGCCGAGGTGCGTTACCTGATCGTGGACGACCTGGGCAAGCGCAGGCCCACGGGCTTCGTTTTGGACAGCCTGTTCAGCCTGATAGACCAGCGCTACTCGGCGATGCTGCCAACGCTGGTGACCACGCAGTACAAGCCGAGCGACCTCGTGCGCAGGCTCGCCGAGCAGGGAGACCCCGACACCGCCAAGGCCATCGTGTCGCGGCTCAGGGGCGGCGCGAGGGTCGTGCACTTCGACGGCCCGGACGGGAGGCTGCAATGATCCTCGATGCGGGCATTTTGCGCGGCTATCCCAAGGAACGCGCCGAGCTTTACGGCAAGCCGCACCTGGGCGCTCGCTACACCCACGGCAAGGCCTACGAGGCGCTTTCGCCCCGATGCTGCGTCTGCGGCAGGCGTGCGGGAAGCGTGCACCACGTGGCGCACCGCTCTTGGGGCGAGACGTTCCGCCTGGTCACGCCGTGCGGCACCTGGGACTTGCGAAGCCCGCTGTTCTGCCTCTGCGGCAGCGGTACCACCGGATGCCACGACAAGTTCCACGGCGGGGCGCGGCTCAAGGCCGAGTGGGCGTGGCGCTCGAAGGTCTACGAGGAGGCGTGGTGGACTGGCGAGCTGTTGCAGGTCTACGAGCCTCACAGCCCCGGCCTCTACGAATACGGATATTGGCTGATCACAGACAGTGACGGCAACGAGATGATACGTGAAGGGATGTAACCCATGGAGATCAAGACATGCGAGCAGTACGTGCTCGACCAGTTGGAGCAGGCGCTGGCGGAGCGCGATTGGCTGCGCGGCAAGCTTGAGCAGGCGCAGGACGAGGCAGAGGAGCTGCGCGGCAAGCTCATGGAACGCGACGAGCGCGACGCCTCGAAAGTCGAGCAGGCCATCCGCAAGGAGGGCCGCGCAAAGCTCTACCGCGACGGCACCGGCTACCGAACCAGCGTCAACAGCGGCGGCAGCCTTATCCCGTTTGAGGACTGGTGCATCGAGCACGTGGGGTACTCAAGCCCGCGCTACGGGATGACCAAGACCGAGTTCATCGCCTACTTCGAGCCGGAGTTCCGCGCCGAGTACGAAGAGCTAGCCGAAGAGTGGAAGGCGGAGCAGGAATGATCGGGATCTACGAGCGCTCGCTTTGCCAGAGCTACGCCAGCGCCTACCGCCAGGGCATCCTGCTCGCAAAGACCGACGACGAGGCCGAGGCGCTTTCGATTGTCGAGTCGCTGACCGACGACAGCTACCAGTGCTTCGCGCTGCTGGAAGACGGGACCGTGCTCGACCTGCGTGGCCGGTTCCCCGGCTGCCTTGCGGGGGTGATGGCATGAGCTGCGAATACTGCGAGGAAGGGCGAACCCTGTTCGCCAGTGCAGAGGGCCGCGCCTGCGACATCGACGACATATCGGTAGAGCGCCTGTGCGTGCTCGGCAAGGAAAGCCCCACGAAGGAGCCGTACGTGATCGGCATCAGCCTCTACAACGGCGACTACTGCTACACGAAGGACATCAGCTACTGCCCAATGTGCGGCGCGAAGCTCGGAGGCGATGGCGCATGAGCAAGGTCAAGTGCATGCGCTGCGACAAATGCGGCGAGTTGATTATCGGCGACGCCCCCCACGGCACGTTCCGTGGGGCGCTTTGGCCCAGCGAAATCGAGAGCTTCGACCTGTGCCGCGATTGCAGCGTTGAGGTGCAGCGGTTCATTCACGGGAGAAACGAGGTGAAGGCTCATGAAGATCAAGAACACGATCAGGAAGATTAGGAAGTACAGAACGCCGTCATGCATCAAGTGCATGCATTCGAGCTTCAAGCCTTTCGACGGCACGACGATCTATTGCGCATGCCCGGCGTTCCGCGACTACACGGAGCGAATGAAAGGCGAGACCTACGCCATCGCGAAATCTCGCCTCGTGCGCGGAACCAGGTGGTGTCGATTCGAGCAGAAACCGCCGAAGGCCGAGGACGGTGACGAGTCATGAAAACCGTCGAGGTGCCGAAAACTATCGAGCCGTGGCGCATCATCTGCGCGGCTCAAAGCGAGCCTGATTACAGCGAAGAGCGCTACATGCTGATCTACGCCGGCGATGGAAGCGGCGACTATTACGACAAAGGCTATATCTTGCTGGAGGGCTGGCATTGCTCCTGCTACGACTGGCCCGAGGTCGATTGGGACGCCACCCATTACGAGGAAGACGAGCTGCTGAAGATTGCCGACATGCGCAAGCGCAACCCGTCGGACAGCGCCGAGCGCCGCTTCTTCATGCTCGTCGAGCAAGCATTGGGGGCGCACCAATGAAGTACGTCTCGCTTTTCAGCGGCATAGAGGCCGCAACCGTGGCGTGGGAGCCGCTTGGCTGGGAGCCTGCGTGCTTCGCCGAGTTCGACGAGTTCCCCAGCGCCGTTTTGGCCGAGCGGTACCCCGAGGTGCCGAATATCGGCGACGTTACCAAGACGAACTGGAAGAAGTACCGCAACAAGGTGGATCTGGTGGTTGGCGGAAGCCCGTGCCAGTCCTTCTCGATCGCGGGCAAACGGGAGGGGTTGCAAGGTGAGTCAGGGCTCATGTTCGAGTACATTCGGGCGGTACGTGAGATACGTCCTCGATGGTTTCTTTGGGAAAACGTCCCGGGAGCGCTCTCAAGCGAGAATGGGGAGGCTTTCCGACAGCTCCTGTCCGAAATGGACAAGCTCGGGTACGGCCTGGCGTGGCGCATACTCGATGCGCAGTTCTTCGGAGTGGCCCAAAGACGCCGCCGTCTCTTTCTTGTCGGACATCTTGGAGCCTGCCCCCCCCCATTGGCGTACTCATTGAGCCGGAGAGCATGCGAGGGGATCTTGAATCGAGCGCGGAAAAGAGGGCGAGCCTTGCCGAAGAGGCTGGAAGAAGCCCTCGCAGCGCAGGCTTCAAGTACCACCAGGGAGCAGGCGCGGGAGGAGTAGGCGCGGAACCCGAGCAGTCCCCCACGCTAACCGCAGACTGGCACAACCCAGCCGTCTACCCCATCGACGAGCCGATAACGATGGCCGACCTCAACGCCAACACGGCGATCGGATACGACATGGTTGGCACGCTCAAGGTTGGCGGCGACGCGCCGTCGGTGTGCCTGTGAGCGCCTGCACGCTGCTCGTCCGCTGCGGGTGCGCTGGCGGGGGCAAAGGAGCGCTGGTGAGCGACGAAGTGTCGCTCACCCTCTCCACCAGCAACACTCAGACGCTTTTCAGCGAGGAAGGAGGCGACATGGTTGTGCGAAGGCTCACGCCGCGCGAGTGCGAGCGTCTTCAGGGTTTTCCGGACGATTGGACCAAGATTCCGTATCGCGGCAAGCCTGCCGACGAGTGCCCCGACGGGCCGCGCTACAAGGCGATCGGCAACAGCATGGCCGTTCCCGTGATGCGATGGATTGGCGAGAGGATCGCCATGGCAGAGGCGGGCGAGATCGCATGAGCTACGACATAAGGCTATGCGACCCTGTGACGCACGAGACGTTGGAGGTCGATTCTCCGCATCTCATGGCGGGCGGAACATATGCCCTAGGAGGCACGACCGAGCTTTGGCTGAACGTGACCTACAACTACGGGAAACACTACCGCTGCTTGGGAGAGCGCGGCATCCGCGAGATCTACGGGAAGACCGGGGCCGAGTCGATACCGATGCTCAAAGCGGCGGCCCTGCGGCTCGGCAACGACGTTTCCGACGACTACTGGGAGGCTACCGAGGGCAACGCCAAGCGGGCGCTGTTGCAGCTGCTCGCCATGGCGAGGATGCGCCCCGACGGCGTATGGGACGGCGACTGAGAGGAACCTAAATGAAGAAGGCGATGATCGTCCAGCCAATGAACGGGCTTGGCGAGGAGCAGATACTTGAGGCCCGCACGAAGGCGGTCGCAGAGCTTGAGCGGCGCGGATACGAGGTCGTGGACACGTACTTCAAGGACGGCCTCGCGGTGCCGCACAAGGTCGTGAACGAGCCGCTGTACTACCTAAGCCAGAGCCTCGCGAAGATGGCCTGCTGCGACGCCGTGTTCCTCTGCGAGGGATGGGAGAACGCCAGGGGTTGCAGGGTTGAGCGCGCCGCAGCCGTGGCATACGACCTTGAGATCATCGGCCACGACATCCCGTGCACGGGCGGTGCCCGATGAGCATGGTCGTCTACGAACCACCCAGCGGGTGGAACCTTCCGCCCGGCTGCTTCGAGGGAGACCCGAACGCGCCGTGGAACCAGGAGGAGCCGGAGCCATGCTGCGAGTGCAGGTGGTTCAAGCCAACCGACGGCGACGACGGCGTGTGCGGCCTTGAGCTTGAGGCGGCTATAGCCAACGAGGAGCTTGCGGGCAAGAGCATGGCCGACGCGGCCAACAAGGCCGTCGACTGGGCGCTCGACCATCTGAAGGACGGGGGTGAGATCGCTTGCGAGCACTTCAAGCCCTAGCCGCCTTGGCCGTGGCGCTGCTGCTGGCGGTGCTGGCCCTTGAGTTCTATGTGATCCGCATGCTGGCGGCGGGGCTGGTGGTTCTGGCCCTGCTCGCCTGCGGGTAGGAGGTGGCAGATTGACAAACTGGGAACGCTACTTCGGTTCGCCCGAGGCTGCCATGCGCATGGGTGTGCGCATGATGACGTGTCCGCTGCTCATAGTCGTGGACGAGGTCGACCCGCACACGAGGTGCGCGAAGCACTCGCGCCGCGTCGGCGAGTTCGCGTCCTTCGAGGAGTACGCGGCGTGGCTGCATGCCGAATACGACGACGGAACGATAAGGCGGGACGAATGAGCCGCCCGGGATGCAACTGGGGATGCCTGCTCATAATAGCGGCATCCCTGCTAATAGACGGATTGACGCTGTGGGCGGCGGTATCGCTGGCCCGCATGATCATTGGAGGTTGACATGGGATACAAGAAGTTAATGGATGCAGCCGGTGCTGTCGCGTCCATGCTCGTGATGCTCTTCCTGGTGCTGCTCGTGTGCTACGGCATCGTGTGGTGCATCGGCGGGATAGCGGCGATGCTGGCATGAGTGGCAACCCGCGCAACCGCAACGGCAACGCAAGGCGCAAGCTGAGAGCGAGGCTGAGGGCAGAGGGAAGGCCGTGCCACATATGCGGCCAGCCGATAGACTACAGCCTTCCGAGCGGCGACCCGTGGAGCTTCGAGGTGGACGAGCTGCTGCCCGTGTCGAGGGGAGGCAGCCCGCTGGACTACTCCAACGTGGATGCAGCCCACAGGATTTGCAACCAGCGGCGCGGCAACAGGATGCCGGGCGACGTCAAGCAGTACCAGATACGCCGCACGCGGCTGTTCTGAGGGAAAACATAGCAATGCACCAATAGGGGCGCGGTCGTTTCGGCGGTCGCGCCCTTTCTTTTGGCCCCAAGCGCCGAAGCCGCCGAAAAGAGGCGGGGCGGTCGCCCCTCCCCCGGGTCGGAAGGCCACTCCGGCCGCCTAGGGCCGATTTCCCCCCGCCCGTTCCGAACGATTTCGCTATCTCACGCCGCCATTACGATTCCCCGCGAAGAAGGAGGGAATCATGGCCGAGAACATCGAGATGCCGCAGGAAGTGGCTAGCGACCCCGTGCAAGCCGCCATCTGGGAGCAGTTGACCGCGAGGCGCACGTTCGCGCAGGAGGATGCGCCGACGCTGGCGCTGCTCTGCTATTGGCACGCCGTGGCGAACCAGGCACGCGAGGCCATGGCCCTCGGGGACAACGAGATTGAAATACTCGACGCCACCGCATACAAGCCGATCAGGGGCAAGGGCGGCAAGCGGCTCAAGATGATGCGCAAGAATCCGGCGCTGACCGTATTGAAGGAGGCCAGCACCGAGATCAGAGCGCTGTCAGACCAGCTCGGCCTGTCCAAGTCGGCCCGAAACGTCACGGTGCAGCAGGCGCGACCCGCGAGCGCCCACGGCAAGCTGCTCACGCTCATGTTCGATGACCGCGAGACGCGTGCCAAGGCGGCAGGCGCGTGATGCAGGCGAGGAAGACCCCGACATACGAGGCGAACATCCCAGAAAGGCTCGACGGGGACGGCCCCATGGCGGCAGAACTGGCATCCGCGTACTTCGGCGACCCGCTGCCGTGGCAGCCGCACCTGCTCGACGCCATGCTCGCCCGCGACGAACGCGACAAGTACCTGCTGCGCTCGATCGGCATATCCATCCCGCGACAGAACGGCAAGAGCTGGGACGTTCGCGCCCGCTGCTTCCACGGCGCCCTCAACGGCGAGAAAATCCTGTACACATGCCAGCACGGCGACACCTCAGACCAGATGTTCCAGGAGCTTTCAAGGCCATTCGAGGACGAGGACGAGCCTGAGCTTAACGCCCTGCTGCTCGCCGTGCGCAAGACCAACGGCCAACAGGCCATCAAGCTCAAGAACGGCGGCCTTATCCGCTTCACCACGCGCACCGACTCGCTGGCGCGAGGCAAGACCTACGACGTGCTCATTTACGACGAAGCACAGGAGCTTACGGCCAAGCAGCAGGCGGCTTCTCTGCCCGCCATCTCGGCAGGGTCGAAGCACAACCCGCAGACGATCTACCTGGGCACGCCGCCAGGCCCCGACAACGTTGGCACGGTGTTCCGCGACCTCCACGAGGACGTTCACAACGGCAGGTCTGAGATGGGATGGATCGAGTGGGGCGCTACAGAGATCGGCGACGTGCACGACGAGTCGCGATGGTTCGAGTACAACCCGTCTCTCGGCACAATCCTCGACATAGAGGCCGTACGCGGCGAGTCCGAGCAGATGCAGCCCGACGTCTTCGCGCGTGAGCGCCTTGGCTGGTGGAGCCCAATCGGAGGAGCCGACTCATACGCGCTTTCGAGCGCCAAGTGGAAGGCGTGCGAGGCGGCGGGGCCGATGCAGGAAGGCAAGCTCGCGTTCGGCGTGAAGTTCTCGCCCGACGGGTCGCGCGTTGCCGTGTCCTGGGCGAAGGCAGAGCGCGGTGCCGGCTCCTACGTCGAGCTTTACGACCTCATGGGCGCTGAGGGCGGCACTGTCGGCATATCCGACATGCTGCTGCGCAACCGCGAGGAGATCGCGTGCGTCTGCATCGACGGAAAGAGCGGAGCGGACGCGCTGAAGCAGCGACTTCTGGACGGCAGGATGCCGAAGTCGGCGATCGTCATGGGCAGCACCGCGATCGTGCAGGCCGCCGCGACGATGCTGGCCGACGAGGTCAACGCCGGGACGACGAGCCACATCGAATCGCCCGCGTTGGACGATTCCGCAACGAAGTCGATCAAGCGCGACATCGGGCGCGACGGCTGGGGCTTCGGCGACGGCCCCGACTCTTCGTCAGCGCCGATCGAGAGCGCATCGCTGGCCCTATGGGCGGCGAGGACAACCAAGAGAGACCCGAGACGTAAACAGGAGGCAAGCTTCTGATGGCAGCAGTGAACATGGAACTGGCCGGACAGGTCGCGGCGGCGGAAGGCCTGCGACACGAGGACAAGGCGCTCGTGCGCGAGCTTATGGACACGTGGCGCACCCACCGATCCCGCAACATGTTGCGGGAGGACTACTACCTCGGACACGTCGGCGTCAAAGACCTAGGCATCGCCATGCCGAAAGCCCTCGCCAAGAAGATCAACCCGCGCGTTGACTGGCCCAAGAAGGCGGTGCACGCCCTGGCAGATCGCTCGGTGTTCAACGGCTTCACTGCCGACGACGATGCCGTTACCATGCGGCTGCGCGACATATGTGCCGACAACCAGCTCGAAGCTCTCTACCGCAAGAACCTTATCGGTGAGCTGAAGCACTGCTGCGGCTTCTGGACTGTCACGGACGGCGGCGGCAAGCCAATCATCTCCGCGTACCCGGCAACCGCAGCGGCGGCAATCTGGGATGACGCGCAGAAGCGCATCAAGGCCGGTCTCGTTGTGGCCGAGTCGAAGAAGATGCCAGGTGACACCGAGCGCGTGCCGACCGTCGTGCACCTGCTCACAGAAGACGCGCTGGTGGTGCTTACGCGCGGCAGCGGCCACTGGGTGGCCGACTACATGGAGCATGGCATGGGTCGCTGTCTCATGGAGCCTATGCCCTACGATGCCACGCTTGAGCGACCGTTCGGCTCCTCGCGCATCAGCCGTTCGGTCATGAGCATCACAGACGACGCCATACGCCAACGCGCCCGCATGGAGGTGGCGTCTGAGGCCGCGACGCTGCCGCAGACCTGGCTGCTCGGCACATACAAGAAGATGATCAACGGGCAGAACAAGTACGACGCGTCGATGGGGGCGGTCAACGAGATCACCAAAGACCCTGACGGAGACTCGCCGACCGTGTGGCAGTCGGCCCAGTTGCAGATGGCGCCGCTCACCGAGTACCTGCGCCAGCTAGCATGCCAAATGTCGGCGGTCACCAATGTTCCGGTGTCTTTCTTCGGCGTGAGCAACGACAACCCATCCTCTTCGGATGCCATCGCTGCATCGCTCGAACCGCTCGTGATCGATGCGAAGAACCTCAACCGCGAGAATGGCAACGCTTTGCGCAACGTGGCCTACATGGCGCTCGCTGTGGCGAACGGCACAGATTACGAGACCGAGCGCGATGCCGGCTACAACCTCAACCCGCGCTTCATGTCCCCGGCCTACCCGTCAATCGTGAGCCTGTCCGACGCCGCGTTGAAGCAGGTGCAGGGTCTGCCGAAGCTCGCCAACTCCGACGTGATGCTCGAAATGCTCGACTACACAGACGAGCAGATCCAGCGCATCAACAGCGACAACAAGAAGGCACAGGCGAGCGCTGCCGTGGCCTCGCTGTTCGAGCCGAAGGAGGGCGAGGATGGCGGAGATACCTCGCAGCCTGCTTAACGAGCTTACGGACGAGATCAACGTGCTATCTGGAATGGCGCAGCGCCAAGCCGGCGACGCGCTCACCCGCTTGGTGGCCGACTGGGAGGCGAGCGGGAACGGCGACATAGCGGCGCTGCGAGAGGCGGCCTACGAGGTGATCGAGACGGCTTGCGGCTACTACGCCGACACCGTTGCGGCTGGCCGCGCCGCCGAGTTCTACGACGCCGTGCGCAAGGCGCAGGAAGCGCCCGGAAAGTACGCCGCCGTCGCCGAGTCGCTGCGCGACCCCCAGGCGACGTACGGCTCGGTGAAGGCGTTCATGGCAAGCGTGGTGAAGCAGGGAGCCACCGACATGTTCGTTGCCGCGTGCGTTCGCCGCCTCGACGCAGAGATTCGCAAGGCCGCGAACATGTGCGTGGCGCACAACGTCTCCAAAGACCCGGCGAAACCGAGGTACGCACGCGTGCCGTCTGGCGAGACGTGCGGTTTCTGCCTCATGCTCTCCTCGTTCGGCTTCAACTACAAGACAAAGGAGGCCGCAAGCCACTCGCACCCAAAGTGCGACTGCCGCGTCGTGCCGAGCTTCGGCAAGGGATCAAAGGTCAAGGGCTACGACCCCGACGGCATGTACGACAGGTTCAACGAGTGCCTTGACACATTGGGCGGTCGCAACGGGCTGTGGGCGGAATGGGACGCCATGCCCGACGCGGAGCGAGAGGCGTACATCAAGGCCCACGGAAACAAGGCCGGCAAGGCTTTCGACAAGTACGTGAACAAGCGCATGGTCGAGGAGATCGAACTGCGCGATCCGAAGTGGTACGCATCGGGAGAACATTCCGGCATCGAGTTTACGGACTCCGCCGTGAAAGGCGAGAAGCTAAAGCGCTGGAAGAAAGACCCCGGCGAAAGAATTACCGCCGAGAAGTTGAACGCGCTTGGCTATAAGGCGGAGTTCTGGGAAGACGAATCGCATCTGACAGCACCGAACTCCGATGGGAAGACAACGATTAGCCGAGCGGATTTATCAACGGGTATCGAAATCAAGACGATCTACGGAGCTGGGTCTGAGAACACGTTCAAGTCTCACATCAAGTCAATACCCGGCAAGAATGGCGTGAAGCTCACCGTCGTCGACGTGAGCGAGAACGAAAAGGTGACGGACGAGCAGGCGATAAAGTGGATCAGCAAGTACATGGCCCGCTATCACATCAGCGAGGTCAGGATGCTCGGGCACGATGGGAAACTCCTGCGAATAAAGAAATAGCCAGCGGCTGCATGTCTCTATAGGTGAGTCAAACAACCCGCTGGCTAACCAGATTATAACCGCAAAAAACAGCAAGGGCCACCTACAGGTGGCCTTTTTCATGCCGAATCTCACGCTCATAAGAAACTGTCGCGGACGGGCCGCACGGCCCAACTGATGACCGTTGAGCAGCCGCACGGCAGCTCAGGCGTGCCGCACGGCACGGGAAAGGACGCGACATGGCAGAAGCAAACGAACCCACGAAAGTGCCGGGAGCAGAAGGCGGAGATGGCGCCAACCAGGAGCCGCCCGTCGACTACAAGGCGCTGTACGAGGCCGAGAAGAAGCACTCGCGCGAGTGGGAGAAGAAGGCGAAGGCCAACAGAACCGCAGCAGCGGCGCTTGAGGAGGCCAACAACGCGAACAAGACCGCCGAAGACCAGATCGCCGACCTCAAGAAGAGGCTCGACGACAAGGAGAAGGAAGAGAAGCGGTCGAAGATCGCGGCCAAGGTCGCGCAGGAGAAGGGCGTGCCGGCGAGCCTGATCGTCGGCGACGACGAGGAAAGCATGTCCAAGTGGGCAGACGACATGCTCGCCGCGTTCAAAAAGCCGCCCGCGCCCAAGGTCGAGAAGCCAGGAAGCTTCCCGAAGCCGAGCGACGGCGACAAATCTGAGCTGCGCGACTTCACGCGCCAGCTCCTCGGTAACAACTAGAGACAAGTAAGGAGCCGAAATGGCTAACGACACCAGCAAGGTCAAGCTCCCGCACAAGGTAGTGACCTCCATCATCAACAAGGCAAAGGACACCTCCACCATCGCGGCGCTGTCCCCCAGCACCCCGCAGACGTTCTCCGACACCACCTACATCGTGTTCAACCCGACAACCGAGGCCGAGGTAGTTGCGGAGGGCGCGAAGAAGAGCGGTTCCGAGGTCTCCACCACGCCGATCGTCGCAAAGCGCGTGAAGGTAGTCACGACCACACGCGTCTCCGACGAGCTGCGCTGGGCCGACGAGGACAACCAGCTTGAGATCGTGACCAACATCATCGCCGACCAGACCGCCGCGATCGGCCGAGCGCTCGACTACGTGGTCTACCACGCCGTGTCCCCCAAGACGGGCACCGCGCTCGATGGCTACACCGCGCTCACCGCAGGGGCCAGCGCCGTAACCGCCTCGGCATCCGCAGTCGACGACATCGACGCGCTGGCCGACGCGCTTATCGACTACGACATCAACGGTTTCGCGCTCTCCCGCAAGTTCGCCGCAGACCTCCGCAAGCTGCGCATTCCCGCCACCGGCCAGCGCCTCTACCCGGAGATCCCGCTGTCCCTCAACGTCGGCAACATCGACGGCATCCCCGCCGCGACCTCCGGCACCGTCAACGGTCGCCGCTGCAAGATCGACCCGAAGGTGGCGGGCATCATGGGCGACTTCTCCACCATCAAGTGGGGCATGGTGCGCGACATGACCTCCGAGATCATCGAGTACGGCGACCCCGACAACACCGGTCAGGACCTGAAGGGATACAACCAGGTCGCGTACCGCACCGAGGCAGTCCTTGCCTACGCGGTTCTCGACCCCAAGGCCTTCGCCATCCTGAAGACGGCCTAGGGGGCGGTAACCATGGCGAACCTTGTGCAGAAGTTCATCGTCGAGGACGCATCCAAGGCATCCCCGATCCTCCCGCAGCACGTCTGCTTCGTGACCGCCGACGGCGAGCCTGTCGGCATCTCCAAACAGGCCGCAAACCCTGGTGCGAACCCGACCATCGCCAAGGTGGTCAAGTGCCTCGTCGACGCTGGCATGATGGCCGCGACCTCCGAGGCGTCCGAGCAGAAGGCCGGCGAGAATGCCGCGAAGCCGGTTGACTCCGGCAAGGCCGAAGAGCCTGCCAGCGAGGAGTAGGCGCATGGAGCCGCTAGCGACCATCGAAGACTACAGGGCGAGGTACGGCGACCCGACCGACGAGGCACGCGCCGCGACCCTGCTCTCAGACGCGTCAGACCTGCTCATGAGCGCCTACGAATCAAACGTGGGCGACTACGAGCGCGGCAAGGTAGCCGCCTTCGACCGATCTGCCGCAGCGGTGTGCTGCCTCGTAGTCAACAGGGTCTTGTCTGCGCCGGCAGCTCTGGCGGGTGCCATGCAGTACAGCCAGGGCGCAGGCGGCTACACGGCCAGCGTTTCGTACGGGTCTGCCCTCGGCGAAATGTACCTGGGAAAGACGGAGCTGAAGCGCCTCGGGCTGCTCGACCAGCGCATCGGGGCGCTCCAACCGGTTGGGAGTGATGCCGAATGGGACTCATAAGCACCGAATCGGTGACGGTCACAACACCAGTGGTCGACTTCGATTCGCTCGGCGAGCCTATCGAGCGCGGCAGCGTGGACACCGCCATAGAGGGCGTGGTCGTGTGCCCGGGGGCCACCTCGGAACTCGATGCATCGCGCCCCGACGGCGTTGAGGTCGCCTACACGCTGTGTTTTCCCAAGAGCTTCACCGCATCGCTCAAGGGGTGCCGCGTAAACGTTCGAGGCACCGAGTACCGCGTCATAGGCGACCCGCAGCGCTACGACCCGGCAAACACCCCAGGCGATTGGAACCTCACCGTGGAAGTGGGGCGCACCGATGGCTAAGTGCAAGGTGAAGTTCAAGTGGAAGGGCTGGAAGCGCGGCGGCTATGCCGAGGTTATGAACTCAGGCGCGGTGCAGGCGCTTCTCAAGAAGAAGGCAGACGCCGCAGCGGCATCGTGCAACTCGTCCTTCTCCCGGCACCCCGGCGAGGGTGCCGGCTACGTAGTCCGCAAGTTCAAGGGCAAGCTCGCAAACGGCTTCGTGGTTGCCACGGCGACTCCGCACGCCCATGCGAGCGAGCGCAAGCACAACCGCCTCAGATCCATGTTCGGAGGCGGTGAGTGATGGACGCGGAGCGCATGGTGGCGCAGCGGCTCATGGACGAGACCGGCATCAAGGCCGTGCTCGACGTACCAGCCGACAGGCCCAGCGAGTTCATATCGGTGTCGCAGACCGGATCTAGCCGCAGCGGCTGCATCAACCGCGTACAGCTCGTGGCGCAGTCATGGGCGAAGACCCGCAGACGCGCCGCAGAGATCGCCGAAGCCGTGGAGCACGCAGTGCCGAGCCTTATGGACGAGGAGTGCGTGTTCGAGGCCACGTGCGGAAGCACGTACCGCTGGGACGACCCGAACAGCCGCCAGCGCCGATACCAGACCAACGTAAACGTAACCATTTGCGAATAGGAGCCGACATGGCACTTTTCAAGAAAAACGAGACCAAGAACGTCTCGTCCACCAAGGGCGTGAAGGGCGGATATATCTTCGTGGCCCCGACAGGCACTACCCTCCCCACCGACATCAAGACCAATCTCGCCGAAGCCTTCCTCAACCTCGGCTTCATCTCAGAGGACGGATACACCGAGTCCGAGGAGACCGACGCCAACGAGCTGAAGGACATGAACGGCGACCTCATGGACTCCGCCACGACCTCGCGCGTGGAGTCCGCGAAGCTCACGCTCGCAGAGATCAAGGCGCAGACCCTCAAGGTCATGTATGGCGCCGACAACGTGACCGACCTCGACGGCGTTATCACTGTAGAGCACAACGGCAACAAGGACGAGGCATGGTCGATCGTGCTCGAACTCGTGCTCAAGAACGGTCGCCGCTGGCGCAAGGTCGTGCCCGCCGCCAAGTCCTCTGAGCTCGACGACATCAAGCTCGCCGTGAGCGAGATTGCCGGGCGCCAGATCACGTTCAAATACCTGGTCGATAGCAACGGCAACACCTGCTACGACTACATCGAGTCAACCGAGACCAACAACGCCTAGGGGGAAAGAGAATGACCGAAATCACCTTTACCGTCGACGGCGTTGACGGCGAGTTCGCCGCAGACCTCGACGAGCTGAAGTCCTACAAAACCGTGAAGCAATTCGCCAGAAGCGAAACCGACCCAGCGGGGATGATGGACGCCATGGAGCGCATCTTCATGGGCCGAGACGAGGAGTATATCGAAGCCCTCGGCGGAACGTCATACGACATGCGCCGCCTGTGCGACGCGGCCTTCGAGGCGGCAAAGACAAAAAACTAATAGGCTTCGCCAGCGACCTCGAGAACAGGCGCGGCGAAGCGATAGCAGACTTCCAGCAGTTCTACGGCATAGCCCTGCCATTGGATGGAGCGCCCGAAGACCTCGATCGGATGGCGCTCCTCTGGCAGCACCTCCCCGACAACTCGCGCCTCGCCAAGGCGCAGTACCCGCAACTCAGGTGGAGCACGACCGACTACATGCTCTGGCGCATCGAGCACCAGCTTCGGTGCATCGCCTGGGGCATGGCCGACAAGAAGGACAGGAGCGCGGAGCCTCCCGAGCCTATCAAGACGCCGGCGCAGCTCGCAGAGCTTGAGCGCCACCGCGCGAACGCGCTGGAAGCAAAGGAAGAGATAGACAAGATCCTGGGGATAGGAGGGGAAGATGGCGACTAGTGTCGGGTCGGCCTATGTGTCCTTGATGCCGTCGATGGATGGCTTCGCGAGCAAGATCGGCAAGGAGTTCGGCAGCCAGGGCAACGCCGCAGGCAAGGCCTTCGGCGACTCCATGACTGTCGGCATCGACGGCGGGGCCAAGAAGTCCTCGGGCATCCTGACAGGGCTTGGAACCGTAGCCAAGGGCGTCGCCACTGCGGCGGTGGCCGGGTTCACAGCGCTCACAGGGGCCGTGACCGCGATTGGCGGCGCGGCCCTTTCCGCATATGCAGACTACGAACAGCTGGTTGGCGGCGTCGACACCCTGTTCGGCTCCGCGTCGCAGACACTGCAAGGTTATGCCGCAGAGGCATACAAGACATGCGGAATGTCCGCCAACCAGTACATGACGCAGGCCACGAGCTTCGCGGCCTCGCTCGTCTCGTCGTGCAGCGGCGATGTCGCCAAGGCGGCTGACTACGCGAACATGGCCATGGGCGACATGTCGGACAACGTGAACAAGATGGGTTCCGACATGACAGACGTGCAGAACGCCTACCAAGGCTTTGCGAAGCAGAACTACACGATGTTGGACAACTTGAAGCTCGGCTACGGCGGCACGCAGGCTGAGATGAAGCGCCTTATCGCCGATGCCAACAAACTGCGCCAGGAGCAGGGCAAGAACGCCGACCTCACGATCGACAGCTATGCCGATGTGGTCGAGGCCATCCATACCGTGCAGGAGAACATGGGCATCACCGGCACCACCGCCAAGGAGGCCGCTACCACGATCAGCGGCTCCATCGGCATGGCGAAGGCCGCGTGGGAGAACTTCATCACCGGACTCGGGCGCGACGACGTCGACTTCTCGCAGCTCACGCAGCAGCTGCTTGAGTCGATCGGCGCGGTAGCTACGAACGTGGCTCCGAGGGTTGCGCAGATCGGCAAGGGAATCGTCGAGGCGTTCCCGGTTGTGCTGTCTGGCCTTGGCCCAGTCCTTGGCCCAGTGCTCTCGGAAGCGCTCGCGACTGCTTGGAACATCGCCGTAGGAGCCTTGGCTGAGCTTGGCATACAGCTGCCGACAGTCGACGCTTCCCAGATAACGGGGGCGTTCCAAGCGATCGCCGACGCTGCGGCATTCGTCGTAGGCACGTGCAAGTCCGCTTTCGGGAAGCTTGGCGAGCAGATACCGGGCATCTGGGACACCATCGTCTCGACTATTGGCGGAGCCGTGACGACGATCATCTCGGCGGTGTTGCCGTTCGTGACGTACTTCGCATCGCAGATGCTGCCCGCCATCGCGTCATTTGCATCTGGCGCAGTCGGCGCGTTCAGCGCCGTGCGGCCTGTCATAGAGCAGCTTGGCTCGACGCTGCTGAACGTCGGCCAGGCCATCCTGCCCGTGCTACACAACGCCTTCGCGATGATCGTCCCGATCATTTCGCAGGTCATCGGCGTCGCCATGCAGCTTTTCGCTGCGGTAAGCCCGCTCGTGTCGCAGGTAGGCGCTGCGCTCATGCCGGCAATCACGTCTATCGGCACGGCGCTCGCAAACCTCGCCAACGCCGTGCTGCCGATATTGGCTAGCGGCATGCAGATAGTGCTCTCCGTGGCTCAGATGCTCATACCGGTAATCCAGACAGTGCTGTCTGTAGTTGGTTCAATCGTGTCCGTCGTGATAACGGTGGCAAGCCAGGTGATCTCGGTCGTGGTAAACGCCGCATCCGTCGTAACCTCGGCCATTGGCCTCGTCATGTCGGTCGTGAGCGGCCTCGTGACTGCGGTTACCACGTTCATCGGCTCGATCGTATCCGTTGTCGGCGGCGGGATAGCTACCGTGGTCGCCGCCGTTTCAGGCGGTGTGAACGCGGTAGTGGCGTTCGTCGGCTCGCTGGTGTCCTCAGCGCTCTCGCTCGTGTCCGGCCTCGTCTCCTCGATCGCCGGGTACTTCTCGACCATGGTGTCTACGATGGCGAACGCGGCGCAGCAGGTGTACGCGGCAGTGACGGGTGCCTTCTCGGCGCTCGTCGGCGCTGTGTCTGGCCATATCGGGAGCCTCATGAACACCATTTCCAGCATCCCCGGCCAGGTAATGGGCTTCTTCGCAGGCGCTGGGTCGTGGCTCGTCGATTCCGGTCGCGCGTTGATCAACGGCTTCACGCAGGGCATCCAGAACGCAATCGGCGGCACCCTTTCCGCCGTGTCCGGCGCCGTCTCGCAGATCCGCTCGTTCTTCCCGTTCTCGCCCGCAAAGCGCGGCCCATTCAGCGGCCACGGTTATACAACCTACTCGGGCAAGGCGCTCATGGAGGGATGGGCCGAGGGTATCGGCAGCGGCACGGGGGCGGTCAACTCCGCCATCACGTCGGCGCTAGCCTCCGCAAGCTCGCTTATCGGCTCGGGCATCACGGTCGCTCCGTCGGTTGCCGTTGCCGGGGCAGGTGCCGCTGGCACGACCTACAACGTCACGGTCAATGGAGGAAGTGTAAACGCAGACCAGCGGATCATGCAGGCGGTTGACGTTCTGGTCTCCGCAGCCAAGCGGTCCGCAGGGTCGGGAAGGTAGCCAATGGGAACCCATACAAGGGAGATACAGATCGCGGGGTACAACCGCTGGTATCGCGGCTATATCTCCGTTGACGGCGTGAGCACGGTCAACGACACCACCTCGCGCATAACAATCACCGCCGCGCTCGACGACAAGTATGCGGCACAGTACGGCACGCACTACGACGTGATCGTGAACGGCACCACCTACAGGTCGCGCGACGTGCTGCTCAACAACTACGGGAATTGGGCCACGCGCGACGCCGTGACCTTCACCGTGGATGTCGGGCGCGGGGCCAGCGGCTGGAACTGCTCCGTGCAGATCCACGTCTACGGCAAGACATACAACAACTACTACGGCAGCGCCGGCGGAGACGCCTGGGCAACAGAGTACGCTTGGATTCCCCAGCGCGGATACTCACAACCGCATCCGCCCAAGAACCCGAAGCTGGCCCGCGTTTCCGACACCTCGCACAAGATCACGTGGGACGTCGACTACACGGGCATGGACGGCGCGTACCCCTGGGCTGGCGTGTACGTAGACCGCCGCGCTGACGACGGCTCATGGGTGAACATCGCCGACGTCTCGTGGGACGTGACCAACTACACCGACAACTCGACGACCGCAGGCCACAAGTACGAGTACCGCCTTTGCGCCCACGGCCCTGGCGGCAACTCCACACACGTGTCTTGCGGAACCACATACACAACTCCGTCGGCGCCTTCGCGCATTGATGCCATCAAGGCCGGCGCATCCGAGGTGACGCTGCGCGTCTACGGGGCGTGGTGGTACGCCAGCGCATGGGATGTTCAGCGATCAGGCGACGGCGGGAAGACGTGGGCGGCGGTCTCGACCACCACCGAGGGCGAAGACCCCGCATGGGTAGACCTGCACGACACCTCCGCGCCTGCCGGCACGATCGTCTACCGCGTCAGGGCCAAGCGCGGTAGCCTAACGTCTTCGTGGGTCGAATCGAATTCCGTGACCACGATCACGCCGCCTCTCGCACCGAAGGTCACCGCCGACCATGTTGTGCCAACGGGGTCGGCGGCATCCGTCTCGTGGGTGCCCAACCACCCCGACGGCTCGGCGCAGTCCGCCGCGCAGCTTGAGCTCGTCGGCAGCGAGACGATAACGAAGTCATACACGACCGAGAAAAGCGCATCGGTCACACTCACGAAGGGAAGTTGGAAGGCCCGCGTTCGCACGAAGGGACTGCACGCCGATTGGGGCGCTTGGTCTGGCTATGCGGCGATAACGGTCGCCGACTACCCGCAGTGCTGGGTCGCCTCCCCCGCTACCGACGGCATGCTCGTCGATGCGGTGCCGCTCACGGTGCAAGTCGCCGCAACCGACGAAACTGGCATCGCGCAGGCGACGCTCACGCTCGCAGAGGTCGGCGGCGCGACGGTCGCCACGGCAGACGTCACGAACCTGAAGCCCGTGAGTTTCGGCAGCTACGCCACCATACGCAACGGCATTGACTATCTGCTCATGCTCACGGTCAAGGGCGGCTCCGGCCTGTCCAAGACGGCCATGCGCCGCTTCAAGACGCACTGGGCGGAACCGGTCATCCCAGACGTGTCGCTGTCGTACGACGATGCGCTGGCGTGCCACGTGAAGGTGCGCAACGGCCTCTCGTCATACGAGATCGAGCAGACCACGCTCGTAGGCCCCATGACGGTCGACGAGGTGAGCAATGAGCTTTCCATGCTAGGCACGATCACAGTCGATGGTGACGCGCTGGTGCTCGGCAACGCCTCCCGCTGCTCCGCCTTCACGGTGGAGCGCGTGGCGTACGGCGGCGATGCCGTCATAGCATCCGGCGTGCTCGACTCCCAAGAGACGATCGACCGCGTGCCGCCGCTAAACACCGACTACGAGTACAAGGTCACCGGGTACGCCGACAACGGCACCTCGTCGCAGATCGTGGCCGATGCCAACGTGTTCGCGCGCGGGATGGCGCTTAACTTCGGCCAGGATGCATCGACCGTGCTCGTGCTCGACTACAACGGCGACTACTCGACAAGCTCTCAGCGATCCGTGGAGACATACCACTTCGCCGATGGCGGCGAGAACGGCGACCTGCCCATTTCGTACATGCTCGACGAGCTGAACAAAAAGACCTCGCTCTCATGGGAGATGAAGCGCGACGGCCACGACAGGTACATACGGATTATGGACGAGCAGTGGAGGGGGTGGTGGCGCGGACATGCAGGCGAACGCGCATACGGCCCCATGGACTTCGACATGTCTGTGAAGGGTGCAGGCATCTGGAAGGGTTCGGCCAACGTCACGCACAACGTCTTCGAGGAGCCGATAAATGGCTGATTGGGGAAAACCGTTCCTCACCTCGTTCCGCTTCATGCGCGTAGACCGCGCAAGCGGCAACGAGGTCGAGAGAATCACAAACATAAAGAACGGCGGGTGCATTGAGCGCAACCAGGACAAGGACTACACCACAGGGCAGGTCGATTACTCCGGGGCGCTCGATATCGGGGCAGATCTGCTGCGGGTGTACCTCGATGCCGACTTCGGTGGCGCGTCAGTCAGTGAGGCGCTGGGGACTTTCGTTGTCTCAGCGCCGAAAAGGACTAGGCGCGGCGTCAACTCAACCGGCACGGCAGGCCTGTCGGGCAGGCTGTCGGAGGTGGCGGAGGACGAATTCGATGCCCCATTCACGGTGGCGGCTGGAACCGTGGTTGTCCCCTACGTCGTAAAGCTGCTCAAGGCGGCTGGCTTCGCTGACGTGATCGCCGACGGCTCCGACTACAAGCTAGCGCAGGACTGGACGCTCGGAATCGATTCGGGCGACATGAGGCTGTCGAAGCGCCTGGCGGCGTGCAACGCGCTGCTCGACGTGGCTGGCTTCCGCGCCGTCGACGAGGACGCCTACGGAAGACCCGTACTTCGCAGATATAGGGAGCCGCAGGACAGGCCCGTTTCCATGACCCTTCGAGAGGGCGCGGGCGCACGCTTCATCAACGAGGTCGTGGACGAGCTTGACCGCTCCGGCGTGGCGAACGTCGTGCACTGCGACTACGAGACGCAGGATGCCTTCTACCGTGGAACGGCCATCGACTCAGACCCCGACAGCCCATACTCGACCGTTTCGCGCGGGTGGCGAAAAACCGCCACGTACAGCTACAGCGACCTGCCCGAAGGCTCCACCGATGCAGAGAGGCAGAAGAACGCAGACTCCAAGGCGAGCGAGATGCTGCGAACGCAGCAGAGCGCCATCCACAGGGTCACGGTAAAGAGGACGTATGCACCGATCGCGTGCGGCGATGCCGTGATGATTGATTGGACAAGCGCCGGCATCAGCGGCAAGTTCGCGGTGAGGACTGCGACTCTCACGCTCGTGGGAGGATGCCCAATCGAGATGGAGGTGAAGAGGTATGAGCGATGAACTCATGTCGGCCATGCGCCGATACGGCGCCGCGATGGCCGATGCGACCGCCAATGACCCTCCCGGCCAGCAGGCGTGCTACGGAACGGTGAATTCCGTATCCGGAGCCACCATGGCCGTATCGGTGAAGGGGGCATCCCTGAAGCTCCCGTACACCACCTCATGCTCGGGAGCCAAGGCAGGCGACCGATGCATCATCCAGGCAATCGGCCCGCACGCCATCGTGATCGGCGTGCTAGCTAAGTAAAGGAGGTGCGATGGCAGATACCAACAAAGGCGCGGCGCTGCTGCTCAACGATGCGGGCAACATCGACCGCGCCAGAACCACCGACGGCTCGATCTTCCGCATCGAGTCGACGCTATCGATGGAGGCCGCCGAAGAGGCCAAGACGGCAGCGGCGAACTGCAACACCGCGACCGAAAGCGCCAAAGCGGCAGAGAAGACGCGCGTGTCCAACGAGAACGCTCGGAAAACGGCTGAGACCGAGCGCGGCAACAACGAGACAACCCGCAAGAACAACGAGACGTCGCGCAAGAACGCCGAGACAACACGTCAAGACAACGAAACTGCGCGGAAGAATGCCGAAACCACGCGCCAGAACAACGAGACGTCGCGCAAGAACGCCGAGATCGAACGCGAAAAGGCCGAAAGCCAGCGCCATGACGAGCATATCGCCGACCAGCAGGCATCGAGCGACGCGACCTCGGCGGCGAACGGCGCAGCTTCGCGTGCGGACGCAGCGGCGAACCAGGCGTTGCAGATCGCCAACTCCGTGGCGCAAGGCAGCGCAGGAAGCTCGGACGTCGCAGAGCTGCGTGCCCAGAACGCGAAGCTCGCAACGCTTTTGGCTAACTCGACGGGTCAGTTCATATACATGGGCGGAACAGTCTACTGCCCGGCTTCAAAGGCATCGGCGAGCGGGGCGACCGTAACGTTCGGCTCAACATGCTCCGCAAGCGGCAACACCATCACATTGATCTAAGAAGGAAACGAAATGGCTCAAGCTAAGATCCTCACTGTGGGCGGCACCAACTACGAGATGATAGACGACACCGCCCGCACCAACGCCACCACGGCGCTCAACAACGCCGAGTACAACCGACAGGGCCTGATCGGCAAGTACCCAGGCCAGTCGCTCGCAACGATTCTCGCGGGCGAGGTCTCAGGCTCCACCACCATCTACGACGCGCTGCACAAGCGCGTGCAGGCCGCGAACTTCAGCGGCATGCGCGTGGGCGACTACATCGACGTGCCGCTCGTGTCCGCCTCGGGCGTGACCTCGCAGCAGTCCGTGCGCTTCCTGCTCGCGCATATCGACCCGTACCTGTGGTGCGACGACCGCTCCAAGGGCCACCACCTCGCCTTCGTGGCCTCCGCGCCCATCGCCGTGGCCTCGACCGTTACCGGCGCCGCGAACTCCTCGTACCTGATGTGGAACACGACGAACACCAACCAGGGCACCGCCGACCAGAAGTGCCCCTACCTCAACAGCAACCTCAAGGCGTGGGAGAAGCTGTTCGAGGCGTGCCTGCCCGAGGGGCTGACCAAGTACCTGCTCACCCAGCGCGTGCTGCTTGAGGAGCGTTACAGCGCGAGCGGCGCGCTCAGCGACTCCAACAGCTGGAGCTGGCAGGACATCGGCAAGGTGTGGTCGCCCTCCGAGATGGAGGTGTACGGCTGCCCAGTGTGGGGCACCAAGGGCTACAGCGTGGGCTTCGACTGCCAGTTCGACCTGTTCCGCGATACCGCGCACCGCTTGAACGGAACTCGGTACGGTTGGTGGCTGCGTTCCGTCATGGGTGGCTCCTCGTCCGGCGTGTGCTGCGTCAGCAGCGGCGGCGCTGCCAACTACAATTCGGCGACGAACGCCTGGGTTCGCCCCCGCCCCGGCTTCCTCGTCGGCTAGCCAGCCGAGTGCTCTATACTTCTCTTTCGATGCGACCGCCTTGCGCGGTCGCATCCCTGCCCGCGCAGCGGGCCGTTTTTTTCGCCACTATTTCCGGGAGGTGCCATGAGCGGCGTCTATCAGCGAAACCGCGAGGTGTCCGAGTACAAGTTCTTCACGCAGGCCATCGCCATCCGCGTGGAGGTCAACAAGCTCATGGCCTCCTCGTCGGTCGTGCCGAAAGCCTACAGGCTGCTGAACGCAGTCCCCACGGTGGAGACCGCGCGCAGCATCGTATACAACGTCAACCGCGCCGACTGCTTCTACCCCAACAGTTCGTTCAACGCACTTGAGCGCAAGCGTTACCTGACGCTGGCGATAGCCGACTGCGAGCAGCTGATGCTCGACATGCAGTGCCTCATGGACATCGGCCTGCCCGTGAACGCCAACCGCTTCGAGGCGCTGGCGGGCATGGTCGAGGAGGAGATCAAACTGCTCAAGGGCGCGCGCAAGAACGTACGCGTCACCGGCAAGAAGACGACCGACGAGCGCATAGCCGAGGCCGAGGCCGAGCTAGAGCGCCTGCGTTCGTTATAATGGGCGGCGGTCCCGCCTTGTATATCGGTACAATTGGTGGCTGCGTTCCGTCATGGGTGGCTCCTCGTCCAACGTGTGCTACGTCAACAACAACGGCAATGCCAACTACAATTCGGCGACGAACACCTGGGTTCGCCCCCGCCCCGGATTCCCTTACTGCCAGACCGAGTAGGCCAGCGGGCCGAAAGCAGAGCGCGGAGAGGAAGGAAGGCGCGACCATCGGGCGCGAGCCCGTAAATACGCACCCCGCGAGGGTGGCCGGACGCTGCTTGCATGGCGCGGCGCTCCGTGGCTTCGCCGCGTTTCATGGCCATACCTCAAGCGGCTGTCAGAGCCACATTGCAAGCCGTGCGGGGTGCCTTCTATGAACTCGGAGCAAAGGCGGGCCGCACGCCGGAAGCGCCGCGAGGAGAAGCGCGCCAGGGCCAAGGCCGAGCGCGTCAAGGCGTGCACCCTTGAGACGGTGGCCGACCTCAACAGCCTGTGCAAGGCTTCCAAGCAGGCCGCGCGTGGCGTCATGTGGAAGGCCTCGACGCAGCGGTACATGAAGGACTACCTGCGAAACGCCGTGAAATCGCGCCAAGACCTTTTGGAGGGCCGCGACATATGCCGGGGTTTCATCCGCTTCGACCTGTGGGAGCGCGGCAAGCTGCGCCACATCAGTGCAGTGCACTTCCCCGAGCGCGTGGTGCAGAAGTCGCTGTCCCAGAACGCCCTCGTGCCCGCGATAGTCCCCACGCTCGTATCCGCGAACTCCGCCAACATCAAGGGGCGCGGCACCGACTACGCCCTTAAGCTGCTCAAGCGCCACCTGGCCGACCACTGGCGGCGGCATGGGCGCGAGGGCTACATACTGCCGGGCGACTTCTCCGACTACTTCGCGCGCATTGCCCACGAGCCAGTCAAGCGGCAGGTGGCCGACGCGCTGCTCGACCCGCGCGTGGTCGCCCTTGAGCACCGCCTGATAGACGCGCAGGGCGAGGTCGGCCTGGGCCTGGGCAGCGAGCCAAACCAGATATGCGCGGTGGCGCATCCCAACCGCATCGACCACTACGTGGCCGAGATGCTGCGCCCCGAGGCCTACGGGCGCTACATGGACGACTTCTACCTGATCCACGAGTCCAAGGAGTACCTGCAAGTGTGCCTTCTGCTGATAGAGCACGAGTGCGCGAAGCTCGGCATCGCGCTGAACCCGCGCAAGACCCGCGTGGTGAAGCTGACGCGCGGCTTCACGTGGCTGAAGAAGCGCATCTTCTACACCGAAACGGTCCGCATCGTCATGAAGCCGTGCCGCGACTCCATCACGCGCGAGCGACGCAAGCTGAAGAAGATGGCCCGCATGGTGGCCGAGGGGGTCATGACGCCCGAGCAGGTGCAGCAGAGCTACCAGAGCTGGCGCGGCGGCATGGCTCACTTGGACGCGCACCGCAGCGTGCTGGCCATGGACGCGCTGTACCGCAGCCTGTTCGAAAAACTCGCGGGGGGGGTTGCTCAATGCAACCAAGCCCGAGAGACGATTCGGGCGGAACGCCCTCGCCATAGCGGAAGGGCGGCAACTCAAAACGGCGGCCTAGACGGGTCGAAAACGAAATAACCAAGACAGCGAAGGCGTGCTGCGGCGCGCCTTCTTTCTTCGCGCCCGCCCAAACGGCCAGGCAATCTCACGGCGCCAATACGATGGCGGCACATTCCCCGATAAGGAAGGAGTCCGCATGGACACTGAGGAAGACATGCCGCGCCCCGACGAGCTTCGAGACGGCACCCTGGCCGAGGTCAACGCCCTGCGCGACCTGCTGTCGCAGATCGGCGACCCCGACGCGGCGCACGACGCGGGCGTTATCGACGATGACGAGTACGTGGAGCGGAAGGCGCGAAAGCTCGCCTACACCTCCGCGCTCGCCGCCTACGCCAACGGCGAGGTGCCCGACCTCCCGGCGCTGCTCGAACAGATGCGCGAGCAGGCGTCCCAGCCGACGCAGACCGAGACCAACACGGCGAACATCGACTACCTGCTCATGACCGTGGGAGGCGACCAGTAATGGCTACGAAGAAAACCGTTGAGCATTCCAAGCACTTCGCGAAGGTCAAGAAGTACTACGACAAAGACCTTTGGAGCAAGGCACGCGTCTACAAGGCTGTCGAGTGCAAATGGATCACCGCCGACGAGTACAAGGAAATCACCGGCGAAGAGTACACGGGGGCTTAGCGTGAACGACCTCGTGTACACCGTGGCGGTCACCGCCATCGTGTCTGGCCTCGTCGGCTCCGTGGTATCCGCCTTGGTGGCGGCACTCAAATCGCAAGGACACAAGGCTGTCGAGCGCACCGAGGCGGAAAAGGCGACGGACGAGGCCTTGAGGATGGGGGTGCGCGCGCTGCTTTGGCGCGAGCTGAAGAACATCCATGAGCAGGCAGTCCGTCAAGGCGGCTTGACGGTCGCAGACCGCAAACACCTCGAAAACGTCTACGCCGCCTACCACGGGCTGGGCGGCAACGGCACCGGAACGCGCCTCTACGAAGACGCCATGAAGATGCCCGTAATCGACTAAAGGAGCAGACCATGACCACGATCCAGGCGGCTCTCGCCGTTATCTCTTCCGTAATCCTTCCGTTCATCATCCAGGCGATCAAGTCCGAGGCCATGGGCGGCAACGCCGCGCGTTGGCTCGCCATCGCCGCTTCGGCGCTCTTCGGCGCCCTAACCGCAATGGCCAACGGAATCCCGACCGACCCCGGCGCGTGGGTCACCGCGATCTTCGCCTGCGTCGGCGGCGTGCAGGTGGCATATGCGGCCTTCAAAGCGGTCGGCGTGACCGACAAGTGGCTCGACGCACTGCTTGCCATGGGCGCTCCGAAGAAGGACGACTAGGAATGGGCGGCAAGCGCCTCGCACGCATCGCCGCCACCGTCTCGCTGCTGGCCCTGCTCGCCGCCTTCGCCGACGTGGCGCTTATAGCCTCTAACGTGCCGAAGGTGCCGAGGGAGGAGCCTTTGCCCGTCATCTATGACAAGCCGCTCGACAAGCCCGCCGAGGTGCCCGTCTACCTCCAAGCAGACGAGCGCTGGGGCGGGCTTTCGTATGCAGGCGAAGACCTGGCCGCTGCCGGCTGCGGCCTCACGTGCGCGGCCATGGCGTGGGAATGGCTCTACGGCCAGACGTGCACGCCGGCACAAATGCTGGGATTCGTTGGCGAATCGTGCCTCACGGACGGCGTGAACGACATGGAAAAGTTCTGCCGTTGGATGAACGCGAACGACCAGGCTTTGGGCTACACGCCTATCCACGACAACGCCGACGACGCCTTGGACGAGGCGGCTGGCGGATGGATGGTGTTTTGCAGCCTAACTGGCCAGCTCCGCGACGGCGGCAAGAGCTACGGCGGCCACATCGTCCTGCTCTGCGGGTGGGACGGCGAGACGGCGACCTTCCACGACCCCTACGAGGGCGTGGTGCGGCTGAGCCGCGAACGGTACGAACAAGTTGATTGGGCTTATTTCATAGCGATAGGGAGCGCTGAATAGAATGAACGGAATCGACATCAGCAATTGGCAGAACGGCATCAACCTCGCGGCTGTCCCGTTCGACTTCGTTATCTGCAAGGCTACCGAGGGCACGCGCTACGTGTCGCCAGACTGTGACCGCCAGATTCAGCAGGCGATCGGCCTTGGCAAGCTCGTGGGCGTGTACCACTACGTCAACGGCGGCGATGCCGAGGCGGAGGCCGAGTACTTCTACGAGCACTGCAAGGGCTACGTCGGCAAGGCCGCGTTCTTCATCGACTGGGAGGATCAGAGCAACAAGGCATGGGGTGACACGTCCTACCTCAAGGCCATGGCCGAGCGCCTGGCCGAGCTTCTTGGCGTGAGCGTGGATCGCATTGGCATCTACGCCAGCAAGAGCGTCTTCCCGTGGAACCTCACCGACGCCAAGACGTGGGTGGCGCAGTACGCCGACATGAACGCCACGGGCTACCAGGACGCGCCTTGGAACGAGGGCGCATACGACTGCGCCATCCGCCAGTACTCCTCATGCGGGCGCTTGGACGGCTGGGCGGGCAACCTCGACATCAACAAGTGCTATATCTCCCGCGCGGAGTGGGAGGCCATGGCTGGCGGCTCCAACGGCGATCCCGACTCGCTTATCCACGGCATCGACGAGACGCCAACGGCAGACCTCGCGGCGAAAGTGCTCGCTGGCGAGCTCGGAGACGGCGACGACCGCAAGCACGCGCTGGGCGACCGCTACCAGGAGGTGCAGTCGCTCGTGAACCACATCCTCACGGCATCCGCCGAAGATCTGGCCGCTGAGACATGGGCGGGCGATTACGGCAACGGCAGTCGCCGCAAGGCCGTGCTGGGGCCGCGCTACGATGAGGTCATGGCGGTGATCAACGGCCAGACCGAGACCGAGCAGGTGTACGTGGTGCAGAGCGGTGACACGCTTTCAGCTATCGCCGCCAAGTACGGCACGACCTATCAGGATCTCGCCGCCAAGAACGGCATCTCAAACCCGAACCTGATTTATCCCGGCATGCGCCTGGTTGTTTCCTAGGCCGCTCGTGGTATCCTAACGAAAACGATTGTGCCGACTGCGCATACCTCGGTTCGAGGAGATGCGCAAACGGTGCACCATTTGAAATGCAAAGCCCGTTACCCTTGTGGTGACGGGCTTTTTTCTTCT
>JAJXHK010000045.1 GCA_021639365.1 Collinsella aerofaciens
AGAACTCCTACACCTCTCAGATGGTCCGCACCATCAAGTACTTCGAGAAGTTCGTTGCTTAATTTAGCTTTTAGCGAATAGCTCGTTGAGCGTCTAAAGAAGGGCGCGGCCTCATAGGGCTTACACCCTAGGGTCGCGCCCTTTTTATAGGAAATCGTCTGCCGTAATGGGAGGCAGACACGTACGAAAGGTAGAAGCAAACATGGCCTTTACCAAGAAGACCGTCCGCGACATCGATGTCGACGGCAAGCGCGTTCTCGTCCGCGTTGACTTCAACGTGCCTATCAAGGATGGCGTCGTTGGCGACACCACCCGCATCAAGGCTGCCCTGCCCACCATCAACTACCTCGTTGAGCACAACGCTCGCGTCATCCTCATGAGCCACCTCGGCCGTCCCGAGGGCACCGGCTTCCAGCCCGAGCTGTCCCTCGAGCCCGTCGCCAAGAAGCTCGCTGAGCTCTCTGGTCTCGACGTTGCCTTTGTCGCCGACACCTACGGCGAGAAGGCTGCTGAGGCTGTCGCCGCCGTCGAGCCGGGCAAGGTCCTCGTTCTCGAGAACGTCCGTTTCGACAAGCGTGAGAAGAAGAACGATCCCGAGATCGCCAAGAAGCTCGCTTCCTATGGTGATGTCTTCGTTCTCGATGCCTTCGGCACCGCTCACCGCGCCCAGGGTTCCGTCGTGGGCCCCGCCGCTTACCTGCCTGCCGTTGCCGGCTTCCTGCTCGAGAAGGAGGTCGACACGCTGACCGGCATCTTCGCCGAGCCCGAGCGCCCCTTCGTCGCTATCGTCGGCGGTTCCAAGGTTTCCTCCAAGATCGGCGTTCTCGATCACCTCATCGACTCCGCTGACACCCTGATCATCGGTGGCGGCATGGCCTACACCTTCTTCCTGGCTCAGGGCCTGACCGTCGGTCAGTCCCTCAAGGAAGAGGACTGGGTCGAGCGCGCCGGCGAGATGCTCAAGAAGGCCGAGGAGAAGGGCGTCAAGATCCTGCTCCCCATCGACAACCGCGTTGCCGATCACTTTGGCGAGGACGCTGTCCCCGAGGTTGTCGCTTCCGACGCTATCCCCGACGATCGTGAGGGCATGGACATCGGCCCCAAGACCGAGGAGCTCTACGCCGAGGCCGTCAAGGGCGCCAAGACCGTGTTCTGGAACGGCCCCATGGGCGTCTTCGAGTTCGACAACTTCGCTCACGGCACCCAGGCTATCGCCGAGGCCGTCGCCGAGGCCGACTGCACCTCGATCATCGGCGGTGGTGACTCTGTCGCGGCTGTCAACAAGTTCAACCTGGCCGACAAGATGAGCTGGATCTCCACCGGTGGTGGCGCTTCCATGGAGCTCGTCGAGGGTAAGGCCCTGCCCGGAGTGGAGGCGCTTCTCGATGCCTAATCGCACCCTTCTTATCGCTGGTAACTGGAAGATGAACAACGACGTCGCCGAGGCCGCCAAGCTCGCCGACGAGCTGGCTCAGGCTCTGCCCGAGGTTCCGGCTGGCGTCGAGGTGCTCGTCTGCCCTCCGACCATTGACATCACCACGGTTCATGACCGCATTCAGGCTGCCCCCATCGCCCTCGGTGCACAGAACGTGTACTGGGAGGCCAAGGGTGCCTTCACCGGTGAGTCCTCTTGCGACATGCTCAAGTCCGCCGGCTGCACCTACTGCATCATCGGTCACTCCGAGCGTCGCGACTACTTCCACGAGACCGACGAGGATCAGAACAAGAAGGCCAAGGCTCTCGTTGCCGCCGGTCTTGTTCCCGTCTTCTGCTGCGGCGAGTCCCTCGAGGTCCGCGAGGCTGGCACCTATGTCGAGCACGTCGTGAACCAGGTCAAGGCTGGCCTTGCCGGTCTTGAGATCACCTGCCCCAAGCAGGTCGTCGTCGCCTACGAGCCCATCTGGGCCATCGGCACCGGCAAGACCGCTACCGCCGAGGACGCTCAGGAGGTCTGCGGCGCTATCCGTGAGACCCTCAAGGAGATGTTTGGCGAGGAGCTCGCCGACGGTATCCGCGTCCTGTACGGTGGTTCCGCTAAGCCCGGCAACATTGCCGAGCTCGTCGCCAAGCCCGACGTTGACGGCGCTCTCGTGGGCGGCGCTTCGCTCAAGGCTGCCGACTTCGCCTCTATGGTCGTCAAGGCAGGCGAGTAGGACATATGGCACAGCGTCATCTTCCTGCACTCCTGATCATCATGGACGGCTGCGGCCTTGCTCCGGCTGATGGCGAGAACGCCGTCGCCGCTGCCAAGACGCCCTTCCTTGATAGCCTGTACGAGAAGTATCCTCACACCACGCTCGGTGCTTCGGGCGAGGACGTGGGCCTTCCCGACGGCCAGATGGGCAACTCCGAGGTGGGTCACCTCAACATCGGTGCCGGCCGCATCGTGTTCCAGGAGCTTTCGCGCATCAACAACGCCATCAAGGACGGCTCCATCGCCGAGAACGAGGTCTTCGTCAAGGCTATGGACGACGTCAAGGCTGACGGCAAGACCCTTCACCTCATGGGCCTTATGAGCCCTGGCGGCGTTCATTCTCACATGAACCACGTTGAGGCTCTGGTTAAGATGGCTGCCGAGCGCGGCGTCAAGACCGTTCGCGTTCACGCCTTTATGGACGGCCGCGACGTTGACCCGCAGTCCGGCGCCGGCTACATGAGCGAGTTCTGCGCCTTCCTGGCCAAGCTCTCCGAGGAGACCGGTTGCGGCGCTCGCGTCGCCACTGTCTCGGGCCGCTATTGGGCCATGGACCGCGACAATCGTTGGGAGCGCATCCAGCGCGCCTACGACGTCATGGTCAATGCGTCCGATGCCGATGCCGACCCCGTTGCCGGTATCAAGGCCTACTACGAGAAGGACCCGCGCGGCGACGAGTTCGTCGAGCCCTTCGCTGCCCACAACGAAGGCATTCACGAGGGCGACGCGGCCATCTTCTTCAACTTCCGTCCCGATCGCGCTCGTCAGATGACCCGCGTGTTCACGGACAAGGAGTTCGACGGCTTTGAACGCGAGCAGATTAAGCTTTCGCACTTTGTGACGATGACCGAGTACGATCCGACGTTTGACGTCGAGGTCGCCTTCCCCAAGACGTTCCCCGAGAACGTTCTGGCCGACGTTATCGCCGCCAATGGCCTGAAGCAGCTGCACACCGCCGAGACTGAGAAGTACGCCCATGTGACGTTCTTCCTCAACGGCGGCATCGAGGAGCCCAAGGAGGGCGAGGAGCGCGTGCTCGTCGCTTCCCCCAAGGTCGCTACCTACGATCTGCAGCCCGAGATGAGCGCTCCCGAGGTTACCGAGAAGCTCGTCGCCGCTATTAACGAGGATCGCGCTGATTTCTACATCGTGAACTTCGCGAACTGCGACATGGTTGGTCACACTGGTGTCTTCGACGCCGCCGTTAAGGCCGTCGAGGCTGTTGACGATGCCCTGTCCAAGGTTGTCCCGGCGATTCTCGCTAAGGGCGGCTTTGCGCTGATCACCGCCGACCACGGCAACGCCGATCACATGTTTGACGTTGCTTCCGACGGTTCCAAGCATCCGTTTACGGCTCACACCACCAACCGCGTGCCGTTCATCATCGTTGATGAGAAGGCTCAGCTTACCGGTATCGAGGACGGCCGTCTCTCCGATATCGCCCCGACCATGCTCACCATGGCTGGTCTGGAGCCTTCCGCTGAGATGACGGGCCGCGTGCTCGCCACCGAGGCTTAATAGAAAACTCCAAGCGTTTTCTTGCAAGGGGGTTGTCCACATTCGGGCAACCCCCTTTTTTTAGTATTTCTGCCATTTCTGCCCCGTCCCTAAATGGCAGGTGGGGGAGTGCTGGGGGTTGTGGTACAGTACTGGGGTTTGAATTGTTCTATTAAGGAGCTTATCTATGGGTCCGTTCCAGATTCTTCTGTTTGTTGTTTGGGCTGTCTCTGCCGTGGCGCTGACGATTCTCGTTCTGATGCACTCCGGTAAGGGTACCGGCGTTTCGGATATGATCGCCAGCTCCCTGTATAACTCCAGCTCTGCCACGGGCGTCATGGAGCAGAACCTCGATCGCCTGACGGTGATCATGGCCGTCGTCTTTGCCGTGTGCGTCGTCCTGTGCATGTTCTTCTTCCCGCAGGGCATCGTCGGCTACTAAGCCGTCACCACAAGTCGCTTATTAGAGGCTCCGCATTGCGGGGCCTTTTTGTTAACAATTCTGTAACAGAACGCAGCGTAATACCACATACTGCGCCCAACTAAAGAATTTCTCGACCGTTAACCGGAAAGAAGGTTCATTCGTGCATAAAATGCGCTACTGTATTGCAAAACGTTGGTCTGTTGTGCATAACCAGCCATAGCAACGGGTCGCGTTTTGATGGTTCGGATCGGGTTGTCTCGACATGTGTCCGACCGAACATTTCTTTGTCCTATCTCATAAGGAGGATGGCATGGCTGATTCTATGTTCCACCAGCCCGTTATGGGTCGTCGCGCCTTTGTTGGCGGCACCCTCGCTGCGAGCTCCATGGCTTTTCTTGCCGCGTGCGGCAAGAAGGGTGGCGACGCTTCCGGTTCTGAGTCCGGTTCGACGCTGAACTTCTACATCAACAACCCGGTCTGCATCGACCCCTACAACGTCCAGGAGGACCAGGGCACTCAGGTCGAGTACCAGCTCTTCGACCCTCTGACCTCTTACGACGCCGAGAAGGGCGAGATCGTTCCGCTGGCCTGCGAGTCCTTTGAGGCTAACGACGACGCCACCGAGTTCACCTTCAAGATCAAGAAGGCTAAGTTCCACAACGGTGACGACGTTACCTCCAAGTCCTTCAAGTTCGGTTGGGAGCGCTTGGTCAACACCAAGTCGGCTATCGCTACCGAGTATGGTCCTTCCGAGGTCGCTTATCACCTTTCCATGGTCGAGGGCTATGACGATCTGCTTGCCGGTAACGCTACCGAGCTCACCGGTGTCACCTGCCCCGACGATGAGACCCTCGTCGTCAAGCTGACTTCCGCCTACGCCGACTTCCCCTTCGTCGCCACCCACCCGGCTCTGGCCCCGGTTCCCGAGTGCGCCGAGTCCGATGCCAAGAGCTTCTACCTTGCCCCGATTGGTAACGGCCCGTTCATGATGGACGGCAAGTGGGAGGATGGTCAGGAGATCAACCTCAAGAAGTTCGACGATTACTATGGCGACAAGGCCAAGATCGACGGCGTTCACTTCCAGGTCATCAAGGACATGGAGACTGCTTACAAGGAGTTCCAGGCCGGTAACCTCGACGTCTGCGACGTTCCCGTTGCTCAGATCGATGCCGCCAAGAAGGACCGTGGCGAGTCCAAGGATGGCTACACCATGAGCGACGGTCAGCGTATGCTGCTCGGCGCTGAGCCTTCCACGTACTATCTGACTTGCAACACCACGGCCGAGCCGTTCAACAACGCCGACCTGCGCAGGGGCATCTCCCTGGCCATCAACCGCGAGGCCATCTGCAAGACCATCTTCAAGGGCACCCGTACTCCCGCCGACGGTATCGTTCCTCCGGGCATCGATGGCTACAAGGAGGGCGCATGGGAGTTCTGCGCCTATGACGTCGACAAGGCCAACGAGTACCTCGACAAGGTTGCTCCTGCCGACGCCAACGGTGACCGTGGCATTAACGTGACTCTGTCCTACAACCAGGACGGTGGCCACAAGGAGATCATGGAGTCCATCATCGGCGACCTCGCCAAGGTGGGCGTCAACGCCGTCTCCGATACCCCCGAGTGGTCTGCCTTGCTCGAACAGTATCAGAACTTCAACTACCAGTTTGGTCGTCTGGGCTGGATCGCCGATTACCCGATTATGGACAACTTCCTGTATCCGCTGTTCCACTCCGACTCCCTCGGTGGCGACAACCGTTCCGGTTACAACAACCCCGAGTTCGATGCCAAGGTCGACGAGGCTCGTACCACGGTTGACGACGAAGAGCGTATCGCGAAGATGCAGGAGGCCGACGCCATGGTCGCTGCCGACTGCCCGGTTATTCCGCTGATGTTCTACACGCACACCCTCGCTGGTTCCGACCGCATCAAGCACCTCTATGTTGATCCGCAGAAGCATGCTGATCTGGGTACCGCTGAGCTCGCATAAGATTTGCAGCTTTGGTGAGGGTCAAGTTTTTACGTAGACCTCATGGGAAACATACAGTTCCCCCTAACCTGGGGTAAACTGGCTGATGGTAATTTTGGGATGCCGGTCTGGCGATCGGCATCCCATTTAGGTTAATCCCTAGATAGGGGAGTGGTATGGGTAAGTACATCGTTAAACGTGTGCTTCAGTTCATCCCGGTATTTTTGGGCGTTACGCTGATTCTGTTCGCCCTCCAGAATATCGTGCCGGGAGATCCGATCAAGCTGATCGGTGGAGACAAGGCTCTGTCCCCCGAGGTGGAGCTTCAGCTTCGCGTGCGCTATCACCTGGTCCAGTCGGACGAGGACGGCAACGCGATCCTTGACGAGAACGGCGATCCCGTTCAAACGTCGCTCGTGGACCGTTACGTGTATTACATGAACGGTCTGCTTCATGGCGATTTGGGCAATTCGTATCAGCGCAAGCTGCCGGTTACGGATATCTTTGCCCAAAAGTATCCGTATACGGTCAAACTTGCCGCGTGCGCCATCGTGCTCGAGGCAATCATGGGTATCGGTGCGGGTATCATTTCGGCGGTAAAGCGTTACTCCTTCTGGGATATTTTGGTAACGCTGACCACGTCGATCCTCGTTGCCGTTCCTGCTTTCTGGCTCGGTATGCTGCTGCAGCTGTTCTTTGGCGTCATCCTCAAGGACGCCACCGGCGGTGCATTCTCCATGCCGATCTCGGGTGCCGGCGGTGCCAGCTCTCAGTATCAGGATTGGATGCACTATGTGCTTCCGACCATTACGCTGGCTTCGGTTTCGACCGCCTATGCTGCCCGCATCATGCGTTCGCAGCTGCTTGACGTCATGAACCAGGATTACATCCGCACGGCCAAGGCCAAGGGTCTCTCCAATCGCGCGATCATCATCAAGCATGCGCTTAAGAATGCACTCATCCCCGTCGTTACCTATATTGGTGTCGACTTTGGCGGCATGCTTTCGGGCGCCATCCTGACCGAGACGGTCTTTAACTGGCCCGGTATCGGCTATGAGGTCTATCGCGCTATTAGCATGCGTGACTGGCCCATCGTTATGGGCGGCGTTACGCTCATCGTTGTCGTCGTTATGGTTATCAACCTGCTCGTCGACATCAGCTATGCATTCCTCGACCCGCGCATCCGCCTTGGCGGTCCGTCGGATAAGGCCTAAGGGAGGTACGTCTTATGCAGGAAACTGATTCTCAGTCTCAGGAGCAGGCTACCGCCACCAAGGCCGCATCTGCTCCCGCCAAGTCCCGCACGCTGTGGGGCGACGCTTTTAAGCGTCTTCGTAAGAACAAGCTCGCCGTTATCGGTGTCTGCTGGATTATCATCGTCGTTTTGGTTGCCCTGACCGCCGATCTGTGGGCTAAGCCTTGGCTCGGTTCGCCGACGGCTTCCGATTCGACCACCATGGCCGAGACGTCGCTGCTGGCTCCGTGTGCAGAGCATCCGTTTGGCACTGACGCCCTTGGCCGTGACATTCTCGTCCGCGTTATCTACGGTGCACGTGTTTCGCTTTCCGTCGGTATTATGGCCACCGCGATCTCAACGTTGATCGGTCTGGTCATGGGCGCCCTGGCCGGTTTCTACGGCGGCATCTGGGATACGATCATCATGCGCTGTGCGGATATCTTCCTGGCGTTCCCGTACGTGCTGTTCGTTGTCGCCATGATCGCCGTTATCGGCCGTGGTCTTCAGAACGTCTTTATCGCCATCGGTATTCTCGGCTGGCCTTCGATTGCACGTGTCTTCCGCTCCGCAATCTTGACGGTCAAGGAAAACGACTATGTTGACGCTGCGCGCGCGATGGGTGCATCTGATGCTCGCATCGTTGTGCGTCACATCTTCCCGAACTCCGTTGCCTCCATCGTCGTCTACGCGACTATGAACATTGGTGGCGCCATTCTGACCGAGTCCGCTTTGTCCTTCCTCGGCATGGGCGTTATTCCGCCTACGCCTTCGTGGGGCTCCATGATTCAGGACGGTCAGCAGTATCTCCTGACTGCTCCCTGGATGATGATCATGCCCGGTCTGGCAATTCTCTCGACGGTGCTCGCTTTCACCCTGCTGGGTGACGGTCTGCGCGACGCCCTCGACGTCAAGATGAAGGACGCATAAGGATGAAGAAGAACAAGAACTATGTGGACCTGAAGGACCAGCCGGTTCCCGAGGGCCAGCATCTGCTCGAGGTCGATGACCTTAAGATGTATTTCCACACCGAGGATGGCGTTGTTCGCGCTGTCGACGGTGTCTCCTACACGCTCGATCGCGGCGAGACCCTGGGTGTCGTCGGTGAGTCCGGCTCCGGTAAGTCCGTGACCGCCATGACCATCATGGGCCTTATCTCGATGCCTCCGGGAAAGATTGAGGGCGGCGACGTTCGCTATCGTGGTCGTTCTATCCTCGAGATGACCGAGGAAGAGATGCAGCACATTCGCGGTAACGACATCGCGATGATCTTCCAGGATCCTATGACCTCCTTGAACCCGGTCTATAAGATCGGCAAGCAGGTGGGCGAGGGCCTTCGCCTGCACCGTGGCTACTCCAAGCAGGAGGCGCTCAAGCGCGCCACCGAGCTTTTGGACCTCGTCGGTATTCCCGAGCCCGAGAAGCGCGTCAACGAGTATCCGCACCAGTTCTCCGGCGGTATGCGTCAGCGCGTCATGATCGCCATGGCTCTTGCCTGCGACCCCGATATTCTGATTGCCGACGAGCCCACGACTGCTCTGGACGTTACCATCCAGGCTCAGATTATTGAGCTTATGCAGGAGATGCAGGAGAAGAACGGCAACGCCATTATCATGATTACCCACGACCTGGGTGTTGTCGCCGATATGGCCGATAAGATCATGGTTATGTACGCCGGCCGTCCCGTCGAGTTCGGTACTGCTGAGGAAATCTTCTACGAGAGCCGCCACCCCTACACCTGGGGTCTTATTCGTTCCATTCCGGAGCAGGCCATCGAGGAGAAGAAGCCGCTTACGCCGATTCACGGCAACCCGCCTTCGCTCATGAACCTGCCTGAGGGTTGCGTCTTCTCTCCTCGCTGCCCCTATGCGACGGACAAGTGCCGCAAGCAGCGCCCCGAGCGCGTTGTCACCGAGTCTGGTCACTACTCTGCGTGCCACTACTCCGGTGACCCCGAGTTCCTCAAGAACGCTCCTGAGACGTCCCGTACGCGCAAGGATTCCAAGAAGGGAGGCGAGGCGTAAATGGCAGACAATAACGAGCGTACTCCGCTGCTGAAGGTCGAGCACCTCTCTAAGGAGTTCCCCGCAGAGTCCGGCATGTTCGCCAAGCGTTTTTCCAAGCGCGTCGTCTCTGCTGTAAATGACATCTCTTTTGAGATTTATCCGGGCGAGACCTTTGGTCTGGTCGGCGAGTCTGGTTGCGGTAAGTCCACCACGGGCCGCACCATCATGCGTCTGACCAAGCCGACTGCCGGTAAGGTGTTCTTCCAGGGCAAAGATGTTGCCGAGATGAGCAAGCATGAGATCAAGGACATGCGTCGCGAGATGCAGTTTATCTTCCAGGATCCTTACGCTTCGCTCAATCCTCGTATGACCATCGGCGAGATTGTCTCTGAGCCCATGACCATTCATGGCGTGGGTACCAAGGAAGAGCGTATCGAGCGCGTCCGCGAGCTGCTGGACGTCGTCGGTCTGAACCCCGAGCACATCAACCGCTATCCGCACGAGTTCTCGGGCGGCCAACGCCAGCGTGTCGGCATCGCCCGCGCGTTCGCCCTGAAGCCCAAGTTGATCATCTGCGACGAGCCGGTCTCCGCTCTGGACGTTTCCATTCAGGCTCAGGTTCTGAACCTGCTGAAGGAGCTCCAGGATAAGTTCGGCACGGCTTACCTCTTCATCGCCCACGACCTCTCTGTCGTGCAGCACATTTCCGACCGCGTTGCCGTTATGTACCTGGGCAAGATGGTCGAGGTCTCGGACTGGAAGACGCTCTACAGCGAGCCGCATCACCCGTACACGCAGTCGCTGCTGTCTGCCGTGCCGGTGCCCGATCCGGATGTCCAGAAGACTCGTAAGCGCATCATCCTCGCCGGCGATCCGCCGTCGCCGCTGGATCCGCCGACCGGTTGCCGTTTCCACACGCGCTGCCCGATCGCGCAGGGCATTTGTTCCGAGAAGCTTCCTGAGTTTAAGGAAGTCGCCCCGGGCCACTGCTGCGCCTGTCACTTCGCGGAGCCGTTCCCGATCAAGGAATCGCACATCGACCTGTAGCCGGTTGTTATCGTCCGGGCCCGTGCTGGACTTAGTTTTCAGAACGTCCTCGACCATGGAAACCCCCTTATCCTGCTCCTTCGGAGCTGCGGATAAGGGGGTTTCCTGGTCTGCGGAATGTTCTGAAAACTAAGTCCAGCACGGGCCCTGTGTTTCCACTGCAGAGGGGTGCGATTCCTTGATCGCTCACTTTATCTAATAAGAAATGTAGTGAGGCCGGAGCTTTAGCTCCGGCCTCCTTATATAAGGGCTCGGCAAAGCCGAGCCACTAAATTTTGTATCAGCCCCAGAACATATTTGAGAACTGTGCCCGGAGTACATACTCCTAGGGCCGGAATGAGGTTGCTTTCCAACGCATTCCGCAGGGGGCGGCATTATTTTGTAGCGCGAAGCGCGAATCAAAATAATGCCGCATGCCCGAGGACGCGTTGGAAAGCAACCTCATTCCGACCCGAACAGGTCCGTCTACCAGCGCATTTACAAATTCGTAAACTTTTTTGAAAAAAGTGCTTGCACAGTTCTCGAATCATAGGTTATTATCTTCATCGTTGAACGCGCGGGTCCAACAAAACGAAGCGCGAATCAACAACATAGCATGTCGGAGTGGCGGAATTGGCAGACGCGCTAGCTTGAGGTGCTAGTGACCGCTTTTTGGTCATGCGGGTTCAAGTCCCGCCTCCGACACCATCGCATTTGAGAAGCCTCTTCGGAGGCTTTTTTGTTACCGATAGACGGTGGGGTCCACGATGGAAACGCTTGAACGCAACGAGTGGGCAGACGTTGCCCAACTAGTCGAGATCACGAGCGATGCTGTCATCATCTGCGAGCTCGACGGAACCATTCTGCATGTGAATAATCGCTTACTTGGTTTGATGTGCGAGGAACGCGCCGACGTCATCGGTGGAGATGTTAAAGACGTCCTGTACTCGTCCGCTTTTGAACGTGCGACGGAACATCGTCTGCCATTTGAAACTGATGGCTCCGAGAACGAACTGATGCTCAAGCTGAGTGACGGCTCTTTTATTCCCGTCTTGGTTCGTGCGGGCTCCGTAACGCCTCCACGCATCTTTGGGCGCCGCGCACCACGTGTCCTGGTGGCGCTTCACAGTATCGAGGAACAGTATTCTCACGACCGTCAGCTCAAGCGTGCGTTATCGGAGCTTAGAGTGGCGAACAAGCGTCTCTCTGGGACGCTCTCGGTCATTATGAGCACTGTGGGCTCCGATGAGTTACCCAGTCTGCTTGATACCGTTTTGAACCAGCTTGTAGGAACGCTCGATGCTTCGGGTGCCGCTATCTATTTTTCTGAGAGCGGCGGCTTTAAGCTTCGCGGTGTTTCCAAGGAGCTGTACGACAGCTACCTGCCCGAGTTTTTGCCGTATGGCGCTGGCATTCCGACGTATGTTCTTCGCGAGTCGCGTGCCTGTCGCTTGTCGATTCAACAGGACCTTGAGGGCGATAAGGCCGCCTCCGGTATGTTCATGGACCTGGATAATCGTTCTAAGCACCTGTTGCGCATGCAGGATATGCCTCCGTACCGCAGTGAAATCTGTCTTCCCGTTTTTTACGGTACGCAGATCCTTGGCGTGCTGGAAGTTGGTTGGAAACGCCCCCAGGCACCGCTTGCCTATGACGTTAATGTGCTCGAGGTCATTTGCGATTACCTGTCTATCCAGCTGGTCGGCATGGCATCGAGCCTTCGCTCCCGTCGCACGGCCGAGCTTGGCCGCTCGCTCAATGTCTTGCGGGATGAGTTGTTTACCTTTCTAGACGATTCCGCCGCGGCTACCCAGGCGGTATCGTCCGAGATCTGCAATATGCTCAACTGCCATTTTTGCCCTATTGAGTATGACGCCAGTCTGGATTCCTACGTCATAGATTTTGAAGGCGGCAGTCGCGTTGCTTTGCCGGACGATCCCGAGAAGCTTTTCTTTTCCACGACGGCGCCAGCAGCACGTTTGGGGGCTGCCCCCGATGGCTTTGAGGCATCTGTTTTGGGCGGCACGAGTGCCGAGGACCTTAAACACGTCCGTATAACTCGCGTTGACGAATCGATGCCTATGGGAGGCTGGCTTAGGGCACATGGCCTGCCTTGCCAGGGTCTCTACGTCGACGCCGGCATCGAGGCGGGGCGCCCGCGCTCTGAGGGCGATGGCAAGCGCAGTAACGACGCGATCGTTCCTGCTTCTGTTGCGAAGGGCCCGACGACGCGCGCGCTGCTGCTTCGTGATGGTAGCCAAGAGCCGATTGATGACCTTGAATATGATTACTTGGTGCACTTGGCTCATGACTTTGAACTGATCTATGAAGGCGAATCTCAAAAGCGTGAGGAGCGCCATATCGCTCAGACCCTCCAGATTGGCATGAGAAATTCACTGGGGGATGTTCCGGGTATCGCAACCGATTCGGTGTACCTGTCGGCCACGAACTCGGCGTTGGTCGGCGGCGATTTCTATACGCTCATCCGTCTTCCCGACGATTGCGCCGTCATGATTCTGGGCGATGTGTCTGGCAAAGGCATTGAGGCTGCATCGATGTCCGCGCTCGTCAAGACGGCCCTGACGGCATATGCCTGGGAGGGCGCTGGACCGGCCCGCATGGCACGCTCCCTTAACAGCATGCTCATGGGCTTTTCGAGGGTCGAGACGTTCGTGACGGCCTTTATCGCCAAGATTGACCTTAAAGCCGGACGCGCAACGTATTGTTCGGCGGGCCATCCTCCGACCATGGTCATCAGGCCAGAGTCGATGCCGCTGGGTGGCGACGAGGCTCGTGGGGGAGAGGTCGAGCTGCTTGGATGCCAATCGGGGGTAATCGGTGCCTTTGAGAGCATGGTGTACGAGACAGGCGTGTTTACGTTCGCTCCTGGTGACATGCTATTTATGTACACCGACGGAACAATCGAAGCACGTGACCGCTCGGGTGCTTTCTTTGGCGAGCAGCGCCTTCGTGACCTTCTGCTCTCTGTCTCGGGTGAGGGCGTATCGGGAATCTGCGGTAAGGTCTTGGGCGAGCTCGACCGATTTACCGAATCGGCGCTGGACGATGACATTGCATTGGTGTCCCTTGAGTTTTTACGGGGTCGTTCATAGACGACGCTGGGCGGGCTGAATCCGTACGGTTGGGGAAACGAATGCATCGAGTGGGCTTTTTTGGGGAACCATGGTCGTATGAATGAGTGGAATGACATAGCGGTTTTGACACCACCAGGCGATATCGACATCGCCGCGGTGCCTGCGCTGCGTCGGCGGTTGGATGCTTTGATTGGCCGCGGCGTGCGTCGTGTCGTCATCAACTGTCAGGCTGTTAGCTTTATCGATTCGACGGGCTTGGCATTCCTGCTTACGCGCGCTCGTGAGCTCATGAGGCGAGAAGGCCTGCTTTCGCTCGTCAATGCATCAGGTGAAGTTGTTCGCTTTTTGGAGATTGCTCGTCTTGTCGATATTCTTCATGTCGCGGGGCCGGCACGGGAGTCTATTCCCGCCATTCCGGTGGGGGAGCTGCCTCGCTGGAGTAAGAGCGTCGAGGTCCGTCAGGGTATCGAGAATCTTCCATACTACCGACATCGCATCGCCGAACTCCTTGAATCGCTTCCGTTGCGCCGTGACGAACGCTACGATGTCGCATTGGCGTCGGGGGAGGCGCTGGGTAATGCCTATGACCATGCGGGCGGTATCGGGTGCGTCCTGACGGTTCAGGCCTATGGCGATCGCGTTGTGGTTGAGGTGCTTGATCGAGGTGCCGGCTATTCTATCGATGAAACGAGCGAACCGGTCGCATCAGAGGAGCGCGGCCGTGGTATCAAGCTTATGCGTATGCTCGTCGATAACGTGGAGGTTGCTCGTCGTACGGACGGCGCCGGCACGCGCGTGCAGATGGTGAAGCTGTTTAGCGGAGCGCTGGAATCGTGTGCCTAGCCAATCGCTTTAGCGCGTTTAGCTACTAAGAACATGCGGCAGACAAGTTTTTTGAAAAAAGTACTTGCGTCATTTGGACAACTCGCGTAAATTAATAACCCGCAAGCGGACATGGCTCAGTTGGTAGAGCACAACCTTGCCAAGGTTGGGGTCGCGGGTTCGAGCCCCGTTGTCCGCTCCATTGCATTTCCGGACCGTTTAGGCGGTCCTTTTTCGGCGAAGTGGCCAAGTGGTAAGGCAGAGGCCTGCAAAGCCTTTACCCCCGGTTCGAATCCGGGCTTCGCCTCCAGGCAACATCCGGGCGCTCCGGCGCCCGTTTTGTTTTACATATGCGGACATGGCTCAGTTGGTAGAGCACAACCTTGCCAAGGTTGGGGTCGCGGGTT
>JAJXHK010000064.1 GCA_021639365.1 Collinsella aerofaciens
TCTGCGTTCGTACATGATGGGCTACTTCACCATGATGATGGCGATCTGCTCGGTGTTGACCAAGCTTTCCGAGGAAGATTGCGCCGACGAGCGCCTAAAGACGCTGTGGAATGATTTGAAGGCCTATGACGAGCGTATGTATCGTCGTGCACGTTACGGTGTGGTCGGCTTCTTCACCAACCTCCGCGGTCGTGCCGGAGACAAAACCACACTCGGCCTATACCGTCTTGCCTCAAAGATCTTCAAATTCAACTAGCACAGAAGCGCTCGGGTAACGGGGACCCCTGGTCCTTAACTTGCTACTTCGAACAGTCCTGCGCAAGACGGAGGCGCCACTGGCGCCTCCTTTGCGTGCGGAACTCGTATCAAGTTAAGGACCAGGGGTCCTCTGCTATGTCCCGCTTTATGTCAGCAAGCTGAATTTGAAGATCTCCGACGCGCGGTACACAGGGGCCTGGGCTGAAAAGATTTTGGTTGGTAGGTTGCCCGGTGGGTCTTGGTTATGTTTGTCGCGAGTTCCGCACGAGCCGAAGAGCACTTAATGTGCTCTTCGTGCGAGCCAGGACTGTAGAGCAGCAAACATAACCAAGACCCACCGGGCAACCGGACGAGCTAGTTTACTTCGCGGTGCCGGGGATGCCGTGGGAGGTTTTGGCGGTTTTGGCTCCGTTTACGATGGCGGTTTGCAAAGCCCTTACGGCGAGCATGCCCAGCAGGTCTAGGGGAACGGCGGCGCTTGCCTGGGCGCCCAGTTTGCCGCTGGCGAGGGTGTAGATGGTGTCGCCATCGTTGGTGGTGTGCGTGGGACGGATGGCGTGTGCGTAGGCGTCTGCGGCCATTTGGGAGACCTTGGTGGCCTGGGCCTTAGTGAGCTCCATGTTGGTGACGATGCAGCTGATGGTGGTGTTGGTGCGGTCGAGCGGCATCTGCATGGATCCGGCGGCGGCAAAGGCTGCGAGTTCCATGTCGACGATCTGGTCGCTATCGGCTGCGGCACGCATACCGGCGACCCACTCGCCGGTGAAGGGGTCGACAACGTTGCCGCAGGCGTTGACCGAGACCACGGCGCCCACCTTGACGGGGCCGAGTGCCACGGCGGCGGCTCCAAGGCCAGCCTTCATGCAGGTGGCAGGTCCCATGAGCTTACCTACGGTGGCGCCGGTGCCGGCGCCCACGTTGCCCTGCTCGAGCGAGGCAGGGGTGTGGTCGAGCGCCTCGCGCACGGCGGCGATGCCGGCCTCAATGTCGGGGCGAACGGTGGGGTTACCAAAGGCAAGGTCGAAGATACAGCTGGAGCACACGATAGGCACCTGCGTGGGGCCGACGGGAAGGCCGATGCCGCGGCTCTCAAGCTCGCGAGCGACGCCGCTTGCAGCCTCGAGGCCAAAGGCCGATCCGCCCGAAAGGCAGACGGCGTGGACCTTGTCCACGGTGTTCTCGGGTCGCAGCAGGTCAGTTTCGCGCGAAGCGGGAGCACCGCCGCGAACGTCAACGCCGCCGGTGGCGCCCTCGGGCGCCACGATTACGGTGCAGCCGGTGCCAGCCTCCTCGTCCGTATAGTTGCCAAAGCAAAAGCCATCGACATTGCAAACATCGATGGCTTCGAGCGGTGTGTCCATGTTTTCTCCTATCGGTTTTCCGCCGGGCCTTATGCCCGGTCGGGATCCGTACGGTACGGCAAAATTGTAGGCGCTGGGGGATACCCAGCGCCAGATGCAATTACGAGAGTTTTTGAATCGCGCGTGCGACGCGAGCGATGGGCAAGCCCACCACGTTGTAGAAGTCACCCGAAATATCGTGCACAAGCATGCGGCCGCCTGTGCCTTGGATACCGTAGGCCCCGGCCTTGTCCATGGGTTCGCCGGAGGTAACATAGCGCTCGATCTGCTCTTCGGTAAGCTCATAGAACGTCACGTCGGTCACATCGACAAACGACAGGCTCTCGGCGGCATGCGGAGCGGCCGTGTCGCCTGCCTTAACGATGCAGACGCCGGTTGCGACCTGGTGCGTGCGGCCCGAAAGCTCGCGGAGCATGGTGCACGCCTCGTCCTCGGTTGCCGGCTTGCCCAGAATCTTGCCATCGAAGGTGACAATAGTATCGGCCGCGACGGTCAGTTCGTTGGGCTCGGCATGCTCGGCGGCAACGGCGGCGGCTTTGGCGCGTGCTAAGCGTTCAACGAGCGTAAGCGGGGCCTCGCCATCAAAAGGCGTTTCGTCGATATCTGCGGGAATCACGCGAATGTCATAGCCCGCCTCGCGCATCAACTCGATGCGGCGCGGTGATTGCGAAGCCAAAATCATAGCTGAATGCCCTCGGCGACCTTCTCGACGGCCTTGTCGCCGGCGAGCGTGCGCAGCAGCTCAAGCGCAAAGGGGAGCGACTGGGCCATGCCGCTGGCGGTGATGATGTTGCCGTCTTGCGTAACCTTCTCGCCGGTATAGACGCCTTCGGGGAAGCTTTTCTCAAAGCCAGGGAAGCACGTGGCGTGGCGCCCCTCGAGCAGGTCGAGCTCGCCCAGGATAAACGGGGCGGCGCAGATGGCGGCGACGTGCTTGGTCGCGGCGAACTCGCAGACCACGTCGCAGACGCGCTGATCGGCGC
>JAJXHK010000046.1 GCA_021639365.1 Collinsella aerofaciens
GGCCCTTGCGGCGTAGTCGCTATTTATTCAGTCCAAGTTTCGGGGTGCAGTTCACTGTCCCCTTCGTGGTGGTCTGGGCCAGTTTGTCTCGATCTGTAACAGTTAGGCCGGCAAGACCGGGCTTGGTGTTACAGATCGAGATTTTTCGGTCGCCCCCTGCGATTTGTCTAAATCTGTAACAGATAGAGGCGATTTAGCCTGCTAGATGTTACAGATTTAGACAGAAGACTCTAGTCCACGGTGATGTCGAGGTTTTTGCCGGTGAGGCCTACGTAGCCGCCCTCAGCTGCCTTGGGGCTGTCGGCGTGGCAGAGGACCCACTTGTCGGCCTTCCAGTAGCAGTAGCTGTCGCCGGCGGCAGGCATGTCGGCCGCAGCCTCGGGGCGCGGGCCATTGGTGCCTGCCGGCAGCGCCACCATCACCTGGAAGCCGCCGTCGTCGACCATGCAGGGCGTGTAGTGGAGCGTCGTGGCATAGACCTCGACGAGCGTGCCGGCGGGTGCGCGGAAGGCCTTGACCTGCGCGGTGTCGAGCTTGCCGTCGACGATCTGCTCACGCTTGGCCAGCAGCAGGATAAAGTCGCGGGCACCCAGGTTGAACTCGCTGGCGCGGTGATACTCCAGGCAGTTGAGCTGCGTGTTGTGGCCGTTGCACCAGCCCAGCTGGAAGGGACGGCCGCCGTACATGAGCAGACCGAGCGTGTCGGTGCCCTCGACCTGCTCGAGCTCGGGCGCGGAGGCCACGTACTTGCTGCCCTCGGGAATGGGCGTGGCGGAGAGCGCCTCGACAAGCGGGGCGGTCAGGCTGGAGGGCACATCGTCCCACACGCGGCCGTAGGGTTTGAACTCGGGATCGGTAACAGAGTAGATATGCATGTTCACTCCTGTTCGTTTATGTGACGGTATGAACATTCTAGAACAGTATTCATATTCAGATGCGATCAATGCCACAAACATTGCGCAGCGGAATTGTCTGGTCGAATAGGCGACATGCAGTTCCTTCTTAACCGAGGTATTCCCTAAGGAACTCAATTGCGCTCAAACACCAATGGTCGGTTTCCGGCGCATGGGGCTTCATCAATGCATGCCCTCCCTCTGGATACATAATCTCCTCATGGTGCACCCCGGCCGCATCCAGTGCATCCACCATCTTTCCGAGATTGCCGGGCGATACGACATCGTCGTCGGCGCATTGCCAAAGGTACGTCGGCGGATACTGCTCCCACACGTGCTGATCAACGCAGAAGTCATCGATCAGGTCGCGCCCAGCTCCACCGCATACCGAATCAAGAAATCTTTGGTCCGATACGTCCTCGGATTCATGAAGATCAATCGGCGCATAGCATAAGACCAGGGCTTTGGGCGGCTCGCATCCGTAAGACGCGAACCCCTTGTTGTCCGTCCCCCACTCGGCAGTCAAATGCGCGCCAGCAGAAAAGCCGATAACCGCATAGCTCTTAGCGACATCGAATCTCGCTGAATTCTCGAGGACGAAACGGACGGCTCGATTCAGATCGTCGATCGGGCGCGGCATCAGGGGCTCAACCCTCACCCTGTATGACAACACGAACACGTTATAGCCCGCGTCGTTGAGCTCAGGGGCAACGGGAAAACCTTCCATTTGGTGACAAACGCTTTGGTAGCCCCCGCCCGAAATCGCGATGATGAACGGCGCCCCCCGTCTCCCAGGAAAGAAAAACAGTTTCGTATTGCGTCGAGTCGGGTCACGGATGCAGTCGGCTTCATCCCAAATATCGTAGGCAACCTGCCGCCCGTCATCCACGAGCTCAACAATCCGGTTCAATCCGCGTAAAACGCGAGCCTCTTCATACGGGTTAGTATCGGAATTCATATGGGCCACAATTGGCTTATCCCACATGCGCTCCCAAGTTGAAGGGCGGCAAAGCATAAGATGCTCGCCGAACCCGGCGAACTCAGGGAGGAGCGCGATTTCGCCAAACGTCATATCGGCTGTAATTGTCATAGCTAGTCACTCCAAAACGAGGGTGGGCCTGCGCTGATCAATCGCAAGCCCACCATATGCAATCTGCTGCGGGGTATTCAGCAGCTTACATTCCGAATAATTGCCTATTCCTCCGACGCATCCGCATCGGGGCGATACATGATGTAGACGAGGACGAAGGTGAGGATAAAACCAACGACGTTGCAAAGAATTGCGCCAATGAGGCTATTCATATCACCGGAAGGATTCATGTAACCGGGGAAGCTAAAAATACCGCTCGAGGTCATAACGAACGTGCGAGTATTGAAGATCGCCGGGATAACGGCACTGATTGCTCCAGAAATCATAGAAGCGATAACGATCTTCTTATGCTCCAAGATGATGCCATACAGAGCCGGTTCCGTAATTCCGCACAGGCCCGTGATGGCGCAGCTGAACCCAAGGCTCTTTTCGCTCTGATCCTTCGAGCGAAGAGCAAACGCCAGGCAGGCACCGACGACGCCCATGCTGCAACAAACAAGTCCAAGGATAGGATCGGAACCGACGGTCATGATGTTGTTGATGGAAATCATGATAAGAGCCCAATGGAGTCCAAGGGGAATCATAACGAGGCCGAAAATCGGTCCGAGGATAACGCCGCAGAGGATGGGGCTGAACTGGTAGACCGCCAGTACGGCAGTCGCAAGCAAAGAGCTTGCCTGCTGGATAACGGGACCGATCACAAGGAGCGAGATGGGGGCAGTAATAGCAACCGTCAGGAACGGAACGAGCGCAAATGCCACAGCATCGGGAAGAACCGCACGCAGTCCTTTATAGAGAACGGATGCAAACCAAGCCGCCACGATAGCAGGGAACACCGTGGAGGAATAGCTCACCATCGTGAACTTCATGCCGAACAAATCCAATGCATCGCCCGCTCCAGCCGCAGCAACGAAAGTCGGGTAAATCAGGATTGCGCCGAGAACCGCACCGATGTATCGATCGATTCCGAAGAACTGAGCCGCGGACGACCCAACAAGAACGGGCAGGAAATACATGCACGCATTTCCCATGCCGTACAGCAGGGTGTAAATTCCGCTCTCGGTGGAAACAACACCTGCCGTCGTCAGAATGCTAAGGACGGCGTTTATCATGCCGCACGCGATCAGGGCAGGAAGGACAGGCATCATGACGCCGCTGATGAGCTTCATCAGCTTTCCCAGAAAGCCCTTGGTCTCCCCCTCGCCAGCCTCGGAATCTCCCGTATCGATCCCAGCTTCTTTGACGACAATTTCATAGACCTTATCGACCTTGGGCCCCACAATTACTTGGTATTGCCCCGCGGAATGGCGAATGTCGATCACGCCATCGATTGCCTTGACCTTTGCATCGTCTACGATGCTTTCGTCCTTAAGGTTGAACCTTAAACGAGTCATGCAGTGAGCTACAAATGTAACGTTTTCTGCACCGCCCACCATCTCGAGAATCTCGGCAGCGAGCTTGGTTGTATCTGCCATAAATACCATTTCTCCCATGTTGAGTTTTATATGTAACCATCGGCAAAGCGCGCGCCTTCACCGACCAATTACCTTGTTTTCGATGCAATTCGATTGATATGCATCATGAGATAGAGTCTTTCTTCGTCTACAAGTTCCTGGCCCGTAAGCCGACTGAGGACAGAAGCAATATCATCGGCACACATTGATGCAACTGGATATTCATCCTTGAGCGAGAGATACATCTTGCGGTTGTCGCTTACGATGCTTTCGCCTGAGTTCAACCTATTGAACAGGTACTGAAGATGGGTCGCGAATCTTGCGTAATCGAAACCTTCCCGATCAACCTGAATCCCAAGCCGCCTTTCAACGGCGATGGTTGATTCTTCGAGAACGCGATCGTAGACATCCGCGCCCAGCTCTTCAGTCGTTTCACATGAGTCTGAATCGGCCATGTTGTTGATAAACGCCATGGCAATTCCAACCGCCTCATGGGCAGGTAGCCTAACGTTAAGCCGCTTTCTAATTATTCTGAGCGCATACTCGCCAATTTTAAATTCAACGGGATATTGTTGGCGAACATCAAACGACAAGGGCATGTGAACGATGATGCTTTGCTCTTTGCGCTTGATTGCATACGCGATATGGTCCGCAAGGATAAACGGCAGATTGGGGCTCACCTCGTAGGGCAGCAATCCTGTCGACATATCAATAACATCCGAGGTGAGTTCGAGAAGTTCATCGGAGACCTCATCGACAAGAGCGACATAGCGGGAGCTAACGTTATAAAACGTTCGTTGAATCTCCGAGAGTGGCACTTCATCGCCAACATTCTTAAACCCTAGGCCGCGCCCGAATGCGACTAGTTGCCTGCCGTTTCCATCGACGCAGAGGACAGCGCTGGTATTAATTCGTTTAACGATTTCCATGTGTCCCCCCTAAACAAAACAAGGCTCCCGAAGCAGAATCCGACAATCAATGTCGACAGATGCTGCTTCAGGAGCCTTGCCTGAATATCACTCTGTGAGGTAGTTTACGCGAAACACCGTTGATGACCTCGAATAAACACTTCTAAACAGTTAAACGGTCGATATCTCCGCGTGAACGGTCAGATGCAGTAAATGAGCCTTATGCCTGCTGGTAGTACAGGTGCTTCTCGTCGATATCGGCCAGGTCGCGGTCGAGGTAGCGGCGCGCGAGCCAGTTGGCCATGGGAAGGTTCTGGTCCAGGTAGTTGCCGCACTCCTCGGGAGCGGCGCCGGGGACATCGCCCTCGAAATCACGCACGAACGCGAACAGCTCGCGCACGAGCGGCAGAATCTCCTCGCTCGTCACCTCGCCAAACACGACCAGGTAAAAGCCCGTGCGGCAGCCCATGGGGCCAAAGTAGACGATACGGCTCGACCACTCGGCGTGATTGCGAAGGAACGTCGCGCCCAGGTGCTCGATGGTGTGGCACTCGGCCGTGTTCATGACCGGCTCCTTGTTGGGCGTGGTCAGGCGCAGGTCAAACGTGGTGACGGCGGCGCCGGTCACCGGATCGCGGTCGATGCGGCTCACGTACACGCCGGGCTCAAGCAGCAGATGGTCAACGGAAAAACTCGCGATACGCTCCATGGCAGATCCTCTCGATAGTCAATTTAGGACGGGGCTCTTTTAGCTGGTTGGAATGGTCGCACCAATCATACCAGTCAAAAAAGCCCCGTCCCAAATGAGCTGCCAAGGACGGGGATCAATGAGTTTTTAATCCCCGTCCCAGAAAAATCCTTGGGCGCCGCGCAGCCGCCTAGGCAGTGTAGGCGATAGTCGCGTCGACAGCATGGCGCCAGCCGGCGATCTTTTTGGCTCGCTCGTCGGCGGGCATCGACGGCTCCACGATGCCGCGGGCGCCGTAGACGTCGACGACATCGCGCGTGTACATGTCCAGCGCAATGCCGCAGGCCCAGGCCGCACCCAGGCCGCTCATCTCGTCGTTGCTCGCGATGCGGATGGGCGAGCCAACCAGGTCGCTCTCAAACTGCATCAGGTACGCATCGCGCGTGGGACCGCCGTCAACACGAAGTTCGGCCAGCGCCGCGCCCGAATCCTCGACCATCGCATCAATCACGTCAAAGATCTGATAGGCGATCGACTCGTCGGCGGCCTTCACGAACTCCGCGCGACCCGTGGTGCGCGTCATGCCAAAGACGCAGCCCTCGGCGTCGCTCGCCCAGTGCGGCGCGCCCAAGCCAGTGAATGCCGGCACAAAGTACACGTGGCTCGCCGGGTTGGCGGCGTAGCACAGGTCGGTGACTTCCTCGGGGTTGTTGATGAGCTCCAGGTCGTCGCGCAGCCAGGTCTTGACAGCGCCGGCGTAGCTCACGTTGCCCTCAAGCACGTACTCGGTCACGCCGTCCATGCGCCACGCGAGCGAGCTCGAAAGCCCATGTGAGCTGGCGACAAACTCGTCGCCCACGTTCATCATGACCGAGCTGCCGGTGCCGTACGTGGCCTTAGCCATGCCGCGGCTGTGGCAGCCCTGTGCAAACAGCGCCGCGTGGCTATCGCCGAGCACGCCGTGAATGGGCACCGGTGCGGGCAAAAAGCCACCCAGATCGGTCATGCCAAACAGGCCGTCCGAATCGGTCACCTGCGGCAGGCATGCCGCGTCGATGCTGAAGGCCTCGCAGACCGGCTCGCTCCAGCAGCCGCGGCGCAGGTCGAAGAGCTGCGTGCGGCTGGCGTTGGACCAGTCGCAGCGGAACTCGGCGCCGCCCGTGAGCGTCCAGACCACCCAGGCGTCAATCGTGCCCAGGCACAGCTCGCCCGCCGCAGCAGCCTCGGCTGCCGCCGGCACGTTTGCGAGAATCCAGGCCATCTTGCCCGCCGGATAGTAGGGCGAGAGCACCAAGCCCGTCGTATCGCGCACCAGCTCGGCCACGCCCTCGCGCGCGGCCAGCTCGTCGCACAGCTCGCGGGCGCGGGCGCACTGCCACACCACGGCGTCGCACAGCGGCTCGCCCGTTGTGCGGTTCCAGGCAACGGTGGTCTCGCGCTGGTTGGAGATGCCGATGCCGGCGACGTCGGCCGGGTCGACCCCGGTCTCCTCCACCACGGCACGCGCCACGGCCAGGACGTTGGCCGCAATCTCGGCCGGATCATGGCTCACCCAGCCGGCCTCGTTGATGATCTGGCGATGCGAGCGGTCGGCACGATGGATCAGATGGCCGCCCTCGTCCACCAGCAGCGCCTTGGTGCCCTGCGTGGACTGATCGATTCCGATGATGTAGCGGCCCATGGCCACCCCTTTCAAAATGAATGTGACAAAGGGACGGTCCCTTTGTCACATTCCAATTACTCTGCGGGCAGGAAGTCCTTAACGGCCTCGGCAATTCCGGTGCCCGTAAGTCCGTAGTGCGCGAAGACCTCGGGCGAGGTGCCGGTGATGACCGGCGCGTCGGGCAGGCTCAGGCACTTGACCGGACGCGGGCAATGGTCGCCCACGACCTGCGCGACCATGGAGCCCAGGCCGCCAAACGGGCTGTGCTCCTCGACGGTCACGACGGCGCGCGTGGCGCCGGCGGCCTCGATCACGGCCTCGGCGTCGAGCGGCTTGACACAGTACATGTCGAGCACCGTTGCCGAGATGCCCTGCTCGGCCAGCAGGTCGGCGGCGTCCACGGCGTGACGGACCATCTCGCCGGTGGCGATGAGCGTCACATCGGTACCGCGGCGCACCCAGGTGGCACGGTCCATCTGGAACGGGCACTCGTCCTCGGTGTACACGTCCTCGACCGGGTTGCGGCCCACGCGGATGTAGGCCGGCTTGTTGTCGGCAACCAGGGCGCGCACGAGCTCGGCAGTCTGGAAGCGGTCGCTCGGCAGATATACGCGCATGTTGGGGATCGCGCTCATGGCGGCGATATCCTGCGCGGAATGGTGGCTCATACCCAGGGCGCCGTAGGACACGCCGCCCGAAATGCCGATGAGTTTGACGTTGGTGTTGGAGTACGAGACATCGACCTTGCACTGCTCATACGAACGCGTGGTCACAAAGGACGCGGGCGAGGCAGCCCAGGCCTTCTTGCCGCACGAAGCCATGCCGGCGGCGATGCTCACCAGGTCCTGCTCGGCAATGCCGACCTCGATGGACTGCTGGGGATACTGGTCGAAGAACGGCGTGAGCGACGCGGAGCCGCGGGAGTCGGAGCACAGGACAACGATGTCCCTATCGGTTGCGGCGGCCTCGAGCAGCGTGTCGCAGATAACCTTGCGGTTGGCGATCTTGTTAGCCATTGATGGCCTCCTTGTGGGCAGCGAAATCGGCGATGATCTGGGCGTATTCCTCGTCGTTGGGCAGGTGGTGATGCCAGCTGGCCTTGTCCTCCATAACCGGCGAGCCATAGCCCTTCACCGTGTTGAGGATGATGACCGTGGGCTTACCCTTGGTCTCGGCGGCCAGCGTCAGCGCGGCGTCGACGGCCTGAACGTCGTTGCCCGGAATGGACAGCACGTTCCAACCGAAGGCGGCCCAGCGCTCCTCCTGCGAATCCTGCTTCATGACGTCCTCGGTGTTGCCGCTGATCTGCAGGCGGTTACGGTCCACGAGCGCGCACAGGTTATCGAGCTGGTAGTTGCCGCCGCTCATGGCGCCCTCCCAGACCGAACCCTCGGCAAGCTCGCCGTCGCCCATAATGGTGTAGACGCGGTAGTCGCGACCGTCCATCTTGCCGGCGAGCGCCATTCCCACCGCCACGGGCAGGCCGTGACCGAGCGAACCCGAGTTCATCTCGATGCCCTTGAGCTTGTTGTTGGGATGGCCGATGTAGGGGCTGCCGAACTTGGAGAAGCGGGCCCTAACATCGTCGAGATCCAGATAGCCCTCGTGGCACAGCACCGCGTAGTAGGCCTCCATGGCGTGGCCCTTGGAGAGCACGAAGCGGTCGCGGTTGGGATCGTCGACGGTCTCGGGCGAAATGTTCAGATGGTTGGCGTAGAGGGTCATGAGGGCATCGATGACCGACATGTCGCCGCCGATGTGCCCGCCGGCGCCAGCCATGATGATATCGACGCAATCGCGGCGAAGGTCCCAACGCAGGGATTCAAGCTCTTCGATAGTTGCCATTTCTACTCTCCTCGCAGGTAAGCTTTGACGTCTTCTTCGATGGGGTCGTACAGGTCGGGGGCAATGCCGATGTACTTGCACGTCTCGTAGAGCACCGGCACCACGTTGGCGTGGATGGCGACGCAGTGGTGGATGTAGGGACCCTCGACGATCTTGGCCTCGAGGCGTTTGAGGTTGTCGACCTCGACCCACAGGTAGGTGCCCATGCCGGCCGGGCCGTCGATGCCGCGGGCGCTGCCCAGCAGCAGCGAGTACTCGCCGTTGTCGCCGTCAAAGCGGGCAAGGGTGAGGTCGCCGTGCTTGGCCTCGGCCGTCAGCGCGCCGGGGTGATCGAAAGCCAGCGGGTAAGTGAGCTTGGGCTTGACGGCCGCGCAGCTGCAGGGCCAGGGGCCGCAGTGCTGCAGCAGCTCGCCGTTCTCGTTGTCGGGATGACGCACGGTCCAGTCGGCAAACATGCCGCGGTGACGGCCCAGGTCGGCGGCCTCGACCATCAGCGCGGTGATGGCGCCGTGGATATCGGTCTCGCATACGATAGGAATGCCCATCTCGTTGAGGATGGCGTTGGCGGCGCAGGGCATAATGCCCAGCTCGTCCTGCAGAGCGTTCCAGCACTGAATGGCACCGGCGTTGCAGCCATACTTCTCGACCAAGCGCTTCATGGCAATGGCGAGTCCTGCGACCGCGGGAACCTTGTCCTCGGGGATGCAGATCTCAAAGCTGTCGGCAATGTGGGCGAGCATGGCTGCCATGGCCTGCTCGTCGGCCTGGGCGTCACGCACGGCCTGGACAAGCTCGGTCATGGGGATGGGCGAAAGCTGGATGTTGAACTTCTCGAGCAGCTCGCCCTCGTTGCACATGGTGGACCAGAAGTCGAACGGGCGAGTGGCCATCTGCAGGATGCGGGTGTGCTTGAAAGTCTTGACCACGTTGCACACGGCCAAAAAGTCCCAAACGCCACGCTCGAACTCGGGATCGGTCAGACGGCAGTTGGTCATGTAGGTGAAGGGAACCTGGAAGCGACGCAGGACCTTGCCGGTGGCGAACAGGCCGCACTGGCTATCGCGCAGACGGGTGCCGTCGGGCTCGGGGCGCTCGTCGCGCGGACCCCACAGCAGCACGGGCAGGCCGAGCTCGCGGGCAAGGCGGGCGCAAACATACTCGGTACCAAAGTTGGCGTGGCAGAGCATGATGCCGTCGACGCCCTCGGCGCGGAACTTCTCGACGATAGGCGCGATATGGCTGTCGTCGAACAGCAGGCCCTCGTCGTTGATGTCGTCGATATCCACGATCTCGACGCCGATCTCGCGCAGGCGATCAGCCGTAAGGCCGCGATACTTGATCGCGTCCGGCGCGCTAAAGATACTGCGGCGCGTGGGCACAAAGCCGAGCTTGATCTTATCCATGTACGTCCTCCCCTAATCACATGTTCAGTAAACAGATGTGTGTTTCGTTTTGTTCTGTTTACTAAATGTTTTACTCTTCTGTTTAGAAGTTTAGCGCGAAATACCCGTAGACGGTAGAGAAATCAGCCTAAACGGTATGTAAACAATCTGAACATACAAGGGCAACAAAAAGAGGGCCCCGAAGGACCCTCTTCTGAATGACGCTATGTTTACTGCCCTGGCGTGCTTTGGCATGCTGCAGGCGATGCCGTCTCCGCCTAGATTTCGCGCACGCTCTGGCGCTCGACAAAATAGGTCGACACGGCGGTCTTGCAGGTGTAGCTCTTGGGGTTGCGGATGTTGCCCACCAGGCGGCGCACCGCGATCTCACCCACCTCGTGCTTGGGAACATGCACCGTGGTGAGCGGCGGGTTGGAGAAGGCGCCCAGAGATAGGTCGTCAAAGCCGATGATCGAGACATCCTCGGGCACGCGAATGCCGTGCTCGTTGAACGCGCGCATGGCACCCACGGCGAGCACGTCGTTCTCGGCGAAGAAAGCCGTTGGCAGGTCGTCGTGCGAGACGCTGTCGAGCCACACACCCATGTCGCGATAGGCGCCTTCGAGTGTGGTGCCCAGCGTGACACGCCATGCCGGGTTGGCCTCGAGGTCCGCATCCTCAAGCGCTTGACGATAGCCGCGCTCGCGATCCTTAAAGTTGCGGATACGAAGGTCGCCAGCCAGATAGCCGATTTGCTTGTGACCTTTCTCGATAAGGTAGTCCACGGCGCGCAGTACCGAATCGGTATTGGCAATGACCACGGCATCAAAGTATTGACGATCGCTCCAGCCGTCGAGCACAATCAGGTGGGCGGCAGCGTTGGCAAACAGGGCGTAGTCTTCCTCACCCAGCTCGGTGCCCATCAGCACGATAGCGGCGGACGGATCGGCAATCAGGCCCTCGACCTGCGGACGCACGGCGTCCAAGTCGCTAAAGTCGAGCGAGACAAAGCTCGTGCTCATACCGTGACGGCGCGCCTGGCGCTCCACGCCCTCAATGACCGCAGGATGGAAGGTGCTCTCGTCCAGAATGGCGCCCGTCTTGCGCGCAAGCACGAACTGAATGCTCTCGAGCTGCGTCGACTGCTGATAGCCCAGCGACTGTGCGCACTCCAGGATGACCTTGGCGGTCTCCTCGCTCACGCTGCGCTTGCGGTTGAGCGCGTTGGACACGGTCGCAGGCGAAAAACCGGTGATGCGGCTGATCTCGCGAACACTTGCTTTGGCCATTGTTCCCCCTAGCAACGGTCGTGGCGGAGCATCGTGGCCTGACCGCCCCGTGACTCGACAACTAAACGACCGCAAATTCAATCTAAACAGAATAGTAAATGTTTAATAGCTAGTTTAGCCTGTTGTCAAGCGAAGCGACGCGACTATTCCCCCAACGGGCGTATTTACTCGGTAGCTAATCTGGAACGGGGCGCAGAAACCGTTTAGCCAAGGATGCGGGCCATGCGTGCCTTAAACTCCGCGAGGAAACGCGGGGCGTCCACGGTGAGCGCCACGAGCGCGCTCTTATCCGGATCGGACAGGCGGTGCTCGTCGCAAATGGTGCGGCCTCGGTACTCGCCCAGCAAGTCAACGCGCAGGTTACAGCCGAGCGCACCCACGAGCGTGGGATCAATCGCCACGGCAACCGCCAGCGGATCGTGCAGCGCGCAGCCGCCCAGGTAGGGCGCGTTCATTTCGTACGAACCGATATAGTGCTCGACCATGCTCGCAAACGCGCAGCCAGCCATAGTGCCCGAGCCCGTCCAGCCGGCAACGTCGCGGCGCGTGAGCACCACGCGGTGCGTCACATCCAAGCCCACCATGGTGAGCTTGCGACCTGAACGCAACACAGCGTCGGCCGCCTCGGGGTCGCCCGCCATGTTGGCCTCGGCGCCCGCGCTCACGTTGCCGGGCACGGTAAGCGCACCGCCCATCACGACCACGCGGCCGATAGACATCATCGCCGCCGCATCGCGCTCCAGGGCAAGCGCCAGATTGGTGAGTGGGCCGGTCGCAACGTAGACCAGATCGGGGCCATAGGTACGCGCGGCATCAATCAGGTAATCGACCGCCGCGTTACCGTCGGCCGACGTCGCGCCCACCGGCTCGTACGGCGAGGCGGGCACGCTTGCGCCGCCAATGCCATTCTTGCCGTGGATAAGCGTGGTGGACGCCGGCGGCGTGTAGGGTTCGGTCGCCTTCATGGGACGATCGGCGCCCAGGTACACCGGCACCTCGGGACGACCCAACAGGTCGAGCACCGCCAAGCAGTTGTGCGCCGACTGCTCGACGCGCACGTTGCCAAAGCACGTGGTGATGCCGACGAGCTCCACCTCGGGGCTCGCGATGGCATAGGCAAGCGCCATCGCATCATCCACACCCATATCCAGATCAAGGATCAGCTTCTTGGTTGCCATTGTTCTACTCCGCTTCTCCGTCTACATCCAAACCGTCTAAACCAAACTTGTGCTCGACTTCCGCATGCGTGGGAATTGATTGCTGAGCGCCCAGGCGCGATACCGTCACCGCCGAGGCGCGAGCGCCCGCCGCCATGCACTCAAAGAGCGGCAGGCCCTCCAGACGAGCCGCCGCCAACGCGCCGATAAACGTATCGCCCGCGGCCGTGGTATCGACTACCGTACTCGAAAGCGCCGGCATGCGCAGCGGCTCACCGCCATCGCCGAGCGTAACCGAGCCGGCGCCGCCCAGCGTGATGACCGCAGCCCCGGCGCCCTTGTCGAGCAGCGCATTGAGCGCGGCGACGCAACTCGCATCATCCGTGGGCAGAATGCCCGTCAGCACCTGGCACTCGGTCTCGTTGGGGCAGACCAGATCGACCGCTGGCCACGCTCCTGCCGGCAGGTCGCAGGCGGGCGCCGGGTTAAAGATCGTATAGAACCCCAGCTCGTGAGCGCAAGAGAGCGCCGCGGCCGTTGCCATCAGATCGCATTCGCCCTGGGCGATAAAGACGCCGCCAGCAGCCGGGGCAATCTCGCTGGCATCGCCGTCGAGCTCGTCGGCCACCAAGCGCCTCAGTGCGCGGGCAACGTCCTCGCCCGCAAGCGCATGGTTGGCGCCCGGCGACAGCACGATGCGGTTGTCGCTCTCACAGCGAATGATAGTCGCGGTACCGGTCTCCACGTCATCGCGACGCGCCACAAACTCAACGCCCACGCCGGCATCCTGGAGCCCTGCCACAAGCGCATCGCCAAAGGTATCGCGCCCAACAGCGCCGATCATGCACGTGCGCGCACCCATGCGCGCAGCAGCGACGGCCTGGTTAGCGCCCTTGCCACCAGCGTTGGTGATAAAACCGCTGCCACCGACTGTCTCGCCCGCACGCGGCATGCGCTCGCACGCCACCGAAAGGTCCATGTTCATGCTGCCGAACACCGCAACGATGCTGTGATCCGCCATGGAAACCTCCTCGTCTTCAGGCTTTGCGCCCACCGTCGACCAACGATTGTGCACTCTCGCACCCCCTATAACTTTAGTCCACTTTGATGTGGACGCGCGCTTGAGCTTGCGCCAGCAGCAAGCATTCACAGGGGCAGGCAGCTACAATGAATACGTGCTGATTATTCTCGTCATTGGATGATGTTTTATGGAACAATTCTCGCAATCGGGCTCGCGCGGTCGACGCCGAACGGGCAACGAGCCGGCGCCGCACGAACGCGTGAAGGGCGAGCGCCGTGCCAACGAGCCGCGACGCACCGCGAGCCCCCATCGCGCTTCTGCCAACAACGCTGGCCGCGCCAACACTCCCGCCGCGGAGCAGACGCCTGCTCGCCCCAAGTCCCGCTACATCCCTGCGCTCGACGGCCTGCGCACGCTTGCTGTCGTCGCGGTGGTGCTCTATCACCTCAACCTCACGTGGGCTCAGGGCGGCCTGCTTGGCGTCACGATCTTCTTTGTGCTTTCGGGCTATCTGATCACGCGCTTGCTGCTCAACGAAGTCGCTAAGACCGGCCGCATCGACCTCAAGAGCTTCTGGATTCGCCGCATCCGTCGCCTGGTCCCCGCCGTGGTAACGGTAGTGTTCGTGACCTGCGCGCTGTGCACCATCTTTAACCACGTGATGCTCACCAAGATGCGCCCCGACATCCTGCCGTCGCTGCTGTTCTTCAACAACTGGTGGCAGATTGC
>JAJXHK010000047.1 GCA_021639365.1 Collinsella aerofaciens
TACTCAGTTCCGCGCCCTCACGGGGTTCGATTCCATGTGGGGGCTGCATAAAAGAAAAGGACCCCTTTGCAGAGGTCCTAGTCAATTCAAGGTGGCGGGGAAGGGAATCGAACCCCTGACACGAGGATTTTCAGTCCTCTGCTCTACCAACTGAGCTACCCAGCCATTTGAGGTGTGCCTTGTTTCAAGGCTTGATTAGTATAACCAAGGACGCGTTCCGGTCAACCGAGAATTTCAAAAAAGTTTTTGAGCACAGCCTCGGTTCTTTAAATCGGCACGTCAGAGGCATCAGCCGGCAGCAAGAAGTTTTTCGCTCAGAGCCGCACGGGCAAACTCACTTGGCGTCATCCCCTCGGCAGCCGCCCGTCGACGAATGGCCTCCTTCATTCCCAGAGGAATCTTGACCGACAGCGTTGCCGTCCCCTCACCTGAGAGTGGGGGCCGTCCATGCACGATCCCACCAACGGTGTGTTCGCCATCCGGAAACTCTCCGCGCTCGTACGACTCGCACCACGCGTCAATCATTTCATCCGTTACAACCTGACCATTAGCGGCCGTATACGTCTTGCCCATCATCGACCCCTTCCGTCAGGTGCTTTTTAGCGTTGGGATGGATCTCAACATCCATGCATCTTCTCCTCCATCTTACCCAATTTCGTATGACGAAAGTCCGCTGTCGCCAATTCTTAAGCCGACACGCGTTGGAGAGCAGGGGTCGAAACAATGATTGAAGGGCGCTCTAGTGCGGCCCAGGCGCCGGGGCAGGAGCACATACGCCAGGGACGTACGTTTTCGTAGCGCGCGAGGATATTGCCGTCGCGATCGATGAAGGCGATGTCGATGGGATAGGCCATAAAACACGTATGGACCGAAGAGCAGCGTGGAAATGCCATGACGAGCGGCAGACCGTTGGCGGCAACCGGACACCGTCCCAGCATGCCGCGCAGGCGCACGGCAAACGACTCCGCCACCGCAAACTCGGCCGGCGTCCAGCCCAGCCTATTGAGTGCCCGCGCGTAGGCGATGTAGGACGAGACCGCGGTCACATGACCACCCCCGGACGCCATGGATCGACCGTCACCGCGCGCTCGTGCGACAACGTTGTCGGCGCCCCCAGCGGAACGCCAGCGATGCTGAGAGAAGTCGGCCACGGCTCATAGTGCATGGTGCAGGTGTAGGTCCTAAACGTACCGGATAGGGAGAGCAGACCACCATCCGATGCCTCCGCGCCTTGCTCGCTCGACACTTCGATCTGCAAGTCATAGCCTTCCATGGCATTCAGAATTTGAGTCTGAACCGTCGCCGAGGCATCGGCAGAGCTTTCGTCGCCCTCCCCCTCCGACGCCACGGCGTGCGCCAACACGATGTCGGGCACCACGCGGTCGAAGCGCGCGACAGCGCTGGCAAAGATCATGACGTTGTATACGATGAGTGCCAGCACCAGCAAAACGGGCGTAACCACTGCCATCTCCACCGTCGCTTGGGCGCGCTCCTCGCGCAGACGCATGCGGATACTCATTACGACCCACCGCCCAGAGCGCCAACCAGCGTGGCGACATCGACGGTAAGCGGGATGGAGCCGCCGCCGGGCAGAGGAATCTCCGCAAGTGTGAGCACCGTACCGCTGATGGTGCGCTCGACTTGATATTCCAACGCCTCGCAAAGCGCCTTGGGATCGGTCACGCCCAACGGAATGCTTCGCAGCTTGTCTTGCGCTTGAGAGAGACCAGCAATGTCAGACCCCGGACTCTTAATGACGTTGGCGGAATCAGTCAGCACCGGCTTTCGCAGGCACAAGTCGCACGGCTCCAGACCCAACGCCGCCACGGACGCCGAAACGGTATCGCCGAGCCACGATGCGATGGAGCCCAACGCGCCGCTGCCCCCTCCTAGGCCTTTAATCATCTCGTCCATAAGTTCGTCGGCCGAACCTTGGATGTCTCCGTATCCCACAAGCAGCCGTCCCCAGACATCCATGACGCCATCGAGTACGCCGGCAACGCCACCCGAGCGTTCCTTCAATGTCGAGAAAAATCGCGAAAGCACGTTGTTTTGCGCCGTCGCCTCATCGGGCGCCAGCACCGCGGCAGAGATGGCACCGCGATCGCCAAGCCTGACTGCCGTGTTAAACGAAGAGTTGAGCTCATCGGGGCTCGAGATGGCACCCGAAACCGCAAAGGCAACCACGCCGTTGCGACCGGGCGGAGCGATACGCGGACGCTCGCCCGAAAGCGCTTTAATGGCCTGGTCAAACGCATTGCTCGCACGGTCGGCCTCATCCTCGGTCTGACGCATGAGCTCAAGCTCTTTGTTCCGACATTTGACGTATTCCTCCAAGGCCTTTTTAAACTCGTCGAAGTGATACTCGAAGCCGTTTTCGATAGAGGTTGAAGGCGCCGCAACAGCACCAAGCGACAAAACGCCAAAATGGCATTTGCTGCATTTATCCTGTCCATCGTAATCGGCAACCGAAGCAAATCCGCTCGGCGTCCCTTTCTTATAGTTAGGGCAGGTCGTCCCGTAATGCAGATACGCCTTGTCATCGTTCACGCTCGTCGGCCACACCGCATCGGTATAGAGCTCCGTCGCCCGAACCTCATCAGAGTTGCGCGGCAGCAGCGGAATATAGGAGGAAACCCTGTCTCCGTTCTCGGTTATATGTGCCCGATCGACCTCCGCGCTCGCATAGGTATAAAACGCCTTACGCGCCGCAGACTCTGCCTTCATCTCGACACTCGAGCCGTGGGGCTTCTCATTTGTCAGACGCCAATGGTAGTAGTCCTTCGCGCGATCAAGGGCAACTTGGGGCTCCCACGTAACGCTCGATGAGTAATGCGGATTTTGAACACCGGGGAGATCCGTTAGGCTTTTCGCACGCTCCCACATGCAAGAACAGCTGCCGACCGAGCCCTTGTCAGACCCACCACAATCCGCCAGCCAAGCACGCTCTTTAGCCTTCGCCGTGTCCTCAGAAGCCTTCCGCAGCTCCTCGGCCGCACACTCTAAATCATCTGATGTGTCTTTAATGGTATCGGTCGAGATCTCTGATCCTTTGAGCGCAGCGAAGTCAGACTCGGATGTCCTGGGCACGGCAAGCGCCGTACCGGTATAGGTCACACTATCGGTATCCTGCGCCGACACCGCCTGCGTGGCACGCGCGGCGATCAGATACGGCAGAGCCGTCTCGATTTTCTGTAAGCCTTCCGATGCGCTTTTGGCAAACTTGTTGCGCGTTTTAATGATCTCAATCCCGGTGTCGACCATATTGCCGGCAACCGGCTCGGCACCCGGGATGAGGATGGCGACCAGGCCCGTCCCGATCGTGGCAAACCCCGCCAGCCCCAGACTCAAGATGCTCGCATCAACCACCGTGGCAGCCGTGTGATAGGACGACACTACGTTGGCACCCGCCAGCGCGCCGCTATCAGCCGCCACCTGGGTATCCCCGGCACGCGACATGCTCCATATCGCCGCGGTCGACGAAAACAACAATGTGAGCACCACTAGGATGACCACGGCAGAAGAAAGCGTGGTATAGGCGCCGTCTTCGATAAACAGATCGACACCGGCTCGACCCATAAAGCCGCCTCGCTTGCGATGGCAGCTCGGACGGTGCGTCAAAACGCGTCTAGACCAGAAACGCTTAATCCCATGCAGCAATCCACGAATCATAATCTCCCTCCAGCCATTCGGGACGCGATTGATACGAGACATCGACCTTGAGCTCAACGTAGCCGCCCTCGGCGGTACCACCAATAGCCTGCGCAAACGCACCGATCACAGGCAACGGCTTGACCTCGCCGGAAACGGACACGGACGAGACGCCACCCGCACCGGCCCGGCCAAGCTCGATGTCCCACGACAACGGCCCGCCGGCATGAAAGATCGAAACGTTGGGCACTGCGGCAAGTCGGCGGCGGGTGAACTCCTTAAGATCGTCGTCCTCCGCCGTCGTCGTGGTCATGAGCCGCGCGGTCTCGGCGGCGGCAGACTCCATGACCGCGCGCGTATAGAGCAGGCACACCGGTTGCAGCGCGAGAAGGATGAGTGTCAGAAACGTCGGCAGCAAAAAAGCGGCCTCGACCGTAGACTGCGCCCGGTCCTCGCGCGCGGCATCAATACAACGCGATGTCCTTAGCGGCCGCAGCGGCGTCGATAACCGACGTCGAGGCAACGCCATGGGATGCCGCCCGCTCAACCAGCGCCGCCAAGCGCCCATCGGTGCCGGCACGCCAAAGTCCCGCGATCGCCAGCACGATCGATAACAGCGCCACCGTGACGATGGCGTATTCGACCGTCGCCTGGGCAGATTCCTCACGCAGGACATCATGCATTTCACGATCCCTCCTTTGAGTCCGTTGCCTGCGGGCTCAGGCGCACGGCGCGCAGACGACACGAAGCATCGCCAGCATCCGCGGCAATTGTCACCATATCGACCCAGCCGCGTCCGTCGCGTACGATGGCGCCCCACACGTTTCCCTTGATGTCGAGATAGCCGCTCAGAGCAAGTTGCGCCGTGGGTACCTCGCGATAGGCACGCAGCATATCCGCCGCCGCTTCGGTCATCGGTCGGTCCTCGGACCATGCAAGCCGGACCGCAATCGCGTTGTCCTCAGGCGAATCCGTCGCAGTGCCAGACCGCTTGTCGAGCGTCCGCAGAAAGGTTTGCGCCGTGACAGCGACATCCGAATCGTCCGCATCTCGCATCTCATCTTTTTGAGACGCCACCACCGAATCTGAGCCCGAATCGAAGGCGGCCCCAGGACGCTGCTGCCGTGCGGCGTTAAGCCCCCAAAGCACCGCCGCTATCGCCACGGTCAGGCAAGCAAACACCAGCAGCACCCCGATGGGGCGCTCGCCCTCTACAGGCTGTTGATGCCCTCGCTGATAGCGTTCCATAGATCTTGGACCTTGCCTTTAAATGCAACGATGGCAATAATCGCGATCACCACAAGCACGCCCACCAAAATGGCGTACTCGGTGGTACCCTGCGCGCTCTCCTCCCGCAACAGCTCCTTGGCATGCTGGCGAGCGCGGATCGCCCGGCAAAAAGCCCAGTTCCAAGCCTTGTCAGCAACTTCGACCATCGTGTTCATGTATTCCTCCCTACATCATCCCGCCTGCTCCCAGCAGCGGGCCCAATATGGACAGAAGCAACGCCGGCAAGATGAGCGTGCCGGTGGGAATCAGCAGCTTGACGGGCGCACGTTCGATCTCGCGCTCGACCGCGGCGCGATGAGCCGCACGGATCTCGCGACTTTGAGCGGCCAGCGTCTCGGCAAGTGGGGCACCCAGGGCGAGCGCCTGCCCCACCGTGATGGCAAAGGTCTCGAGCGCTCGCACGTCCAGGTCGCGCGCGGCGGCCAACAACTCGTCCTCACGCGTGCCCACGCCCACCTGCCACGCCATGCAGGCGCGCTCAAGGCGAAGAGCCAGCACTGACCGGCGGTTGGCGCAGAAAATCTCAAGCGCCGCATCAAACGAAAGACCGGCCGAAAGACCCAAGCGCACAACATCGATCATCTCGGACACTTCGCCGAGCGACACTCGCGCCGGGCCGCCCGCTCCAACCGCGCCCTTCACTCGCGCGGTCAGAGCATCGACCACCGAGCGACCCGCGGCAGCGACCAGCACCGCCTCGCGCTTGCAGGCCCCTACGATCTTGCGTGCATCCGCCCGATCCAAACCCGTCGCGACAAATACACTCAGGGCACACAGGCAAGCCGCAACTGCAACCGGGGCGCTCATAGCTCCACCCTCATAATGCGCCGGATAACCACCAGGGCAACGGCGTTGAGGGCAAGACCCAGCACCACAGCGCCCGCACCGGCAGGCGTCGCAAGACCGCGACGAAAATCTGCCGAAAGCAGCGCCAACACCGCGCACATGCCCGCCGGCATCGCCGCGACCATATGCGCAGACATGCGAGCCTGCGACGTCTTAACATCCAGGCGGCGCTTGAGCTCAATGCGCTCCCCCACCATGCTCGACGCCTCGGACAGTAAGTCGGCAAGCGGAGCGCCGGTGCGCTGAGACACCTTAAGCGCCAAGGTCACAAGCGAAAGACCGGGGGCGTCGATACGCACGAGCAAGTCATCGAGCGCGTCGGTCGCCGAGATGCCGCAATCGATCGCCGCCGCCACCCGCAAAAACTCGGTATGCACTGGCTCTTGCGCATGAGCGCCCACAAAGCGCATGCCCTGGGCCAGCGAATGTCCCGAGGCAAGCGACATGGAAAGTGCGATAAACGCCTCGGGCATCGCCTCTTCTGCATCGTGTTGCTCGCGTCGGCTCTCAAAGCCATCCCGAGCGGCACCAACGGCAAACGGAGCAACAAGTCCCAAGGCAAATCCGTGGGGCGATAACGACACCATCGTTAGTAAAACGCAGCAGACACCGCTCGATAGCAGCAGAAACGCCAAACGTCCCGAAGCATCTTCGATCACGAGGCCAAGGCGATGCGCCGGAGCCAGCGATGCCCACGAACGGGCGATCTTTTTCAGCAGATCGTTTTCCACCAGCTCACGCGGCAGCTTCTCTGCCACCGTCTCGAGCGCCTGACGTGCCAGCTCCGCCGGCGGTACCTGCGGCACACGAGGTTCCGCCCCGCACGCCGTCGCGACAGAAAGCCCTGCCAAGCCCCCTACGACGAGGGGCACAGTGATCTCCATTCGTCCACCTCCTCTTGTGTGAGCGTCCCCGACCGCAGGCCTTCCGCGATAAACGGCGGCTCGCGGTCAAGCGTCCAGGTGCGCTCGGCGGCATCGAACGTCACATAGCGCTCGAGCTCTACGCCACCCGATGCGGCGCGTCGCACCCCCGAATACGAGGAGACGAAACGCCTGCCATCGGCGTGGCGCTCGGACATCACGATGCCGTCGAGCGCCATGGCAATCTGCTCCTCGATGAGCTCGCTCGGCAGATCGATGCCATAACGTGCAAGCAACGTCAGACGCACCACGGTCTCCTGTTCTGAACCCGCATGAAGTGTGGTGAGCGACCCGTCGTGGCCCGTGTTCATGGCCTGCAACATGTCGCAGCACTCGGCACCGCGCACCTCGCCCACCACGATGCGGTCGGGGCGCATGCGTAGGGCATTAGTTACCAGGTCGCGGATCGTCACCGCGCCCTCGCCCTCAATTGAAGCCTCGCGCGCCTCTAGGCGCACCACGTGCGGATGATGCGCAAACTTGAGCTCGGCAGAGTCCTCGATTGTCACGATGCGCTCGCCGGTGGAAATCTCACATGACAACGCGTTGAGCAGGGTGGTCTTACCAGATCCCGTGCCTCCCGCAACCGCCAGGTCCTGTCGCAGCGACACCGCACACGACAGCAGCTGCGCATACCAAAGCGGCAGCGATCCCAACCCCACGAGCTCGTCCAGCGAGCAGATACGGTCCGAGAACTTTCGGATGGTGAGAATCGGTCCGTCAATCGCCACAGGTGGAATCACCGCGTTGACGCGATAGCCCGTTTTGAGGCGGGCGTTGACGATGGGGCTGCGCTCGTCGATACGGCGGCCAAGTGGCGAGATAATGCGGTCGATAAGCACACGGATCTGCTCATCATCCTCAAACGCATGCTCGATGGGGTGCAAGACGCCGCCGCGTTCAAAGAAAGCCGAGCGGCAGCCGTTGATCATGATCTCGGTAACGGTGTCGTCCTCGATGAGCGGCTGCAACGGCCCCAAGCCCACCACGTCATCCAAAATCTCGTCGATGATGGTCTCGCGCTCGGGCGTCGCGAGATCGGTCGGCTCCTCAACATTGAGCGCCGCCTCCACCGCAGGACGCAATTCCGAGCGGGCAAGTGCCGGGTCGATATAGGCGCTGATACGCGCCACTTCGTCGTAACCCATGCGATCCATCACGGCGCGCTTGGTGCGTCGTTTCACGGCGCGGCGACGCCCCGCATCTACAGGCGCTGCCGCCGCCGCAGCGCCGGCAGCCTTAATCCTCGTTTGCAGGCTCATCGCTGATCACCCTCGCGCGACCAGGGAAGGCGGATACGCGGGCGTTCGGTGCGCGTTGCACGGTCGGCGACCATATCGCTCCAAGGGCCGACGGCGCACCCCAGTTCCACGAGCATCTCGCGCGTGGCCTCGCGCACGCTGGTCGCAAAAGCGCTGGTCTGCCCCACCGCCTCGTCAGCACGCCCAAACGCCATGAGCGCGGCGAGATCCTGCCCGCCATCGGCGATACGAATCTTGGAGCTCAACGCACAGGCAATCTCAAAGCGCATAGCGACATCCTCGTCTGCCCCGCGCGCACCGAACCGGTTGAACACGGCGCTCATACGCGTGCGCGGCACACCTACTCGACTTGCCAGTTCAATGACGCGCGACGCCGATGTCGCGGACGACACCGCAGCATCGCCAACGACCAGGCAACGGTCGCTCGCCGCCACCGCAGCCGCCACGGCGTCGCCCCAAAAGACCGAGGTATCGATAAAGACCACGTCGGATTCGCGACGCAGGACATCAAGCAGTAGCTCCACCGGACGTGCCATGAGCTCGGCTTGCTCGGGCGCCGCGACGGGACCCCAGAGCGTAACGCCCGGCGCCACGCGCATCGATGTGGCTACGATATCCGGCTCGGTGAGCGCGCCCGCCGCCGACGGCTCGATAAGTGCCGCCATATCGCGCGGAGCATCGACGCCTAACAAGTCGTAAAGGTTTCCAAACATCAGGTCCAGGTCGAGCACGGCGGCACGCAAGCCCAACAGCGACGATGTGTGTGCCATGGTGGCAACGATCGTCGACTTGCCGCAACCGCCCGAACCCGAAATGGCGCAGATGACCGGAGCTCGATGCGGCGAAGCGGCAGCGTCTGCCGGCGGCATCGGAGGCGGCGGGGCGGGCGTCGGTGACAGCGTCCCCGTCTCCCCCGCCGCAACCACACGCTGCGTCCAAGCCGGCATGGCAGCTTGTTCGGTCTGCGAGGCAGGCTCGTTCTGTGCAATCTGCTCATGCTGCATCAGCGACAACTCGCCGCACCCGGCAAAGCCCTCAACTTCATCGAGTTCATCCGCCAGATTCACGCCGTGCACGTATCCCATATCTACAGCCGGGGAATCGCCAGCATGCTGCGCCGGCCCTCCAGCGTCATCGTATACAAGAGGGTTCCGGGGGCGCTGACCATGCTCGGCTTCCGCTTTTCCATAATCATCAACACGCGGGCCTCTTGTAGCGCGAGGCGCCCCGGGTTCCCTATCAACAAAAGCATCGGGTTCAATCGTCATGCGCCGATCGGAATCAACCGCTCCCTCGCCCGCACGCCCGTTGCCGCATATACTGTGCGCAGCGATGACCTCGGTCGCCCCCGCGCGAAACAGCCCCTCGATATCCGACGGATCGAGCGCTTCTATCAACACGACCACGCGACTCACGCGGCCTTCGGCCGTCAGGCGCGCAACAGTCTTGCGCACATCTTCGGTATCAAACAGAGACGCCGCGATGATGGCAGCCCCGCGGCGCGACGGAAACGCCCGCGCCATGGAAACCAGCCCGTCCAGGTCACCCACGCGAAGCACCTGTGCACCCACATCACGGCCCTCGACTTCCCGCTGCAACAGTCCGTAATCGCCGCACGCGCAGCACGCAAGCCAGATCGCCTTCATCACTCGTCGCCTCCGCTCTTTTTGCCGCGCGCCGTGGCGGGAATCGTCAAGCTGACCGTTCCCTTGCCCGAGGCTCCCAGCAGTTCCTTGACGTCTTCGGGGTCAGCCGCCAGCGTCACCCATTCGATCTTGCCCTCGCGCGTGGCACCGGAATCCTCACTGGTATCGATCACGTACGCGCCGCACAGCCGATCGGTTACGCCGTCTTTTTGCACATACACATCCACGTAGCTGCCCACGCCCGTAGCACCGCCGACCGAGTGCTCGGCATCGACCGCCACCGAAACGGCAACCTTGCCCTTAGGCACCTCGAGCTTTCGGCTCTCGGCCTTGGTGTAGACATTGCAGATCACGGCGTTTTTGGGAATACGCGAAGTCGTCACGTCGCCGCGCACCTGGCGCAGCTCGGTCGCCGCGTCACGCGGCAGCAGGCTCGTCAGCCATTCCTGGGTTATGACATTGGTCTCATCGAGGGTCTCGCCCACATCGATATCGCGCGCCGCGACGCATACCTCGACGCGATCGCCACCGTACTTGGCCAAGGTCTCAGCCTGGACCTGTTCGGCTCGTGAGCGGATCGACGAGCCGTAAGCCATGCAGAGCAGCGCAGCGAGCACGCCCGCGACCAAACTGATGGCGATGCGCTTGCTCTTGTTCACGGCCGCTCCTCTCATGGCAGTGCCGGGCGAATGCCCGTACCACCATTGTCTGGGCGGTCAGAGCGCAAAGCGGCGCAATCGCGATCTTGGTTTTCGATGTCAAACCAATCGCTGACCAAAAGCTGACCAGCCCGTCAAGCTCGTGACAAGGTTTTGGTCGACACGTCAGCAAACTGCATGTTTCGAGGCTTTTCCGCAGCAAAAAAGCCGTCTCCCGAACAGTTGGGAGACGGCTGTCATAGGAAAAATCAATTACAGATGGACATCGGGATCGAGCATTTGAGCGCTCACGCGCATGGATGACGCCAGGTTTTGGAACGTTTCCAGACGCAGGCTGTCAATCTGCCCGGCGTCTTCGGCCTCGCGAACGGCGCAACCCGGCTCATGGACATGCGTGCAATCGCCAAATCGGCACGCACGCGATGCCTCGACAATCTCGGGGAAGGCGCGCGCCAGACCCCGCTCATGTCCCACGAGCGGCAAACTGCGCAGACCCGGGGCATCGGCGATCACGCCGGCGTCGCCCGGCAGCGCCACCATCACGCGCGCGACGGTAGTGTGACGGCCCTGGTCGTCGCGTTCGCGCACACCGCCGGTCGCCAACGTATCGTGGCCCAGCAGCGCATTGAGGAGCGTCGACTTGCCGGCACCCGACTCGCCCAGAATCATGGCGCAGCTCCCGACAGGCACGCAGGCACGGACCTCGTCCAGGCCGCGGCCCTCGGCAGAGGACGTCACGATCACGCGCACGTCCGGACCCACCAGGCGGCGCACGCGGTCCAGATCGCGCTCGAGCTCCTCGGCATCGCAACGGTCAGCTTTGGTGAGTACCACCACCGGTTCGGCATCGCAGTCGAGCGCCAACACCAGCGAGCGCGCCACACGGTCGAGCAGCACCTCGCCGGCACCGAGCGCCTGCACGATTAGCACGCTATCCACGTTGGAGCAGAGCACCTGGCGCTCTCCGCGGGCACGGCCGCGCCAACGCTCAAAGCTCGTACGGCGCGGCAGCACGCACTCAATCACGCCCATATCGTGCCCGGGAGCGCGGCGCACCGCCACACGATCGCCCACGGCAGGCAGCAGGACCTCGTCCTCACCGCGCGACTTGGCAAACCCCACGGCATGCTCGGCGCGGAAGGTATCGTCGGCAGTCGCCACCAGCGGAAACCCGCGATCCAAGCGCACCACGGCGCCAAGCTGCATCTGCTCGGGCTCCTCGGCATGTGCGCAGAAATCATCAAAGGCAGTCTGCTGAGCTTCATCGACCGGCAGGTCATCAAACGCCGGAACATCCTGCAGCGCGTCGAGTCCCGGCACGCTTGCCAGCAGCTCCTCAGCAGATGCGGGAGCCTCGGTCGCGAGCTTCCGACGACGATCGCGCTTAGCCCGCGCCCCCGTCGTCTTTTTCTTCGCCTTAGCCTTAGCCTTGCCCACAAGCGCCTCCCAGCACCACAAATCACATCTGAGCAGGTATTTTACCCACAAAAAAAGAGTCGGTCGAGCAAACGCTCGACCGACTCACATACTTTCCCTCAGCTAATGGTCCCGAGAGGTTATCCGAAGGCCCGCCCGCCGGGAGGGGTTTCCTAAGGGCACATCCCGCAGCGCGAAGCGCGAGGACGTGCCCGTGGAAACCCCGCAGGCGGTCGGGCCGGCGGGAAGGATGGCCTTTCGACCTACTCCTTCTCCACAGCGCGCATGATCGCCTTGTAGATCTCCATCAGCGGGATGATCAGGAAGGCCAGGCCCAGCGCGGCAAGAACGCCCTTGAGCTCAAGCGTCACAGGGCCAAAGAACATCTCGGCAAGCGTCGGCTGCACGGTTACGATCACCGTCAGCACCAGCGCCAGCGCGGCGGAAGCCCACAGCCACTTGTTCTGCTTCTTCATGGTGAACAGCGACGCACGACGGCTGCGCATATTGAAGCAGTGGAAAATCTCGACCATGTTGAGCGTGATGAACGCCATCATCACGCCTTCCTCGTCGGCATTGCCGGCGATCATATCGGCGATATGGATGTAGCCCATGTCAAAGTACACGCCCACAAAGAAGCTCGCCAGCACCAGCACGGTGATGATTAGGCCCTGGACCACACAGTCCAGGCCCATATGTCCGGCAAAGACACCGTCCTTGGCGTTGCGCGGCTTGCGCTTCATGATGTCGCCCTCGGCATCCTCCATGCCCAGTGCAAGCGCGGGGAAGCAGTCGGTAACCAGGTTCACCCACAGCAGCTGCACCGGCTGGAAGATGGTAAAGCCGATGAGCGTGGCGATGAACACCGAGAAGACCTCGGCAAGGTTAGCCGAAAGCAGGAACTGGATGACCTTGCGGATGTTGTCGTAGATGCGACGACCCTCTTCGCAGGCGCCGATGATGGTAGCGAAGTTGTCGTCGGCAAGTACCATGTCGGCGACGTTCTTGGTGACGTCGGTACCGGTGATGCCCATACCGACGCCGATGTCGGCGCGCTTGATGGACGGGGCGTCGTTGACGCCATCGCCCGTCATGGCCACGATCTGGTCGCGCGACTTCCAGGCCTCGACGATGCGGGTCTTGTGCTCGGGCTGGACGCGGGCGTACACGCCGTAGTCCTCGATGTGCGCGTCGAGCTCCTCGTCGCTCATGCGATCGAGGTCGGCACCGGTGATGGCCTGGCTGCGATCGGCGACGATGCCCAGCTGCTTGGCGATGGCCACGGCGGTGTCGATGTGGTCGCCCGTGATCATGACGGTGCGGAT
>JAJXHK010000011.1 GCA_021639365.1 Collinsella aerofaciens
CTCGTCTTTTGGCTGACGTTTGGCGTGATCGGCGCGGCGTTGCAGGGACTCATGGAGGACGGCATCGCTGCCATCATCGCCTCGGCCGATGCGGGCCTCAAGGCGTTCGGCACCAACGACGTGGTGCGCTCACTGGCTGTCGACGGCGTGCTTACGGGCGTGGGCAGCGTACTGACCTTCCTGCCGATTATCGTCGTGCTCTTTTTGTTCCTCTCCATTCTGGAAGACTCCGGCTACATGGCGCGCGTGGCCTTTGTCATGGATAAAGTGCTGCGTCGCTTTGGCCTGTCGGGTCGCAGCTTCGTGCCTATGCTCGTCGGTTTTGGCTGCACCGTGCCGGCTATCATGTCAACCCGTACGCTCCCATCCGAGCACGACCGCAAGATGACGGTCATGCTCACGCCGTTCATGAGCTGTTCGGCCAAGTTGCCGGTCTACGGGCTGCTGTGCGGGGCGTTTTTCCCGCAGGCGACAGTTCCCGCCATGGTCTCGCTCTATCTGATTGGCATTGCGGTCGGTTGCATCGCGGCTTTGGTACTCAACCGCACGGCATTTAAGGGCGACCCGGTGCCGTTTATCATGGAGCTTCCCAATTACCGCCTGCCGAGCGTCAAGACGACGGTGATGCTGGCATGGGATAAGGCCAAGGACTTCATCACCAAGGCCTTCACCATTATCTTTGCCGCTACGGTGGTCATCTGGTTCCTTCAGACGTTCGACATCCGCTTTAACGTGGTCGCCGACCAGTCGCAAAGCCTGCTTGCCGGTCTGGGTAGCATCATCGCGCCGGTGTTGGCCCCGCTCGGCTTTGGCGACTGGCGCGCCTCGACGGCGCTCGTCACGGGGCTCATTGCCAAGGAGAGCGTCATCTCGACGCTCACGGTGCTTTTGGGCGCAACGTCGCCCGCGGCACTGTCAGCCCTGTTTTCGCCGTTTACCGCCTACGTGTTCCTGGTCTTTACGCTGCTGTACCCGCCTTGCGTGGCGTCCATCGGCGCCGTCAAGAGCGAGTTGGGCGCACGCTATGCCGTGGCCGTATTCGCGTTTCAGGTGACGGTCGCCTGGGTCGTGGCGTTTGTCGTGCATTCGGCGGGCATGTTGCTGGGGTTGGCTTAGTTATGAATTGACGGCGCAACCTCTGTGTATCGAATTGTTTTCGGCCCCGCATCTGTTGCTGACGGATGCGGGGCCGTTGCTATATAATCGCCTCCGCTCAAAATGATTGGAGACGTTATATATGAGTCAGGCAAGGCAAGACGGCATCACGCTCAGGCAGTGGCTCCCGCTCGTCGGGCTCACCTGCTGTGCGTTCGTGTTCAACACGTCGGAGTTTATGCCCATCGGCCTTTTGACTGATATCGCCGCGTCGTTCTCGCTCACCGAGGCCCAGGCGGGCATCATGATCTCGGTCTATGCCTGGGGCGTCATGCTGCTGTCGTTGCCGCTCATGGTGTTCGCTTCGCGTTTCGAGTTCAAGCGGATGCTGCTGGGCGTGCTCGCCGTGTTCTCGCTGGGCCAGTTCCTGTCCGCCTTGGCACCGACCTATCCCATCTTAGTCTGCGCGCGCCTGGTGGTTGCCTGCGCGCACGCCGTGTTCTGGTCGGTCGCCTCGATCATGGCGTCGCGCCTGGTTGACACACGCCACGGGGCGCTCGCTATCAGCATGATCGCCACGGGCTCTTCCATCGCACAGATCTTTGGCCTGCCGCTCGGTCGCGCCATTGGCTTGGCCGTGGGCTGGCGCATGACGTTTGCCGTGGTCGGAGCGCTGTCTGCTGTCGCGGTCGTCTACCAGGCCACGGTGTTCCCTGCCATGCCAGCGGGCGAGCGTTTTACGCTCAAGCAGCTGCCCGAGCTGCTCAAGAACCCGTTCCTCATCGCGCTCTACGCAGTCACGGTCTTCATGGCGACCGGCTATTACGCAAGCTACAGCTATATCGAGCCCTTCCTGGCGCAGGTCGCGCACGTCGATGCGGGCGCCATTACCATGACGTTGACGGCGTTTGGCTGCTCTGGTTTGCTCGGAAGCTGGCTGTTCGGTCGTCTGTTCGATGGGCATCGCTTCCTGTTCCTCGCGATCACGCTCTCCGGCGTGCCGCTGGCTCTGCTGCTCATGGGTCCGGCCGCATCGTCACTCGCTGCGGTTCTCGCTGTGTGCGCACTGTGGGGTTGCTGCGCCACGGCCTTTAACGTGGCGTTTCAGGCCGAGCTCATCAAGCACACGCCGGCAGATTCGTCGGCCGTCGCCATGTCGATCTTCTCGGGCCTGTTCAACCTCGGTATCGGCACGGGTACCGCGATCGGCGGAGCCGTGGTTTCGGGTCCCGGTATCGCCTGGATCGGCTTTGTGGGCGGGGCGATTGCCGTCGTGGGCGTTATCCTCGCCATCACGGTGATGTTCCCAGCCATCCGCCGCGCCAAGCCCGTCGCCTAGCCACGTCCCCTCATCAGTTGCGGTGGAATAGTTCCTGTTTAAGGCCTTTGAAGGCCCAAGCAGGAACTATTCCACCGCAACTTATTTTGGGGGAGGGGATACAAGCTGGGCATACAATGGATGTCGTTGTGTTGAGCTTACCGGGAGGTTGCTATGTGGGCATACGAGACGACGTTCTATCAGATCTATCCGCTGGGCTTTTGTGGAGCTCCGCGCGAAAACGCCGCCCCCGTTGCCGAGGATGAGCTCGCCCAGGCCGCCGATGCCACAGCTAGCCCCGATGCGCCCATCATGAAAATCGCCCAATGGGCCGACTACCTGCAAAAACTCGGTATTGGCGCTGTGCTCATCAATCCGCCGCTCGAGTCCGATAGTCATGGCTACGACACGCGCAGCCTGCGCCATCTCGACCGTCGCTTGGGTGGGGATGCCGACTTTGCCGCCGTGTGCGAGACACTGCATGCCCACGGCATCCGCGTGGTGCTCGACGCCGTCTTCAACCATGTGGGCCGTGGCTTTTGGGCCTTCCGCGATGTGCAGGAGCGCAAGTGGGACTCGCCCTACAAGGACTGGTTCCACATCAGCTTTGATGGCGACTCGTGCTACGGCGACGGCTTTTGGTACGAGGGCTGGGAAGGCCATTTTGAGCTCGTGAAGCTCAACCTGCAAAACTCCGCCGTGGTCGATTACCTGCTCGAATCCGTGTGCCGCTGGGCCGAGGTCTTTGGCGTCGACGGCCTGCGCCTGGACGTTGCCTATATGCTCGACCGCGACTTTATGCGCCGCCTGCACGCTTTTACCCGTGAGCTCAAGCCCGACTTTGTGCTGATCGGCGAGACGCTCCACGGCGACTACAGCCAAATCGTCAACGACGAGATGCTCGACTCCTGCACCAACTACGAGTGCTACAAGGGCCTGTACTCCAGCTTTAACTCGGTCAACATGTTCGAGATCGCCCATTCGCTGCACCGTCAGTTTGGCGGCGACCCCTGGTGCATCTACCGCGGCAAACATCTGCTGTCGTTTGTCGACAACCACGATGTGCCGCGCCTGGCAAGCATCCTCACCGACAAGTCCTGTCTGCGTCCCGCCTACGGCATGCTCTTTGGCATGCCGGGCATCCCGTGCGTCTACTATGGCAGCGAGTGGGGAATTGCTGGCGAAAAGGGCGGCCCCGATGGCGACTGGGCGCTGCGCCCTGCGCTCGATGAGCCTGCGCCCAACGAGCTGACGGCGTTCATCACGCAACTCGCACACCTTCGCTCGGCCGACGACGCGGCTGCCCGTGCTCTCAACTACGGTGCCTATCGCAACGTGGTGATCCAGAACAAGCAGCTGCTGTTCGAGCGCGCCTGCGACGACGCGACGGTGCTCGTGGCGGTGAACGCCGTGGACGAGCCTTACACCTTTGGCGCCGGCGAGCTCAACAGCTCCTTTGTCGATTTGCTTGCCGACGATGCGCCCACGGTCGAGCTGACGGGTACTCTCGAGCTTGCACCCTACGAGGTGCGCTATCTGTTGAGGGCCTAGATCATGACAGCGCCGGATGAGGGCTATCAACATATTGAGCATGGGTTTGAACCCGTGTTTGACGAGCACTCGCGCGTTTTGGTGCTGGGGTCGTTTCCCTCGGTGCTTTCGCGCGCCAATGCCTTTTATTACGGCAATCCTCAGAACCGCTTTTGGCGCGTGATGGCTGCGTGTCTTAGTGTGCCCGTGCCGCCCAACGAGGGCGACCCTTTGGCAAGCGGTGAGCCCGCGACGCTCGACGCCTCGATTGCCGCCAAGCGATCCATGCTGTTGAACGGTGGCGTGGCCCTGTGGGATGTGATTGAGGGCTGCGACATTAAGGGCTCGAGCGACGCGAGCATTCGCAACGTTGTGCCGGCACATATCGAGCGCATTACCGGCGCAGCTCCCATTGAGCAGGTGATATGCAACGGTGGTACAGCTGGCCGGCTCTACAAGCGCTATCTACAAGAACGCACCGGGCTGCCTGCCATCGTCCTGCCCTCGACAAGTCCCGCCAATGCCGCCTGGCGCCTGGAGCGTCTTGTTGAGCGTTGGCACGAAGCCGTTGGCTGGGCTGTTATTTAATTTAGATTTTTGTTTGAGCGTGGGCGCCCAGACGTTTCAGAACGCCTCGCCAGATCGGCGCGGGCACGGCTGGCTCGGCGCAAACCATGCCGTCGGCGTCGACGTTGGCGGCATTGCCGCCGCCAAGTCGCTGTGCATGCTCGACGGAGCAGCCCATGCGCACAGCGCCCACAAGCTTATCCATCGCTTCCGAAAACGGTCGCCGCAAGAGTCCCATGCGCGGGGAGCGACGAAGCGCCGCAATGCCGCTGCCGGCGCAGATGACAACGCCGCCACACCACAATCGGCCCTGGCGCTCGCATGCCTTGTGCAGACGAACGGCGGCCCCATGCGCCTGCTCAGCGCCTTCTTGTGCGGCTCGAATCACGGCATAGACACGCGTTCCCGTACCGCCAAGGCGATTGAGTATCTGCTCGACAGCGATCATAGCCTCATCATCAAATGCATCGTCAACAGCGAGCACCATTCCATCGACTGCACCGGCATCATCCGCCTCCAAATCGACCGGGTGGGGGAGCGCGGTGCCGGAAAGCTGAGCATAGGCGGCGATGGCATCCTGCAGGTCCCAGAGCAAAAACTCAAGATCGGCGCTCTCGGGAATACTGGCAAACGCGATGTTATGTAGTGTTTTTGGCACATCGCCGCGCGCGGTCGTCTCCATGCCGCCTCCTTTCTGGTTGGTTTCCGTTTAGGTTACACCGTCCGGCGGCGCCCCGCCGCGCTATCCTAGTGCAACCCTTACGAAAGGAATGCCATGCGCCTGCCCATGAACACCTCGCTTGCCATGCTCAAGCCCTCCGGTATCCGCCGGATTAACGCGCTCGCCGCCCAGCATCCGGGGTGCATCGCGCTCGCGCTCGGCGAGCCCGATTTTCCCACGCCCGATGTGATTAGCGCCGAGGTGACCGCCGCACTGGACCGCGGTGACACGCACTATCCGCCCAACAACGGTCGCCCCGCCCTGCGTGATGCACTGTCCAAATATATGGATGACGCGGGCCTGGCGTTTTCCGCCGATGAGGTCATCCTGACCGACGGTGCGACCGAGGCACTGTCGGCAACATTCATGGCTATGCTCAACCCCGGCGACGAGGTCATTATCCCCACGCCGGCCTTTGGCCTGTACGAAAGCATCGTCGTGGCCAACCACGCCAAAGCGGTCTTTTTGGATACGGAGCCTGCGCAATTTCAGATTGACGAGGATGCACTTCGTGCTTGCGTGACGCCGGCGACCAAGGCCATCGTCATCTGCTCGCCCAACAACCCCACGGGCTGCATCCTCAACGCAGCATCGCTCGACGCCGTGGCACACGTGGCAGAGCAGGCGGGCATCTACGTGGTCTGCGACGACGTATACAACCGCCTGGTCTACGTGGACGGCTACGAGCGCTTTGCCCAGCGCCACCCGGAGCTGCGTGAGCAGACGGTAGTCATCGAGAGCTTCTCAAAGCCATGGGCCATGACCGGCTGGCGTTTGGGCTGGCTCGCAGCAGCAGCACCCGTCATCGTCGAGATCGCAAAAGCTCACCAATACCTAGTATCGAGCGCCGTCTCCTTCGAAATGGACGCCGCAGCCCGAGCCCTCACCGTCGACCCAACCCCCATGCTCAAAGCCTACCGAGCCCGCCGTGAGCGCGTACTCGCAGCCTTAGACGCCATGGGCCTCGACGTAGTAGAGCCCGCAGGAGCCTTCTACATTTTCCCGAGCATCAAACAATTCGGTCTAACAAGCGAAGACTTCTGCATCAAAGCCATCAAAGAAGCCAACGTAGCCCTAGTTCCCGGAAACTGCTTCGGAACCGAAGGCCACATCCGCCTCAGCTATTGCGTTTCCGACCAAGATCTGGACGAAGGCCTAAATCGCCTGTCCACCTTCATTTCAACCTTATAGCCCAACGGGACGCAACACATCAGCCCACCGACCCAAGCATTATGAGTGGGGGCGTCAGCCAACGAAAACCCGGGCTGCCCAAAGTCAACGCAGGCCGCGCCGCCAAAGGCCAGGCGCAAGGTTTTCGTAGATTCCGCACGAGCCGAAGAGCACTTAATGTGCTCTTCGTGCGAGCCAGGACTTGACCGAGCGAAAACCTTGCGCCTGGCGTTTGGCGGCACGGTCGGATGGTGGAATTGTGTGCAGCCCGGTTTTCCGTTGACCGACGCCGGGGTCCCCGCCATAATACTTTCGTTCACGCACGAATCCGCTGCCAGAGACAGCCGGTGCAAACGGGCATCGCCCGCGAGCTTAATGGGACATCCCGCCAGCCGAGGTGGTCGAGTAGATATGTCTTCTCGCCCCCGTCGCTCATGCAGCGCGGGGGCTTTCTTTTTGGACATGCCCCCGTCACGTCCTTGTGGCGGACCGTGCCCGGAAAGAATTCGAGGAGGTGTAATTCATGCCCCAGCAGTACAAAATCGACAAGGTTGCAGAGATCGAGTCCCGTATCGCCGAGAACGCTGGTCTGTTCGTCGTCAACTACAACGGTCTGACGGTTAAGCAGGCTCAGGAGCTGCGTCATCAGCTTCGCGAGTGCGGTGCCGAGATGAAGGTCTACAAGAACAACCTGGTCAAGATCGCTCTCAAGAACCAGGAGCAGCCTGAGATCGACGAGATTCTCGCCGGCCCCGTCGCTTATGTGTTCTACGAGACCGAGCCGGTCGAGGCCGCTAAGGCCCTTAAGGACTTCTCCGCTAAGTCTAAGGGCGTCCTTGAGATCAAGGGCGGTATCTCCGATGGCAAGGCCGTTTCCGCTGATGACGTTAAGGCTATCGCCGAGCTGCCCACCAAGGATCAGCTTCTCGGCCAGATCGCCGGTCTCATCTCCGGTTTCGCTCGCGACATCGCTGTCTGCGTCAACGGCGTTTCCTCTGGTCTCGCTCGTTCGATCCAGCAGGTCTCCGAGCAGAAGGCAGCCTAGTCGCTGTTTTCACCCGCGGCGGCAACGCCGCACCCTTGGCGCATTCGCGCCGTGTTTTAACTGATCTCCGTGCATCCGCACGGAAACCGAAAGGACTTAGAAATGGCTAAGCTTACCACCGATGAGATCATCGATGCTCTTAAGGAAATGACCCTTCTCGAGGCTTCCGAGCTCGTTAAGGCTATCGAGGACACCTTCGGCGTTTCCGCCGCTGCTCCTGCCGCTGTTGTCGCCGCTCCCGCTGCTGGCGCTGCTGAGGCCGAGGAGAAGACCGAGTTTGACGTCGTGCTCGAGGGCTTCGGCGACAACAAGATCCAGGTCATCAAGGCCGTCCGTGAGCTCACCAACCTTGGCCTGAAGGAGGCCAAGGAGGTCGTCGAGGGCGCTCCCAAGGCTGTTCTCGAGGGTGCCAAGAAGGAGGACGCCGAGGCTGCCAAGGAGAAGCTCGAGGCTGCTGGCGCTGCTGTCACCCTCAAGTAATCAGGCTTTCTCGCCAGATTTCTTTGCAGACGGGGTTCGCATTGCGAGCCCCGTCTTTTTTGTTTTTCGGTCCCTCGGCATCGGTTGCTCAAACTGCCAGGTTCTGTGATTTGCGTCGTATCGGGTGCCCTGCTGTTGGGCAATAAAATTGCACCATTCGAGCAATAATTTGCGTTGACCTGCTGAAGAATTGTCTCTGCCTTGTAGCGACATATAGTTCCAGCGGTAAGATGCTTGGGTATCGCAATTTGGTCTGCGGCTGTGCGCCGCACGCATGGGGCGCTTTTGCGCCTGCGAAAGGATCCTTGAATAACATGAAGGCAATCATCCCCGCCGCCGGTCTTGGCACGCGTTTTCTGCCTGGCACCAAGTGCACCCCCAAAGAGATGCTGCCGGTTCTCGACAAGCCGGTCATCCAGTATGTCGTTGAGGAGGCGCTCGACCCCGAGGAGGTCGACGATGCCATCATCGTTACTTCTCCCGGTAAGCCCGAGCTACTGAACTACTTCCAGCCCGATCGCTCGCTCGAGAACCTGCTGCGCGAGCGCGGCAAGAACGCCTATGCCGATGCCGTCGCCCACGCTGGCGGTATGCCGGTCGACTTCCGTTATCAGTACGAGCCCAAGGGCCTCGGCCATGCTATTCGCTCTGCTGCCGACGCCGTGGCAGGGGAGAACTTCCTGGTTCTTCTGGGCGACTACGTTGTGCCTAACCGCGACATCTGCGACAAGATGCTCGCCGTTTCCAAGGAGCACGGTGGCGCTTCGGTTATCGCCGTCGCTGCTTGCTCACCCGAGGAAGTCAGCCGCTACGGCGTTATCGCCGGCGAGCGCGTCGGTTCGCTCGAGGGCGCCGAGGACGTTGCCGATGCCGAGCCGGGCGCTGTCTGGCGCATCGGCGGTCTGGTCGAGAAGCCCGCTCCCGAGGCTGCTCCGTCCAACCTGTACATCGTCGGTCGCTACCTGCTGAGCCCGCTGGTCATGGACCTGCTGGCAGATCAGCAGGCCGGCAAGGGCGGCGAGATCCAGCTCACCGACGCCATGGCCCGTTCGCTCGACCGTGAGGCCATGTATGCCGTCGTCATCGACCCGCTGTCGGGCTACGACACCGGCACTCCCTCTGGCTGGATGGCCACCAACGCCCTCATGGCTGCAAGCGATCCCCGCTTTGCCGATGCCTTCTGGGACGCCATCGACGAGCGCGGCGGATTGATGCGCAAGTAAGCCTTCGGACATCGACATTTACGGGCGCGGACCTCGGTTCGCGCCCGTTTTTTATAAGAGCTGCGATTGCCGGCTCTCTGTTCACAGAAAATATATGAACAGATGTTCGATACACATACATCTACCTGCGTGTTTTCTGTCGAAAAACTTTGCTACTCCAAAAACTCAATCGCGTCAAGGCTTTTCTTGCCCAACGGTCGCTACCTGATAAACTATTAGGTTGCGATAACTGGCGAAGCTATGCCTCGCCAACCCACCGAGCATTTCCGTGAAGGAGGAAAAACCTGGTGACCTACGCATACACTGCCACTGAGCGCAAGCGCGTCAGCTTCGGGAAAATCCCGGAGGCCATGGAGCTCCCCAACCTTATCTCTGTTCAAAGGGAATCCTTTGAGCGTTTTAAGGACGAGGGCCTTCGTGAGGCGTTCAAGGAATCCAGCCCCATCCAGAGCCAGAACCATGTTCTCGAGGTTACCTTCGGCGAGCATCAGTTCGGCGACCCCGCGCACACCGTCGAGGAGTGCCGCGAGAAGGATATGACCTATCAGGCTCCGCTTCTGACCGACGTCCGTCTCACCAACAAGGAGACCGGCGAGATCAAGGAGCAGCTCGTCTTCATGGGCGACTTCCCCATGATGACCGATCAGGGCACCTTCATCATCAACGGTACCGAGCGTATCGTCGTCTCCCAGCTCGTCCGTTCCCCGGGCGTGTACTACAGCTCCGAGATGGATTCGGGCAAGCAGATCTACAAGGCTCAGATCATCCCGTCCCGCGGTGCTTGGCTTGAGTTTGAGGTCGACAAGCGCGACCAGCTCATGGTCTCCATCGACCGTAAGCGCAAGCAGAGTGCCACGATGTTCCTGCGCGCCCTTGGCATTGCCGTCACCAACGACGACATCATCGAGCTTCTCGGCAACTCCGATGTGATCAAGCGCACCCTGGAGCGCGACACCGCCCTCACCCGCGAGGATGCCCTTATCGAGATCTACCGTCGCCTGCGCCCGGGCGAGCCTCCCACCGTGGACGCTTCCCGCAGCCTGCTCGAGGGCCTGCTCTTCAACCCGCAGCGCTACGATCTGGCCCGCGTCGGTCGTTACAAGGTCAACAAGAAGCTCAACCTCACCACCGAGGAAGAGGTCACGGTGCTCACCGACGAGGATATCGTCGCGACGCTGCGCTACCTGCTGTCCCTCGCTGCCGGCGAGCAGGGCTTCAAGGTCGACGACATCGACCACTTCGGCAACCGCCGCATCCGCACCGTCGGCGAGCTCGTCGCCAACCAGTTCCGTATCGGCATGAGCCGTATGGAGCGCGTCGTCCGTGAGCGCATGAGCTCCCAGGACATCGACGAGATCACCCCGCAGTCGCTCATCAACATCCGCCCGATCGTGGCCTCCATCAAGGAGTTCTTCGGTTCCTCGCAGCTCTCGCAGTTCATGGACCAGGCGAACCCCCTGACCGGTCTGACCCACAAGCGCCGTCTGTCCGCACTCGGCCCTGGCGGTCTTGCCGGCCACAAGTCCGGCTCCAGCCGCCGCACCAACGTGCCGACGGCCGTCCGCGACGTCCACAACTCGCACTACAGCCGCATGTGCCCGATCGAGACCCCCGAAGGCCCCAACATCGGCCTGATCGGCTCGCTCGCCCTCTACGCCCGCGTCAACGAGTACGGCTTCATCGAGGCTCCGTTCCGTCGCGTCGAGAACGGCGTTGCCACCGACCAGATCGACTGGATGACCGCTGACGAGGAAGAGAAGCACGTCATCGCGCCGGCCAACACGCCGCTCGATCCCAAGACCAACGAGTTCATCACGACCGATGCCGAGGGCAAGCTTGTCCGCCCGCACACCGTAATCGCCCGTACCCGCGACTTCGACGGCTCCTTCGGCGCTCCCGCCGACGTGCCTGTCGAGGACGTCGACTACATGGACGTCTCGCCGCGTCAGATGCTCTCCGTCGCAGCCACGCTGATCCCGTTCCTCGAGCACGACGACGCCAAGCGTACGCTGATGGGTGCTAACATGCAGCGTCAGGCCGTGCCGCTGGTTCACCCCGCCGCTCCCTATGTCGGTACCGGCATGGAGCGTCGCGCCGCTCTGGACTCCGGCGAGGTCACCTTGGCCAAGAACGCCGGCGAGGTCATCTTTGCCGACGCCGCCAAGATTATCGTCAAGCATGCCGGCGGCATGGACGAGTATCACCTGGCCAAGTACCAGCGCTCCAACCAGTCCACCTGCATCAACCACCGTCCGCTCGTGCGCGTCGGTGACACCGTTGAGCAGGGCGAGCCCCTGGCTGACGGTCCTTCGACCGATCATGGCGAGCTCGCACTGGGTCAGAACCTCACCGTGGCCTACATGCCGTGGGAAGGCTTTAACTACGAGGACGGTATCGTCGTGTCCGAGCGCCTGGTGGCCGAGGACCTGCTGACGACCATCAACATCACCCGTCACGAGATCGACGCCCGCGACACCAAGCTCGGTCCCGAGGAGATCACCCGCGAGATCCCGAACCTCTCCGAGGACATGCTTGCCAACCTCGACGAGGACGGCATCATCCGCATCGGCGCCGAGGTCGGCCCTGGCGACATCCTGGTCGGCAAGGTCACGCCTAAGGGCGAGAGCGCTCTGACCGCCGAGGAGCGCCTGCTGCGCGCCATCTTCGGTGCCAAGGCCCACGATGTCCGCGACACCTCCCTTAAGATGCCTCACGGCGCTTACGGCCGCGTCATCGACGTCGTCCGCTTTAGCCGCGAGAACGGCGACGACCTGGCCCCCGGCGTCAACGAGCAGGTGCGCGTCTATGTCGCCCAGCGTCGTAAGATCCAGCAGGGCGATAAGATCGCCGGCCGCCACGGCAACAAGGGTGTTATCTGTAACGTTCTGCCGGTCGAGGACATGCCCTACATGGCTGACGGTACCCCGATCGACGTTATCCTCAACCCGCTGGGCGTTCCTTCGCGTATGAACGTCGGCCAGCTGCTCGAGTGCCACCTTGGCTGGGCTGCTGCCTGCGGTTGGGATACCGAGCAGGCCGACTCCGACAAGTACGTCCCCGGTCCGTTCTTCACCGCGACGCCCGTCTTCGACGGCGCCAAGGAGGACGAGATCGCCGAGGTCATCCGTCGTGCCAACAAGAACATGCTCAACAAGGCCACCGCTGCCTTTGGCGATCATATGCGCCCCGAGTTCGTCACCCAGCTTGACGAGCGCGGCAAGACCCGTCTGTTCGACGGCCGTACCGGCGAGGAGTTCCGCGAGCCCATTACCGTGGGTACGTCCTACATCCTCAAGCTCGGCCACATGGTCGACGACAAGATCCACGCCCGTTCGACTGGCCCTTACAGCCTGGTTACCCAGCAGCCTCTGGGCGGCAAGGCCCAGTTCGGCGGCCAGCGCTTCGGCGAGATGGAAGTTTGGGCACTGTACGCTTACGGTGCTTCCAACGTCCTGCAGGAGATCCTGACCGTCAAGTCCGACGATACCGTGGGCCGCGTCAAGACCTACGAGTCCATCGTCAAGGGCGAGAACGTTCCTGTCCCGGGTATCCCCGAGTCCTTCAAGGTTCTCGTCAAGGAGATTCGCTCCCTCGCACTGGACATCGAGCCCATGCACGATGCCGACGAGGACGCCTCCGCCCCTGTGACCGCCGAGGAGACCTCTGCTCTCGACGACCTGGCTGCGCTCGCCAGCGTTGACACCGACGTCGAGGCCGAGGATGCCGAGACCGCCGAGGCACCCGAGGCTGTCGCCGCCACGACCACTGATAAGGAGTAGTTGACTGTGGCAGATTTCGAAGCTACTGATTTTGACTCGGTAAAGATCTCCCTTGCCTCCGCCGACCAGATCCGTTCCTGGTCGCACGGTGAGGTCAAGAAGCCGGAGACCATCAATTACCGTACCCTCAAGCCCGAGAAGGACGGCCTGTTCTGCGAGAAGATCTTCGGTCCCGCCAAGGACTGGGAGTGCTCCTGCGGCAAGTACAAGGGCATCCGCTTTAAGGGCATCGTCTGCGAGCGCTGCGGCGTCGAGGTCACCTCGGCCAAGGTGCGTCGCGACCGCATGGGCCACATCGAGCTCGCCGCTCCCGTGTCCCACATCTGGTACTTCAAGAGCCCCACGAGCTTCCCGATGAGCCGTATGCTCGACATCAAGTCCAAGGACCTCGAGAAGGTTCTGTACTTCGCCAGCTACATCATCACCGAGGTTGACTACGAGGCTCGCGAGGCCGACGCTGACGACCTGCGCGAGGAGCTCGCCGCCGATCTGGAAGAGATCGATGCCGAGTGCGCCCGCCAGATCGAGTCCCTCAAGGAGCAGGGCGACCCCGAGAACTTTGACGAGTTCTCCGACGAGGAGCCGCTGACCCCCGAGGAGATCGCCTCTGGCATCGTCGACATCGAGGAAGAGTGCAAGGACGAGAAGCAGCTCCGCACGGACGCCTTCAACGCCTTCATGAAGCTCACCGAGCGCGACCTCATCTCCGATGAGCCGCTGTTCCGCGAGATGACCCGCTACTACTCCATGTACTTCAAGGGTGGCATGGGTGCCGAGGCCGTCCGCGACCTGCTCGCTGCCATCGACCTTCCTTCCGAGGCCGAGAAGCTCAAGGCCATCATCGCCGACGAGGACTCCCAGAAGCAGAAGCGTGAGAAGGCCGTCAAGCGCCTCGAGGTCGTTGACGCCTTCCTGAAGGGTGGCAACAGCCCCGCGAACATGATCCTGGACGTCATCCCGGTCATTCCGCCCGATCTGCGCCCGATGGTCCAGCTCGACGGCGGCCGCTTCGCCGCGTCCGACCTCAACGACCTGTACCGTCGCGTGATCAACCGTAACAACCGACTCAAGCGCCTGCTCGACCTGGACGCCCCTGCGATCATCGTGAACAACGAGAAGCGCATGCTCCAGGAGTCCGTGGACGCCCTGTTCGACAACGGCCGTCGTGGTCGCCCGGTCTCTGGCCGTGGCGGTCGCCCGCTCAAGTCGCTCGCCGAGGCCCTCAAGGGCAAGCAGGGTCGTTTCCGTCAGAACCTGCTGGGTAAGCGTGTCGACTACTCCGGCCGTTCGGTTATCGTTACCGACCCCAAGCTGCTGCTGCACCAGTGCGGTCTGCCCAAGACCATGGCGCTGGAGCTCTTCAAGCCCTTCGTCATGAAGCGCCTGGTCGAGCTTGGCAAGGTCGAGAACATCAAGGGCGCCAAGCGCGCTATCGACCGTGGTGCCACCTTTGTGTGGGACATCCTCGAAGAGGTCATCGACGGCCGCGTCGTGCTGCTCAACCGTGCACCGACCCTGCACCGTCTGTCCATCCAGGCCTTTGAGCCGGTGCTGGTCGAGGGTAAGGCTATCCACCTGCACCCGCTGGTCTGCTCGCCCTTCAACGCCGACTTCGACGGCGACCAGATGTCTGTCCACGTGCCGCTGTCCAGCCAGGCTCAGGCCGAGGCTCGCGTGCTCATGCTCTCTGCGAACAACCTGCGCTCGCCGGCATCCGGCAAGCCGGTCAACATCCCCTCGCAGGACATGATCATCGGTGTGTACTACCTGACCCAGGTTCGCGACGGTCTGCCGGGCGAGAACCACGTGTTCGCCAGCTTCGACGACGCGCTGCACGCCTATGACTGCCGCTCCGAGGTCGACATGCAGGCCAAGATTCAGGTCCGCGTGTCCGCTGCCGACGCCAATGTCATCAACGAGGACGGCACCCGTATCTTCCGCGTCAAGAACGGCAAGAACGAGTTTGTCGACTACGACGTCACCGGCAACAAGACCGCGCGCTTCGAGACCTCCATCGGCCGCATCATCTTCAACCGCCAGTGCCTGCCCGAAGACTATGAGTTCATGAACTACAAGATGGTCAAGGGCGATGTGGCCAAGCTGGTTGCCGACTGCTGCGATCGTTACCCCGAGGCCAAGGTCGGCCCGATCCTCGACGCCATCAAGTACTCCGGCTTCCACTACGCTACCCGCGCCGGCCTCACCATCTCGGTGTGGGACGCTCTCATCCCTGCTGAGAAGCAGGAGCTGCTGGACCGCGCCCAGGCCAACGTCGACCAGATCAACGAGTACTTCGAGGAGGGCTTCATCAACGAGACGGAGCGCCACATCGAAGTCGTTAACGAGTGGACTGCTTGTACCGACAAGGTCGCAGCGCTCATGCTCGACTTGTTCGACGAGGAGAACCCGCTCTACATGATGGCCGACTCCGGCGCCCGTGGTTCTAAGACCCAGCTGCGTCAGCTCGGCGGCATGCGTGGCCTGATGGCAGACATGTCCGGCGAGACGATCGACCTTCCCATTAAGGCGAACTTCCGCGAGGGCCTGCTGCCGCTCGAGTACTTCATTTCGACCTACGGCGCCCGTAAGGGCCTGGTCGATACCGCATCCCACACCTCGGACTCTGGTTACCTGACCCGTCGTCTGGTCGACGTGGCCCAGGACGTCATCGTCCGCGAGGAGGACTGCGGTACGCACGAGGGCGTCACCTACAACCTCGTCATCCCCGGCACCACCGACCTCAACACCGACCTCGTCGGCCGTTGCTTCATTGAGGACGTCGTGGCTCCCGATGGCACCGTGCTCTTTGAGCAGGACGGCTACATCGAGAAGGTCGCCGACATCCAGAAGATGGTCGATGCGGGCCTCAAGAAGGTCAAACTCCGCGCGCTGCTCACCTGCCGCTCCAAGTACGGCGTGTGCCAGAAGTGCTACGGCTGGGATCTTTCCACCCGTCGTCCGGTCGCCATCGGTACTGCCGTCGGCATTATTGCCGCCCAGTCCATCGGCGAGCCCGGTACGCAGCTTACGATGCGTACCATTCACTCCGGCGGCGTCGCTGGCGTCGACGATATTACGCAGGGTCTGCCTACGGTCAGCCGTATGTTCGATATCGTCGGCAACGTCAACGAGAAGATCCTGGGCCGCGAGGCCGAGCTGGCTCCGTACTCCGGCCACCTCTCGATTAAGCCCGAGAAGTCCGAGTACGTGCTGACGCTCACCGACTCCGAGGATCACACCCGTGTCCTCGACGAGCGTCGCGTCCCCGCTTCGGTGCGCTTTATGCCCGAGATCGAGGACGGCTGCGAGGTTCGCGCCGGCGACCAGATCACCAAGGGCTTCGTCAACTTCCGCAACCTGCGCAAGCTGACCGACATCGAGTCGACGATGCACACCTTCGTCGAGAGCGTCAAGGACGTCTACACCAGCCAGGGCGTCGACCTGAACGACAAGCACATCGAGGTGCTCGCACGTCAGATGCTGCGTCGCGTTCAGATCACCAACCCCGGCGACTCCAAGTACCTGCTTGGTCAGTACGTCGATCGCTACGAGTTCGCCGACGAGGTCGAGCGCGTTGCCCGTCTGGGCGGTCAGGCTCCCGTGGCCGAGCCCGTCATCCTGGGTACGCTCAAGGTCGCGTCCAACATCGACTCCTGGCTGTCGAGCGCTTCGTTCATCCGTACCGCCGGCGTCCTTACCGAGGCTGCTATCGAGGGCAAGGTCGACCACCTGCTCGACCTTAAGTCCAACGTCATCGTCGGTAAGAAGATCCCGGCTGGTACCGGCCTCAAGCCGTACGCCAACGCCAAGCTGACGTATCGCACGGCCGACGGCTATGTCGACATCGACGGCCCGGCTTCGCCCAACGCCAAGTCGCTGCCCGAGTGGGCTCCTGTGGAGCTCAAGGACTTGGACGAGCAGCTCCCGCAGCAGCTCGACTGGGCCGGCTACGACGAGTTCGGTGGTGCTGACGGTTCGTTCACCCGCAACGGCCACACCATCTCCGCCGAGAAGGCTCGCCTGTACCTGTTCGACGACCTGGGCGTGTCGCAGCGCTGGACCAACAAGTTCAGCGAGGTCGGCATCGAGACGGTCGGCGACCTAGTCGGCAAGTCCGAGGAGGATCTGCTGCGCATCGATGGCATCGGTGCCAAGGCGATCGAGGAGCTCCGTGACGGCCTTGAGGCCCACGACCTGCTCTACATCCTCGAGAACAACGACGACGTTGCCGACGAGGAAGACCTCTCGCAGCTGCTGCAGATGGTCTTTAGCCCCGACGGTCCGGACGATATCCTGCTGGGTACCTCCGCTCCGACGCATCACGCCGACGCCGACGAGGAGCTCCTGGGCGCTCCGATCGACGACAAGAAGGCTCCTGCCAACGGTGCCATCAACGAGGACATGGCTTCCCTCGACGAGCTGCTCAACCAGCTCGTGGACACCGACGACGCCGAAGAGGCCAAGGACAACGACGAGGAGTAATTAGTTCCGCCGTTCTAACGAACGGCGGCGACCTCCGTCGCTGCGCGGTCCCCAGAGCTACAATCTGTCATTCAAAAGGCAGGGCATGACCAAAAGGTCAATGCCCTGCCTTTTTCATGCCACCTTGTACGCTCTGGGGGCCGCTCGCTTGCGTATGCTCAACCTGTTGCGTTCCGTTGATCCCTTGCCAATAAGGGACGGATTAATTTTGGTAGGTTTTTCCTGCTTGAATTTGAAACATTCCGTTCGGTCAAAGCGTATCTATGGTGAGGGCCTCAGCAAGAATCATTACCGTCACCGGGAGGTGATTATGGAAGAACAAGCATTTAGACAGGCGGTCGAGGATCACAGGGATGTCGTGTTTCGAATCGCATTGACGTATCTGCGCGATCGTGCCGATGCCGACGATATTGCCCAAGACGTCTTTCTTAAGTTGCTTAAAAGCGATGGAAACTTTGAAAGTTGGGAATATCTTCGTCGATGGCTTATCCGGGTCACGATCAATGAATGCAAATCGCTCTTTCGAAAGCCATGGAGGCGTGTGGAGGATATTGAGAACCTGGCCGATTCGCTTTCGGCGGCGCAGGATGAGACCAAGGCGGTCCTGTCAGACGTTATGCGACTTCCGGAGCGATTCCGTGTTCCCATCGTGCTCTATTACTATCTGGGCTTTTCGACCTCAGAGATTGCCGAGTTGTTGCATGTACCAGCCGCGACCGTTCGAACGCGTTTAGCTCGCGGTCGATCGAAGCTCAAATTCATCCTAGAGGAGGGCGACCGTGAAATCCAATCAAATCAAGCAGGCCTTCGAGTCCATTCAAGCCGATAGCGATCTTGCAGATCGCGTCCTTAATACCGCTGCGGGTGAGCCGCTTCATCGAAAGGGCCACGCGAAGCCTCTCTATGTCGCTGTAATCGGGTGTCTTGTCGGAGTGTTGGCGACCGGAGGGGTCGCCTACGCAGTTATCAATTCCAGCTATTTTGCCTCAGCCTGGGGAAACCACGGCAACGGGGATTCCATTACCTGGACCAACGGCGGTTCATCGGGGACTAAATATACCTACACTAGAGAGTTTGGTGACGGCATCGCGCCCCAGAGCCTGGAGGGTTCAGTACAGAAGGTCAATCTGTCCGTCGAGGGCAACGGCTATACGCTCGATATCCATGAGATGGCTATCGATCAAAACGGCTGCGGCGCCGTGACGTTTACGTTGTCCAATCCAAATGGAGTTAACTGCTACAAGCCGGCAGCAGAGATCGGCGAACTTGTTCTTTATGGTGAAGAAGAACAGGGCATCGGCACGCCCGACATGAAGTTCGGCGAGGAATGGGCTGACACACGCTGCACCATTGATAAGGACACATCAAGCGATACTGTCATTAATGGCACGATGTACTTTGCTTCTATGGATCGCGAGCGAGGTTTTCAACATGCGGTCACCTGGAATATCCAGTGGACCGAGGGCGAAGGTGAGGGTGCGAGGCAGTTTGAAGCATCGACGCCCGAGTTTAGCGTTGGAGCGTACGTCGATACAAAGGAACTCCGCTCCGGTGACTCGCCTCTTGAGATTAGCCCGTTTTCCATCCAGACGCACATCGATGATTTGGGCTATGAAGCAGTTGATAATAAGCTGACCGTCAGCTACAAGGATGGATCGGAGCAGATTATCGAAGATGACGACGCAGGGGTGTTCAACTTATATTTTTCTTATGCGCGCAATAGCGGAGAGAACATCTGGGTGCCAACGAAGTTGATTGATGTCGACCAAGTGGTCTCAGTAACGCTTGAGGGCACGAGGTGCACGTCAACAGGAGAGACCGAAACAGAAGTACCCTTTACCATCGTCTATTTGTAAGATTTGGGGCCGCTTCCTACTAGGGGAAGCGGCCTCTTTTGCGTTAAATGGAAACGCCGCCGATTTCCATGCGACAGATGAGAGCAGATTACCGCTGGAGCGCGACGTTTCCCCAGATAAAACCGACCAAAATAAACCTGTCCCTTTTTGGCAGGGAACGTTGCCCCGACGAGCACGTCGGATTCCCGGTCCGGGCGGCCCGCTGTTTAAGTTTGTCGCGAGTTCCGCACGCAAAGGAAAGCACTTAATGTGCTTTCCGTCTTGCGCAAGACTGTAGAGCAGCAAACTTAAACAGCGGGCCGCCCGGACCTGGAATCCGCCCCCGCGCACCGAAGGGGATTCCTTTTGTGTAGGCTTTGCGGAAATATGCTCATTTTGGGATACGCCCGGCGGCGTGGTCTGTTGACGGCACAGCTAACGCCACGTATCCTATCGAACTGCGTGTTTCGTAGGGGGATGCTGACCCCTCGATTCAAGCCGTTGCACTTTACAGAAAGCTGGAATCATTCGAGAAGGAGTACGCTTTGCCTACTATTAACCAGCTGGTTCGCCAGGGCCGTCGTTCCGTGCCCAAGAAGTCCAAGAACGCTGCTCTGCAGCACAACTCCCAGAAGCGCGGCGTGTGCACCCGCGTCTTCACCACGAGCCCCAAGAAGCCGAACTCGGCTCTTCGTAAGGTTGCCCGTGTTCGCCTCGTCAACGGCATCGAAGTTACTGCTTACATCCCGGGTGAGGGCCACAACCTGCAGGAGCACTCCATCGTGCTCGTCCGCGGCGGTCGTGTCCGTGACCTCCCTGGTGTCCGTTATCACGTCATCCGTGGCGCCTACGACGCTGCTCCGGTCCAGAACCGTATGCAGGCCCGTTCCAAGTACGGTGCTAAGCGCCCCAAGGCCAAATAAGCCAGATAACGTTTTGATACTTTCGCCGTGTGCCGCCTAAGCGCCGCACGGTAGACACTTAAGGAGATTTCACATGCCGCGTCGTGCAGCAGCTAATCGTCGTGAGGTTCAGCCTGACGCCGTTTACAACAACCGCCTGGTGACTCAGCTCATCAACAAGGTCCTTCTTGACGGCAAGAAGGCCACCGCTGAGCGCATCGTTTACACCGCTTTCGAGATTGTTGCCGAGAAGTCCGAGGGTGGCGACGCTCTCGCTACCTTCAAGAAGGCTATGGACAACGTCAAGCCCACGCTCGAGGTTAAGCCCAAGCGTGTCGGTGGCGCTACCTATCAGGTCCCGATGGAGGTCAACTCCCGTCGTTCCACCGCTCTGGGTATCCGCTGGATCGTCAACTTCTCCCGCGCTCGCAAGGAGAAGACCATGGCCGAGCGTCTCGCCAACGAGATCCTCGACGCCTCCAACGGTCTTGGCGCTTCCGTCAAGAAGCGTGAGGACGTCTTCAAGATGGCCGAGGCCAACCGCGCGTTCTCTCACTATCGTTGGTAAGTTAAGGTAAGGAACTAACATGGCTAAGCCTAAGTACAAGCTTTCCGATACCCGTAACATCGGCATCATGGCCCACATCGATGCCGGTAAGACCACCACGACCGAGCGTATTCTTTACTACACCGGTAAGACCCACAAGATCGGTGAGGTCCATGAGGGCGCTGCCACCATGGACTGGATGGTTCAGGAGCAGGAGCGCGGCGTAACCATTACCTCCGCTGCTACCACGTGCTTCTGGAAGAAGGACGGTACCGACTACCGCATCCAGATCATCGACACCCCGGGCCACGTTGACTTCACCGCCGAGGTCGAGCGCTGCCTGCGCGTCCTCGATGGCGCTGTCGCCGTCTTCGACGCCGTTGCCGGCGTTCAGCCCCAGTCTGAGACCGTTTGGCGTCAGGCTTCTACCTTCAACGTTCCCCGCATCGCCTTCATCAACAAGTATGACCGCGTGGGCGCTGACTTCTTCAACGCTATCGAGACCATGAAGGATCGTCTCGACGCCAACGCCGTAGCCGCTCAGGTCCCGATGGGCGCCGAGGACAACTTCTGGGGCGTCATCGACCTGGTCACCATGACTGCATGGGACTTCAAGGCCGACGAGAAGGGTATGACCTACCCTGAGCCGATGGACGAGATCCCGGCTGAGTTTGCCGACATCGCTGCCACCAAGCGCGAGGAGCTCCTCGACGCTGCTGCCAGCTTTGACGACGAGCTCATGGAGAAGATCCTCATGGAGGAGGACTTCACCGTCGAGGAGCTCAAGGCTGCTCTGCGCAAGGGCGTTCTGGCCAACGAGCTCAACCTCGTCTTCGTGGGCTCCGCCTACAAGAACAAGGGCGTTCAGGAGCTGCTCGACGCTGTCGTCGACTACCTGCCCAGCCCGATCGACGTCGAGGCCGTCACCGGTACCGATCCGGACACCGGCGAGGAGATCGAGCGTCATCCTTCCTTCGACGAGCCCTTCTCCGGCCTGGTCTTCAAGATCATGACCGACCCGTTTGTCGGTAAGCTCACCTACGTCCGCGTTTACTCCGGTCGCGCCGAGTCCGGCTCCTACGTGATCAACGCTTCCAACGGTCAGCGCGAGCGCCTCGGCCGCATCCTCGAGATGAACGCCGCCGAGCGTATCGACCGTGACGACGCTGCCGCCGGCGACATCGTCGCTTGCGTCGGCTTCAAGAACTCCACCACCGGTGACACCCTGTGCGCCGAGGGCAAGGAGATCGTTCTCGAGAAGATCGAGTTCGCTAAGCCCGTTATCGACGTTGCCATCGAGCCCAAGACCAAGGCCGAGCAGGACAAGATGTCCCTGGCTCTGACCAAGCTCGCCGAGGAGGACCCGACCTTCACGGTGTCCACCAACCACGAGACCGGCCAGACCATCATCGCCGGCATGGGCGAGCTGCACCTCGAGATCATCGTTGACCGTCTGCTCCGCGAGTTCAAGGTTGACGCTAACGTTGGTAAGCCCCAGGTTGCCTACCGCGAGACCGCTGGTCACGACGTCGAGAAGGCTGAGGGCAAGTTCGTCCGTCAGTCCGGCGGTCGCGGTCAGTACGGCCACGCCGTCATCAAGCTCGAGAAGATGGAGGAGGGCTTCGGCTACGAGTTCGTCAACGCTATCGTCGGCGGCGTCGTGCCCAAGGAGTACATCCCGTCCATCGACAAGGGCATCCAGGAGGCCCTGAACACCGGTGTTATCGCCGGCTTCCCGGTCCTCGACGTCAAGGTCACCCTGTTCGACGGTTCTTACCACGAGGTCGACTCCTCCGAGGCCGCCTTCAAGATCGCCGGTTCCATGGCTATCAAGGACGCCCTCAAGAAGTCCGATCCGCAGCTGCTCGAGCCGATCATGGCTGTCGAGGTCGAGACCCCCGAGCAGTACATGGGCGACGTTATGGGCAACCTCTCCGGTCGCCGCGGCAAGATCGAGGGCATGGAGGATCGCAAGAACACCAAGCTCATCCGTGCCAAGGTGCCGCTGGGCGAGATGTTCGGTTACGCTACCGACCTTCGCTCCCAGACCCAGGGCCGTGCATCCTACACGATGCAGTTCGACTCTTATGAGCCCGCGCCCAAGTCCATCGTGGACGAGGTCATGAGCAAGAACGCCTAAGTTCGAGCTCCCTGTTACGTAATCCGCGAGAACATCTCTCGCACTCTTTGGAGGTTTAAGTTGGCTACCCAGAAGATCCGCATTCGCCTCAAGGGCTATGATCACGAGGTCGTCGATCAGTCCGCGAAGCTCATCGTCGAGACCGCTCAGAAGACCGGCGCTCGCGTTTCCGGTCCTGTCCCCCTGCCCACCGAGCGCAACCTGTACACGGTTATCCGCTCGCCGCACGTGAACAAGGACTCCCGTGAGCAGTTCGAGATGCGCACCCACAAGCGCCTCATCGACATCCTCGACCCCACCTCGGGCACCGTTGATTCGCTCATGCGTCTCGACCTCCCCGCTGGCGTCGACATCGACATCAAGCTCTAAGCGAAATCGCTCATAGCTTACAGAGCCCCGCTGCCATCTTGGTAGCGGGGCTCTTTTGTTTTGCATGATGGCCTTGGGGGACCGGGTAATGCTGTCGAGCGGGTGGCTGTGGCGCCTTATTTACCCATGGAACGCAGCGATGCCTCCTCAAAATGGAAGGATCGCAAGCCGTCTTCCGTCTCGATGCACGCGCGACCAAAGGTATCGACCGTTTGAAAGATGCCACGTGCCAGCTCGTCACCGGCAGGGGAACGGGCGATAACTTGCTCCCCAATCCAATTGAGATGAGCGACATAATCATCGTGGACGGGCGCGATCGGACCAGCGTCTTCTTCCATGGCGTTGAGCAGATCTGCCCACGCGTCCACAGCGTTTACGACGGTGTGATAGACCTCCTTGAGTAGGACATCGACGGTGGGAACATTCTCGTTGAGGTCTGACAGACCGATTGCCGGCAGGCCGCCATCGGGAACCTCCGAGGGCACATAGTTCACATTGACGCCAATGCCGCAGACGGCAAAGGGCTTGCCCTCGTTGTCACGAGCCGCCTCGACCAAGATGCCGCCGAGCTTATGTCCTCGTGCGACGAGGTCGTTGGGCCATTTGAGGCCGATCTCGTTAGCAAGACCTTGCGCCTCGAGCGCCTCGAGCACCGCTAGGCCGCTGACGGCGGCAAGGCCAGAGTACTTGGCGGGATTAACGCGAGGACGTAGGACAATCGAGAGCAACAGGTTGCCGGCGGTTGAATCCCACTTGTGGCCGCGTCGGCCGCGTCCTGCCGTTTGCGCGCGGGCGGCAAGCCCCGTGCCGTGCGGCGCTCCCTGTTTTCCTGCCTCGAGCAGGTCATCGTTGGTCGATCCGGTTACGTCGACTATCGTTAATTGGGCATCCATAGCGGCTGCTACCTCCTTAATGAATAAGTGAATGACGCAATGGTGTCGAGAGATAGACACAATGTGAAGCCTTTGTCGCATTTGGACAATTTAATGTTAACACGTCAACAAAGCGAAGAATGCGCTATCCTCTCTTGGTCGATGTAAACACGTCAACAACTCAAAGGAGGTTAGTGATGGGTTTCACGATTCTTGGAACAGGCTCGGCGCTTCCCAAGCGCAGAGTTTCCAATGACGAGCTGTCCGAGTTCCTCGATACCTCGGATGAGTGGATTTTTACCCGCACGGGCATCAAGAGCCGCCATGTGTGCACCACCGAGTCGCTCGACGACCTTGCCGTGGCAGCGAGCGAGCAAGCGCTCCAGACGTCCGGAATCGATGCGAGTCAGCTGGATCTTATCGTCTGTTCGACGACGACGGGCGATCATCTCGTTCCCGCCGAAGCGTGCGCCGTTGCTGAGCGCCTGGGTGCCACATGTCCTGCCTTCGACGTTTCGGCGGCTTGTGCCGGCTTCGTATTTGCGCTCGATGTCGCCGAGGGCTATATCGCCCGCGGTCGTGCCAGGCGCGTGCTTATCGTTGCTGCCGAGCAGATGACGCGCGCGCTCGACTGGACCGACCGTGCCACGTGCGTGCTCTTTGGTGATGGCGCGGGTGCTGCGGTCATAGAGGCTGGGGGAGAGAATCCCCTCGCCGTTGAGCTTTCGACGTCGCCTGACGCCGAAACACTGCGCGTCCCCGGATTGGCGGGCTCCTCGCCGTATAAGACAGCGCAGGACCGCGAAAGCGTGCTGTCCATGAACGGTCGTCGTGTGTTCAAGTTCGGCGTCAATGCCATCTGTGACACGGTCAACAAGCTCGCCCGCGTCGCGAGCATCGCGGTCGAGGACATCGACCACTTTGTATTCCATCAGGCTAACGAACGAATCTTGAGCCAGGCGGTCAAGCGCTTAGGTGTGCCGGACGACCGTGTGGTCCGAACGTTGCGTGAAACCGGCAACATCTCGAGCGCCTGCATTCCGCTTGCTCTCGATCGACTGGCAAATACCGGCGCGCTGCACGCGGGCGACACCATCGCCCTAGTCGGATTTGGCGCTGGCTTGGATGTAGGTGGCTATCTACTTCGCTGGAAGTAGTTGCACATAGGAAATGAAAACGCCCCTGGGGCACAAACAAAGGAGAGCTACCATGGCAGATCAGAAGACCTTCGAGCGCGTTTGCGACGTTATCCGCGAGACCGCCGGCCTTGACGATGTCGAGATGAAGCCCGAGTCCACGCTCGAGGAGATTGGTCTCGACAGTCTGGGCACCGTCGAGATCCTCGTCGCCGTCGAGGACGAGTTTGGCATCCAGCTCGATACCGAGGAGAACCCCAAGACGGTCGGCGAGTTCGCCGATACGGTCGAGGCGGCATTGGAGAAGTAGCGATGCTCAAGACTCCTCTCTGCGATCTGCTCGGCATCGAAAAGCCCGTGTTCCAGGGCGGTATGGCCTGGATTGCCGACGCGTCGCTGGCATCTGCCGTGTCCGAGGCGGGCGGCTTAGGGATTATCGCGGCCATGAACGCCGACGCCAACTGGCTGCGCGACCAGATTCACGAGCTGCGCGCCAGGACGGATAAGCCCTTTGGCGTCAACGTCATGCTCATGAGCCCGTTTGCCGACGAGGTCGCGCGGGTCGTGATTGATGAGCGGGTGCCGGTCGTCGTGACGGGTGCCGGCAATCCCACCAAGTACATGAAGGCGTGGAACGAGGCGGGCATCAAGGTCATCCCGGTTGTTGCCTCGGTGGCGCTGGCGCGCCTCGTGGCGCGTCGTGGAGCCACGGCGGTTGTTGCCGAGGGCACCGAATCGGGCGGCCATATTGGCGAGACCTCGACGATGGCACTGGTGCCGCAGGTCGTCGATGCGGTCGACATTCCCGTCGTGGCTGCCGGCGGTATTGCCGACGGCCGCGGCGTGGCGGCTGCCTTTATGCTGGGCGCCGCCGGCGTGCAGGTGGGTACGCGCTTTCTGATCGCAGACGAGTGCACCGTATCGGAGCAGTACAAGGAGATGGTCCTGAAGGCCAACGACACCTCGACGCGTGCGACCGGCCGCTCGACGGGACATCCGGTGCGTGCCCTCAAAAGCCCCTTCACCAACGCCTACGCCAAGAGCGAGGCGGCGGGCGTAAGCGTCGAGGAGCTCGGGGCCATGGGCACGGGCGCCCTTCGCAAGGCCGCCAAGGACGGCAATTACGAAGAGGGCTCGTTTTTGTGTGGACAGATTGCCGGCATGGTCAACGAGCGCCAAAGCGCACGTGAAATCGTTGACGACCTGGTCGATGGCGCCGAGCGCGTCCTGAAGGGTGCGTGCGCATGGGTGGCGTAGCGTTTCTGTTTGCCGGCCAGGGCGCCCAGCACCCCGCGATGGGCGTCGACCTGATCGAGGCATCGCCGGCGGCCGCCGAGGTGTTCGCCATTGCCGACGAGGTGCGCCCGGGGACCAGTGAGCAGTGCCGAAGCGCCTCCAAGGAGGAACTCTCGCAGACCGAGAACACGCAACCGTGCGTGTTCGTTCACGACCTGGCAGCGGCTGCCGCCCTGCGTGAGCGCGGCGTGGCACCTGCTGTCTGTGCGGGTTTTTCGCTTGGCGAGGTCGCCGCGCTCACCTTTGCGGGGGCATTCAGTACACGAGCGGGCTTTGAGCTCGTGTGCGAGCGCGCGGCGCTGATGGCCGCGGCTGCCGAGCGCCATCCGGGCGGCATGCGCGCCGTCATCAAGCTCGATGCGGCGCAAGTCGAGAACCTGGCAAAACAAGCCGGCGAGGACTGCTGGCCGGTCAACTACAACAGTCCGCAGCAGACGGTTGTTGCCGGAGCGCCCGATGCGTTGCAGACCCTCGACGTCCTAGTAAAAGAGGCTGGCGGCCGCGCTATGAAAGTCGCGGTGTCGGGTGCATTTCATAGCCCCTATATGGCCGAGGCGACTGAGGGGCTGGCGACGTATATCCAAGACGGCCACGCGCCGTCTCCGCTGCTGATTCCGGTCATGGCAAACATGACGGCGGCGCCCTATCCGGCGGACCCGCGAGCGGCATCGGATGTCTTGGCCAACCAGGTGAGTCATGCCGTTCGCTGGGCCGACACGCTGCATACTCTGCAGGATCAGGGCATCGACACGTTTATTGAGGTCGGTCCTGGCAAAACGCTGTCGGGCCTGGTCAAGCGTACGCTGAGCGACGTTCGCGTGTATTCGTGCGAAACGGCCGAACAGGTCGCAGCTATTGCCGACGAGCTCGCATAGCCCACAGGACTGTAACCCGAAAGGAATGACATGGGCAACTTGAACAACGGCGCGCTCGAGCGCAACGACTCGCGTCGCGTGGCGCTGGTCACGGGCGGCTCGCGTGGTATCGGCCGCGCTTGTGCCGTGGGCCTGGCGGAGGATGGCTACGATATCGCCGTCGTCTATGCCGGCAGCGTCGATGCAGCACGCGAGACGTGCAAAGCCTGCGAGGCGGCTGGCGCCACGGCGCGCGCATATCAATGTGACGTGGCCGACCCCGATGCCGTCAACGCATGCGTGGAGGCGGTCCTGAGCGACTTTGGCTCCATTTGGGCGCTTGTCAACAACGCCGGCATCACCCGCGATGGCCTGCTCATGCGTATGGGCGATGACGCCTTCGATCGCGTGCTCGATGTCAATCTCAAGGGCACGTTCAACACGACGCGTGCGCTCACCAAGACCTTTATGCGCCAGCGCGGCGGTTGCGTCATCAACATGAGCTCGGTCGTGGGCCTGATGGGCAATGCCGGGCAGGCCAACTACGCTGCCTCCAAGGCGGGTGTGATAGGGCTTACCAAAGCGGTCGCGCGCGAGCTTGCGCCCCGCGGCGTGAGGGTTAACGCGGTCGCCCCCGGGTTTGTCGAGACGGACATGACGGCAAAGCTCTCGGAGAAGGTGCGTGCGGCAACCGAGGAGCAGATTCCCCTTAAGCGCATGGCGCGCCCCGAGGAAGTGGCCGGCGTGGTGCGCTTTTTGGCGAGCGATGCGGCTGCCTACATTACGGGCGAGGTCGTACGCGTTGACGGCGGAATGGCGATGTAGAAACCAGGGCCGAAGAACGGCTTGGATGAGGAGACCATGATGGAACAGAGAGTTGCAATCACCGGCATCGGTGCCGTATCGCCGCTCGGCAACACTGCGCTTGCCACCTGGGCGGCCATGTGCGCCGGCACGTGCGGCATCGGCCCGATCACGCACTTCGATACCGATGCGTTTGCCGTCAAGGTGGCGGCCGAGGTCAAGGGCTTTGACGGCAACGACTACTTTGGCAAGCACGACGCCAAGCACCTGGACCCCTGCGTTCAGTTTGCACTGGCGGCGTCGGACGAGGCCATGCACGATGCGGGCTTTGATGTCGAAGGCGCCATCGATCGCGAGCGCCTGGGCGTTTACGTGGGGTCGGGCGTGGGCGGCATGCAGACGCTCGTCGACAACGTCCACACGATCGCCGATCGTGGGCCCCGCCGCGCATCGCCTTACATGATTGCGATGATGATCCCCAACATGGCATCGGGCAATATCGCAATCCGTCACAAGGCAAAGGGACCGACCCTGCCAGTCGTGACTGCGTGCGCGACCTCGGCCCATGCGGTGGGCGAGGCGTTCCGTGCTATCAAGCACGGCTATGCCGACGCGATCCTCGCGGGCGGTGCCGAGGCGGCCATTATCCCCGATGCCGTTGCGGGCTTTACGTCCTGCCGTGCACTCACCACTAATCCTGACCCGTCGACGGCATGCCGTCCGTTCGATGCGAATCGCGACGGTTTTGTGATGGGCGAGGGCGCCTGCGTGCTGGTACTCGAGAGCATGGAACATGCGCAGGCGCGTGGGACGCACATTTATGCCGAGGTCGTGGGCTACGGCAACACCGATGATGCCTATCACATCACGAGCCCCGATCCCGAGGCTGCCGGCATTGCCCGTGCGATATCGCTGGCGGTGGCCGAGGGCGACGTTAAGCCTTCCGAGGGCCTCTACATCAACGCTCACGGTACCTCGACCAAGCTCAACGATTCGTCCGAGACGGCGGGCATTAAGCGGGCGCTCGGCGAGGACGCGGCACGCGCCGCGCACGTTTCGTCGACCAAGTCGATGACCGGGCACATGATCGGTGCCACGGGTGCCATCGAGGTCATGGCCTGTGCCATGGCGCTCGAGCAGGGCGTGGTGCCCCCGACCATTAACTACCGCACGCCCGATCCCGCCTGCGATCTTGATTACACGCCTAATCGAGCGGTTCGCGCCGACCTTACCTGGGCGCTTTCGACCAACCTGGGCTTTGGCGGGCACAACGCCGCCATCGCGCTGCGTAGATATACGAGGAGCTAGAGCATGGATTCCAAAAGACTTGCCGAGATAGCCGATGTTATGGAGGACCGCGGCCTTACGCGCGTACGTGTTGAGGAGCCCGATGGCACCGCGGTCGAACTCGAGCGCGCGAGTGCCGCGCAGCCGGTTGCCGTGCCCATGCCTATGCCGAGCGCCATGGCTGCTCCGGTTGCGGCTCCCGCAGCTATGCCCGCCGCGCCGGAACCCACCGCGCAGACACCTTCCGCCGCGCCGGAGCCCAAGGGCACCGAGGTGACCGCTCCCATGGTCGGCGTTTTCTATGCTGCCCCGGCGCCGGGCGACGAGCCGTTTGTGCACGTGGGCTCCAAGGTCAAGGCCGGCGAGACCCTCTGCATCATCGAGGCCATGAAGGTTCTCAACGAGGTGACGGCAGAGACGGATGGCGAGGTGCTCGAGATCTGCGTGGCCGACGGCGACCTCGTGGAGTTTGGCAGCTGCCTCATGAGGATCGGATAGGTGATATCCATGAATAAAGAAGAGCTCAAGAAGCTGTTGCCGCATCGCGAGCCGATGCTTTTGCTCGACGAAGCCGAGCTGGTGGGCGACGAGGCCCACGGCAAGATCACGATTACGGGCGACGAGTACTTTTTGCAGGGGCATTTTCCGGGAAACCCGGTCGTCCCCGGCGTGATTCAGTGCGAGATGCTCGCCCAGAACTGCTGCGTGCTGCTGATGGGCGATGAGGAGGCGCGCGGCGCGACGCCGTTCTACACGAGTCTGGACAAGGTGCGCTTTAAGCGTCCGGTGCGCCCGGGCGACACGGTGGATCTGGTGTGCTCCATCACGCGTGCGCGCGGGCCGTTCCGCTTTGCGACGGGTACCGCGAGCGTCAACGGTGAGGTTTGCTGCCGCGCCGATATGTCTTTTGCACTCGTGCACGAAAGTTAAGGAAGGCTTCATGTTCGACAAAGTGCTCATCGCCAACCGCGGCGAAGTCGCGGTCCGTGTTATCCGCGCGTGCCGCGATATGGGCATCAAGACCGTCGCCGTTTATTCCACGGCCGATGCGGACGCGCTGCACGTGCAGCTTGCCGACGAGGCGTATTGCATCGGCGGCCCGCGTCTTGCCGAGAGCTACCTCAACGACGATGCCGTACTCACCTGTGCCGTGAAGTCGGGAGCTAAGGCAATTCATCCCGGCTATGGCTTTTTCTCCGAGAAGGCGAGCTTCGTGCGCGACTGCGACAAGTGCGGTCTGGCGTTTGTTGGTCCCTCGGCCGAGGTCATCGACAGCATGGGCGACAAGGACGCCGCACGCCGAACGGCTGCCGCGGCGGGCGTGCCCATCGTTCCGGGCTGCGATTTGCTCAAAAGCCCCGAGGAGGCGACGGCCGAGGCTGAGCGCATTGGCTGCCCCGTGCTCATCAAGGCGCGCGCAGGCGGTGGCGGCCGCGGCATTCGCAAGGTCGAGCGCGTGGAAGATGCGGCAAAGGCGTTCATCGAGGCGCGTGCCGAGGGCGAGGCCGTTTTTGGCGACGGCGAGTGCTACATGGAGAAGTTCGTCGCGCCGGCGCATCACGTTGAGGTGCAGATTATGGCCGATAAGCAGGGCCATGTGTTTTCGCTCGGCGAGCGCGAGTGTTCGGTGCAGCGCCGCAACCAAAAGCTGATCGAGGAGAGCCCCGCGCCGTGCCTCGACGGACGCGACGATATTCGTGCCCGTATGCACAAGGCGGCGCGCGACTTGGCTCGTGCCGTCGGTTATGAGGGCGCCGGCACCATCGAGTTTCTATACTCGGACGACGGCAATTTCTACTTTATGGAAATGAACACGCGCTTGCAGGTGGAGCATCCGGTTACGGAGTTTGTGACCGATACCGACTTGGTCAAGTGGCAGCTGCGCGTGGCAGCCGGCCAGCCTCTGCCCTTTGAGCAGGAGGACATGCCGGTGCGCAACCACGCCATGGAGTGCCGCATCAATGCCGAAACGCCGGACTTTCTGCCGTCGTGCGGAACGGTCACCGCGTTGCGTGTGCCGGGTGGCCCGCGCGTGCGCTGGGATTCCGCCATGTTTACCGGCGCGAAAGTTCCGCCGTACTACGACTCCATGCTCGGCAAGCTCATCGTGTGTGCGCCCACGCGTGACGGCGCCATTCGCAAGATGCGCTCGGCCCTGGGCGAGCTCGTGATTGAAGGCGTGAGCGAAAACAGCGAGCTTCAGCTCGACGTGCTGGCAAACGACGAGTTCTTGTCGGGTATGTACCACACCGATCTGATGGGGCATCTCTATGCTGATGAATAGAAAAGCGAAGACGGTCAACGTTCTCGAGGGGCCGATGACCGAGTCGTGCGCCGAGTTTCCTGCGCGCCATGTGTTTATCAAGTGCCCGGAGTGCCGCCGTGTGATCGATGAGGCACGCCTGCACGACAACCTCGAGGTCTGCCCTCGTTGCGGCAAACACTTTCGCGTGAGCGGTCGCGCGCGCATGCGCATGACGGTCGACGAGGGCACGTTTGAGGAATGGGATGCCAATCTGGCGTCGGAGGATTTCCTCTTGTTTCCCGGCTATGCCGACAAGCTCAAGAGCGTGAGCGAGCGTTCGGGCGAGCGCGATGCCGTCGTGTGCGGTAGGGGTAAAATCTGCGGCTGCGATACCGCGCTCTTCTTTATGGATGCCAACTTTATGATGGGCTCGATGGGCTCCGTGGTGGGCGAGAAGATCTGTCGCACATTTGAGCGTGCGACCGAGCTGGGATTGCCGGTTGTCGGCTTTACCGTTTCGGGCGGCGCGCGCATGCAAGAGGGTGTGACGTCGCTTATGCAGATGGCCAAGATTTCTGCGGCGGTTAGGCGCCACAGCGAGGCGGGCGGTCTGTATATCACGGTGCTCACCGACCCCACGACCGGAGGCGTAACCGCGAGCTTTGCCATGGAGGGCGATATTATCCTGGCCGAGCCCGATGCCCTGACGGCATTTGCCGGCCCGCGCGTGATCGAGCAGAACATGCACAAACGCCTGCCCAAGGGATTCCAGCGCTCCGAGTTTTTGCTGGAGCACGGCTTTTGCGATGCCGTTGTTCCGCGTGGCGAGATTGCGCTCACGGTAGGCGAGCTGCTGGCGCTGCACGAAGGGCACGCGCCCGTCCTGGGGGCACCGCATGAGATCGTGCATACGGGTCGCCGCGGCAAAAAGTTGGGACACTTGTTCAAGCGCTCGGCCGTACCAAAAACCGCGCTCGAGATTGTCAAGCAGACCCGCTCGGCAGATCGCGCCACGGCGGGTGAGATGATCTCGCTGGGCCTGGATGGATTTGTGGAGCTGCACGGCGACCGTTACTTTGGCGACGACGCCGCTGTGGTGGCTGGCATTGGCTGGAAAGACGGACGCCCCGTAACGGTCATCGCCATCGAGCGCGGCACCACGACCAAAGAGCGTATGCGCCGCAACTTTGGCATGGCGCATCCCGAGGGCTACCGCAAAGCGCGTCGCCTGATGCGCCAGGCCGAAAAGTTTGGTCGACCGGTTTTGTGCCTGGTCGATACCTCGGGCGCGTTTTGCGGCATCGGTGCCGAGGAGCGCGGCCAGGGCGAGGCGATTGCCCAGAATCTCATGGAGATGAGCGGCCTTAAGACGCCGATTGTCTCGGTGGTGACAGGCGAGGGCGGCTCTGGCGGCGCGCTGGCGCTGTCCGTGGCCGACCGCATCCTGATGCTCTCGAGCTCGGCCTATTCGGTCGTGAGCCCCGAGGCCTGTGCGTCGATCCTGTGGAAGGATACCGAGCGCGCGAATGAGGCCGCCGAGGCGCTTAAGCTCACGGCCCCCGATCTGCTGGCGCTCGGCATCATCGACGGCATCGTTGACGATAGGGGCCTGTCGCATGAGGAGATCGCCGGCGCCGTCATGTCCTCGGCATTTGATGCCTTCGATACGCTTGGTCAGCTCGACGACGCGACCCTCACAAACCTCCGCTACGAAAAGTACCGCGCAATCGGTCGGTACCGCACGATGTGACAAAGGGGCAGTCCGCATGTCACATTGGGAAAGGCGTTCCATGTCACAAGTTTCTAACACCTCGTTTACAACGACGGTTTCATCAAACGCCATGGCCGTGGTGGACTATCTGTCCAAAAGCATGATGTCGGCGCTGCCGTTTATTGTCTGCGCGGCATTGTTCCGCACCGTCGCCGTCATTATGGGCGAAGGCATGCTGGGCCTGTGGTCTGCCGATTCCGAAATCTATCGCCTGTTCTACAGTTGGCTCTATAACGCCGGCTACTACTTTTTGCCCATTTATCTTGGGTGGGCCGCCGCCCGCCAGCTCGGTTGCTCGGAGCAGTTGGGCATGATGTTGGGCGGCGTATTGATTGCGCCCGACCTGCTTAAGCTCGTCGATGCCGCATCGACGACGGGGGCAGCGATGACTTCCGTGTATGGTCTGCTTCCCGCGCCGGTCAACGATTACACGACGACTGTTATTCCGGTTCTCATTTCGGTGCCCGTGCTATGGCGAGTGGAGTGTTTCTTTCAGCGCGTTATCCCTAAGGCCGTGGCGTTTTCGTTCGTTCCGTTTGCAACCATGCTCGTCATGGTTCCGGTTTCGCTGTGTATTACGGCGCCGGCTGGCAGCTATCTGGGCATGCTGTTGGGCCAGCTTATGTTTATGCTTGGCAATTCCGGTGGCATCGTGTCGCTGCTCACGCTCATGGGGCTTGCCGCCAGCTGGGAGTTCCTTAAGATCGCGGGCGTCAGCAACGTCGTCCTATCGCTCGCCTATGCGCAGTTTATGAGTGTGGGAACGGATTCGTGCATTCTGATCGCCGCGACGATGGCAACGTTCGCCGTTTGGGGCATGCCCTTTGGCGCGTCGCTTCGCGTTGCGGATAAGGACGAGAAGGCGCTCATGCTGGGCTATTCAATCTCGGGTGTTCTTGGCGGCGTAAGCGAGCCGGCGCTGTACGGTTGCGGCTTTAAATATGGCAGGTGCCTGACGTGCATGGCCATTGGCGGCGCCGTCGGAGGCCTTGTTGCGGCCGTGGGTCACGTTACGGCCTATACCATCGGCATGACGAACGTGCTTATGGTTATTGGTTTTGCCACGGGCGGCATCTCGAATCTGCTGTGGTGCTGTGCTGCCGGCGGTGTGGCATTTGCGGTGTCTGCGGCGCTGAGCTACTGCTTTGGCGTGGTGCCGGCGAAGGGGCAGGCGGCGGGGGATGGAGCCGATTTGCCCGAAACCTCTAAGAGCGCGGCCGAAGTAAGCGCGTAAACCTGTGCGGCACAAGGACGATTCCTTTGCCACATTCCAAGGCCGTGGCCCGTGTGGGTCGCGGCCTTTTTGTATCTGGGGGACAAAGTGGCTACACTACAATCCGTTTGAACAATAGATATATAGGTAGTACCGTGGGGGCGGATGTAGATGGTCGAGTGGATTGTTAAGCGTGCGCAGGGCGATCGTGCGCGTGTGGGCACGTTAGCGGGCATGGTGTGTATTGTCGCCAATGTCGCGCTTTGTGCTGCGAAGGGCGCAATTGGTGTGGTTTCGGGATCGGTTTCGATTGTGGCGGATGCCATGAACAACCTATCCGATGCCAGCTCGAACATCGTGAGTGTCCTTGGCTTTAAGCTGGCGAGCAAGCCGGCCGACCCCGAGCATCCTTACGGCCACGGTCGCTACGAGTATCTCTCGGGTCTGGTCGTGGCGGCGCTCGTGCTGCTGATTGGCGTTGAGCTGGTGAAGTCCTCAGTTGAGCGCGTCATCCACCCCGAACCTGTCGAGTTCTCGCTTGCCCTGGTGGCAGTTCTCGTGCTTTCGATGGTCGTAAAGCTCTGGATGGCGACCCTCAACCAAAAGCTCGGTGACCGCATAGAGTCCGAGACGTTGCATGCGACCGCTCAGGATTCCAAAAACGATGTCCTAGCCACGGGCGCCGTGCTGGCGTGCGCGATTGTTTCCCAGGTGACGCATATCAATCTTGACGCATGGGTCGGCCTTGCCGTTGGCGCCTATATCGGCTGGAGCGGTTTTGAGCTCATCCAGGATACGGTGAGCCCGCTTTTGGGCCAGGCGCCCGATCCCAAGCTGGTCAAACATATCCGAGACAAGATCATGAGCTACCCCGGCGTTTTGGGCGTCCACGACCTTATGGTTCACGATTACGGTCCGGGCAGGAAGTTTGCAAGTGCGCACGCCGAGATGGCGGCCGAGGCCAGCCCGCTGGAAAGTCACGACACGCTCGATAACATCGAGCAGTCGTTTAGGAACGAAGACGGTATGATCGTCACGCTCCATTATGACCCCATCGTGACCGACGATCCAAAGGTGGCGAGCATGCGTCTGCGCATCAACGCCATGGCTCAGGAGATTGATAGCCGCCTCTCGATCCACGACTTGCGTTGCGTACCGGGCCCCACGCACACCAATGTGATTTTTGACTGCGTGCGACCCTCGGATTTGGCGATGAGCGCCGAGGATCTAAAGCACACGCTGGCACAACGGGTCGAATCGGAATATCCCAAGTCGATTGCCAAGATTACGATCGACGAGGACTATGTCGGCCATACCCACGAGTAGGGCCGCGCCGATAAAGCAACTGGTGTAGAAGGGGAGAGCATGAAGAAGCTGTATCTACTCCGCCACGGTCAGACGGAGTTCAACGTCAAAAAGCTGGTCCAGGGCCGCTGCGATTCACCGCTGACCGACCTGGGCCGTCAGCAAGCCGGGATGGCAGCCGCGTGGCTCAAAGCCCACAACGTCGTTCCCGACAAAGTGGTCTCTTCGCCCTTAGGCCGAGCCATGGACACAGCTCAGCTCGTCGCAACCGAACTCTTTGGCCCGGACGCTGACGTTGAGCCCTGCGAAGGCATTATCGAGCGCTGCTACGGCACCTTCGAAGAGGGCCCCCACGACGCCCTACCCACCGACGTCTGGGACCCCGGCGAGGACCTGATCCCATTTGGCGGAGAAGGAAGCCATGCCCTGCAGGAGCGCATGGTAGGCACCCTCACCAATCTCATGGGCGCCGGGGGCATCGAAACCCTCCTAGCAGTAAGCCATGGAAGCGCCAGCCGCCAATTCATCAAGGCTGCAGCCCCAGAGGGCTTCGAGCTCCCAACAAAACTCCCCAACTGCGCCATCATGATCTTCGATTTTGATGAGGCAAAGTCGGGAGAAGAAGGCGACGCGCCCCAATCCAAGTTCATCTTGCAGCAAATCATCGATCCTCAACAAAGTAATTAGCTGAGCGAGCAGAGTTAAGCAGACATCAACGTGTCGTCTCCCGAGCACGGCGGAGGGCCGGAGAAATATATTAAGGTCATCGCGAGTTCCGCACGCAAAGGAGAGCACTTAATGTGCTCTCCGTCTTGCGCAGGACTGTAGAGCAGGGACCTTAATATATTTCTCCGGCCCTCCGCCGTGCCCAGGAGCCATCCACGCACTTTACCTGCGTAAACAATGTGAGTGAAATATGAATCTCGATGGATACGCCCGCAGCCGTGTATACTAAACAGCTGTGTGAAACCAGGGGAGTATTCTGGCTGGACAAAATGCCTGCTTAATAGGGTTGTCAGGTAGTCCGGGCGAAATACAAGGCTGGGGAGCACGTCGTGTAAGTAGTGGTCCTCTAGGGGCGTACGCTCGGTGGTGTACGCATTGTCCCAAGACCACGCGAGAGTTGGGATCATATCTTGATCAGCATGATTCTCGGCCGCAAGATTGGCATGACCCAGGTTTGGGACGAGAACGATAACGTCGTTCCCGTCACGGTCATCCAGGCTGGCCCCTGCGCTGTCTCGCAGGTTAAAACTCAGGCAACCGACGGCTATGATGCCGTCCAGATCGGCTTCGGCGACATCAAGGCCAAGAACGTGAACAAGCCCATGGCTGGTCACTTCGCCAAGGCTGGCGTCGAGCCTGTCCGCTTCCTTCGTGAGGTCCGCGTCGAGAACGGCGAGGAGCACAAGGTCGGCGAGGTCGTCACCGTCGCTGATTTCGCTGATGTCGAGAAGGTCGACGTCATCGGTACCTCCAAGGGTAAGGGCTTCCAGGGTCGCATCAAGCGCTGGGGTCAGCGCCGCGGTCCTATGACGCATGGTTCTCACTTCCAGCGTCACCCCGGTTCTATCGGTCAGTGCGCCTATCCTGCGCGCGTCCTCAAGGGCGTCAAGATGGCCGGTCACATGGGTAACGAGCGCGTTACCGTCAAGAACCTTTCCGTTGTCCGCATCGATGCCGAGCAGAACCTCATCTTGGTCAAGGGCGCTGTCCCGGGTGCCAAGAATGGTCTCGTCGCCATCCGTATGGCCTAAGGGCCCAGCCCATTTAGCCCAGCGTCATACCAAGGAGAACACTTAAATGGCAAAGTTTGAAGTAAAGAACAGCGAGGGCAAGAAGGTCGCCGAGGCCGAGCTCGCCGCTGAGGTGTACGGCATCGAGCCGAACATCCACGTTATGCACCACATCGTCAAGTGCCAGATGGCCTCTTGGCGTCAGGGCACCCAGTCCGCTAAGGGCCGCTCTGAGGTTTCCGGTGGCGGCAAGAAGCCTTGGCGTCAGAAGGGCACCGGCCGTGCCCGCCAGGGTTCCATCCGTGCTGCCCAGTGGCGTCACGGTGGCGTTGTCTTCGCCCCCAAGCCCCGTTCCTACGCTAAGCGTATGAACAACAAGGAGGTCAAGCTGGCTATGCGCTCCGCGCTGTCCGCCAAGCTGGCCGATGGCGAGCTCGTGCTCGTCGACGACTACGGCTTCGAGAAGCCTTCCACCAAGGCTGCCGTTGCCATGCTCAAGGCTCTCGGCCTTGAGGGCAAGCGTCTGACCATCATCGTTCGCGATGAGGACGTCAACGCCTACCTGTCGTTCCGCAACATTCCCAAGACGTTCATCATCACCGCCGACGAGGCCAACACCTACGATCTCGTCAACAACAACGCTGTGCTGATGCCCGCCGACATCGCCGCTCACTTCGGGGAGGTGCTTGCATAAATGACCGCCCACGAGATCATCATCCGTCCGATCGTGTCCGAGCGTTCCTTCTCCGGCATGGAGCTGAACAAGTACACGTTCGAGGTCGCCAAGGATGCTAACAAGTATCAGATCAAGGACGCTGTCGAGGAGATCTTCGGCGTCAAGGTCGTTCGCGTGAACACCCTGACGGTCAAGCCCAAGACCAAGCGCGTGCGCTATGTCGCCGGCAAGACCCGTTCTTGGAAGAAGGCCATCGTCACGCTGGCCGAGGGCGACACCATCGAGGTCTTTGGCAACCAGGCCTAAGACTCGCTGCTGTTGAGTGAGCTCATGCCTCCCAAATAGGGGAGGCGAGAGCTCAAGGTTTTGGGCGTATAAAATGGACACGCCCGGAACCGTGTATACGTCCGGTGTCATCGCACCCGAGGCAGAACCTCGAATCCCTGTCTGCGATGGCTAACGGATTCCTATTGAAAGGGATTGTAATGGCTGTAAAGCACCTTAAGCCGACCTCCGCTGGTAGGCGTTGGCAGACGATCTCCGATTTCTCCGAGATCACCTGCACCAAGCCCGAGAAGTCTCTTCTCGAGCCCCTGCCCAAGAAGGCCGGTCGTAACAACAACGGCCGCATCACCACCCGCCACCAGGGCGGCGGCGTGAAGCGTCGTTACCGCGTGATCGACTTCAAGCGCAACAAGGACGGCGTGCCCGCCAAGGTTGCCACGATCGAGTACGATCCGAACCGTTCCGCTCGCATCGCTCTGCTGCACTACGCTGACGGTGAGAAGCGCTACATCCTGGCCCCCAAGGGCCTCGAGGTCGGTCAGACCATCATGTCCGGTTCTGACGCCGACATCAAGCCGGGCAACGCTCTGCCCCTCGCCGACATCCCCGTCGGTACGCTCATCCACGCTGTCGAGTTCCAGCCGGGTAAGGGCGCCGCTATCGCCCGTTCCGCCGGTAACTCCTGCCAGCTGATGGGTAAGGAGGGTAAGTACGCTATCGTCCGTATGCCTTCCTCCGAGATGCGCCGCATCCTCGTTACCTGCCGCGCCACCGTCGGTGAGGTCGGCAACGCCGATCACGCCAACATCGTCATCGGCAAGGCCGGCCGTAAGCGTCACATGAACGTGCGCCCGACCGTCCGCGGTACCGTCATGAACCCTGTCGACCACCCGCACGGCGGTGGCGAGGGCAAGAACCACACCTCTGGTCGTCCCTCTGTTACCCCCTGGGGTAAGCCGACGAAGGGCCTTCGTACGCGCAAGAAGAAGAAGGTCTCGAACCAGCACATCATTCGTCGCCGTAAGAAGTAATTTCGGATACCGAGTTTTAGGAGAAAGCACTTATGAGCAGAAGTCTCAAAAAGGGCCCGTTCGTGGAGACTCGCCTTCTCTCGCGTATCACCGCGATGAACGAGGCTGGCAAGAAGGACGTCGTGAAGACCTGGTCCCGCGCGTCCACCATCTTCCCCGAGATGGTTGGTCACACCATCGCCGTCCACGACGGCCGCAAGCATGTGCCCGTGTATGTTACCGAGTCCATGGTTGGTCACAAGCTCGGCGAGTTCGCGCCGACTCGTACGTTCCGTGGCCACAAGGCCAAATAGGGGGTTAACCGTAAATGGCAACTAAGTCTATTGAAACTGAGGCCACCGAGGTTCGCGCCGTCGCTAAGTACGTGCGTGTTTCCCCCAGCAAGGCCCGCCTGGTGGTCGATCTGATCCGCCGCAAGCCTGTCGCTCAGGCCTTCGACATCCTCCACTTCTGCGACCGCGCCGTCGCCGTGGATGTCGAGAAGGTTCTCCGTTCCGCCGTTGCGAACGCCGAGAACAACAACGGTCTGCGTGCCGACAACCTGGTTGTCGCCGCTGCCTATGTTGACGAGGGTCCGACGCTTAAGCGCATCCGTCCCCGCGCCAAGGGTTCCGCTTCTCGCATTCTGAAGCGTACTTCCCACATCACCGTCGTCGTTGCTCCTCGAAAGGAGGCGTAAAGCTGTATGGGTCAGAAAGTCTACCCCACCGGCTTCCGTCTTGGCATCACCGAGAACTGGCGCTCCCGCTGGTTCGCAGAGAAGGATTACGCTAAGACCCTCGGTAACGATCTCGAGATCCGCAAGTACCTCGAGAAGCGTCTTTCCCGCGCAGCTGTCTCCCGCGTCGAGATCGAGCGCGCTGGCGACAAGGTGAAGGTCATCATCCTCACCGCTCGCCCCGGCGTTGTCATCGGTAAGAAGGGTGCCGAGATCGATACCCTCCGCACCGAGCTCGAGAAGGTCGCTGGCGTCTCCAAGGGCCAGCTCTCCGTCGACGTTGTCGAGATCAAGCGCCCCGAGCTCGACGCCAACCTCGTTGCTCAGTCTATCGCCGAGCAGCTCGAGGGCCGCGTTGCCTTCCGTCGCGCTATGCGCAAGGCTGTCCAGTCTGCCCGCAAGGCCGGCGCTAAGGGCATCCGTATCCAGTGCTCCGGTCGTCTTGGCGGTGCCGAGATGGGCCGTCGTGAGTGGTACCGCGAGGGTCGCGTGCCTCTGCACACCCTCCGTGCCAAGATCGACTACGGCACGGCTGTCGCCAGCACCACCATGGGCGCTTGCGGCGTGAAGGTCTGGATCTACCTGGGCGAGAAGCTCCCGGGCCAGCCTGTTCCCAACCCTGCACTCGAGGGCTCTTCCCGTCCTCGTCGTCGTAACTCCGAGAGGAGGGGTCAGTAGTGCTTGCCCCTAAGCGTATTCTTCACCGCAAGGTGCAGCGTGGCTCCATGAAGGGCCAGGCCAAGGGTAATACCGAGCTGCATTTCGGCGAGTTTGGTATCCAGGCTCTCGAGGCCCATTGGATCACCAACCGTCAGATCGAGGCCGCTCGTATTGCCATGACCCGCTACATGAAGCGTGGCGGTCGTGTCTACATCACGATCTTCCCCGATAAGCCCATCACCAAGAAGCCTGCCGAGACTCGCATGGGTTCTGGTAAGGGTAACCCCGAGGAGTGGGTGGCCGTCGTCAAGCCCGGCCGCATCATGTTCGAGGTCAAGGGCGTGCCCGAGGAGGTCGCTCGCGAGGCTCTGCGTCTTGCACAGCACAAGCTTCCCATCAAGACCAAGATTGTTGCTGCCAAGAACGCTGAGCAGCGCATCGAGAAGGAGATGGCTGAGGAGGCCGCTCTCGAGGCCAAGTGGGCTGCTGAGGACGCCGCCGCCGCCAAGGAGGAGAACTAATGAAGCCCGCAGAGATTCGTGAGCTCTCGGACGCTCAGCTCGTTGAGAAGCTGAAGGAAATGCGCGCCGAGCTCTTTAACCTTCGTTTCCAGATGGCCACCAGCCAGCTGGACAACACCGCTCGCGTCAACACCGTGAAGAAGGACATCGCTCGCGTCCTCACGGAGCAGCGCGCCCGCGAGATCGCAGCGGAGAAGTCCGCTGTCGCCGAGTAGGACCTAAGGAGAGAACATGACTGATTCGCGTAACTCGCGTAAGGTCCGTACGGGTGTCGTTACCTCCGTCTCCGGTGCCAAGACCATCGTTGTCACCATCACCGAGCGCAAGCGTCACCCCAAGTACGGCAAGATGATGACCAGCTCCAAGAAGCTGCACGCTCACGACGAGGAGTGCACGGCTGGCGTGGGCGACACCGTCCGCGTTATGGAGACCCGTCCTATGTCCAAGATGAAGCGTTGGCGCCTCATCGAGGTCGTCGAGCGCGCTAAATAAGCAGTCGCTCTTACGACTTGTACGTTTCCGAAGATGTGCGTATGCCTGGCTTGCATACCACGGGCCGTATACAGGCTGCGCACCTCTCTTCGGTTCTTAGTTCGGAGGAACATCTACCATGATTCAGATGCAAACCATGCTGAACGTCGCCGACAACTCCGGCGCTCGCAAGATTCGCTGCATCAAGGTGCTTGGCGGTTCCAAGCGTCGTTATGCAGGCATCGGCGATGTGTTCATCGGTGCTGTCCAGGAGGCTACCCCTGGCGCCAACGTCAAGAAGAAGGACGTTGTCCGTTGCGTCGTCGTTCGCACCGTTAAGGAGATCCGCCGCAAGGATGGCTCCTACATTCGCTTTGATGAGAACGCCTGCGTTGTCATCAACAACGATGGTTCGCCCGTCGGCACCCGTATCTTCGGGCCCGTCGCTCGCGAGCTTCGTGACAAGAAGTACATGAAGATCGTCTCGCTCGCTCCCGAGACCCTGTAGTTAGGGGAGATATATGTATATCAAGAAGGGCGATAAGGTCCAGGTTCTCTCTGGTAAGGATCGCGGCAAGCAGGGCGTTATCCTGCGTGCTCTCCCCGCCGAGAACAAGGTCGTTGTCGAGGGCGTTTCGGTCGTCAAGAAGGCCGTCAAGCCCAACGCTGCCAACCAGCAGGGTGGTATCGTTTCGCAGGAGGCACCCATCGATGCCTCCAACGTCAATCTCGTTTGCCCCGAGTGCGGTAAGGTTACCCGCGTCGGTCACGAGAAGGACGGCAAGAACAAGCTGCGCGTCTGCAAGAAGTGCGGCCACAAGTTCTAAGCTGCCCGCAACAGTTAAGTTGCTAGCAAAGGCCCGGATGCCCCACGGCACCCGGGCCTTTTTTATCCCTACTCATTGCACTCATTGGGGACAGACTTAAATGAGTGGACATTATCGCGGATGAGCTAGGTGGGTATATCGAGCCTCGATTCTTAACCGGTAAAAAGGTCAATACCGATCGCACTCGTGCTCTGCAAATCGCCTGTGTGCGTGTTTGTGCGCGTTCAATTGCGTTTAATTGCGCTTACATGCGTATATATGCGCCTTCTACGGGGCAATATTGACCGTTTAGCGGTGAGATACGCAAAAACGCGCACAGACGCGCGTGTTTGTGCGAATATAGAGCTGTCCGAAATGCAAGACGTTCTATGACACAGGAGGCACATGATGGCAGATTCCAAGCAGGCTCCACTCGACGCCGCGGCAGCCGCCAAAGCAGCGTTTGCTTCGGTCCAGGACAAGCCGTTCCCTAACGACATCTTTACGGCTCCCGAGCTCCGCTGGGCCGTGATCGGGTGCGGCGTTATCGCCAACCAGATGGCCCAGTCCCTCGCTCTTGCCGGCCGCAAGCTCGCGGGCGTCGCCAACCGCACGCTGTCCAAGGCTCAGACTTTTGCCGAGCAGTATGGCATCGAGAAGGTCTATGACACGGTCGAAGACCTCTACGCCGATCCGGACATCGACGCTGTCTATATCACCACGCCGCACAACACGCATATCACCTATCTGCGTGCCGCGCTGGCCGCCGGCAAGCACGTGCTCTGCGAGAAGGCCATTACCCTCAACTCTGCCGAGCTCGACGAGGCCCGCGCCATCGCCGACGAGCACAACGTGGTCCTTATGGATGCCACCACGGTGCTCCACATGCCGCTGTATCAGGAGCTGCGCCGTCGCATGGATGCGGGCGACTTTGGCCACATGAACCTCGCCCAGCTCAACTTTGGCAGCTATAAGGAGTACGGCGACCTGACCAACCGCTTCTACAACCGCAGCCTTGCCGGCGGCGCCATGCTCGACATTGGCGTGTATGCCCTGTCCGTCATGCGCCTCTTTATGGCAAGCCAGCCCGCTGAGGTCGTGTCTCTGGGCAACACCTGTGAGACTGGCGTTGACGTAGCGGGCGGCATTGTCTGCCGAAACGCCGAGCAGCAGCTGGGCGTCGTGAGCCTTACGCTCCACTCGAAGCAGCCCAAGCGCTCGGTCATCAGCTTTGACAAGTGCTATATCGAGGTCAACGAGTATCCGCGTGCCGACCATGCGATCATCGTGTGGACTGCAGACGGTCACCGTGAGGAGGTCCACGCCGGCACCGAGGCCTACGCGCTGTGCTACGAGATGGCTGACCTCGAGAAGGCCGTCGCCGGCGATGATTCCAAGCGTGAGCTTCTGGATTATGCTTCTGATGTAATGGAGCTGATGACCAAGCTCCGTGCCGATTGGGGAGTCGTCTACCCCGAGGAGGAGTAAGCGATGCTCGCGGAAGATAGGCTCAATGCGATCGTCTCGATGGTGCAGCAGGCTGGTTCAGTAACGGTGCCAGAGCTTGCCGATGCCCTGGGTGTGACGGCTTCTACCATTCGACGCGATCTGCAGACGCTTGACCGAGCGCACCGCATCGCCAAGGTGCACGGTGGCGCGACAAGCCTTGAGCGCGCGCACGTGACGCGCGACTTAACGATCAGTGAGCGCAGTGATCTCCATAACGACGACAAGGAGCGCATCTGCGCCCGTGCGGCGGCGCTTGTGGAGCCCGATAGTTTCGTGTATATCGATTCGGGTTCCACGACCCTCAAGCTCATCGAGCATCTTCCGCATCTCGAAGGGGTTACCTATGTGACTGATTCCGTGCTCCATGCTCAGCATCTCGCTTTGCGCGGCATGCGTACCGTGGTGCTGGGCGGCGAGCTCAAACCCGAGACCGAGGCGCTCGTTGGCCCCGATGCCTTGGCAACTCTAGAACGCTACAACTTCAACTGCGGCTTTTGGGGCTCCAACGGCATTGCCGCCGAGCAGGGTTTTACGACTCCCGATATCGAGGAAGCGCAGGTCAAGCGTATCTCGATGCGCCATACGGCCAAACGCTTCGTAATCTCGGACGCCAGCAAATTTGGCATGGTGGCGCCCGTCAAGTTCGCGGACTTCCGCGACGCAACAATTATTACCGCGGGCGAGGTGCCCGCAAAGTACCGGGCAATGGACAACGTCATCACGGTCTAGCAACGGGGCGAAGTAAGGCCAAAACCATTTAGTTTTCTCAATAGAAAAGCGGCAACATCCATTACGGGCGTTGCCGCTTTCGTTGTCTGCCGGTTTGTCTAAATCTGTAACAACCAGACCGTTAAAAGCAGGCTAGATGTTACAGATTGAGATTTTCCCTTAAGGGGGATTCGAATGTCTCGATCTGTAACAGATAGACCGGAAAATGGGTTCTAACTGTTACAGATCGAGACGTTTTGGGGCCGCGGCTGAGCCATCGCGGTCAAAACCACCACAAAGGTGCTGTCCCTTTTTGGCGGGTTTTAGGGCTCCCAGGGGCAGGGGGCTTCGATGTGGATGTGCTCGCCGGTTACGGGATGCGTAAAGGACACGCTGTGGGCATGGAGCATGAGGCCGCAGGGGCGCGGCGTTCCGTACAGGTCGTCGCCAACCAGGGGATGATGCTCGCTTGCCAGATGCACGCGAATCTGATGCTTGCGGCCGGTGAGCAGCTCGACATCAATATACGAGCGCGTGGGCAGGCCGCGGCGGCTCTTAAGGCGCTTGAGTACCTTGACGCGCGTCTGAGACGGCTTGCCGCTGGCGCCAACGCGCATCTTGCGGCTATCGTGGCGGTCGCGGGCGATAGGCTTGTCGATGAGCTTCTCGTTCCAGTCGATTTTGCCCTCGGCGAGCGCCAGATAGTGCTTTTCGAATGCGTGGTCGATGACCATCTGGTCAAAGGCGGGCTGCGTCTGCTTGTCGAGCGAGAACAGCACCACGCCGGTGGTGTTGCGGTCTAGGCGATTGAGCGGCTGCATGTCGGTCGCGGCAAAGCCGTCGCCCATCGCCAGCAGCAGGTCGCTGGCGTAGTCGGTAAGTGTGCGCTCACCGGTGCCGTCACCGTGGACGATCATGCCAGCGGGCTTGTCGATGGCCATGAGCCAGGCGTCGCAGTAGAGGACTTGAGGTTCTTCGTTCACGTGTAAGCCTTTCGGTTAGCTAATTCCCACAAACATGCAGCCCGAGGTAGCGCCGCGCAGGCGGGCAGCGGGCTTGCGGCCGGCTTGCGCGGCCTCGACGGCGCGACGGACGCGAGCGACGGCACGGCCAATCTCATCGGCCTCGAGCAAGGTTCCGTCGACCATAAGACGGCGCACGCCGGCGTCGAGCAGCTGTGGAACCTGCGGTGTGAGGTCGATGGGGTAGGCGTCGTACAGGCGAGAGCGGCCGTGGATGTCGGTGCGGACGGGCATGACCTTTCCGTCGATATTCTTGAGCGAGAGCTTGCGGGCACGCAAGCGGCAGTTGGCACAATCGTGGATGCAGCCGTTGGCAACCTGCAGAATGCAATGCTCGCTTGTCATGACGCGCGGGCGGCCAAAGACGGTGATGCCTAGAGCCGCGGGCGCGGCGGCGCCGAGCGAGACAATCTCGTCGAGCGTGATCTCGGGCGAGAGCCAAAACGCACCGGCTCCGCGCTCGGCAAGCGCCTCCATGCAGGGCATGTTGTGTACCGGCAGGCAAGAGCGAATCTCGGCCGTGGCGCCAACCTGGGCGGCCAGGGCAAGCTCAGAGATGTTGCCAATAGCGACCGTGGCGCCGGCAACAACCCATGGGTCAACGCGGACATGGTCAACGGCGCGGCAGACCTCATCGAGCACGGGTACAATGCCCTGCTCAAACGTATCGGCGGGGGAGAGCTTGGCCGCATCGAGCGCGTTGGTGGTCATGTAGATGCGCATTGCACCCTCCGCCCGCGCTGCCTCGGCGGCCTCGAGCGAGGTGACGGTGGCGCAGATCTGCGGCTCGTCGCGGTAGTGCTCGGGCGCGGGGCGGGAATCACTGGTGACAATCGCCGGCAGCTCGAGCGTTTTCGCGCGCTCCGCGTACGGCGCCAGAATGGCCTCTTCCAGCGCCTTGCAAGCGGCGGCGCGCACCTTATGTACGGCGGAGAAACCCATGCCACAGCCCTCATCGAGCGCCACCTCAAAGCTCGCAGCCTCAAAGGGAGAGGAACCCATGCGGCCGACGTGCTCAACCAGATCGGACGCCTCGACCGCACGGGTCTTGGCGGCTTCGACGGTAAAGCCCGTGGCCGTGGCCGTAAGCGAAGGGTCGTCGCAGCAGGTGAGCGTAACGGTAAACGGCTCGCCCAGACGCGCCACAACGGACACGTCTACGGCGCGGCGGCGCAGCACATCGCGCTTGAGCGCGGCGCCGGCGGCGTCGATGGCACGCTGACTGCGAATCACGCGGACGCGGCAGCCCTCGGGCATGCTGCGGGGTACGCGACATTCGATGACTTCACCGGCTGCGGCATCATCGGCGGCAATAGTGGTCAGGAACTGGTCAAACTCGTTATCGTGGCGAAGCTCCAGCAGGTCGCCCTTGCCCACGGGCTCAAACAGCTCAATGCGGGCGATGGCGGCGCGGCGACGGCGGTCGTCGGGCTTGAGGCCGCGCACATCGCGGTTGGCCGGGCGGCTGCCCAGCACCGTGCCCACGATCTGGCCGCGGTTGTTGGAACGCTCATAGCTCATCATCTCGTCGCCCGAGGTGCCGTCCTGATAGGCGTGCGTAAAGTCGCGGTTAAAGCAGCGCTTGAGCTGGCGCTGGCGGGCGGCTTTCTCGTCCTTGGCAACGGTGGTTCCGGCCAGCATGTCATCAATCTGATGACGATACACGTCGACGATGGAATACACGTAATCGGGCGCCTTCATGCGGCCCTCGAGCTTGAGCGACGCGGCGCCGGCGTCATACAGGCGGCGAACAAGCTGTGAGGTGTTGGTGTCACGCGGGCACAGCGCGCGCTCGCGACCGGCAGGGGAGAGCGAGCGACCGTTCTCGTCGATCAGCTCGTAGGGCAAGCGGCAGGGCTGGGCGCACATGCCACGGTTGGCCGAGCGGCCCGCCATGGCAAAGCTCGACAGCAGGCACAAACCCGAGTAGCAAAAGCAGATGGCACCGTGGCTAAAGACCTCAAGGTCAACATCGGGCGCGGCATCGTGAATGGCGGCAATCTCGTCGATGGAAAGCTCGCGCGAGAGGGTCACGCGGTCGGCACCCTGCTCGCGGCACCAAAGGGTTCCGCGGTCGTCGTGGATGTTCGCCTGGGTCGAGATATGCGTCTCGATGCCGGGCATGGTGCGCTTGACCTCAAAGAACAGGCCCCAGTCCTGGATGATGAAGGCGTCGGCGCCCAGCGTGGAGCAGCGATGGATGAGCTGCAGCGCATCGCTCATCTCGGATTCCTTGATGACGATGTTGACCGTGACGTAGACGCGCGAGCCGGCCAGATGCGCGGCGCGGCAGGCCTGCTCAAAGGCCTCGTCGGTAAAGTTGGTGGCCTTGCGGCGTGCGTTGAAGCTGCCCATGCCGCAGTAGATGGCGTCTGCCCCGGCGGCGAGTGCGGCGGCAAAGGGCTCGGGCCCTCCGGCGGGCGCCAAAAGCTCGGGTCTGCGGTTGGTGGTTCGACTGGCGGTTGCGGTCATATCCTGCCTTTCAAAATGCTCAGATACTCAAAAGTATAGTGGTGCCGTCGCGGCAGGCGATGCCCGTGCTCTAAGCGGGATAAAGTCTTCAGCAGCTTGGACTGGCTGCTCCACATGAGAACCGTTCAGCGGTCCGGGGAAACCGTTGGGCGATAAAATATTCTCGCAGCGTGATAATAATCTTGCATCGCGTGGAAACCTTGAGTACTATTCCAATCAAGCGCGGTGTTCAGACCGAACTGTGCCTCCCGGTGTGAACGCCGCGCTCTCGTTCCCTTTTACTTGTAAGGAGAAAAACATGAGCAAGACCGTCGTGTCTTCCGATAACGCACCCGCAGCCATCGGCCCGTATTCCCCTGGTATCCAGACCGGCAACATGGTGTTCCTGTCCGGCCAGCTGGGCATCGATCCCGCAACTGGCAAGATGCCCGAGGGCGTCGAGGCCCAGGCCAAGCAGTCCCTTGCTAACGTCGAGGCCCTGCTGACCGCTGCCGGCGCCACCTTTGCCGATGTCGTCAAGACCACAGTCTACCTGGCTGACATTGCCGACTTCGCTGCCGTAAACGAGATCTACGCCTCCAAGTTCGAGGCCCCGTTCCCCGCGCGCAGCGCTTTCCAGGTTGCCGCTCTTCCGGCTGGCGGTCTGGTCGAGATCGAGGTCGTCGCCGCTCTCTAAGGCGTTGGCCACAACTAAACATGACATGCAAAAAGACCCTGCAGCGCGTGCGAGCTGCAGGGTCTTTTGTCAAGTGACGAATCGCTTGTGGAGTCGCGCTCCATTTTGCTCGTTAGCCCTCCTTGCGGACTTTTTGCAGGTAGCGGTACACGCTGGGCTCCGAGATGCCCAACGCGGTGGCAGCGCAGGCCACGGCGCCCTTGAGCATGAACACCCCGTTGCCGTTGAGGTGGCGAATGACGTCCACGCGGTCGCTCTGATCAAGCGACGCTACATCCAGCCCGCGCGCGCTCAGCAACTCGGCAATGCTGCGGTCGATGAGCTCCTGGGTGGACTCCGAAAGGCTTTCGACCTCGATAGGGGCGGGCTCCGTGCGCGTCGGCGCTGCGTCGAAGCACGCCATGAGCTGCTGCGCCATGGCGTTGATGGAGCGTACGGTCGAGAGGTCGGTGTTGACGCAGAGCATACCGACGATCTCGTTATCCTCGCGGATAAAGAACGTCGCGGACTCCAGCGTCTTGCCTCCGGCGCCGCGGCCCTCGTAGCCCGTAATAAACGGCAGGTCGCGATACTTGGGGTCGTGCATGATCTTGAGCGCCAGATCGGTGGCGGGACCGCCGACCTTGCGGCCACTCACGATGCCGTTGCGAATATCGACGATGGCGTGGTCGGGATCCGAGAAATCGTGCAGCACGATTTCGCTGTTTTTGCCGAGTATCTGCTCCAGAAAATCGACCATCGGCAAAAAGCGACGTACGGTCTCGTTCACGGGCAACTCCTTTGGGTGAAATCGGAAATGTTCATAACAATTTTTTCTCATGGTAACACGGTGTCTATTGACTCACATATTCGCAGGTACATTGCGTAATACAGATGAGCGGTAGGTATTTGGCGGTAAACGGTCGACCAAAAGAAAAGTAAGATGTTATTTAGACCAGACACATTCCTGACCTGCGGAAACGAGTTATTTCAGCCGAAGAATAGTCTGATAACAAAAAATTATTATTGAGAATGAGAATCATCTTTAATACGATATGCAACGAAGGCACAACCTCAACCCCGCACTGCGTCACAATAGAGCGTTAGATGCGAAAACAACTACTTCGAGGATTGGTGGTCAAATGACCCAGGAGACGGTTACGAACGGCACTGAAGCCCTGTTCACTCGTGAAGGCATGCCTCCCGTTAAGGAAATGATCCCGTGTGCCCTTCAGCACGTACTGGCTTCGTTTGCCGGTATCATCACCCCGGCTGTCATCATGGCCGGTGTCTACGGCTTTAATAGCCAGCAGAGCACCGACATCATCCAGGTCGCGCTCATTCTTTCGGCGATCGACACGGCCCTTCAGGCCTTCGCTCCCTTCCGTCGCATCGGCGGCGGCCTGCCCATCGTCATGGGCGTTTCGTTCGCGTTCCTGCCGGCTCTGCAGGCCATGGGTGCCTCGGGCTTTAGCTTTGGTGCGCTGCTGGGCGGCGAGATCGTCGGCGGCGCCGTCGCGGTCCTCTTTGGTCTGGCCTACAGCAAGATCAAGTGGCTGTTCCCGCCCGTCGTGACCGGTACGGTCATCTTCTCCATCGGCGTTTCGCTGTATCCCACGGCCGTCAAGTATATGGCCGGCGGTATGGGTACGCCGCTGTGGGGCACTCCGCAGGCCTGGTGCGTCGCTCTTATCACCTTCGCCGTGGTCTTTGCGCTCGCCAACTTTGGCAAGGGCACGCTCAAGCTGGGATCCGTGTTCTTTGGCATGATCGTTGGCATGATCGTTTCGATCCCCTTTGGCATGATCGACTTCTCCAGCGTCGCCACCGCTCAGGTCTTCGCCCTTCCCAAGCTCATGCCCTACGCGCTCGAGTTTGATCCCGAAGTCTGCATTACCCTCGCTGTTGTGTTCCCCATGGTTGCCATCCAGGTTATCGGTGACGTCTCCGCCGCCTGCCTGGGCTCCATCGACCGTATGCCCACCGAGCGCGAGCTCTCCGGCGCTATCGTGTCCCAGGGCCTCACCTCTATGGTCGGCGGCCTGCTGGGCGGTCTTCCCACCAGCGCCCTTGGCCAGAACGTGGGCATCATCTGCTCCAACAAGGTCGTCAACAAGTGGGTCTTTGTGATCATCGCGGCCGTCTTTGCCATCGCCGGTCTGTTCCCGCAGCTCTCTGCCGTCCTTTCCGCTATCCCGCAGCCCGTTATCGGCGGCGCGACCGTCGGCGTCTTTGGCACCATCACCATGAACGGCGTGCGCATGTTCACCCGCGAGGGCCTCACGCAGCGCACTACCACCATCGTCGGCACCTCCGTCGTCTTTGGCCTGGGTATCTGGATGGCCAGCGGTTGCCTTGCCGGCGAGGGTATGCCCGCCTGGGTGTCCACCGTCATCGGCTCCAATGCCGTAACCCCCACCGCCATCATGGCCATTGTCCTTAACCTGATCCTTCCGCAGACGCCGGTCGTGGCTCAGCACATCGATGCTGCCAAGGACGCTGCCGTGGATCTGGTCTTGCCCGAGAGCAAGAAGTAACCAATTCGGTGCTATTCGTCGGCGGGCGCATCGCCTCGTCCGCCGACGCCATGCGGCGCCAAGCCGCACTTCAAAGGGTTTGTCCCTTTGGTGAAGCGTTGACGGGAGAGGGCCCGTTTCCGGTGTAGGCCGGCGCTTCGCACTCCGCCATGTCAGAGGTGTCAAACCCCGCCCCTGATGTTGAAGGGAGCATTCATGCTTCTGGTCGCTAACGGTTCCGTCTTTACTCGCAACGCTCAGACCCCGTTCATTCCCAACGGTGCGGTCGCCATTGACGGAGATACGATCGTCGAAGTGGGCCTCGAGCTCGAGCTCAAGGCCAAGTACCCGGATGCCGAGTACGTCGACGCCCAGGGCAACCTCATCATGCCCGGACTCATCAACTGCCACACCCACATCTACTCGGGTCTGGCCCGTGGCCTTGCCATTAAGGGCTGCAACCCCACCAACTTCCTGGAGAATCTTGAGCAGCAGTGGTGGAAGATTGACGATAACCTGACGCTCGACGGTACCAAGGCCAGCGCCTATGCCACAATCCTTGACTCCATCCGCGATGGCGTCACCACGATCTTCGATCACCATGCGAGCTTCTGCGAAATCCCGGGAAGCCTCTTTACCATTAAGGATGCAGCTCAGGAGCTGGGCATGCGTTCGTGCCTGTGCTACGAGGTCTCCGATCGCCGCGGCCAGGAAAAATGCGACCAGGCCATTGCCGAGAACGCCGAATTTGCCCAGTGGGCCACCAAGGAGCGTCGCGATAACGACAACCACATGGTCGCCGCCATGTTTGGCGGTCACGCCACCTTTACGCTGTCGGACGAGACCATGGACAAGATGGCCGAGGCCAACAACGGCCTGACCGGCTTCCACATCCATGTGTGCGAGGGCATGAATGACGTGTGGGACTCCCGCCTCAACCGCGGTGGCATCAGCCCCGTCGAGCGCCTGCTGCAGCACAATCTGCTGGGTCCCGACACCATGCTCGGCCACTGCATCCACGTGACGCCCGCCGAGATGGATATCGTCAAGGAGTCCGGTACCTGGCTCGTCAACAACCCCGAATCCAATATGGGCAACGCCGTGGGCTGCGCCCCCGTGCTCGAGTTCTTCCGCCGCGGCATCCCCGTGTGCATGGGCACCGACGCCTACACCCACG
>JAJXHK010000048.1 GCA_021639365.1 Collinsella aerofaciens
TCCGTACATGTGCGGATGAATGTGGGAGGTGTTCGGATAAAGTCGATAATCAAGGTGAGCGAACACAGCTTAGGTAGCTCATTTGGGACGGGATCTTTTGACCACCCATGTGGTAGCATCGAGTCTCATATAAATGAGGGAGTAGTCGTGTAATCGGGTTCGCCCGCAGAGAGGGAGCCAGACTATGGGACTCGCAGAGCTCGTGCTGCTCGCCGTTGGCCTTTCGATGGATGCCTTTGCCGTATCCATCTGCAAGGGCCTTGGCATGAAGAAGATCAACCTTAAAGTCGCCGTGGTGCTCGGCCTGTTCTTTGGCGGCTTTCAGGCCGGCATGCCCGTAATCGGATGGGCGCTTGGCAGTCAATTCATGGGCATCATCGGACCCATCGACCATTGGATCGCCTTTATCCTTTTGGCCTTTATCGGCGGCAAAATGCTGTGGGAGGCTTTTACCGAGGACGAGGATGAGGGCGACGGCAAGGATGCCGAAAAGATTGACCTGGGCGAGTACCTGATCCTCGCCATCGCCACCTCAATCGACGCCCTAGCGGTGGGCATCTCATTTGCCGCGCTCTCGGTCGACATCGTGCCCGCCGTATCGCTCATCGGCGTCACAACGTTTATCTTCTCTGTCGCCGGCGTAGCGATCGGCCACGCCTTCGGCGCGCGCTACGAAAAACCTGCCACCATCGTGGGCGGCATCGTGCTCATCCTCATCGGGCTTAAGATCTTACTTGAGCATCTGGGGGTTCTCGCACTGTAACGAATAACGGCCGCCCGGCATTACGCCAGGCGGCCGTTTTCATAGCCAGCCGTTTTAGAGCGGCTTAACCAAGGCGACCTTTACGCAGCGAGGCGCTTGAGGACGTCGATGAGCAGCTCGTAGAAGCGCTCGGCAGAAGCAAGCTCCATGCTCTCGTCCGGGGTGTGGACATCGGAGAGCGTCGGGCCCACGGCGATGGCGTCCAGGCCGTGCAGGGCCTCGGCAAACAGACCGCACTCAAGGCCGGCGTGAATGGACTCGATGCGCAGCTCAGAGCCAAAGAGCTCGCGATAGCTCTCGACAAAGACGTCGCGGACCGGCGAATGCTCGGCATAGCTCCAGCCGGGATACTCGAACTCAAACTTGGCGTCGAAACCCAAGACATCGGCCAGCGTCTGCAGGCGGTCCTTGAACTCGTTCTGCAGCGAAGTGATCGAGGAGCGCGGGGACAGCATGATCTTGACCTCGTTATCGGAGGTGGCGACCACGCCGATGTTGGAAGAAACCTCGACGGAGCCGTCGGTGGCGACGTTGCGGCGGATCACGCCGTTAGGGGCAAGACGCAGGGCGCGGATGAGGGCAAGCGCGGACTTCTGGTCCATGGCCTCGACCTCGGCGTCGTCGGCAATCTCGACGGTGCAGGTAAAGCCGGGGTCGAAGACCTCGAGCTCGGCAGTGACGTCGGCGATGATGCCACGGGCGATCTGGGCCGCGGCCTCGGCGGCAGCGTGGTCGGCGTAGACCAGAACAGCCTTGCACTCACGGTTGATGGCGTTGTCCTTGGTGCCGCCGTTAAAGCTGACGATGGCGGGCTCGCCGGCGACCATCAGGCGGTCGATGATGCGGGCCATGATGAGGTTGCCGTTGCCGCGCTCCAGGTTGATGTCGGAGCCGGAGTGACCGCCCAGCAGGCCGGAGATGTCGAGCGTGAGGGTGCTACCGGTCTTGTGCTCGCGCACGATGGGGCAAGTGTAGGTAACGACGACGCCGCCGGCGCAGCTGACGGTGGCCACGCCCTCTTCCTCGGAGTCGAGGTTGATCATGGTGCGGGCGCTGATCTGGGACTTGTCGAGCGTCTCGGCGCCGACCAGGCCAGTCTCCTCGTCGGTGGTGAATACGCACTCGAGGGCGGGGTGAGCAATCGAATCGTCGTTGAGCACAGTAAGCATCAAAGCGACGGCGATGCCGTTGTCGGCACCCAGCGTGGTGCCGTTGGCGGTAAGGACGCCGTCCTTGACGACCAGGTCGATACCATCGGTCGTAAAGTCGTGCTCGACGGAACCCAACTTGTCGCACACCATATCGATGTGGCCCTGCAGCATCACGGTCGGAGCATTCTCGGCGCCAGCAGATGCGGGCTTGCGAATGATGACGTTGTAGACCTCGTCCTGGTACACATCGAGGCCGCGCTCCTTGGCAAACGCAACCAGGAAATCGCTGATGCCCTTCTCGTTGCCAGACCCACGGGGGATCGCGCTGACCTCCTCAAAGAAATGGAACAGCTGGGCGGGCTCGTAGCCGGTGATCTTGTAATCCATGGTGCCTCCTTGGCGCAACTGGTTAGACAGTAAGACATGCGACTTGTATATTCCCAGACTTTGCGTGCATAAACCAGTCGAAAACGCCGAGCGCCCTTGCATCATCGGCTAACGGCGAGAAAACGCCACTTTATTAAGATAAAGCAGGCTAGACGGGCCGCGCCGAAGGGACGTTGGACCCTTCAACCAACCTCAACGCTTGATCAACGTTTATGCATACGCCATTGGTATGTTTAATGAGACCTACTTTGAACGAAGGGGCCTTTCCAACAGAAAAAGGGCGCTCCTTTGGAACGCCCTCGTGGACACAAGGTTTTGTTACGCCCTACAGCGCGCCGGAACCGGCTTGCATCATGCCGCCGGGGCCCGAGGTCACGCCGCCGCTCACGGGCGCAGCGTTGCCAGTGTGCGGTGCCGCCGGGGCGGTATCACCACCGAGCGTGCCCGCCGGACGCGGTGCCGGGATCTCGCCCGTGCCGTGGCTAAAGACAAACTTGCCATCGGCCACGTCGCACAGGACGGTATCGCCCTCGCCCCACTCACCGGCCAGAAGCTCCTCGGACAGCGGGTCCTCGATGAGCTTTTGAATAGCACGGCGCAGCGGACGCGCACCGTTGGTGAGGTCGGTGCCCTCGGCCACGATCTTGTCATAGGCCGCATCGGTGAGCTTGATGTTCATGCCGTTGGCAATCAAACGCTGACGCAGGTCGTCCACCAGCAGGTGCGCGATCTTGGTCAGGTTCTCACCCGAAAGCTTCTGGAACACCACGATGTCGTCGATGCGGTTGAGCAGCTCGGGGCGGAACAGGCGCTTGAGCTCGCCCATCGCGCGGCCGCGGATCTCGCTCGAGGTAAGACCCTGCTCGCCGGTGGTGCCAAAACCGACGCTCGCATCCTGTGCGATCTCGCGGGCGCCCACGTTGGACGTCATGATGATCACGGTGTTGCGAAAGTCGACCGTCTTGCCCTGGCTATCAGTCAGGCGGCCCTCCTCCAGCACCTGCAGCAGGATGTTAAAGATATCGGGGTGCGCCTTCTCGATCTCGTCGAACAGCACGACCGAGTACGGGTGGCGACGAACGGCCTTGGTGAGCTGGCCGCCCTCGTCGTGACCGACGTAACCCGGAGGGCTACCGATGAGCTTGGAGACCTCGAACTCGCTACCGAACTCGGACATGTCGAAGCTGATGAGCGCGTCCTTGCTGCCAAAGAGGTACTCGGCGAGCGTCTTGGCGAGCTCGGTCTTGCCCGTGCCGGTGGGACCCAGGAAGATAAAGCTGCCGCCGGGGCGACGCGGATCCTTGAGCGGCGAGCGGCTGCGGCGCACGGCCTTGGCAACGGCCTCGACAGCCTCATCCTGACCGATGATGCGCGTCTTGAGCACGCTTTCGGCCTGCAGCAGGCGACGGCTCTCGCTCTCGGTAAGCGAGGACACCGGCACGCCCGAAGTCACGGACACGATATCGGCGATCTGACTCACATCGATGGTGAGCGGGCTGGCGTCGAGCTCGGCGGTCCAGGCAGCCTTGGCCTCGGCGAGTTCAATCTCGGCAGCCTTCTGCTGCTCGGTGATCTCGGCGGCCTTGTTCATGTCGTCGCTCTCGGTGGCCTCCTGCGCGGCGGCCTTGAGTTCCTCTATGCGATGCTCGGCCTCGCGCACCGGCTCGGGCGCGCGATTCGCGGCGATGCGAGCGCGGGCACCGGCCTCGTCGATGAGGTCGATTGCCTTATCGGGCAGGAAGCGATCCTGGATGTAGCGGTTGGAGAGGTTCGCGGCGGCCTCGATGGCACCCTGCGTGTAACGCACGTGGTGGTGCTCCTCGTAGCGCGGCTTGAGCGCAGTCAGAATCTTGACGGTGTCCTCGACACTCGGTTCCTCGACATCGATGGTCTGGAAGCGACGCTCGAAGGCCGGGTCCTTGGTGAGGTACTTGCGGAACTCCTCGGCCGTGGTGGCACCGATAATCTGGAAAGCGCCGCGCGCGAGCACCGGCTTGAGCATGGAGCTCGCGTCGATGGAGCCCTCGGCGGAACCGGCACCGATAATGGTGTGCATCTCATCGATAAACAGGATGACGTCGTCGGCCTCGGTTGCCTCCTGGATCACGTTCTTGAGGCGCTCCTCAAACTCACCGCGATACTTGGCACCCGCGACAAGACCCGGCAGATCGAGCGTCCAGATATTCTGGTTCATAAGATTCTCGGGCACATTGCCAGCAGCAATCTGCTGCGCCAGGCCCTCGACGATAGCCGTCTTGCCCACGCCGGGATCGCCCAGGATAAGCGGATTGTTCTTGGTGCGGCGCGAAAGGATCTCCATCATGCGCTGGACTTCCTTTTCGCGGCCAATCACGGGATCGAGCTCGCCGTCGCGCGCCTTTTGCGTGAGGTTGGTGGCGAACTGCTTGAGCGTGTCGGTGCCGCTCCCCTTTTGCTGAGAGGCATCCGAGCCGCTAAAGAACGGCAGGCCCGCACCGGGACGACCAGCGCCAGCGCCAGCGAGCGGACGCTTCTTGTCCTGATCCTTGGCAGTGAGCTTTTCGATGGCCTTTTTAATGGAAGCAGACGACACGCCCAGGCGCATGAGGATGTCCATGGCCATGCCGTTGCCCTCTTCGACGATACCGATCAGCAAGTGCTCGGTCGAAACGTAGGTCTGGTTGTTCTCGCGTGCCACGCGGAAGGAGCGCTCCATCACGCTGATGACGAGCGGCGTAAAGGCGAGCTTGGCAGCCTCGGTCTCCTCGCTGGGCTCGGGAACCGTGGTCTGGACCTCTTTGAGGGTATCCATGATGTCATCGTAGGAGATATCGAGCGAGCGCAGTGCCTCGGCGGCAATACCCTCGTCCTCCTTAGCGAGCGCAAGCAGCAGGTGCTCGGTGCCCACCTTATTTGAGTGCAGATCGAGCGCCTCTTGCTTGGCCATGGACATGACCTTGCGCGCGCGATCGGTAAAACGGTCTAACATGCTAGTTCCTCTTAGACGAGCTAGTTTTTTCAAACGCAAAGCGCCGCCCCGCGGCAGCGCTTTGGTCTCTTTACCCATATGGAGTATATGTTAACCGTTGGAGCCTTTTCCACGCGCAGCCATACGACAACGTCTACAAAAAAGGAATCGCCGGGTGCGGCGGACGCTCCAGGTTAGAGGCTGTTGCCTAGCAGACAGGCTCGGCATTCATGCTCTCGGCAACGTCATTGACGGCATCGGCAACGGGAGCGCCCGGCATGCGCACGAGCTCCATGTGCGGCTCGGCAAAGACCGTGCCCATGGGGAAGGCGCGGCGGAAGACAAAGCGAGCAACCGGACCGGCCACCAGCAGGTTCCAGGGCAGGGCCATGATAAAGTTGCGCGGAATGTTGACGAGCCACATCATCGGCAGCGCCTGCAGGTTGGCGAGCGGGCCGCCGGGCATGTGGAACAGGCCCTCGCACGCACCGTAGAGCGACATGATGATGACCATGGGAACGACCATGCAGGAGCTGACGGCGAGCGTCATGGCAAGCGGCGAGCTCTTGCCCGGCGTGACCAGGAATTTAAAAGCGAAACCCTTGGCAAGGGGGCTGGCAACAAACCAGTCGCAGCACATGGCAAAAACGTAGGCAACGGGGAAGCCGAGCCACGCGGCGGCAACAACCTCGCCGTTGATGGCTCCATGCTGCAGGGCAACGTTGTAGATGCTCATCCAGAGCACCATGCAAAAGCACATGATAAAGGTGAACAGCAGGCTCTCTCGTTTGTTGATAGGCATAAAGGGCAAAATCCTTTCTGTGTTACGCCGCGGTACCACGCAACAAAAACGGGCGGGCGAGATGGAGTTACTGGGACTTCATCTCGCCCGCCCGTGGTACGTGCGTCTGCGACTACTTATGTGGTGGAACTACCCTAACACGAACGGCGCGCGCTTCGTAAGCGTTGAGTTTGTGGAGATGCAGGGCACCAATAATCCCCCGACCCCATAAGTTGCGGTGGAATACGGACTGTTTTGACCCTTTAAGCAGCAATTCAGTCCCTATTTCACCGCAACTCATTTGATGCAAAGTAACCTGTCCCCCTTGCACCAATTAGCTGGTGTGACGCCAGCGAGGGTCGGTGAGCGTACGCGCCACACCCAGGCCAACGGGCAAAAACGCCACGATGAGCACCGCACGCACAAACCAGCCGAGCATATTGACCGTGTCGAAGGTGCACATGTAATACATTGAGCGATACAGATACAAGCCCGGCACCATAATGACAATCGATGGCACCGTGAGGGCGATACGTGGATAGGTGAGCTTAATTTCGGCTAAGCTCGCGAGCAGACCCGATACCAGCGCGCCGATAAACGCCGCCGCCTCGGGAGGCATGCCGGCGCTCAAGCCCAGAAAGGGAAGCAGCGTCGGCACATCGACGAGCGTAAGGCGCAAGGTATTAGACACGGCGCCGATGAGCCCTGCCGCCGCCGCCATCTTTACCGGACTGTTGAACATAACCGAGAAGCCAAATACACCGACGAAGCTCATCACCACACGCAAGAGTGTAAGAGCCAACGGTGAGAGCCCGAGCGGGGCAAAGTCATCCGGCGCCAGCCCCACACACTCGGCAACCATCCAGCCTACGAGGGTCGCCATCACAATAATCGACACAGCATACGAAAGACGCTCAATGCCGCTTCGCATATCGAGCTTAGCGATGTCGAGGCCTGCCGTAATGAGGGGAAAGCCGGGAATCACAAAGAGCATGGCGCCGATATAGCCTTCTTGGTGCGACATTGCCCCCGGTATGACCTGGCCAAGGCCGAGCAATGCCAACAGATACGAGACGCAAGCGAGCGCAACGCCGATCGTCAGCGCGCTAAACTGGCCAAGGCCCTGCTTGAGAATATGGGCACGGGCAAAGTTGCCGACACCAGCGCCCACAAATGCACAGGCCATCTCGATAGGGCCGCCGCCGAGCAAAAAGACAAAGGCGCCACAAGCACAGGCCGCCGCAAGGCCCTGTTGCCAAGGCGCGTAATCAGGTTTTGAGCTCTCAACGGTCTTGAGCATCTCGTGGTACTCATGCACGGTAAACCGGCGCCCGTAAACCTCGATTTCCTTTAAGAAGCTCTCCATCATCCAAATGCGATGGGTATTGACTCCCGTTGTGGGCAGGCTGACAACCTCGTTAAAACAGTGGCCGCCTTCGATGCAGGTGCACTCAAACGACAGGAGACTCAGGTCGACGTGAATCGTGACGCCGAGTACGGCAGCAACACGATTCATGGTATCGCGCACGCGCCAGGCACCTGTTCCGCTTGCCAGCATAAGCATGCCGGTGCGGCAGATGATGGATGATTTATCGGTGAGCGGCGCATCGACGGCAAGCTCATCGCCTGCCGTCACGATCTGGCGCCAGTCGGTTTTCATATGGAGGGCGCCGGCACGGACACCGTGGTGCATGGGGACTCTTGAGAGCAACGAATCATGGTGCGAAGGCTGTGGGGGTTCCGTCGATTCGACCTCGTCCTCGTCGGGCCCTTCATCAACAAGGTCGAAAGCATCGAGCGCCGCCGGCTCGCGACGATCGATCAATTCCTCGTCCTCATCATCAAAATAGTTGAACTGATCGAGCATGTCCTCTTCGATTGCACGATCGCTCGCGCCGTCCATATAGACGCTCCCTTCCTGCCGACTAACCCCCATCCTAGGCAGCGACGGCTAAAGGAAACATAAAAGAGACGGCTGTCATGCGAGCCATATGCGCAATATCCGTTGGGTAGTCGTTTAAGACCGTCCCCAATGACTACCGAACGGCGGAACCAATTAGTACTTTTGAGGTGAGATGACACCATAGGTTGAGCATAAGTCAGCGAGCGGGCCGCATTTGAGACAAGGTGACGTGAAACGAAAGGGCGCTGACCTTCTGGTCGCGCCCTTGAAGTTGAACGTCAGATTGTCCAAATGCGGCCCGCGCAGCGTCGGCCGGTCCGCCGTTCGGTAGAACGGCGGAACCAATTAGTACATCTTTGCGCCGGCAGGGATGGAAGCGTCGAGCTGGATCAGGTTGAGACGCTCCTCACCATCCTCCTCGTGGATAGCGCTGATGAGCATGCCGCAGCTGGGAATGCCCATCATCTTGCGCGGAGGCAGATTGGTGATGGCAAGCAGGGTCTTGCCGACCAGGTCCTCGGGCTCATAGTAGCCATGGATGCCGGAGAGGATGGTACGATCGGTGCCGGTGCCGTCGTCGAGCGTAAAGTTCAGCAGCTTCTTGGACTTCTTGACGGCCTCGCATGCCTTGACCTTCACGGCGCGGAAATCGCTCTTGGAGAAGGTATCAAAGTCGACGAACTCCTCAAACAGCGGCTCGACGGCAATCTTGGAATAATCGACCGTGGGCTTGAGCGGCTTGACGAAGGGGCTCGCGGCATTGCCGGCCTCGGCAGCCTTGGCGGCAGCGGCACCGGACTGGAAACCCTTCTCGGGCTTCATGTGCGGGAACAGCAGGACGTCGCGGATAGAAGCCTGGTTGGTGAGCAGCATGACCACGCGGTCGATACCGATGCCGATGCCGCCCGCGGGAGGCATACCGTACTCGAGGGCGCGCACGTAATCCTCGTCGTACTCCATGGCCTCGTCGTCGCCGCCAGCCTTCTCGGCCATCTGAGCGGCAAAGCGCTCGGCCTGGTCGACCGGGTCGTTGAGCTCGGAGAACGCGTTGGCGTACTCGTGGCCGGCGATAACCAGCTCAAAGCGGTGCGTCAGGCGCGGGTCGTCCTCAAAACGCTTGGCGAGCGGGCTGACCTCGATGGGGTAATCGCACACGAAGGTCGGGTTGACGATGGTGTCCTCGCCCAGCTCATCGTAAATCTCGGCGATGATCTTGCCGGCGGTCCACTCGGGCTTAATCTCCAGGCCCTTCTCGCGCGCGGCGGCAGCAAGCTCCTCGACCGGCGTGTCGATGGTGACCTGCTTGCCGAGCACGTCGGAGACGATGTCGGTCATGGGACGGCTGGCCCACTCACCAGAAAGGTCGATGGTCTGGCCCTGGTACTCGATAACCTCGGGGTTGCCGATGGCCTTGTTAGCCGCCTTGATGACACCCTGGGCGAGCGCCTTCATGCCCTCGAGGTCGGAGAAGGCACGGTAGGCCTCCATCGTGGTGAACTCGGGGTTGTGGGTAAGATCCATGCCCTCGTTACGGAAGATACGGCCGATCTCGAACACGCGCTCAAAACCGCCGACGATGCAGCGCTTGAGGTGCAACTCGGTAGCAATGCGCAGGTAGCACTCCTGATCGAGCGCGTTGAAGTGCGTGATGAACGGCTTGGCAGTAGCGCCGCCCTGGATGGTCTGCAGGATGGGGGTCTCGACCTCCATGTAGCCGTCGGACTCCATAAAGCGACGGAAGGTGGAGAGAATCTGCGAACGCTTACGGAAGGTCTCGCGAACGTCGTCGTTGGCGATCAGGTCGACATAGCGCTGGCGATAGCGGGTCTCCTTGTCGGAAAGACCGTGGAACTTCTCGGGCAGCGGACGAACGGCCTTGGAAAGCAGGGTCGCGCTCTTAGGGGCAACGGAAAGCTGGCCGCGCTGGGTGCGCACAACCACGCCGGTCACGCCCAGGATGTCGCCCAGGTCGAGGGCCTTGAGCGTATTCCAGGCAGCCTCGTCCATGTCGTTGATGCGGCAGAACAGCTGAATCTCGGCAGTCGCATCGCGCACGACGATGAACATGATCTTGCCCTGACCGCGCTTGGCGACCACGCGGCCGGCGATCTTCACGACGTCCTCGGTGTCCTCGCCATCGGCAAGCTCGGCGTACTTAGCCTCGATATCGGCGACGTAGTCCTCAAGCTCAGAGTGCTCGGGATAGGGGTTCTGGCCCGCCTCGAACAGGGCGGCGCGCTTGGCCAGGCGGGTGGCGCGCTCGTCGTTGAGCGTCGATGCCTGATCGGCGGCGTTCTGGTTCTCTGCCATAAGTTAGCTCCTCAAACTAAAACGCTCCCCAGGATTCGGTCCCAGGGAGCGAAAACATACCTTTACGCGGGACCGTGGTCTAGCGTGCGATCTTGGCGATGGTGTAGACGCGAGTCTTGCCGGAAGGCGTAACGACCTCGACGGAGTCGCCCTCGCCGTGACCGATGATGGCGTGACCGACCGGAGACTCGTTGGAAATCTTGTGCTCGAGCGAGTTGGTCTCGGTGGTACCAACGAGCGTGACTTCCATGACCTCGCCGTTGGGATCAATCAGCGAAACGGTGGAACCGATGGAGACGGTCAGATCGCCCGTGGTGGCAGCAACCTGAGCGTTGGCGAGGATGGCCTGGATCTCGGCGATACGAGCGGCGTTCTGGGCCTGCTTGTCCTTAGCGGCGTCGTACTCGGAGTTCTCCGAAAGGTCGCCGAACGCGCGGGCTTCCTTGATGTCCTCGACGATCTCCTTGGCGTAATCGCCCTCACGCCAAGCGAGCTCCTCGACGAGCTTCTGGCGGCCCTCAGCGGTCAGTACGATCTGGCTTGCGTCCATACGGATATCTCCCCAACTCTGATCAAACAATCAACTGTCAACAAAACGAAAAAGACCGGCTAGCCTGCGGGCAAGCCGGTCAGGTGCTCACCCCAAAGGGATGGGACTACTCTGCGTCCGCGTCGCTGTCCTCTGCCTGCTTCTTCTTGGCAGCAGCGAGCTTGGCCTCGAGCTCAGCGATCTCCTTGTCCTCCTCGGACTGCTCGACCACGACCCCCTCGGCCTGCTTGGTCTCGGCCTTATCGTCGCCCTCCATACCCTCGCGGATATTCTTGACGGTAGAGCCGAGGGACTTGCCGAGCTTCGGCAGGTTCTTGGGCCCGAAGATAATCAGGACAACGACGAGAATAATGATGAGCTCAGGAGCCCTCAGTCCAAACATGTAGACCTCCACAATACAGCGAGACAAGCTCGAATGAGTATACCGCGGGTATCGCGGTATCACAACAATAGCTAAAAAAAGGGACCGCAAGAAGCGGTCCCTCCTCATGCTCTGGTCGGGTTGACTGGATTTGAACCAGCGACCCCTGCGTCCCGAACGCAGTGCTCTACCAAACTGAGCCACAACCCGTTAGCTCGACTATAGTAACAAAGATTTCCGTCGTGTGCTAGAGAAATTTTTACTTCTTTGGCACTTCAACGCGAACCCTTGATTATCAACTTTATCCGAACACCTCCCACATTCATCCGCACATGTGCGGA